>NZ_JAVJPT010000004.1:0-381298 GCF_040217515.1 Erythrobacter sp.
CAAGGGCGTTCCGTTCGCAGGCGGCGGCATTACCGCCGGACTGCGCGATCTCGGGCGGCTCGGACAGCTCATGCTCGACAAGGGCGTAGCGGGCGGCGAGCGTCTGTTCCCGGCCGCGGTCGCAGAGCGCATCGCGAAAGGAGGTGACCGCTCGAAATTCGCCGGTTTCCCGACCATTCCGGGCGGCAGCTACACCAGCCAGTGGTGGGTCTTCCATAACGAGCACGGCGCCTATGCCGCGCGCGGGGTCCATGGACAAACGATCTATGTCGATCCGACCGCCGAGATGGTGCTGGTCCGCTTCGCTTCCTATCCCAGGGCGCAGAACGGCTTCATCGATCCCACTTCATTGCCTGCCTACCAGGCAGTCGCCGAATATCTGATGGGCAAGGACTGAGCGGCCGGAGCGCACCATGATGACACGTTATTTGCTGGTGTTTGCGGCGACGCTGTGGCTTGCGCTGCTTCCCGGCCCCGCTTTCGCCCAGGAATCTTCCGATCCGGCGCCGGATACGTCCGAACAGGCGCAATCCGATTCAACAGGCGGAACCGAGCCGGAAACAGCGTTCCCCGAGCGCGTTACCGATCCCTCGGTCACGATCGAGGAACTCTCGCATCTGCTTATCCCGTTGACCAAGGATGAGCTTGGCGAAGTCACCGATGCCTGGCTCGCTAATGTTCGTGACGCGACTCAGGAAATCGCCGATCTTCAGGCCGACATCGCGCGCAATCCGGCTCAGGAAGGCGATCCGCGCTTTGCCCGTCTCATAAAACTGGTCGAAAAGCGAGCCGCTCTGCTTTCGCGCTTCACGATGGCAGTCGATTCCTTCGCGCGAAAGGGGGGCGACGAAGGCCGGGTTGCCGATCTGCGCGCCTATCGCGAAGCGGTGCTTTTCGAGGAGACCTCGCAGGCCAGCACGACGGCGCTCATCGGTTCCCTCGTAACCTGGCTGGGTCGGCCCGATGGCGGGATAGCGCTACTCAAGCGGATAGGTATCGCGCTTCTGGCGCTGGCTGCCATCGTTCTCGTCGCCCGCTTCGCGCGCGGGATAGTCCATGTCTGGCTGGGCCGTTTCTCGAAGCTGTCGAAGCTGCTTCAGGCATTCATCGCGGCGATGTTCTTCTGGATTTTCATAGTCATCGGCGTTCTGGTGGTGCTCGCCTCGGTCGATATCGATGTGACCCCGCTCTTCGCTCTGATCGGAGGCGCATCCTTTATTCTCGCCTTCGCCTTCCAGGACACGCTCGGCAACCTGGCGAGCGGTCTGATGATCCTCGTCAACCAGCCTTTCGACGAGGGCGACTACATCGATGTCGGCGGGGTGAGCGGAACCGTGAAGGATGTCAGCATCGTCGCCACGACGATCGCCACGGTCGACAACAAGATCATAATCGTGCCCAACCGCAATGTCTGGGGCAATGTCATCGTCAATGCTTCGGTCAGCGACGTGCGACGTGTCGATCTCGTCTTCGGCGCATCCTACGATGATCCAATCCAGCAAGTTCTCGACACGATCGGCGAAATCGTCGCGGCCCACCCCAAGATACTCGCCGATCCCGAACCGACGGTCGCGGCAAACGAGCTTGCGGCAAGCTCGGTCAATTATGTCTGCCGGCCATGGGTGCGCGCGGAGGACTATCTCGACGTCTACTGGGACCTCACCCGGCAGGTGAAGGAAGCGTTCGACAAGAAGGGTCTGTCGATGCCCTATCCGCAGCAGGACGTGCATATCAGGTCGGCACAGGCGGCGCAGGGCGAGCCGCAAGGCAATTAGAAACACTCTCGCTGCCGACGGAACAGCGGCTGCATCCGCGTATGGTGACAATGACCCAATCTCGTATCGAAAGGTTCACGCGGCGGGGAATGCCGTTAATTCGCGTGGCCGGTGGACATGCAGCGCGGGCTACCCTCGGCCTCTTGGGCCTCCTGACATCCGCCTGCGCCGGGATGGAGCGGATCGAATATACCGAGCCTTCTTCGGTTATCGCATCGATCCTGCCGGGCGATAACGGCTCTTCACCTGTCCGCTTCTGGTCTGGAAGCGACCGGGCCCGCTACAATGCGTGGATCGGGCAGGTCTATTCCGACCGCAAGGCAAGCGGGCTGCCTGACCCGGAAAACATGCTCGTCATCTCGGGCGGGTCGGACAAGGGTGCCTACACGGCAGGACTTCTCAATGCCTGGAGCGACAAGGGATCGCGGCCGCAATTCGACCTGGTGACCGGGGTCAGCACTGGTGCACTGATCGCACCTTTCGCCTTCCTGGGCACTTCGCAAGATGAAGCGCTCAGGACGATCTACACCGGCATAGGGCCAAGCGATGTCTATCGAAGCCGCCCCTTCGGCATCCTGTTCGGTAAATCTGCGGTCGCCCGCACCGACCCGCTCAAGGACCTGATCGCGAAATACACCACCCGCGACTTTCTGGATCGCATTGCGGCAGAACACGAAAAGGGGCGGCGGTTGCTTGTCATGACGACACAGCTCGACACCGGGCGCGGAATGATCTGGGACATGGGTGCAGTCGCAGCGCGAGGGACGCCGCAGGGCGACGCCCTGTTCCGCCAGGTGCTGCTGGCTTCGGCGAGCATTCCGGGCGTTTTCCCGCCCGTTTTCATAGAGGCGAACGACGGATCCCACAGCTTTTCGGAGATGCATGTCGATGGCGGCGTCGTCAGCAGCTTTTTCGTTCTTCCGCTGGAATTGCTGGAACGCCGGCTGAACTCCCGCGCGGGCCAGCGCAATATCTGGATCCTCTACAATGGCCGGCTCCAGCCCAAGTTCGAGGTCGTCGGGGCGGATGCCTTGTCGATCCTCCAGCGCTCGATCTCCGTCACGCTCACCTCGCATGACCAGACATTTCTTTCGGGACTTCGACTGTTCGGGCAAAGGAACAGGGTCCGGGTATCGCTGTGCGGTATCGAGGAGGACATCGAAGCGGAAGATGCGGAAATCTTCGACACGCAGCGGATGAACCAGTTCTTCGACATGGGGCGGGAAAGCGCTGTCGAAGAGAACGGCTGCCTCGACCGGGAATTCGAGCAGTAAGCAAATGCATCCCACTCCGCCATCCCGGCGGCTGGCGGGATGCGCGTCAGAAACGATAGGCAAAGCCGATGAGCGGCCCGGAAATCGTGATATCGAGATCGATCGGCGGGCCATCGCCAATTGCCGGGCTTTGCCTGTCGACACTCAATGTCTTGTAGACAAGCTGGATCGAGGCCCTGTCCGACAGCGAATGAGACACGCCTGCAACGGCGTTCCAGCTGAAATCGGAACCTGCGCCGAAACCGCCGATATCGCCCTGCACGAGCACACGCCAGTCACGCGCGAATTCGTGCTGGTAGCGCGCGCCGACGATCGGGTCGGTCCATTCGTCGCCGGTGACGATGGTGTCGTCGAAGAAGAAGGTGTCGATCGCGATGGCGACATCCGCGTCCCAGCGCCGAATACCCGCATAAAGGTCGATCGCATCGCTGCCCGCGTCGATCCGGCGAACCAGCGTCAGCTCGAGCACCTCGGCATCGATATCGGCATCCACGTCGCCGATCACGATATCGACGCCCGTCCCGAGATTGGCGAAGATGTAATCGGTCGAGACGCCCCAGCCCGACTTGTGGCGCACCTCGCCGTGGATCAGCCCGCCGAACTCGAAGACGTCGAGCAGGTCGCCCGCATCGAGCGCAAAGTCGAGCCCTTGCGCCGAAGTGCCGATATTGCCGGTCACGGTCGGGATCCAGACATAGGGGCTCACTATGAAGGTTAGGTCCTTGTCACCCTGTGGCGATGCCGGTTCGACGCTGCGGCGATCCTGCCGAGGCGCGGCATCGCCCTTCTCCGCGATCCCGGCCAGGCTGGACGGCGTCGCCGCGAGCGTCTCGTTCCCGGAAGACGAGGTCGCGACCACGTCCCGATCAATAGGCCGCGCGGCGAGCGGCGATCCCCAAGCCGCTGTCAGGAAAGCGGTGCAGATGGCGCTTGCGGAAAGTGCGGAACGGCTGATCCCGCGCAGTCTTGGCGAAGGACGGCCCATCTATTCGCCGCCTCGCTCGCCCTCAAGCTCAGCGGGCTTCCAGACGTAGCGAAGCGTGCCTTCGGCATCCGAAAGAACCAGCTGCTCGCCTTTCAGGGAGAACGTGTCGAACCGCGCCAAATCCGCAGTCACAGCGTCGCTGATAGAATCCGGCGCACACAGCGCCTTCGTCACACCGATCTGGGAAAAGGAAAGCTGCCCACTCGCCTGCTTCTCCAGAACCGTCCCCTGCCAGCGACCGAAGCCTCGATTGCAATCGAGCCGGAACGCGGCCCTGCCATCGGGGTCCAGGACCAATGTGTAGAGACCTGCCTCAACCTCGCCGACAAGAGCGGCATCGCCGGGATGCTCCGCGATCTCGGCAAGGCGCCAAGTGGTTTCGGCAAGAGAGATACCCTGATCCATCTCGGTCATTTCGCCTTGTTCTGCGCCCTGATGCGTGCAGCCGGTCCCTGCGAGAAGGAATACCAGCGGCAAAGCAATCGATTTCATCTGCGCCTCCCCTCCCACATATGCATGGGACCGCTTCAGAATGAGACTGATGGCAATGGCTACGCAAGATTGGTCATGCCCAATATGGGGCGGTGGCGGGTCGGCGGCTGGCTGGTATCGACTTAGGGGTCGTCGGGCGAGTGGGCAGTCTCAAGGACGACCGCCTGTTTCTGATCGAACGTCCGTCCTGACCGGGGAGCGATTGGCATCGAGTGTGCCCCCTCGGACCCATGGGCCAGCAACAAGCGAATTTTTCATTCTCTTTACCTAGCTAACCGCGGTGGCCGCAGCCAGACGAGTTCGGCAAAGCCAGAATTCTGACCGCTCTCGAAAAAGCCATTTCGGACAGGCACTGAGAGGACGTAAGCGGTGCTCCGCCCGGATGAGAACAGTTCGACGAAGAGCTGCATCGAGGAGCTGCCAACTGCCCTCTGACGCAGCACGGCGCGAAGTTGGAGGTCCTAGAAACTGCCGAACCGTCGCACCCGGATAACGGCGACCACGCGGTCACTCCGCAACTTCGGCCATCCATCAAGGATATTGGTAGCGGAGGAGGGACTTGAACCCCCGACACGCGGATTATGATTCCGCTGCTCTAACCACCTGAGCTACTCCGCCCCGTAAGGGATTCGCGCCGGTACGTCGCCCGGGCGAGCGGGGCATTTAGGGCGGGCCTTGCCTGCGGTCAAGCGCCCCGTGTGTCCCGACACCAGGCCCTGCCCGACGCGTTCCGGCAGGGGCTTCAGGGACGCTCCTTGCCGCGAAAAGCCATGCGCTTCACATGGCTCCACGGACCGCCCTCATAGCGGTGCAGGTCGAGGGCGGGAAACGCGAAGGCGCGTGGCTCGATCTCGGGCGCGAGGGCCACCTGCAGGGCGCGCGCCTCCTGCCTGGACACCTTGTTCTGGATCGTGATGTGCGGGCGCGGTTCGTGCAGGTCCTGATCGGTCAGGCTGCCATGGAAATGATCGGCGATCAGCGCGCGCAGGCGTAGCAATTCCTCGCTTGCGAGGGCGATCGCCGTGCCCTTGCCGAGATCCATCAGGCCCGTAATGCGCGCCTGCGGCTGGGCGAACTCGCGGGCAATATCGGGCAGGAAAGCTTTCAACTCGTCGAGCAGCGAGGGCGCGAAGGCGTGGAACAGCGTGACGTGGGCGTGCAGGTGGTTGCGCTCGACCGGGAAATGGGCGCGGCGCAGGCGCTCGGCCCAGCCCTGGATGTCGGGCGGGAGGACGGCGGTGACGATGAAGGGGCGGGACATGGAGGCGGGGTAGCATGCCGCGCCGGAAAGGTGCGAGTCCCAGCGTAGGCTGGGACCTCGGTCGATGTCGCACAGCGTGGCCTGAGGTCCCTGCCTGCGCAGGGACTCACGCTAATTCGCCAAGTAAGACTACATCTCCCCACGTTCGCGCCGCAGCGCATACCATTCGGCGACATTGGCGTTGTGCTCTTCCAGCGTATCGGCAAAGACATGGCCGCCCGTCCCGTCGGCGACCATGAACAGCGCGCTGGTTTTCGCCGGGTCGAGCACGGCGCGGATGCTCTCGCGCCCCGGATTGGTGATCGGCCCTTGGGGCAGCCCGGTGCGGGTGTAGGTGTTGTAATCGTTGACCGCCGCTATCTCGGACTGGCGGATGCGGCGGCCCAGCGGCTTTCCTTTCGTGATCGGATAGATGATGGTCGGGTCCGCCTGCAGCAGCATCCCCTCCTTCAGCCGGTTGGAATAGAGCCCGGCGACCATGCGACGTTCGGAGGGTTTCCCGGTTTCCTTTTCCACGATCGAGGCGAGGATCAGCGCCTCGCGCATCGTGTCGACCGCGATGCCCGGCGCGCGCTCGGCCCAGGCTTCGGCAAGGAAGCGATCCATCGCCGCCTGCATCCGCTCGACCAGTTCGGCGCGGGATTGCCCGCGCTCGAAGGAATAGGTGTCGGGCAGGATCGAGCCTTCGCTCGGCACGTCGATTTCGCCCGTCAGCAGCTCCTCGGCCATCAGCCGCTCCCACACCATGATCGACGGCATCCCCTCGGGCACGGTGACGAAGCGGCGGATGACGTCGCCCGTCTGGAAGGCTTCGAGGATCTGCGCCTGGCTCATGCCGGGCGTCAGGCGGAATTCGCCCGCCTGGATCGGCTCGGACGAGCCGAACAGGCGGGCGTTCAGCACGAAGCCATCGGCCGAAGAGATGAGCCCTTCGGCCTCGAGCTTGTCCGCCACCGCCCTGATCGACGCGCCGGAGGGAATGACGAAAGCCGTCTCCTCCTCGATGTTCGCCTCGCCCAGCTGGGCATAGGCGAGCCACGCCCCGGCCCCGACGAGTGCGACGACGAGAAGGAGGACGAGGCCGAGCCGCCTCACGCGCCTAGTCGACCTTCTGCATGATCAGCGAGGCATTGGTCCCGCCGAAGCCGAAGGAATTGTTGAGCACGGCGCGCACTTCGCGCTCCCGCGCCTTCAAGGGCACGAGGTCGATGCCTTCGGTCCCCTCGTCCGGGTCGACGAGGTTCAATGTCGGGGGCACGATACCGTCGCGCATGGCGAGCAGGCAGAACACCGCTTCGACTGCGCCCGCACCGCCCAGAAGGTGGCCGATCGCGCTCTTGGTCGAGCTCATTGAGGCACCGCCGAGGTCCTCGCCCAGCACGCGCTTGACCGCGGCGAGCTCGATCGTGTCGGCCATGGTGCTGGTGCCGTGGGCGTTGACATAGTCGATGTCGCCCGGGCCCAACCCGGCCTTGCGCAGCGCCATGCGCATGGCGAGTTCCGCGCCCTTGCCTTCGGGATGCGGCGCGGTGACGTGATAGGCATCGCCCGACAGGCCATAGCCCGTGACTTCGCCGTAAATGGTCGCGCCGCGCGCCCTGGCGCGCTCGTACTCTTCCAGCACCACGATGCCGGCGCCCTCGCCCATCACGAAGCCTTCGCGCGCCTTGTCATAGGGGCGGCTCGCCTCGGTCGGGCGTCCGTTGAAACTGGTGTTGAGCGCGCGCGCCTGCGCGAAGCCGGCAATGCCGAGCGGGTTGATCGTGCCTTCGGCGCCGCCTGCCAGCATCACGTCGGCATCGTCTGCCGCGATCATGCGCGCAGCATCGCCGATCGAGTGCGCACCCGTGGAACAGGCCGTCACAACCGCATGGTTCGGACCCATGAAGCCATATTTGATCTGCACCTGTCCGGTGACGAGATTGATGAGGCGTCCATGGACGAAGTGCGGGCTGACCCGGCCGGGCCCGCGTTCGTGCAGGTTGACGCTTTCGAGCTCGATCCCGGGAAGCCCGCCGATGCCTGCGCCGATCGAACAGCCGGTGCGCAGCTTCTCTTCCTCGGTCATGTCGGTGAGGCCGGCATCTTCCAGCGCCTGTCCGGCGGCATCGATGCCGTAGACGATGAAGGGATCGACCTGTCGCTGGATCTTGGGATCGACACGGCTGTCGGCATCGAACCCCCAGGCATGATCCTTGGGCTTCACCTCGCAGGCGATGGTGCATTTCTGGTTCGAGGCGTCGAAGCGGGTGATGGGCCCCGCCCCGCTCTCGCCCGCGATCAGGTTCCGCCAGCTGGTCTCCACATCCCCGCCAAGCGGGGTGACGAGACCGAGCCCGGTTACAACCACACGGCGCATTTCAATCCCTTTCGTCTCCCGGACAGGGGGCAATGACCCCTGCGCGCGGCCCGGCTGTATCGGGCCTGAAAACCAAAGGCCCGCAGCCCGCGAATGGGGCTGAGGGCCTGTCGTTCAGCTTCGCGCGCCTGTCGCAGAGGCAAGGGCGCGCCATGCCGTGGGCGGTCAATCAGCCCCGGGAATCAACCCTTGTGTTCGTCGATATACTTGGTCGCATCGCCCACGGTCGAAATCTTCTCCGCCGCGTCGTCGGGGATTTCAACTCCGAACTCTTCCTCGAAAGCCATGACCAGCTCGACGATGTCGAGGCTGTCGGCGCCAAGATCATCGATGAAGCTCGCTTCCTGAGTGACCTTGTCGGCCTCGACGCCGAGATGCTCGACGACAATCTTCTGCACGCGGTCGGCAGTTTCGCTCATGTTCGTCCCTCTTGTCTGGGGTTTTGCAAAGAAGTCACGCTCGGCCCTAGTCAACGGCGCTGGCAAGCGCAAGTGGGGATCGGCCTCGCATCGCGGCCTCCGACGAGCGCCCCTGCCGACGCACGCGCACCACGCCTCGCCGCAGATCGCGACCAGCCTGCCCCGCCCACCGGATAGGATCGGCAAGCCCGGCATTAAGTCTTTTGAAACACGGGTGAAATCCGGTTCAGACCCGGAGGCGAGAGAGGTCCGATATGGCCAACAGGGAAATGCTACAAGGCCTTGCACAGGCCACATACGACACGCTCGAGGCCTATCGCCGCGCGCACGAGACAGCCCATGCCAGCGCGCTGCGACAGACGCTCGAACGGCGCATTTCGCAGCGCACCCGCACCGTCAACATGCTCAACGAGGCGCTCGCCGGACGCGGGGGCGAGCCCGTGAAGGATGCCAGCGCCTCGGCGCGGGCGGGCGATCTGATCCGCGCGGTCATGGATGCCTTCCAGGACGGGGACGAGGCCGCCGCGCACCGGATCGAAACGGCCGAAAGCGATCTCGCCGAACGCTATGACAGCGCGCTCGCGGACGATCGGCTGGACGATGCCGCCCGCCGCACGATCGAACGCGCCGCGCGCGACGTGCACGAGGGTGAAAGCTTCGGCCACGTGCTCGATCGGCAATATGGCTGACGGCGTTCGACGGCAGGATTTTTACAAAGGCAGCGGGGCCAAGGCCTTCCAGAGGCACGGCCAGCCGTCCCGAAACAACCAGAACGATAAAGCGAAACGCCTTTCACGCAGGGCATCCGGCGAAAATGCCGGGTGCCCTTCTTTCTAGCGCGTTCAGCCGTCCTTGGCCGCTGCAGGCGTTTTCGGCGGCTCGACCACGCGGATCGCGAGTTCGCGCAGCTGCCTGGGCTCGGCAAGGCTGGGCGCGCCCATCATCAGGTCCTCGCCCTTCTGGTTCATCGGGAAGGCGATGACCTCGCGGATCGCCTCTTCGCCCGCAAGCAGCATGACGATCCGGTCGATCCCCGGCGCGGAGCCGCCATGCGGCGGCGCGCCGAGCTTGAACGCCTCGATCATGCCGCCGAAATTCGCATCCACGTCCTCGCGGCTGTAGCCCGCGATCTCGAAGGCCTTGTACATGATGTCCGGCCGGTGGTTCCGGATCGCGCCCGAAGACAGCTCGTAGCCATTGCACACGATATCGTATTGCCACGCCTTGATACTGAGCGGGTCCTGCGTTTCCAGCGCCTCCATCTCGCCCTGCGGCATCGAGAAGGGGTTGTGGGAGAAGTCGATCCGCTTCGCCTCCTCGTCCCACTCGTACATCGGAAAATCGACGATCCAGCAGAATTTGAAGCAATCCTGTTCGATGAGGCCGAGCTGTTCGCCCACCTGCGTGCGCGCGGCGCCTGCAAGCTTGGCGGCTTCGGGCTCCTTGCCTGCGGCGAAGAACAGGCCGTCATCCGGGCCGAGGCCGAGCTCGTCATAAAGCTCCTTCATCCGGTCGGGCCCGTGGTTCTTGGCGATGGGCCCGCCGAATTCCCCGCCCTTGCGGGTGACATAGCCGAGGCCCGCATAGCCTTCGCCGCGCGCCCAGTTGTTCATGTCGTCGAAGAACTTGCGGCTCTTATCCGCCGTGTTCGGAGCGGGGACCACGCGCACCACGCCGCCGGAGCCGACGATCTTCTCGAACAGGCCGAAGCCCGACTGCTCGAAATGGCCCGTGACGTCGCTGATGACGAGCGGGTTGCGCAGGTCCGGCTTGTCGGTTCCGTATTTCAGCATCGCCTCGGCATAGGGAATGCGCGGGAAGCTCCCCGCCGGGGTCACGGCCTTGCCGCCTGCGAATTCCTCGAACGTGCCCGCAAGCACCGGCTCCAATGCCTGGAACACGTCCTCCTGCGTCACGAAGCTCATTTCGAAGTCGAGCTGGTAGAATTCGAGGCTGCGATCGGCGCGCAGGTCCTCGTCGCGGAAACAGGGCGCGATCTGGAAATAGCGGTCGAATCCGGCCACCATCATCATCTGTTTGAACATCTGCGGCGCCTGCGGGAGCGCGTAGAACCGGCCCGGGTGCATCCGGCTGGGCACGAGGAAGTCGCGCGCGCCTTCGGGGCTCGAGGCGGTCAGGATCGGGGTCTGGAATTCGGTGAAGCCCTGCTCGGTCATGCGCCGGCGAATGCTGGAAATGACCTGGCTGCGCAGCACGATATTGCGGTGCATGGTTTCCCGGCGCAGGTCGAGAAAGCGGTAGCGCAGCCGGATTTCCTCGGGGTAATCGGGCTCCTCGAACACGGGCAGCGGCAATTCCTCCGCCGCGCTCTGCACGGTGATGGAGCGGGCGAACACCTCGATTTCGCCGGTCGGCAGGTTCGCGTTGACCGTCGCGGGCGTCCTCGCCTTCACCTCGCCGTCGATGGTGACGACCGATTCGGCGCGCAGGCGTTCAAGCACCGGCAGCGCCGGCGAATCCTCGTCGGCGACGACCTGGGTAATGCCGTAATGGTCGCGCAGGTCGACGAACAGAACCCCGCCATGGTCGCGCTTGCGATGGACCCAGCCCGACAGACGGACCGTCTCGCCGACATTCTCGGCCGAAAGTTGTGCGCAAGTATGGGAACGGTAGGCGTGCATCTAAACTCTTGTCCTGTTCGAGAGTAAGGCGCTATGGGCGCGCCAATGTCCGGCGCGGGCTGGTGCCAAAGCCCCAAGCGGATATGCGCGCGCTAACAGGCGAAGCCCGGCGCTTTGTCAAGTCGCGCGGGACCTCTCCACCAGGGACCGGCAAGGCCCCGAGGGCGGCACTCCGCCCACCAACATAATGAGCGACATGCACATACACGACCTCATCACGACCACCGAAGCCCTCGAAGAGCTGTGCGAGCGGCTGGCGAAATCCGATTTCGTCGCGGTCGACACCGAATTCATGCGCGAGAACACCTACTGGCCGGAACTGTGCCTTGTGCAGATCGCGAACACCGAAGAAGCCGCCGCGATCGATCCGCTCGCCGACGGCATCGACCTTTCCCCCCTGCTCGACCTGATGTGCGACAACGAGGACGTGCTCAAGGTCTTCCACGCCGGCGGGCAGGATGTCGAGATCATCGTCAACCTTACCGGCAAGACCCCGCACCCCATATTCGACACGCAGGTTGCGATGATGGCGATCAGCCAGTCCGAACAGATCGGCTATGCCAATCTCGTCGAGACCTGGCTGAACATCCAGATCGACAAGGGTGCGCGCTTTACCGACTGGTCGCGCCGCCCGCTGACCGACCGGCAGATCGAATACGCCATCGGCGATGTCACCCACCTGTCGAAAATCTTCCCGAAGATCCTCAAGAAGCTGATCAAGACCGAGCGCGGCGTGTGGCTCGACGCGGAGATGGAAAGGCTCTCCGATCCATCGAACTACCTGATCGATCCCGATGCCGCGTGGAAGCGCATCCGCTCGCCGGGGCGCAACCCGCAGGTGCTCGGGCGCTTGAAGGCGCTCGCCGCCTGGCGCGAGGGCGAGGCGCAGCACAAGAACATCCCGCGCGGACGGATCATGCGCGACGAAACGCTCGCCGACATCGCCAGCCATCCGCCCAAGAAACAGGCCGATCTCGCCAAGGTGCGCGGGCTGTCGGCGGCGTGGAAGGACAACGATATCGGCAAGCGCATGCTCAAGGTCATCGCCGAGGCCGAACCCCTGCCCAAGGAGGAGATGCCCGAGAAGATGAAGCGCGGCGCACCTTTGGGCCGCGAGGGCGCGCTGGTGGCGGACCTTCTGAAACTGCTGCTCAAAATCCGCGCGCGCGAAATCGATGTCGCCGCCCGCCTGCTCACCCGCGCCGAGGAAATGGAAGCGCTCGCCGCCGGGGTGCGCGATCTCAATGTCCTCAAGGGCTGGCGCTACGAGGTATTCGGCAAGGATGCGCTCGATCTCGTCGAGGGCAAGCTCGCCTTCGCGGTGGAAAAGGGCAAGCTCAAGATGACCCATATCGACGATATGCGCTCCGCCATGGAAGACCGGCTGGCGGCGGAATAGGCGCGAGTAGGCCCGTGTCCACCTACCTGCCCACCATCAAGCAGCTGCAATATCTCGTTGCGCTCCACGAACACGGCCATTTCGGCCGCGCGGCGGAAAGCGTCTTCGTCTCGCAATCGACCCTGTCGGCCGGCGTGCGCGAGCTTGAATCGCTGCTGGGCGTGACGCTGGTCGAACGCTCGCGCCGGGTGGTGCGCTTCACCGCGCTGGGCGAACAGGTGGTGACGAAAGCGGGCCGGCTGTTGCGCGAGGCGGAGGAGCTGTCCGACCTCGTCCAGGCCGCGGGCAAGCCGCTTTCGGGCCAGCTGCGCATGAGCGTCATCCCGACGATCGCCCCCTTCATCCTCCCGCGTCTGCTCCCGCGCCTGCGCCGCGAACGCCCGGAGCTCGAACTGATGCTGCGCGAGGAAACCAGCCAGGATGCCTTGCTGAGCCTCCAGCATGGGCGCTCGGATTGCGTGCTGCTCGCCCTTCCCTTCGACACCGGCGATGTCGAACTGGAACATATCGCCGACGACCGGCTCTATGTCGCCTTTCCCAAGGACGATCCGCGCGATCCGCCGCAGGAAATCCCGCCCGACATGATCGATCCGATGATTTCCTCTGGCCGCCTACTGCTGCTGGAGGACGGCCACTGCCTGCGCGAACACGCGCTCGCCGCGTGCAACCGCAGCGAATTGCGGGCGAGCGCGAGCATGATCGGGACCAGCCTGCACACGCTGGTGCAGATGGTCGACAACGATCTGGGTCTCACCCTGCTGCCGGAAATGGCGATCGAGGCGGGGATTCTCGCCGGGACCGAGGTCGTGGCGCGCCCGGTCGAGGGCGAGGGCGCGAAACGCGAAATCGCGCTGGTGTGGCGGCGCAATTCCCCGCGCGAGGCGGATTTCAGGCTGCTTGCCGGGGAACTGCGCGCGGGCTGATCGGCAGGCTGCCGAGCGAATGCTGCGGAAACGCGCACTTGGCGCGCCCGGGCGAAGTCGAGACGCGCCCTTGCGACGCTTGAAGAGCAATTCTCGGGCAACGGTCCGGCGGCCGGCGCGATGCCGTCCTGCGATCATCCGCGCCTCTCAGCCGATCATCACCAGGGCCACCATCTCCACCAGGGATCGTCGTCCTCGTCCTCGTCTTCGTCGTCTTCGTCGTCTTCATCCTCTTCGTCGTCGTAGTCCTCGTCCTCGTCTTCGTCCTCTTCGTTATCGCGATCGTCCTCGTCGCGGTCATCGTTGCCGTTGCCACCGTTGCCGTTGCCACCGTTGCCATTGCCACCGTTGCCATTGCCGCCGCCACCGTTGCCATTACCGCCGCCGTTGCCGTTGCCGCCATTACCGCCGCCGCCGTTGCCGCCGCCACTGTTGCCATTGCCGCCCGAGCCATTGCCATTGCCGCCGGAGCCACCGTTTCCGCCCGGATCATCGCCGCCACTGCCCGAGCCGCCGCCACCAGAGCCGCCGCCCGATCCGCCACCCGAGCCGCCACCGCCCGAGCCACTGCCCGGGTCGCCGCCGCCCGAACCGCTTCCTCCCGTGCCACTGCCCGAGCCGCTACCGCCCGAGCCGCCGCCCCCGCCGGACCCGGCGCCATCATCCTCGCCGAAATTGCCCCCGCCGGACCCGCCGCCGGACCCTCCATTGCCCGAGCCCCCATTGCCCGAACCGCCTGCCTCGCTGGAGAGGTTCGTATTGACTTCGTCAAAGCTGTCGCTGGCCCCCGCACCCAGAGCGGTCAGGGCCCCGACCGATCCGAGCGCGACGAATCCAATGATCAATCCGTATTCCATCGCGGTCGCACCGGAGGAATCGCGCATGCATTTCCTGACAGCCTTTACCATTGTCACACCCCGTTATTCGGGGTGCTACGTGCCAAACGGAAATAAACAATTTACAAATAGGCCCCCCGCCCGCCTTTTCCGCCTCCCGCCCCGATGCAGCGCCGGCCGGAACCATATCGAGGCCTGCCTAGGCAGAATCCCCGGGGCCCGGCCCAACTGCGCGGAAATTATGAATCGCGCATTATCCATGGCGAGAACACGGCGCGCCATCCCCACCAAGCCTCGCGCGCCCCACCCGGGACCCGGCACAGGGATTGATCATGCGCAAATTCAGGCTTTCCTCCTTCCTCACCCCTTCCCGGCCGCTAGCCCCCGCCCCCGCAGGTCGCGCCGCCGCGCGCGGAACGGCAGGCCCGCGCCCCTCGCGCGGGACGGCCGGAAATTCCGCGCGCGCTAAGACCGCCCCCTCATCCCCCGACCGGACCGAGCGGGCCGAGGCGCTGCGCGGCCAGCTCGACGCGGTGATGGGCGCGATGCACGATGCGCGCGCAGATGCCGAGGGGATCGCGCGCCTGATCGCCGAACTGGAAAGCGAGGCGGAGCGGGTCCCCGGCCTCGCCGAGGAGAACCGCGACCTCGCCCGCCGGCTGGACGAGCGGCAGCGCGAGGCCGAAAGGCTCGAGGCGCGCGGCGAGGAGCTCGCCGCAGACCTCGCCCGAGCGCGGGAGGAAACGGGGCGGGCCGAGCGTCGGCTCGAAACGGCGATGCGCGAGCGCGGCGAAATGCACCGCGCGCATGAAGAAGCCAGGGAGCGCGCCCGCGGCCTGTCGGAAACCGCCGCGAGGCTGACTCGCGAAGCCGATGAAAACCGGGCCGCGCGCGAACAGTGCGAGATGGAAATCGCGCGCCTGCGCACCACCCTTGGCGAACGCGACCGCGCGCTCGAAGAGGCGCGCCACGCCAGCGACGAAGCGCGCCTCGCGGCCGAGCGCGATGCGAAACGGATCGCCGAAAGCGAGGAGCACGGCGCCGCGCAGGAGCGGCGGGTCGGCGAATTGTCCGAAAAGCTCGCGACCGCGCAGAGCCGCCACGAAAGGCTCGAGGAAGAACACGAGACCCTGCGCGAGCGTGCCCGCACGCTGGAAACGGCGCGGGCCGATCTCGAGATCGCTTTCGAGGCGAAGGCCTATGCGCTGACCGGCGAGCTGACACAGGAACGCAGCGGGCACGAGGTCACGCGCCGCCTGCTCGATGAAATGCGCGAGGAGAACCGCGCGCTGGGCGAGGAGAACCGCAATCTCAAGGACCAGTCCGTGGCGATGGCGCGCGAGACCGAACAGGTGAAGCAGGAACTCGGCTCGACCCGCAGCGCGATCCGCGACCATGGCGATAGGCTGGGCGAGGTGAACCGCCGCTTCGCCGCCACGCAGGACGAATGCGCGAGGCTCGAAAAGGCGCTGGCCGAGGCACGCAAGGACAGCCGGGCGCTCGCCCGCAAGGTCGAACGGCTCGAAAGGGTCGAGCGCGAAAACGATGAATTGCACGAAAAGATGAGGGGGCTGCAGGGCAGTCTCGACCATTATCGCCGCGCCGGCGGGGAAGCGGGCGCGGGCGGCGAGCTGGTGGCGATGCCCCTCGCGCCGCGCGGGGGCAAGACGGGCGGGGGCAAGACGGGCGGGGGCAAGGCGGGCGGGGGCAAGACAGGCGGGGGCGAAGCGCAACCCGCCATCGCCGCCGGGGGCGGCAAGGTCGCCCGCCTGCCGCACGCCCGCTAGGCGCGAGGCGGACGCAATCGGCCCGAAAGCCGGGCCTCCACGCGGTCCTCTTGGCGAAACGGCGCGGATCGTGGCATGATCCTGCCCGGCAGGAAGGGCGCGCCACATGGAACCACGCAGCAAGTTCGTAAAGGCGGGGAGCATCGCGGTCATAATCGGCAGCGTGATCGCTACGATCGTCAGTTACGCGGCGGGCAACAGCGTTTTTCCCCACGCGCTCATGGCGCTCGTATTCGCGGTGACCGAGGTGGTTTATCGACGGCGAGAGCGGCGCGCGGAATAGACCCGCGCCCCCGCCCTCGCCTCGATTGCTCAGGTCACGATTCGCCAAGCGAGCGGGGCGGCAGCCTGCCGTCGGAGGCTTCGCTGTCCGCCGCCTCGTCGCCCGAAACCAGTCCGCGCGCCTCCAGCATCGGCTGCACGTCCGGCTGCCGTCCGGCGAAGTTTTCATACATCTCGAAATAGTCCATCGTCCCGCCCCGGCTGAGCACCGTGTCGCGGTAATGCTGGCCGTTTGCGCGGGTCAGGCCGCCGTTTTCGCGGAACCATTCGCGGCTGTCGCGGTCGAGCATCTCGGTCCACAGATAGCTGTAATAGCCCGCCGAATAGCCTGCGGGCGAGCTGAAGATGTGGTTGAAATAGGTCGAGCGATAGCGCGGCGGGACAAGGTCGATCTCGAGCCCGAGTTCCTCGAGTGAACGTTCCTCGAAGGCCGTGACCTTGTCCGGCGTGTCGATCGCGGCGGCTTCTTGCGGAGACAGGGCAGCCCATTTCATGTCGAGCAGCGCGGCCTCGACCACCTCGCCGAAATCATAGCCCTGGTTGAAACGCGAGGCGGCCTCGATCTTCTCGACCATGTCCATCGGGATCGTCTCGCCGGTGCGATAGTGCCTGGCATAGTTCTGCAGCACTTCCGGGTCGGTCGCCCACATTTCGTGGACCTGGCTGGGATATTCGACGAAGTCGCGCGCGGTCGCCGTGCCTGACAGGCTTTCATATTTCTGGTCCGCGAACAGGCCGTGCAGCGCATGGCCGAATTCGTGGAACATGGTGTTCACATCGTCGAAACCGACGAGCTGCACCTCGCCCTCTGCCGCCTTGGGGATGTTGAGCACGTTGTAGATGACCGGCTTCGTCCCCCACAGGTGCGACTGGTCGACGAAATTGCTCATCCACGCCCCGCCCCGCTTGGATTCGCGCTGATAGGGGTCGAAATAGAACAGGCCGAGCTCGGACCCGTCCTCCTCGAACACGGTGTAGACCGAGACGTCCGGGTGGTAAACGGGGATGTCGTCGCGCTTCTCGAAGGTGAGGCCATAGAGCCGGTTCGCCATGTAGAACACGCCGTCCTCGAGCACGCGGTCGATCTGGAAATATTCCATCACCGCGCTCTCATCGAGATCGTAACGATCGGCTTTCACCTTGTTGGCATAGCGATACCAGTCCCAGGGCTGCACTTCGAAATTGCCGCCCTCGGCGCGAATGGCCGCGTTGAGCATTTCCGCCTCGCGCCGCTGGGTTGCGGCGAGCGCGGGGACCATCTGCTCCATGAAGGAAAGCGCGGTTGCAGGGACCTTCGCCATGCGGTCGTACATGGTGTAGCTAGCCCAGTCCTCCTTGCCGAAAATCGCCGCCTTTTCAGCGCGAAGCCGGGCGATCTTCGCAAGGATCATGCGCGTGTCGTATTCCGGGTTCGTCCCGTCGGCTCTGGTGTAGCTGCGCATGAACAGGGCCTCGCGCACGGAGCGGTTCGCGAGCGCGGGCAAGAGCGGCTGCTGCGTCGTGTTCTGCAGCGCGATGGCGTATTTCCCCGGCATGCCCTGTTCCGCCGCGAGGTCGGCGGCGGCGCGGATATCGGCGTCCGAAAGCCCGGCAAGCTCCTCGCGCGTGTCGACGATCAGCGGTTGGTCGTTGGTCGCATCGCGCAGCACCTGGCCGAATTCGGTGGTCAGCATCGAAAGCTGCGTGTTGATCGCCTTCACCCGCTCGCGTTCGGCATCGGTGAGCAGCGCGCCGGCATGAACCATGTCGGCATAGGTTTCCTCCAGCAGCTTCGCGTCCTCCACCGTCATCGTCATGCTGGCGCGCGCATCGTAGACCACCTTCACCCGGGCGAAGAGATCGGGATCGAGCAGGATCGCATCGCTGTGCGCCGACAGTTTCGGGCTGATTTCCTTGTTGATTTCATCGAGCCGGTCGGTCGTGTTCGAACCCGTCAGCGCGAAGAAAACGGCCGAAACGCGCCCCAGCATCCGCCCCGATTTTTCCAGCGCGACTATGGTGTTCCCGAACGTCGGTGGCGCCGGATTGTCGATGATCGCGCGCACCTCGGCCTTCTGGATCGCCATGCCCTGTTCGAAGGCGGGGAGGTAGTCGTACTCGGAAATCCGGGTGAAATCGGGCGCGCGGAACGGCAGGTCGCTGGGCGAGGCGAAATAGCCCGTGCCCTCGGGTGTCGCGTATGCGGAGCTTGCCTCGGCGGCGGAGATGGGGGCGGTCTGGGTCATGCTTTTGCTCGTCGTCTCTCCGGGCGTTGCAAGCGCGCTGCCGGCAGCCAGCGCAGCGAAGGAAACAGTCGTCAGAACAGGGGCCATGATGCGGGCCTTCATAAAAGTCTCTCTTTGTTAATTCAGGTCTTGCGGGCGCTCGGCCCGCCGATGCGATGCACCGTTTAACAGGCGCGACTTGAACAGGGGATTGCCGCAGATTGCAAGCCGCCCCTCGACCGTGTGAAAGCCTGCCCCCACCGGAACAGGCGCGCGTGCGATGCGTCATAAGTGCATGAACAAAAACGCGTGCCCCGTTCTGCCCCCGGTCCTTGTCGTCAACAGTGCGAGCGGCAGCTACAGCGAACGGGCAGTCGCCGATGTGCGCGCCGCACTCCCGGGCAGCGGCGCCGTGTCCGGCGGCGGCGAGAGAGGCGAAGGCGGGGCGGGCGTGCGCACTTTCGACTGCCGCCTGGACGAATTGCCCGGCCGCGCCGCGCTCGATCAGCTGGGGGCGCGGCTGCTCGTCGTTTTCGCGGGCGACGGGACGATCTCGCGCCATTTCGCAAGGCTGGAGGCGGAGGGCTGGGACGGCGCGGTGCTCGCACTGCCGGGCGGCACGCAGAACCTGCTTGCCACGGCCATGTTCGGCACGCTTTGCGCGCCGGAGATCGCCGCCATGCTGGCGCGCGGCGATCTCGTCGGCACGCGGCGGCACTGCATGCGCTGCGCGGGCCACACCGCCCTTGCCGAAATCCTGTGCGGCCCCGGCGCGCGCTGGGCCGACGTGCGCGAAGACATACGCGCGCGCGACATGGGCGAAGCGGCGGCGAAATCGCTCGACATCACCCGCGAGGCGGCGAGCGGGGCTCTGGCGCGCCTCGCCGATCCGGCTGCGGGACGCGAAGAGGGCTATCCCGGCCTCCACTTCTCGCTGCCGGACGGGGCAATGGTGGCCCGCGGCTACCGGATGGAAAATCTCGGCGACTGGCTGCGCCAGGGCCTCGCCATGGCCCGGCGCGATTTCCGCGAGGGTCCGTTCGACGAGCTCGGCATCATGGACCGCGCCCGGATCGAAGCGGTCGAAGGATCGACCATCGACCTGATGATCGACGGGGAGCACGCCCGGACGGGGGCCGAGGTCCGGATCCGGCGCGAGCCCTTCGCCCTCGAAATCATGGGCCTCGGGACGAAAGCGAGGCCGGCATGACCGGTCGCAAGGATGCCAACCGCCTGCTGTTCCACCTGTCCGACATCCATTTCGGGCTGGAGGACAACCAGGCGCTCGACTGGGTGAAGCGGGAAATCGCCGAGCGCCGCCCCGACGCGGTGGCGATCACAGGCGACCTGACGATGCGCGCGCGGCACCGCGAATTCAATGCTGCGATCCACTGGATCACCGGCCTCGACGTGCCCGTCACCGTCGAGGTCGGCAATCACGACATGCCCTATTTCAACCCCGTCGAACGCTTCTTCGATCCCTACAAGCGGTTCAAGGGCATGGCGAAGCTGATCGAGCGCGCAATCGATTTGAACGGCCTCGTCATCGTGCCGCTCAAGACCGCGGTGCGCGCCCAGCCGCGGCTGAACTGGTCGAAAGGCTGGGTCACGGACCGGGCGCTCGCCAAGTGCCTGGACGCGATCGACGCCCTGCCCGAAGGTCGCCGCGCGCTCGTCGCGGTGCATCACCCCTTGCGCGAAGTGGGAACCGAAGGCACCGCGCTCACCCGCCATGGCGGCAAGGCGCTGGCGGAACTGGCGCGGCGCCCGGTCGAGGCGGTGATCAGCGGGCATGTCCACGATCCGTTCGATATCATGGAAGAGACGACGGAGGGCCCGGTGCGCATGATCGGCGCGGGGACGTTGTCGAAACGGACCCGCTCGACCCCGCCCTCCTTCAACGAGCTGTGCTGGGACGGCGAGAGCCTGAGCGTGACCGCGCGCAATCTGGAGGAGGTGAATACGCGCGACATGCAGATCGACGACGTGCCCGAGGACGCGCGCCCGCCGCGCGAGGACGGCGACCCGGTCGCCCCGGTCGGACAGGTCCCGCGGGTCGATCCGCCGGTGCGTTAGGGCGTGCGTCAGGGCGTGCGTCAGGGGACGGCGCTAGGAAGTGCCCCCGGCAGGGGGGGGAATAGGCAGCGAGAATCCCGGCCCCTGCAGCTCGGGTCGAAACGCGCAGGCGCGGTTGCCCAGCCCCCCAAAGACATTGCTACGCGGGCCGGCGACATGCACCCCGACGACGACGGGTTCCCCGTCGGCTCCGAAAGCGATCAGCGGAGAACCGCTTTGCGACCGGCTCGTGTCGAGCCGGTGGTGGACAAGCGGGAGACGCAGCGCGGCTTCCCTTTGCCCGATATTGCTGGAGCAGAATGGGCCATCGCCTTCCCTGTAAGCAAGCAATGCCCCATCGACATAGCCAGCGATCTCGAGCCGGGACTGATCGAACCGCGCTTGCGAGATGAACGCCAGCGGAAGCGGTGCGATCCTGAGCCTGGATGGCAGCGGGATGACAGCGAGGTCGAACGCCCAGTTATTGTTGTCACAATCTTGGCCTGGCTTGTATCGCGGGTGAATACGGCACTTGTGCGCAGGAACCTTGATCGGCTTCGCACCGGTCCCCGGAAACCTCACGATTGCATGGGTGATGCACCGCACGGCGTGGGCCGCGGTGAGGACATGCCGGTCCGAGATCAGGAACCCGGTGGCGGGTCGCGATCCTTCGAGTTTGCAGATCGCGTTATACGGACGGTCCTGCGGCGAGATCTCGCGCCTGCGGCCGTTGCCCGACCAATCGCAAGGCAGGGCTTTGGGCTGGTGAGCGCCCCCATGGATCGAAGCGGCACGGCCAGGAAAGACCCCGCCGCGAGGCGCGCGCGCGGCCAGGGGAGCCCGCTGACGAGGCGATACGATAACGGCCACCCCCTATTCGTCATCGCCTTTGAGCAGTTCGCCGATCGCAGCGCCCAAGGCCCCGCCGATATCGCCTCCCGCTGTTTCGGCGAACAGTTTCCAGTCCTCGAGCTTGGCCTTGCGCCTGCCCTTGCCGGTTTCGACGATCTTGAAAGCGAGGCTCGCACTGCTCACCCGCCCGGCCTGCGGAACCTGGCCCGGTATCGGCAGCAGCGCTGCGCCGGGGACGATCCCGGTCCGCGCGGTTGGGGATGTGATGCTGCAATCGAGTAGGTAATCAGCGATCGTCTTTTCGGATGATGCCCCAGTGGCGGCCTGATCCTTGTCCGTCCCGGCCTCCTCGGTTTCGACGACAGGCAACCGCTCCAGCATGTCGCAATATTTTACCGGCGCCGCCCATTTCATCTTGTCAGGATACTCTGCATCCGAAGACAGCGCGTATTTGCCTTTGGCAATGACGGTTTCGTTCAGCGTCGCCTGTTTGCCGATCCCGTCTTCGACGTAAGGTGAGGTTCCGGCGAACGACATGGCAAAGCCGACCGAGGACCCCTTCGCGACCGGCCGACCCGTCGCGATTGCGATTGGAACAAGCTGCCATGCCATCGCTTCGGGCACCCAGTGGACAAAGAGGATCGCATCGAATTCCACTTCCACATCATTTGCTTCGCCGGTGCCTTTGGGCCGACTTGCACGCACGATACGAAGGCAGCGCGGGACAGGCCGAAGGTCGCCCTCCTCACTGCGCTCGAAGGCGGGGATGGAGATGCTCGCCGAATATTCCGACTTGTAACGGGCCAACTCCTTCTCGATCGCCTTCGCCTCCTTCTTGAAGGCGAACTTGAACAGCGAAGTCGCCACTGCTCCGATCAGCGCGGCTCCGGCCTCGGGTTGCGGCCGTGAACCGATAAGCTCGTCATCCCCATTGAGGGGGCCGAAAGGCAGGTCGCAAAGGACCTTCGCGCCCTTCAGCGCCTTGTCAGAAGGGCTTCCCTGTAGTCCCGGAACCTCTTTGCCCGGGCCGGCATCGAATTTCTTATTAATCTTGGTTTGATACTCCCCGGGCCGGGCCGCGCGCACGAAAGTTTCGCTTTTACGCTCTGGCTTGTCGGAGACATTGCCGCCGGCGTTGAGCGGGGCGATCGGCAATGCGACACAGGCGAACGTGCAAAAAAGGAAATGGCGAACATTCATGAGCTGCCCCCTCGGCTGAAACATTCGCGCTCTTTACTATCCCATTATGGCGAATACTTCCAATTCTATTTGGCGCGCCGATGGACCGCCCCTCAATCCATGTGGCGCAGCCCCACGCGCAGGTAATCCCAGCCCGTCACCAGAGTCAGCACCGCCGCCGTCCACAGGGTCGTCAGCCCGGCGACATGCAGCCAGCTTTCCGCGACGCTCTTGCACCCCTCGCCCAGCGCCTGGCAGGGCTGGCCGTGCACCGCGCCGCCCAGGATTAGCGCGGCGAGGCTGACGAGCTGGAAGGCGGTCTTCCACTTGGCCAGCCGCGAGACCGGCACGGAAACCTGCAACCCGCCGAGAAATTCCCTGAGCCCCGATACCGCGATCTCGCGCAGCAGGATGATAAGCCCGGCAATGGCGTGAAAATCGCCGACATAGGGGCCCCGCAGGAATCCCTGCGCGGTCAGGATCAGGATGACGGCGGCGACCATGATCTTGTCCGCGATCGGATCGAGGAATGTCCCGAGCTTCGATACCGCCCCCTGCGCCCGGGCGAGATAGCCGTCGAGATAATCGGTCAGCGCGATCAGGCAGTAGAGAAAGAAGCCGACGAGATAGCCCAGCGACCAATCCGGCCACCACAGGAAAAAACCCAGCAACGGCACTGCGAGAATGCGCGAAAGCGTGAGGATGTTGGGCAATGTCAGCATGGCGCGGCCCGCCTTAGCGCGGGCGGAGGCCGCGCAAAAGGCGAAAGGGCGCTCTTGTGAACGCATCGCGTTGCGCTATGGGGGTCGCCGGGGACAGGGTTCCCCGCGGATACGCATGACGACAGCCACGCATCTCCTGCGCACCAGGCGCTTTGTCCCGATGTTCGCGACTCAGTTCCTGAACGCGTTCAACGACAATCTCTACAAGACGACGATGCTGCTCTTCGTGGTCTATGCGGTCTATAACGATCCGGCGACCGAAACGCTGTTCAGCGGCATCGCCTCGGCCGTTTTCATCCTGCCCTTCGTCGTCATTTCCGGCATTTCCGGCCAGCTTGCCGACATGCGCTGCAAGGCGCGGATCATCCGCACGGTGAAACTGTGCGAGATCGCGATCATGAGCCTGGGCGCGCTCGGGCTCTACATGGCGTGGAGCGGGTGGGACCTTGCCGTCTACCTGCCGCTGGGCGTGCTGGCGATCGACACGCGCCTGTCGATCGTCGTGCTGTTGTTCGTGCTGCTGCTGGCAGGCTGCCAGTCGACCTTCCTCGCCCCGATCAAGTACGCGATCCTGCCGCAGCATCTCGAACGCGACGAAGTGCTCGCGGGGACCGGCCTCGTCGAGGCGGGGACCTATGTCGCGATCCTGCTGGGCACGATTCTCGCAGGACCCCTTGCGGTGGAGCACACCGAATGGGCAGCGCTCGGCATCGTTCTCACCGCCATCGTCGGCTATGCCGTCAGCCGCCAGGTGCCCGATGCTCCCGCGCAGGGCCGGGTGGAGCCGATCGACTGGAATTTGTGGCGTTCATCGGTGGCGATCATCCGCGAATCGATGGAAGACCGCCCGATCTGGTACGCGATCGTCGCGATCAGTTTCTTCTGGACCATCGGCGCGGTGCTGTTCATCCAGTTTCCCCCGCTCGCCAAGAACACGCTTCGGGCAAGCCCCGAAGTCGCGAGCCTGTTCCTCGTCATGTTCTCGGTCGGCATCGCGCTGGGATCGGTCAGCATCAACGCCCTGCTCAAGGGCGCGGTCTCGGCCCGGTTCGCGCCGGTCAGCGTGGTCCTGATGGGCGGCTGCGTGATCGCCTTCTACCTGCTGGTCAAGAACTGGAACGGGGCGAGCGATCAGGGTCTGCTTTCCATCACGGCCTTCCTCGCGCAGCCGATGGCGCTGCCATTGCTGCTCGCGCTGCTGGGCATTGCGGTGCTGGGCGGCATGTTCGTCGTCCCGCTTTACGCGTTTCTCACCACCCGCGTGTCCGGCGACAAGGCGGCGCGGGTGATCGCGGCGAACAACATCGTCAATTCGGCCGCGATGGTCGGCGGATCGCTGTTTTCCGTGGGGCTGACCTCGCTCGGGGTGGAAGCGGTCGACCAGGTTCTGCTCGCCGCTGGGATGAGCGTCGTTTCGGCCTGGCTCGGACGGATGCTCTACCGGGTCGAGCGCGAGGAAATGGCGGGCGCGCGCGGGCTGGCGGGCTGATGCTGCGTCAGAGGATGAAGGCAAGCACCGCGGCCGTGACCGTCACATAGGTGCTTGCGGCGCCGCGAATATCCTCGCGCGTCAGATCCCACAATCTTTCCGCCGGGATGTCGATCAGGTCGGCGCGGACATGCGGCGGCAGGCTTGCCCGGAAGGGATGATGCGCGCTTTCGTCGGTGAGCACGAGCGCGCGGCGGCGGCGTTCGCCCGGGCCGCGCTTCCTGCGCGTCGCATCCCCCCGGCGCTGCGGGGCGGAGACGAGATCGGCGGTAAGGCTCGCATAGCGCATGGGCAGTGGTGTTAAGACTTTCTTAACTTTTTGTCACACGCTTCGCCCCTCTTGTTGCACAGCGGGACAGGTGGCGCAGGCGCGGGCGGGACGGGCGCGATTGCGGGCCGGGCACGGCCGGGCTAAGCGCGCAGGCGCAACAGGGTGACGGGAGAGGGGCGGCCATGGCCGACACCACGAAACGCGCGGCGAACCTGCTGGTCGAATGTCTCGAAGCGCAGGGCACCGACCGCCTTTTCACCGTGCCGGGGGAGAGCTTCCTCGCGGTGCTCGACGCGCTGCATGACCGGGGGCGCATCGAGACCGTGACCTGCCGGCAGGAAGGCGGGGCGGGCTTCATGGCCTGCGCCGACGGGGCGCTGACCGGGCGGCCGGGAGTGGCTTTCGTGACGCGCGGACCGGGGGCGACCAATGCCGGCATCGCCGTCCATGTCGCGCAGCAGGATTCGCAGCCCATGGTGCTGTTCGTGGGCGATGTCGCGCGGGGGATGCAGGGGCGCGAAGGATTTCAGGAGGTCGATTTTCCCGCCTTCTTCGCGCCGATTTCCAAATGGGCCGCGCGAATCGACGACCCCGCACGCATCCCCGAATATGTCGCGCGCGCCTTTTCCGTGGCGATCGGCGGGCGGCCAGGCCCCGTCGTGCTCGCCTTGCCGGAGGACATGCTGTGCGACCCGGTCAGCGTCGAGGTCGCGCCGCGCCCTCGCGTCGAACGGCCCGCACAGGCGGCGTGCCCCGATGCGATGCAGGCGCTCCTCGCGCTGCTGGCGGATGCGGCCTCTCCGATCGCGATCGTCGGCGGGGCGGGCTGGAACCGCAAGGCGCGCGAGGCCTTCCAGACTTTCGCCGAGCGGATCGGGCTGCCGGTGGCGACCGCCTTTCGCCGGCAGGACGCGATCCCCGCTTCATCGCCGGTCTATGCCGGGTCGCTGGGCTACGGCCCCAATCCCAAGCTGGTCGAGCGGGTGCGGCAGGCGGACCTTGTCCTGGCGGTGGGCGCGCGGCTGGGCGAGGCGACGACCGAAGGCTACACCGTGCCCTCACCCGACCATCCGGGTCAGGTGCTGGTGCATGTCCATCCCGATCCCGAGGAACTCGGCCGGGTCTATCGCAGTGACCTTTCGCTTTGCTGCGCGGTGGACGAATTCGCCGAGGCCGCCGCGCTCTGGGAAGACGCCGCGATCATCCCCTTCGATGCGGGCGGCGAGGCGAACCGGGAATGGCGCGAATGGGCGACCCACGCGCCGAACAAGAGCGCGCCTGCGCTCGATCTCGCCGCCTGCGTCACCCTGATGCGCGAGGGCCTTGCGCACGAGACGGTGCTGGCGAACGGGGCGGGCAATTTCGCCGGGTGGTTCCATCGCTACTGGCGATATGAAGGATACCCCGCCCAGCTCGCGCCGACCTGCGGGGCGATGGGATATGGCGTGCCCGCCGGAGTGGCCGCCGCCCTGCGTTATCCCGACCGTCCGGTGGTCGCCGTGGCCGGGGACGGGGATTTCCTGATGAACGGGCAGGAACTCGCCACCGCTGCGCAGGCGGGCGCGAACCTGCTGGTGGTGGTGATCGACAACAGTGCCTACGGCACGATCCGCATGCACCAGGAGCGCGAATATCCCGGCCGCGTTTCGGGCACCACCCTCGCCAATCCCGATTTCGCCGCGCTCGCCGCAGCCTTCGGCGCATGGAGCGCGCGCGCCGAGACGACCGACGAATTCGCCGCCGCTTTCGCCGAGGCGAAGGAGCGCAAGGGGCTGCGCCTCATCCACGCGGTGATCGAGGTCGAACAGCTCGCGGCGAGCGGGGCGACGGTGAGCGGCCTCAGGAACCGCTGAACCCGGCTCTCTCCGGCACGTAGATAGGGCCGCCCCCGGCATTCGGGAGCGGCCCTTTGTGCGTGCCTGGCGGCGCGATCAGATGTCGTTTCCGACCTTGCCCTCGGCTTCGCCCTTGGCCTGCTGGGCCTTGCCCTTGGCCTCGTCCTCACGCCCCTCGGCGCGGGTCTCGGGATCGTCGGATTTCTGCTTGGCCTTGCCGATCGCTTCGTTGACATTGCCTTTCACTTTATCGGTGAACTCGCCCATAATGATCCTCCATTGATGCTTCCAAGCCAATGTTTTTACTGGCCTTTCAGTGCGATCAATGAATGGGTGGGGGGCGATGTTCCCATCATGGTCGCCGCACGCGCCGAAGCGTGGCGCGGCCGCGACGACGCCCTAGCCTTTCGCCATGGCGCAGATGATGTCCCATTCCTCCGGCGTGATCGCCGCCACCGACAGGCGCGACAGGCGCACCAGTTCGCAGTCCGCCAGCCGCGGTTCGGCCTTGATCTGCTTGAGTGTGACGGGATGCTCGAACTTCTCCTTGGCGCGCACTTTCACCGCAGCCCATTTGCCGGTTTCGTCGGTCGGATCGGTGATCCCGGCCACCGTCACCTCGCAGATCCCGACGATTTCCAGCCCCTCGCGCGAATGGTAGAAGAACGCCTCGTCACCCACCTCCATCGCGGCGAGGTTGTTCTTCGCCCGGTGGTTGCGCACGCCGTCCCATACGCCCTCGCCCTCCGCGACGAGATCGTCCCAGCCATATTTGAACGGTTCGGATTTCATCAGCCAGTAATTGCGCGCCGCTTGCGCCATGAAGCTCTCCCCAAAGGTATGGACCCGGCGGCCGGACCGCCGCCGCAGGTCCTGTGCCAGACCCGCTCGCGCCAAGGCAAGGGCGGGCGGATTAACGCGATCTTCAGTGCTCTTGCGGCATCACGCGGCAAATCCCCGGCGGCCCGCCCTGCCCCCGGGGCGGACGTAAGGGGAAACGGGCGCACGAGAGTAACGGGCATGACGGCAACATACGGCAAACAGGCAAGGGGTGGCGAGGAACCCGTCCAGGCATCCTCGCCGCACGCATCGCGGGACAGCGCGCGGCACAATCCCCCCGCTCACGAGAACACCCCGCAGGAAAGCGCGCAGCGCGACATTGTCGCACTCGGCATCGCCACATCGGCGATCCTCCTGTTCATCGCCACCGGCGGCGTGGTCGTGCCGGACACGTTCTGGGCGCTGGCCGGCATCGGGCAGGGCGCGGACCCGCTGCTCACCACCGCCATGCTGCTCAACATCGCGCTCGTCATCTTCGCCTGGCGCCGTTACCGCGAGCTTACCCGCGAGATCGACGAACGCCGCCGGGCCGAGGCGCAGGCGCGCACGCTCGCCGAGCGCGACCCGCTCACCAATTGCCTCAATCGCCGCGCCATGGCCGAAGTCACCGAAACGCTGCGCGCGCGCGTTGCCGAGCGCGGGCAGGCGATCGCCTATGGCATGATCGACCTCGACAATTTCAAGCAGGTCAACGACATGCACGGCCACAGGACGGGCGATGAGGTGCTGGTCCGTTTCGCCGAAAGAGTCCGCGACGTGCTTCCGAAAAGCGCCCGTTTCGCGCGGCTGGGCGGGGACGAATTCGCTTTCGTCACGCCCTACGACCCGGCCCGGCGCGAGCGGATCGACGATCTCGTCATCCGGCTTTACGAGGCGATGTCCCTGCCGCTGACGCTCGAGGATGTCACGCTCGAGATCACCATGTCGGTCGGCCTGGCGAGCGATCACTGCTCCGACGGGCTCGAGCCGCTCACGGCGAGCGGCGACACCCTGCTCCACCGCGCCGACATTGCGATGTACCAGGCCAAGAAACAGGGCAAGAACCGCTTCTTCTGGTTCGAACCGAGCATGGAAAACGAGCTGCGCTTCCGCAACGAGCTGGAGGTCGGCATCCGCCGCGGGCTCACGAAAGGCGAATTCGAACCCTTCTACGAACAGCAGATCGACCTCGAGACCGGCGAACTGGTCGGGTTCGAGATGCTGGCGCGCTGGCGTTCGCCCCATCTCGGGCTCGTCAGCCCGGAAATCTTCATTCCCGTCGCCGAGGAAATCGGCCTGATCGGCGAATTGTCCGAACAGCTCATGTGCCAGGCCTTCACCGATGCGCGCGACTGGGACGAGGCGCTGACCCTTTCGATCAACATCTCGCCCCTGCAATTGCGCGATCCATGGTTTGCGCAGAAGCTGATCAAGCTGCTGGTCGAACACAGTTTTCCGGCCCGCCGGCTCGAGATCGAGATCACCGAATCCTGCCTGCACGAAAATATCGGCCTCGTGCGCACGATGATCACGAGCCTGCGCAACCAGGGCGTGACAGTCAGCCTGGACGATTTCGGGACCGGCTATTCGAGCCTCGAACAGCTGCGGTCGCTGCCTTTCGACCGGATCAAGATCGACCGCAGTTTCATCAAGGAACTGAACGAGGACGGCGGCAAGAGCCGGATCGTCGATGCGATCGTCTCGCTGGGGCGGGGGCTCGACCTGCCGATAACCGCCGAGGGCATCGAGCACGAAGAGATCCTCGCCGCGCTCAAGAAAATGGGCGAATTCAAGGGCCAGGGCTATATTTACGGCCGCCCGGAAACCGCCGAGCAGGTGCGCCAGCGGCTCGGCATCGCCGGCCGGCTCGGGCGCGGCAGCAAAGCGGACGGCGCGGATGCGGGCCGCGAGGGGGCCGCACAGGCGCCTTGCACCCTGCCCGACCTTGCCGACCTTGCCAACCGCGCGGCTTGTGCCGCCGAAAACGCGGCCCCGACGCAGGGCGGCGAATCCGGCGAAATCGCCGACGAATTCCCGACATTGGGTGCAGGCGCACCCCATCCGGGCGGGACCGCGCTCGACGGCGGGCCGATCCTGCCGCGCCGCACGCACCGCACGAACCGCGAGGAGCGCGAGGAACGCGAGCGCCGCGACCGCAAGGCGGGCTGATCACGGCAACGGCCACGACCGGCCGCCAATCCCATCCCCGCAGGCGCGCCCTGCCGGCCCGTCGCGCCACTGGACGAGCGCGCCCTGCGCGCATAGAGGCGTGGGCCTGCCATGCGAGTATCCTTCACCAAGATGCACGGGCTCGGCAACGATTTCATCGTGCTGGATGCCCGCACCAACGAGCTGCCCGGCATGACCGGCGCGGTCGCACGCGCGCTGGCCGACCGGCGCGAAGGGATCGGCTGCGACCAACTCATCGTGATCGAGGCGGCGACCGACCCGGCCGTGGATATCGATTTCCGTATGCGGATCTTCAATTGCGACGGCGGCGAGGTGGAAGCCTGCGGCAATGCCAGCCGCGCGGTGGCGTTGCTCCACGGCGCCCCGGCCCGGGTCGAGACGGCCGGGGGCGTGATCACGCTCGAACCGGTTGCGGGAGGCGCGAGCGTCGACATGGGCGAACCGCATTTCGCCTGGGAGGCGATCCCGCTCGCCATGCCGATGGACACCGCCGCCATGCCGGTCGGATGGGGCGAGCTTGAAAATCCGATGGCGGTCAATGTCGGCAATCCGCATGTCGTGTTTCTCGTCGAGGATGCCGACGCGGTGGACCTCGAAACGCTGGGGCCCGAGATCGAGCGCGACCCGCTGTTTCCCGAGCGCGTCAATGTCAATGTCGCGAGCCTTGCCGGGCAGGACCGCCTCATCCTGCGCGTGTGGGAGCGCGGGGCGGGCCTGACCCGCGCCTGCGGGACGGGCGCCTGCGCGAGCGCGGTGGCGGCGATCCTGCGCCGGACGGTGCAGAGCCCGGTGACGGTCGCGCTGCCCGGCGGCGAGCTCGTGATCGAATGGGCCGGCGGCGGGCATTCGATCCGCATGACGGGCCCGGCGAGCGAGGCCTTTCGCGGCAGTTTCGACTGGGGGGATTACGCGTGACGGGGCAACGCACCGCAACGCCCGAAGTCATTTCGCTGGGCTGCCGCCTCAACATCGCCGAGAGCGAGACGCTGCAGGCGCGCCTTGCGGAGAGCCGGGGCGGCAGCGGGGACGGTCGGGACCTCCTCGTGGTCAATTCCTGCGCGGTCACGAACGAGGCGGTGCGCCGGACCCGCCAGGCGATCCGCCGCGCCCGGCGCGCGCGGCCCGATGCGCGGATCGTCGTCACCGGCTGCGCCGCCGATATCGAACGCGATGCGCTCGCCGCCATGCCCGAAGTCGACGCGATCGTGCCGAATGCGACCAAGCTCGATCCGCGCGCCTACGGTGCGACCGGGGGCGCGAGTTCCCGGCCCGGTGGGGGGCTAGGCGAAGGGGGTCGCACCCGCGCCTTCATCGGCGTGCAGAACGGCTGCGACCATTCCTGCACCTTCTGCATCATCCCCAAGGGGCGCGGGCAAAGCCGCTCGCTGAGCGTGGCCGAGGTGCTGCACGCGGTTGAAGGACATATTCTTGCGGGGGCTAAGGAAATTGTCTTTACCGGTGTGGATCTGACAAGCTGGGGACACGATCTTTCCAACATGCCCCGGCTCGGCGACCTGATCGAAGCCACCCTGCATGAGTTTCCTGAACTAAACCGGCTTAGGCTTTCTTCTGTGGACGGGGTGGAAATCGATGACCGCCTGTTCGACCTGCTGGCGGGCGAGCAGCGGGTGATGCCGCACCTCCACCTCTCGCTCCAGCACGGGGCCGACCTGATCCTCAAGCGCATGAAAAGGCGGCACCTGCGGCGCGATGCGGTGGACCTCGTCGCCCGGCTCAAGGCCCGGCGTCCGGAAATCGCGGTGGGCGCGGACCTCATCGCGGGCTTCCCGACCGAAGACGAGGGCCACCATGCCGACAACCTCTCGGTCATCGGGGAATGCGACATCGTCCACGGCCATATTTTCCCCTTCTCCCCGCGCGAAGGGACTCCCGCCGCGCGCATGCCGCAGCAGGCCCGCGCGATAATCAAGGACCGCGCCGCCGAGCTGCGCGCCGCCGTCGCGAGCCGCCGCGCGGCCTGGCTGGAGAGCCTTGTGGGCGAAACGCTCCCCGTCCTCGCCGAGCGGGACGGCACGGGCTATGCCCCGAATTATGCCCGCGTCGCTCTGCCCGAAGGCACGCCGGCGGGCGAAATCGTGCCGGTCACGGTGCGGGCGGTCGAGGAAGGAATGCTGCGATGAGCGATACGCAAAACGAGGCCACGAGCTGGAGCGAGCGATTGCTCGGCGGCTTTCGCAAGACCTCCGACCGGCTTGCCACCAATCTCACCGGCCTTGCCCTTGCAGGCGGCAGGCTCGACGAGGGGACGCTCGACGATATCGAGGACGCGCTGATCGTCTCCGACCTCGGGCCCAAGGCGGCCGGGCGGATCCGCGGGAAACTCGCCGACAAGCGCTTCGGCGCGACGATCACCCAGACCGAACTGAAGGAAGCGGTGGCCGAGGAAATCGCCGAGATCCTGCGCCCCGTCGCCAAGCCGCTCGAAATCACCGCCTTCCCGCGCCCGCAGGTCATCCTCGTGATCGGGGTCAACGGATCGGGCAAGACGACCACCATTGCGAAACTCGCGCACCTGTTCATGGAGGACGATTACGGCGTGCTGCTCGCCGCGGGCGACACCTTCCGCGCCGCGGCCATCGGCCAGCTCGCGACCTGGGCAGACCGTGCCGGCGTCGACCTCGTGCGCGGCCCTGAAGGCGGCGATCCGGCGAGCATCGTGTTCGACGCGGTCAAACAGGCGACCGACACCGGCATCGACGCGCTGATCGTCGACACGGCAGGCCGCCTGCAGAACAAGCGCGAGCTGATGGACGAACTGGCGAAGATCCGCCGCGTGCTAGGCCGGCTCAACCCGGAAGCGCCGCATGACGTCGTGCTAGTGCTCGATGCGACCAACGGGCAGAATGCCCTCTCGCAGATCGACGTGTTCCAGGAGGTGGCGGGCGTGACCGGGCTCATCATGACCAAGCTCGACGGGACAGCACGCGGCGGCGTGCTGGTGGCGGCGGCGGAGCAATACGGCCTGCCCATCCACGCGATCGGCGTGGGCGAACAGATGGAGGACCTGCGCCCCTTCGACCCCGACCTCGTCGCGCGCGTGATCGCGGGGGTGGCGTGATGGCCGAGGAGAAAAAGGCAGGGTCGGGCTGGCTCAACGTCGCGGTCGATTACGGGCCGCTGGTCGTGTTCCTCGCGGTCTATCGCCTGTCCGCACCCGACGATCCGGGCCTCGGCGACATCATCGCGATCGTCTACGGCACGGGCGCCTTCATGGTCGCCGCCGTCATCGCGCTTGCCGTGTCCAAGTTCCTCCTGGGCCGGATATCGCCGATGCTATGGTTCTCGACCGCGCTGATCGTCGGCTTCGGCGCGCTCACGATCTGGTTCCAGGACGAAAAGTTCATCCAGTTGAAGCCCACGATTATCTACGCCGTTTTCGGCACGGCGCTGATCGGCGGCTGGCTGGCGGGCCGGGCGCTGCTGAAAATCCTGCTCGAAGCCGCGTTCGAGGGGCTGTCGGAGGAAGGCTGGCTGAAGCTGTCGCGCAACTGGGGGTTCTTCTTCCTCCTGCTCGCCGGGCTCAACGAGGTGCTGGTGGCGACTATGGATTTCGAGGGCTGGCTATGGGCCAAGCTGTGGGTGTTCCTGCCGCTCACCTTCCTGTTCACCTTCGCCAATATCCCGATGCTGATGAAGCACGGGCTGTCGATCGACGATGCCGACGAAGTGCTGAAGGACGAACCGCCGACGGGAGGGTGAGCGCGACGCGCGCGAAGCGGCGCGCGGCTCGTGCATCAGAGCCCGAATTCCTCGCGGCACTTGTTCCAGAGCCTGGAGGCGGATGCCTTGACGCGTCCATCGCTCTCGGCGAGCTCGCGATATTGCGCGGGATAGGCTTCAGGTCTGACTTTGAGCAGGGTTTCCCATTGCCTTTGCACCTGCTCGCAAACCCGGCGCGATCGGACACCGTCGATCTGGCCCATCAGCGATCCCTTGAACGAATGCACCGACGAACGCCTCGTCCAGAACACATTGGCTTCGGCCTGATTGCGCGGTGCCGTGTCGGGATCGGCAAAGCTTCGATCCATGGCTTCGGCGACCATGTCGCAGGCCTTCAGCCGTTCAGCGAGGGCCAGCGATTCATCGTCTTTGGCTTCGAGGCACAAGACTGCCAGCTTGGTCCAGAAGTTGATGACAGGGCCAAGATCGCGCTCCTGCGCAAAAGCGGGCTGCGAAAGCGCGAGAGGCGCAGCGACGAGCAGGAGAAGGCGAAAAACGGTCATGGATATCCTCGCAGGTGGCTTGCTGCGATGGACCTTAAAGCAGGAACCCCGGCAAGGCTTGTAAGAACCCGACCGCCTCAGATCTCCACTTGGCTCCCCAGTTCCACCACGCGGTTGGTCGGCAGCTTGAAGAAATCCATCGCGCTTGCCGAATTGCGCAGCATCCAGGCGAAGATCTTCTCGCGCCAGATCGGCATGGCGGGCTTTTCCGAAGGCAGCAGGGTCTGGCGTGAGAGGAAGAAGCTCGTCTGCATCATGTCGAACTCGCCCCCGCAGCGCTCCATCCGGGTGAGACCGATCGGCACGTCGGTTTCCTCCATGAAGCCGTAATGCAAAACCGCGCGGTAGAAGCCGTCGCCCATGTCGGTGTATTCGCAGCGTTCCGCCGGGTCGACATAGGGCACGTCCTGGATATCGACCGTGAGGATGACGACGCGTTCGTGCAGCACCTTGTTGTGCTTGATATTGTGCAGCAGCGCGGAGGGCACGCCGGCCGTGCTCGAAGCCATGAAGATCGCCGTCCCCGGCACGCGCAGGGCCGAATTTTTCGCGGATTTCGCGAAAATCTCCATCGGTAGGGCGACCTCGCTCATGCGCTCGCGCATCAGCTTGCGCCCGCGCGCCCAGGTGGTGAGCAGGGTGAAGGCGATGAAGCCGACCAGCAGCGGGAACCAGCCGCCCTCGGGCACCTTGGTCAGGTTGGCCGCGAAATAGGCCCCGTCGACGATCAGGAAGGTGAGGACGACGGGCGCGGCATACCACCATTTCCATTTCCACACGCTCACCAGCAGCACCGCCATCAGCAGGGTGTCGATCGTCACCGCGCCGGTCACCGCGATGCCATAGGCATTAGCGAGGTTGGACGAGTTCTGGAAGGTCAGCACGAGGATCACGACCGCCACCATCAGCGCCCAATTGACCGCCGGGATGTAGATCTGCCCGCCTTCGGTTTCCGAGGTGTGGCGGATGTTGAGCCGCGGGATATAGCCCATCTGGATCGCCTGGTGGGTGATCGAGAAAGCGCCCGAAATCACCGCCTGGCTGGCGATGAAGGTCGCCACCGTCGCAAGGAAGACGAGCGGCAGGCGCCATTGCTCGGACGCGAGGAAGAAGAACGGGTTCTGGATCGCGCGCGAGGCTTCGTCTGCGGGAAGGCCGATCACCATCGCGCCCTGCCCGAAATAATTGAGCAGCAGGCACGGCATGACGAAGCCGAACCACGACAGGCGCATCGGCCCGCGCCCGAAATGGCCCATGTCCGAATAGAGCGCCTCCGACCCCGTCACCGCCAGCACCACGCTGCCAAGCGCGAGGAAAGCGAACCACCCGTCGAGGACGAAGAAATTGACCGCGTGATAGGGATTGAGCGCCCACAGGATCTCGGGCGTCTGGACGATCTGCCACGCCCCCAGCCCCGCGATGACGGAGAAATAGACGATCATCACCGGCGCGAAGAGCGCGCCGACCTTGGCCGTGCCGCGTTTCTGGAGGACAAACAGGAAAACCAGCAAAGCGAGCGCGATCGGGATCACGAATTGCTGCAGCCCCTCGTCCACCACGGTCAGCCCCTCGACCGCAGAGAGGACCGAAATCGCGGGCGTGATCATGGAGTCGCCGTAGAACAGGCTGGTCGCGAACACGCCCAGCAGCACCGCGATCCAGCCATAGCGCGATTTCGAAAGGCTGCGCGAAATCAGCGCGACAAGGGCGAGACTGCCGCCCTGCCCCCTGTTGTCCGCGCGCATCAGGATGGTGACATACTGGATCGCGACAACGAGCGTCATCGACCAGAAAATAAGGCTGATGACACCCAGGACATGCGCCGTGTCGAGCTGCACCGTCGAACGCCCGACGAAGGTCTCGCGGAAGGCGTAAAGCGGGCTCGTCCCGATATCGCCGAAAACGATGCCGATGGCGCCTACGGCGAGCGCGGCCTTGGATGCGCCGTGCGAATGGCCGCCTGCTGGCGGCTGATGGGCGGGCGCTGCTGTGTCGCTCATGCTTCGCGGATTTCCCGTGTTGTCGGTACTGCCCTGAAGCCGCGCCTCAGCTGCGACTCCGGCGATCCTCCCGGCGTGCATTCCGGGATCGCGGCAAGCCGATTAGCACCGCGCCTTCGCGCCTGCAACATGGGCCGCAGCGCGTCCGGTCCGGCGCTAGCGCAGCATCGGTGCATTGGCGATCATCCGGTCGAGCTGCTCGATCCTCCGGTTGAGTTCGGGAACCCATGGCGCATCGTCGGGGGAACGCTCGACCAGCCCCGCCCAGGTCTCGCGCGCGGCGCGGATCTGGCCGGACTGGAGATAGGAGAAGCCGAGAAAGTAATCCGGCGCGGGGCTTGCAGGATCGATCGCGCGCGCCTTGCCATAGGCATAGGCCGCGGCCGGGGTGACATGCCCATCGGCATGGCCGACCAGCGCCATGCCCAGAGCGAGCCAGCCTTCGAGATGGCCGGGATTGTCGGCCAGCCCCTTGCGCAGCGCACCGGCGGCTTCGGCGAACCTTTCGTTGCGGGCAAAGCCATCCGAGACGGTGAGGTAATTCGGCTTGGCCCGGACGGGATCGAACAAGGCGCGGCGGGCCTCCACCATTTCCTCGCCGCCCTCGGTCGCGTTGGCGACGCGCTCGGTCGGCGCGGCGGGCTGGCCGGGTGAGCCCTGCAGCGCATAGCCCGACAGGCCGAACAGCAGTGCCGCGCCGAAGACGGCGAACCCCTGGCGCGGCAGGCGCAGCTGGAACGCCGCGAGCGCAAAGGCCGCGAAAGCGAGCGCCAATACTGCAAGCCACCCGCCGATCATGCCTCGGCCTCGGCATCGGCCTCGTCCGCGCGCCGTCGCCCCAGCCGCCGCAGCAGCACCCCGAGAACGACCGCCAGCAACAGCAGCGGAACGGCGAAAAGCGGCCAGGTGGTCTCGCTCACCTCGGGCGAATAGCTGACGTAATCGCCATAGCGATCGACCAGCCAGGCGCGAATTTCCCCGGGTTCCTGGCCGGCGAGCAGGCGCGTGCGGACCTGGTGGCGCATGTCGCCCGCCATGGGCGCGTCGGAATCTGCAATCGACTGCGACTGGCACTTGAGACAGCGCAGCGTCAGCATCAGCTCGCGCGCTTCGGCCTCGAGCGCGGGATCCTCGAGCTGGGTATAGGCATAGGGCGCGGGTGGCATGGCCTGCTGAGCGTTCGCCGCCACGGGCATGAGCATGACGAGCAGGAAGGCGAGCACGCGCATCACGACGCCTTCTCCAGTTCCTCAAGCAATGTCGGCACATCGCTCGCGCGGATATCGCCGATATGCTGATACCGGATCACGCCTTCGCCATCGATCACGAAAGTTTCGGGCACGCCCGACGAACCGATCTCGAGCTGGACCTCGGAAATATCGTCCGCACCGACGCGGCTATAAGGGTTGCCGTAGCGTTCGAGGAAGCGAGTCACGTCCTCCGGACGATCGCGGATCGCGATGCCGATGATGTCGATCCCTTCATCGGCGAGCCTTTCCAGCTGCGGGGCTTCGGCGATGCAGGGCACGCACCAGCTCGCCCAGATATTGAGCAGCTTGGGCTCGCCGGTGGTGAAATTGCCGCGCGATGCCCCGGCAAGGCCCGGAGCAGCCGGATCGAGCGCGAAGTCGGGCAGGGGTTTACCGACCATCGTGCTCTTGACGAATTCGTCCTTGGGCTGGGTCAGCTGGAAAGCGAACAGCCCGGCCAGGAACAGGAACAGGGCCAGCGGGACGACGTAGGCAAGGCGTTTCATTCCGCCGGCTCCGGCGCGTGGGGGGGTGCATTGGGCCCCTCGCCCAGAGCGCGCAGTCCCTCGCGCCTGTCCGCGCCGAGACGTGCGGCGTTGCGACGCCTGAGATCGACCTGCAGGCGCCCGGCGATCGCGAGGATACCGCCCAGGGCAATCAGCAGGCCACCATACCAGATGAAGGTGACGAACGGCTTCCACCACAAGCGGATCTGCCAGCGCGCATTACCCGCCGCATCCACGCCCGCCTCATCGCCGATCACGGCATAGAGCTGCCCGTTCCAGCGGGTGACAAGCGCGCTTTCACTGGTGGCCTGCGGGGGCGACCAGAAATTGCGGGCCTGCGGGGTGATGATCATCGGCTCGCCGCCGTCGCGGCTGACGGCAAGGCGCGCTTCGATCGCGGTCCAGTTCGGCCCGGCAACCGGCGCGACCTCTTCGAGCGTCACGTCGAAGCCGCCGATGCTTTCGGTCTGTCCGGCAGAGACGGCGGCAAGGCGCTCCTCGGTAAAGGCGCTTTCGCTCGCCATGCCGAACAGCGCGACCGCGACGCCGAAATGGGCCAGCACCATGCCCCATACCGCCACCGGCACGCGGGCCAGTTCGCGCCCGCGCAGCGGCAGGAAAGCGGCGATGCCCAGCGCAAGCGCAATCGCAAGCCCGAATACGGGGAGGACCGGGTAATCGCCGATGATCGCAATCAGCGAGACGGCCGAAATCAAGATCGCGGCGATCAGCGAAAGCTCGAACTGGATCCGGGCCGGCTTGTCGTCCTTCCAGCGCAGCAACGGCCCGACCGCCATGACAAGGAACATCGGGATGGCGAAAATCGAGGCCGCCGGGTTGAAATAGGGCGGGCCGACGCTGACGCGCACGTCGAACGCCTCGGTCAGGAGCGGGTAGAGCGTCCCGAGCAGCACGATCGCGAGAATCGCGGAAAGCATCACATTGTTGAACACCAGCGCGCCTTCGCGGCTGGTCGCGGTGAAACGCTTGCCTTCAGCGATCGAACTGGCGCGCACCGCAAAGAGCGCCAGCGCACCTCCGATGTAAAGGCCGAGCAGGACGAGGATGAACGTCCCGCGCTCCGGATCGACAGCGAAGGCATGGACGCTGGTGAGCACGCCCGAGCGCACGAGGAAGGTGCCGAGCATGGACATGGAAAAGGCGAGCACGCCGAGCATGATCGTCCATGTGCGCAGCGCATCGCGCGCGGCCAGCACGCTCACCGAATGAAGCAGCGCGGTCGCGGCGAGCCAGGGCATGAGCGAGGCGTTCTCGACCGGGTCCCAGAACCACCAGCCGCCCCAGCCAAGCTCGTAATAGGCCCAGTAGGATCCCGCCGTGATCCCGAAAGTGAGGAACACCCAGGCCCCAAGCACCCAAGGCCGCATGACGCGGGCGAATTCGGGCGTCACGCGCCTCGTGATCAGCGCACCCATGGCAAGGCTGAAAGCGACCGAGAGGCCGACATAGCCGATGTAGAGCGTCGGCGGGTGGATCGCGAGACCGATGTCCTGCAGCAGCGGGTTGAGGCCCGAGCCTTCCGGCGCTGGCACGGGCAATCGCTCGAACGGGTTGGAGGAGAGCAGCAGGAAGGCGTAGAAACCCAAGGCGACGAAGCCCTGAACGGCAAGCGTTGCCGACATGGTACGCTCGGGCAGGCGCTTTTCCGCCCCGGCGAGCAGGCCGCCCGACAGCGCCAGCACCGCGACCCACAGCAGCATCGATCCCTCGTGGTTTCCCCAGGTGCCCGTCAGCTTGTAGACGAACGGCTTCATCGAGTGCGAATTGGTCGCGACCAGCTTGATCGAAAGGTCGGTGATCGCAAAGGCATAGAGCAGCATGGCGAAGGCCAGCACGGCGAGCGCGGCCTGCACGATCGCGGCGGGCCGGGCATACATCGCCATCGGCGCCGCCTCGCCTTCCGGCGTGCGCAGCGCAAGCGCCCCCGACACCATCTGGAGAACGGCGAGCGCGGCGGCGAGCCAAAGGGCGGCAAGGCCGATTTCAGCGATCATGCTCGGTCACGTTCCTCAAGAACTCGGTTCGATGCCGACGGTCGTCTCCGCGACGGTCTCGGCCTTCTGGTGCGCCTCGAGCCCTTCGAGCTCCCGCGGCACGTAATTCTCGTCATGCTTGGCAAGCAGGTTGGTCGCAAGGAAGGTCCCGTCGGCCTGCAGGCTACCTTCAGCGACCACGCCCGATCCTTCGACGAACAGGTCGGGCAGGATGCCCGAATAACGCACCGGGATCGTGCTCGCCTCGTTGCCGGTGACGATGAAACGCACGGTCACGCCGTCGGCCATTGTCTGGATCGAGCCTGCCTGCACCATCCCGCCCAGCCGCACCGGCTGACCGACGGAGGGCGGGGCCTCGGCCATCTGCTCGGGCAGGTAGAAATAATTGGCCTGGTTCCTGAGCCCCCACACCGCGAGCAGCCCCGCGCCGATGATCGCGACGAGCGCGATTACGACGAGCACCATGCGCTGGTGCTTGGCCTTCAGCCCGGTTGCACTCATCGCCTCTTAACCTCCTCGCGGCGCGCTTCGGCCCGGCGCATGGTGCGCCAACTCCACGCTGTGAGCACGGCCAGCCCCCCAAGTCCGATCGCATAGGCCGCGATCACGAAATCCCAATGTTCGAGCGCCTCGCGCATCATGCGCCTCCCATGGCCGGTTCGCCCGCGCCGGCGTTGCCGCGACGCGGCGCATCGTTGTCGAGCGCGCGTCGCTTCAGCCGCGCCTCGACCTGTGCCTCGGCGATGATCGCGCGCATGCGCATCAACACGATGGCGCCGAACAGGAGCGAGAAGCCGATCACGGCGGAAAGGAGCGGCGTCAGGAACACCCCGTCGATCGCGCTCTTGCCCATCGTGATGCTGGGCGGCTGGTGAAGTGAATTCCACCACACGACCGAACGGTTGATGATCGGGATATTGACCGCCCCTACCAGCCCGAAGATCGCCGCAATCCTGGGCGAACCGCCCTCGCGGCTGGTCGCCTGGACAAGCGCGATGTAGCCCGCATAGAGGAACAACAGCACCAGCATGCTGGTGAGCCTTCCGTCCCAGACCCACCAGGTCCCCCAGGTCGGGCGGCCCCAGATCGAACCGGTGGCGAGGCAGATTGCGGTGAAGACCATGCCCGGCACCGCGATCGCGCGCGCCGAGATCCCGGCCAGCGGGTGCTTCCAGATCAGCAACATGGCGCTGGATACGGCGATTCCCGCCCATCCCCCCATGCCGAGCCAGGCAGCCGGGACATGAATGAACAGGATGCGCACGCTCTCACCCATCAGCCGGTCGGGCGGAACCATTAACAGCCCCCACGCCACGGCGCCCGCCGACAGCGTGAGACCGCTCCAGAACAGGAGCGGCATCAGCCACTTGGCGAGCGACAGGAAGCGCTTGGGGTTGGCGTAGATATGCATGCGGTCAGATGATCCCTCGCATGTTTGTAGTGACGCCCCGCCCCCTCGCAAGGCCGCAAAAGGTGCAAGACCCCCTGCAGCAAAGACGTCATTAGCACAAGATCATGGCAAAGGCAGCCTCGCCAGCGCGCTTCGTCAGCCGCGACCAATCAGTTCCTGCGCCATGCGATCGGCAACGATGTCGGGCGATTCGCCGGTTTCCTCGCTCTTGGTCCAGATCGCCTCAAGGCGGCCCGGGATCTGGTCGAGCAGCGCATGGACTTCCTCGACCTTGCCGACTCGCCCGTCGCGACGAGCGAGATATTCGGTTCCGACCGACATGATACCCCCAGCATTGATGACATAATCGGGCGCGTACAGGATACCCCGCTCGAACAGCGTGCGACCGTGGCCGACGCGCGCCAGCTGGTTGTTCGCACCGCCGGCGACGATCTGGGTGTCGAGCTTCGCAATGTTTTTCTCGTCCAGGATCGCGCCCAGCGCATTGGGGCTGAAAACGTCGCATGGCGTCGCCATGATCGCTTCGGCCGCCACCGTCTCCGCGCCGAGTTCGTCGGCGAGCGACTTCGCCCCACTCGCATCGATATCGGCAAGCGTCAGCCGCGCCCCGGCCTTGGCGAGCAACCGGGCGACGCCGCCACCGACGCTACCCGTGCCCTGGAGCGCGACATGCACGCCTTCCATGCTGTCCTTGCCAAGCCGATAGCGCACCGCCGCCTCGATCCCCTTGGCGATGCCGATCGCGGTGAACGGGCCGGGATCGCCGCCCGCCAGCCCTTCCCCGCGCACCGGAAGGCCGGTGACGTGCTCGGTTTGCGCGGAAACCGCGACCATGTCCGCTTCGCTGATGCCGACATCCTCGGCAGTGACATATTGCCCGCCCAGCCCTTCGATCGCAGCGCCGAAGGCGGCGAGCATTTCGGGAGTCTTGGTGCGGTTTTCGTCGGCCAGGATGACCGCCTTGCCCCCGCCCAGCGGAAGGCCGGCCATGGCGTTCTTGTAACTCATCCCGCGCGACAGGCGCAGCGCGTCGCGCACCGCCGCTTCGGGGGCGGCATAATGCCAGAACCGCGTGCCGCCTGCGCCGGGGCCGAGATGCGAGGAATGGACGGCGATGATCGCCGTCAGACCCGATTCGCGATCATGGACGAAATGCACCATTTCATGGGCGTCGAAATCGGGTTCGGTCCAGAACGCGGTCATACGCAAATGCCTTCAGCTTGCGCGCGGAAGTATGACTGCAAAGAGAGGCCGGGCAGGATGCAATTGGGGTGATGGGGCGATCGACGGGGTTCGAACCCGCGACCTCCGGTACCACAAACCGGCGCTCTAACCAGCTGAGCTACGATCGCCACATGCCCCGCCCGACACGGCCACCCGAGCCGCCGTCAAGTCCGCGCAAGATGGGGCGCTTTAAGCTGCATCCACGCCCGGTCAAGAGCGCGATGAACGGCGGCGAGCCTGTTGCACAAAGCGCCATCCAAGGGAAGCGAAAACTGCCCCAGAGGGGCGCGAGCGCAAGATTATTACGCTCTTGTTTCGCACCTTGCGCGACCTATCCTCGTAACCGCGATGGAGACGTTCACCGATTCTACCAACTGCGCGACGATCACCGCGCGCCTCGCCGCACACCCGCACGTGCAGCGCGTGCCAACGCCGAAGGCAGACCTGTTCCAGCATCGCGATTTCCTCGCGCCCGATCTCGCCGAGGCGCTGATCGAGCTGGTCGACAAGGATCGCCGCCCTTCGACCATCGCCGACGACAATGGCGATGCCTATTTCCGCACTAGCGAAACCTGCGACCTGGACCCGGCCGAACCGGCCGTGAAGGAGCTCGAGGCGCTGCTCCGCGCGCTCAACGGGATCGACCCGAAATTCGGCGAACCTTGCCAGGGTCAACGCTATGCCGTCGGCCAGGAATTCAAGCCGCATACGGATTATTTCACCCCCGGCGGGCCGGATTATGAAAAATTCTGCTCGGTCGCGGGCCAGCGCACTTGGACGTTCATGATCTATCTCAACGCGGTCGAAGCAGGCGGCGCGACTCGTTTCAAAGCGCTGGGCAAGACCTTCCACGCGGAACCCGGCAAACTGTTGTGCTGGAACAACGCCCGGCGCGACGGGCGGGTAAACCCCAATACGCTCCATCACGGAATGAAGGTGCGCAAGGGCGTGAAATACGTCATAACCAAGTGGTATCGGGAGAAGGAGTGGGGATGGACATGAGCCAGTATGCCGACATCGCCGAACAATTGCGGGCAAGGCTCGGCCAGTTGCTCGAGCGGGCCGAGGTGATCGAGGACGACCTCAGGCATCCGCTGGACGATGACTGGGAAGAGCAAGCGATCGACCTCGCCGATGACGAGGCGCTCGAAGGCGTGGACGACGTGCTGCGCGCCGAGATCGCGCAAATCCGGCTCGCGCTCGCCAGGATCGACAACGCAACCTATGGAACCTGCTCGAATTGCGGAGCCGAGATCGACCGCAAGCGGCTCGAGGCGCGCCCGGTGGCGACCCGCTGCATCAAGTGCGCGGCCTGAAGACCGCGAAAGGGCGACCCGGAAGGGCCGCCCCTTTGCGCCTCTGTCGGTGCTCGGCCGACCGAGATCAGAGCCTTTGCGCTTAAAAAGCCGCCGGTCAGCGCGCGTCACACGCGCCAACTCTCACGTCACTTCTTGAGGCTGAGCCCGCCGAAGCGCTTGTTAAAGGCCGCCACACGGCCGCCTTCCTGCACCTGCTGGCGACCACCGGTCCAGGCCGGGTGGGTCTTGGGGTCGATTTCCAGAGCGAGTACGTCGCCCTCGCTGCCCCAGGTCGAGCGGGTCTGGAATTCGGTGCCATCGGTCATCTTGACCGTGATCATGTGATAGTCGGGATGCCCTTCGGCTTTCATGTCTCGTGTCCTTGCTAGCGGTGCTCCGGTTCCGACCGGAAGCGCTGTTGCGGGAAAGCGCGCCCGATAGGCGCAAACGTGTCCTGTGGCAAGAGGGCGGGCTCAAGCCTCCGGCGGGTCGGCGATCATCGCGGTGAACTCGGTCTCGCAGGTGGTCTTGCCCTCAACGCTCGCGCGGCCCTTGAACTTGTAAATCGTGCGGCGCTGCTGGAGGAATTCGACCTCGAGATCGAGCAGGCAGCCGGGCGTGACGGGGGCGCGGAACTTGGCGCTGTCGATGCCCATGAAGATGACAAGCTTGCCCGTGCCGGCCAGCTCCAGTGTCTCGATCCCGAGAATAGCCGCAGCCTGGGCGAGCGCCTCGATCTGGAGCACGCCGGGCATGATCGGAGCGCCGGGGAAATGGCCCTGGAAGAACTCCTCGTTCATGCTCACCGCCTTCACCGCGTGGATCCGCTCTCCGAGCTGGAGCGCCTTCACCCGGTCGACCAGCAGCAGCGGATAGCGATGCGGCAAGGCCTTGAGGATGCGGTGAATGTCGTAATCGGTGATTGGATCCGATGCGCCGCCCGAATCGTCGCCGTTCTCGCTCATGGGATGCCCTTCGCCTGTCGCCTGCCCGCCAATCCGTTGGGGCTCAGCGGCCCTGCGGGACCTGCGGGTTCGCCGGCTGCTGGCCCTGCTGCTGCTGCTGCTGCTGCTGCTGCTTGCGGAGGAGCGAGATGACCTGCAATGTCTGCTCGATATCCTGGGTCAGCTGCACGCCCGCACGGGTCGGCTGGTAACCCTGCGGCGGAACCACGCCCACGGACGGAACCTTCGCGTTGAGCGAGGTCACGATCGCCTGCGTGATGTCGGCTTCCTGCGAGGGCACGGCGAGCGCGCCCGGATTGAGCACGAGCTTGATCTGCTGCTGCTGCACCACTTCGCGCAGCGCCGGCGTGTATTGCTGCGCAATCTGTTCGACCACGAAGACACGCGCCAGTTCGATCTGGTTGGACAACTGGTTGAGTTCCTGGTCAAGCGTCTGCAGCGTTCCGAATTGCGGCGAGGTCTCGACCGCCTTGTATTCGGTATCATCGATCTCGTTGTCGCCATTGGTGTCGAACTGCTTGAGAAGGGCCTGGCGCTGCTGCTGCTTGGCCCGGATCTGCTCGATCTGGGCCGAATAGGTCGTCTCGATCTGCTGGAAGGCATTTTGCAGTGCCGTCGTGCCGATCAGCGAACGGGTCCGGTCGGCGGTCGCGATCTTGCCCTCGATCTGGGCGGCTGCGGGAGACGCGGCAAATGCGCCGAGCGCAAGGCCGGCGGAGGCGAGAAGGGTAACAATCGGTTTCATCAGAACTGGGTTCCTACGTTGAACGTGAAAGTCTTGTCATCGTCGCCCTCGACCTTGCGGATGGTCTGGGCGAAATCGATGCGGAACGGCCCGAATGGCGAGTTCCAGTTGACCCCGATCCCGGCGGTGACGCGCGGACTGGGGGAATCCCCGAGGAAAACCTCGCGGATCGCGGAGTTGGGCCGGATGGCGGGATTGTTCGGAGTACCGTCCGGCTGGAGCGGGTTGAGCGTGAGGTTGCCGTCGGGATCGATGAAGATCGGATTGCCCTCGCTATCCTGCTGCTGGATGCCGTTGGGGTTATCCTGGAGAACGGGAGGATCGATCCCCCACAAAGCGCCGACATCGACCCAGACCGACGGCCTCAGGCCCAGCTCGCGCGCACCGGTGCCGAGCGGGATCTCGAGCTCCGCCCGGGCGAGATAGTAATTGCGTCCGCCCAGCGCGTCGTCGCGGACCTGCCGGCGAGTGGTGATCGGGACCCGGTTGCCGTCCTCGTCGGTGACATAGGGCTGGGTGAGAATGCGCGGGCCCACGCCGCGAATGTCGAAGCCGCGGATCTGCGGCTCGCCAAGGAAGAAGCGGTCGGTAAGCAGCACGTCGTCGACATTGGGGCCGCCGCGATCCTGCAGCGGGATGATCGTGCCGCCTTCGGCGAGCAGCGAAAAGATGAAGCCGCTATTGGCGACGTTCCAGAACTGCTGCGCGCGTCCGCGGAACCGGACGTATCGCACGTCGCCGCCCAGCCCCGCGAATTCCGAAGTCAGCGTGATGAGCCGCCCGCGCGAGGGCCGGATGCGTGAATTGAGCGAATTGTAATTGAGTGAGACGCCGACGATTGAACTCAGCCGATCGCCGAGAGCATCGCACAGGAAGCGCCCGGCCAGCAGCGGATCGCATTCGCGCACACCGTCGCCGTCAAGGTCGGAGAAGAACAGGTTCTCATCCAGGCTGACCTCGTCGTAATTGAGCGTGTAGCTGCCCACCAGCGACATGTATTCGGTAAGCGGCACGCCAAGCCGCATCGAGAAACCTGTCGTGGCCTGCTCGAAAGTGGTGTTGCGATCCTGACCCTGGAAATTGAAGCTGTTGAAATCGCGCCGGTAGATGTCGATCCCGGCAGAGATATTCCGGTCGAAGACGTAGGGCTCCTGGAAGCTCACCTGCGCCGACCGGGAGAACTGGGAATAGTTTACCGACAGCCCGATCGTCTGCCCGCGACCGCGGAAATTGCGCTGGCGGATCGAGGCGGCGAGGATGAACTGCTCGATCGAGGAAAAACCCGCCGAGAACTGCAATTCGCCGGTCGGCTGTTCCTCGACATTGGCTTCGAGCACGATCCGGTCCGGGGCGCTGCCCTCGACCTGGTTGACCTCGAAATTCTCCTGGAAATAGCCGAGCGAATTGATGCGCGCCGTCGTCCGCTGCACGCCGAGCGAGTTGAAGGCGTCGCCTTCGGACAGACGGAATTCGCGGCGGATCACCTTGTCCTGGGTGAGCGTGTTGCCGTTGACGTCGACCCGCTCGACATAGACGCGCGGCGCCTCGCGCAGGATGAACGTGACGTTCATCTCGAGCTCGTCCTTATTGCGGTCGAAACGCGGCTGGACGTCGGCAAAGGCATAGCCGAAGCGGCCCGCAAGATCGGTCAGCTGTTCAACGGTGTCCTCGACCGCTTTCGCATCGTACCAGTCGCCTTGCTGCATCGGCAGGCGCTGGCTCATGGAATCGCTGTCGAAGTCGCGCAGCTGGCTTTCCACCTCGACATCGCCGAACTGGTAGCGCTCGCCCTCCTCGACGACATAGGTAATGATGAAGTCTTCCTGGTCCGGCGTCAGTTCGGCGACGGCGGAGACGACGCGGAAATCGGCGTAACCTTCGGTGAGGTAAAACTGCCTGAGCTTCTGCTGGTCGAAGGCGAGCCGGTCTGGGTCGTAGCTGGTGTTCGACGAGAAGAAGCGGAACCAGCGCGACTGCTTGGTCACCATCTCGCCGCGCAGGTCGCCGTCGGAAAATTTTTCGTTGCCGATGATGTTGATCTGGCGGACCTTGGATTTCGGCCCCTCGCTGATCTCGAACACGACATCGACGCGGTTCTGCGGCAGCTGCACCATCTTCGGCTCGACCGTGGCGGCGAAGCGGCCCTGGCGCTTGTAGAGCTCGATGATGCGCGCAACGTCGGCGCGGACCTTGGAGCGGGTGAAAATCTGGCGCGGGGCAAGCTTGATCTCGGGCAGGATCTTTTCCGCGTCGAGGCGGTCATTGCCCTCGAGCACGATACGGTTGATGACCGGGTTTTCCTCGACCGTGATGACGACATTGCCATTGTCGTTACGGATCGAAAAATTCGAGAACAACTCGGTCGCGCCGAGATCCTTCAGCGCCTGGTCGGCCGCGACCGAGGTGTATTCCTGCCCCACCCGAAGGCGGATATAGGACAGGATCGTGCTCGGCTCGAGCCGTTCGGCCCCGGCGACGCTGATCGTGCGGATGGTATCGGTGCTGGGCCGAGGCGCGGGCTCGGGGGCCGGGGTGGGTGCAGGCTGGGACTGCGGCGCAGCGGCTTCATCCTGCGCGCGGACCTCGTAAGGCACGCCGGCAAGCATGGACCCGCATGTCAGAGCGAGCACCAGCCGACCCGTCGCGCCGAATGCGATCGAACGGTCCGCCTGCGCCGCGACAGCCGGGTCTGCAACAGGCTGCTGGCCCGTCTGGGTGGATCGATCCATCAAGGTTGTTGTCCCGTCTAACCCGTCTTTATCGCACGCCCGATCGGCGGGCGCACCGTGGAAGGTCCGAGTCTCCCCCACCCGGTCGAATTGAAGCGCCACGCCTGTGCCCCAAGCGCGCCGCGCAATCAAGCCGGGAGGGTCGGACCGCCCGGCCGTGTGGACACCTTTCCCAAACTCAACTGCCGAACAGCGGACCGAAAACGGGCAGCGAGACGACATCGTTGACCGTCACCACGGCCATGAACACGAGCACGAGGAAAATGCCCGTGCGGTAGGCCCATTCGGTCGCCTGCGGCCCGACCGGTTTGCGGCGGACCGCTTCGGCGGCATAAAAGGCAAGGTGTCCGCCATCGAGCGCCGGGATTGGCAAGAAATTGATGAATGCCAAATTAAGCGAGATCAGGGCGGCGAACTGGATGAACGCCACCAGGCCGAGGCTCATCTGCTCGCCGGAATATTTCGCGATCTTCACCGGCCCGCCCAGCTCCTTGATCGAGCGCTCGCCGGTCAGGACCTGTTTGATCCCCGTGACCATCATGCCAAGCACGTCCCACGTGTGATCGAAGGCCATCGGGATCGACTGCACTGGTCCTACCGGCTCGAAGACATAGCGCCCCCCGCCCGGGCCGATGCCGAGGAAGCCGATCTGGCTGGTATTGCCGAACCTGTCGGTCCGGCTGTCGCGTGCGGTGGTGACGGGGATGTCGATCCGGTCGTCATCGCGCTCGACCGTAAAGATCATGCGTTCGCCCGGATGAATCGCGACCACTGCCTTGATGTCGTCGAAATCCGCCATGGGCGCGCCGTCCACCGCGACGATTGTGTCGCCCAGTTGGATCCCTGCCGCCTGAGCGGGCGAATTCTCCGCGAAAACAGCGACCTCGCGCGAGTCCTCGACACCTTCGATCACCGGCTTGCCGTAGATCGCGAAGAGCGAGGCGAAAATGGCGATGGTTACGATGAGGTTGGTGACCGGTCCTGCCGCGACGATCAGCGCACGTTTCCAAAGCGCCGCGTTCTGAAAATTGCCGCTGGTGTCCTCCTCGCTCGCCTCTGTCACCGAGTCCGCATCGGGCACGCTTGCGGGGTTCATGTCGCCCTTGAACTGGACATAGCCGCCCAGCGGAAGCGCCGAGAGTTTCCAGCGTGTCCCGCGCCGGTCGGTACGCCCGGCGATCTCCTTGCCGAAGCCGACCGAAAAGGCCTCGGCATGGACGCCGAACAGGCGGCCGACGAGATAGTGGCCGAGCTCGTGCACGGTGACCAGCGGACCGAGCAACAGCACGAAACCGATCAGATACATCCAGAAAGGGGGCGATTCAAACAAGGGCGAAAGTCTCCAATATCTCCCCGGCATGGGCGCGGGCCTCGGCATCGAGGGCAAGCACGTCGTCAAGATTGCCGGGCGCGGCCGCATGGTGGCGGCTCATCGTATCTTCCACCACTGCCGTAATCCGGCTGAACCCGATCTGACCGGCGAGGAATGCCGCCACTGCGACCTCGTTCGCGGCGTTGAGGACTGCGGGCGCACCGCTCCCGCCCTCGATCGCCTCGCGCGCGAGCCGGGTTGCCGGAAAGCGCACCTCGTCGGGCGCGAAGAAGGTGAGTTCGCCGATCGCCGCAAGATCGAGCGGCTCCAGCGGGGTCTCCATCCGCCGCGGCCAGGCGAGGCACGAGGCGATCGGCACGCGCATGTCGGACGGGCCGAGTTGGGCGAGCGTCGAGCGGTCGCGATATTCGACCATGGAATGGATGACGCTTTGCGGATGGACCACGATGCGCAGCCGGTCGAGCCCGACCGGGAAGAGGTGGTGCGCCTCGATGAATTCTAGGCCCTTGTTCATCATCGTCGCCGAATCGACGCTGATCTTGGCCCCCATCGACCAGTTGGGATGCGCGACGGCCTGCGCAGGCGTGGCCTTGGCGAGCTGGTCCTTCGACCAGGTGCGCAAGGGGCCCCCGCTCGCGGTGAGCGTGATACGCGCGACGTCGTCGAGGCTGCTGCCTGCAAGGCACTGGAAAATCGCGTTATGCTCGCTGTCGGTCGGCAGCAGCGTCGCGCCGTGCCTTGCCACCGCCGCCGTCATCACGTCGCCTGCCGAAACCAGCGCTTCCTTGTTGGCGAGCGCGACCGTTCCGCCGCGCTCGATCGCGGCCATGACCGGGCCAAGCCCCGCGCAGCCGACGATCGCAGCGACCGTGAGGTCGGCTGGCCGCGCTGCCGCGTCGCAAAGGGCGCGCGGACCGCCAGCCGCCTCGATGCCCGTTCCCGAAAGAGCCTGCTTCAGGTCGGCTAGGCAGCTTTCGTCCCCGACCACGGCCAGTTTCGCGCCGAATTCCACCGCCAGCGCGGCAAGTTCGCGCGACGAGCAATTGGCGGTCAGCGCCTCGACCTGCCAGTCATCGCGATTGCGCCGCACCAGGTCGAGAGTCGATGCCCCGATCGATCCGGTCGCACCAAGCAAGGTAAGCGTTCTCATGCGTCGTTCATCCCAGAAAAGCGGGCAGGAGGGCAACCACAAACAGCACGAAGAATACCGCGAGAAATCCGTCAAGGCGGTCGAACAGGCCACCATGTCCGGGAATGAGTCCGCTCGAATCCTTCACGCCCGCGCGCCTTTTCATCCAGCTTTCGAAGAAATCCCCCGCCTGCGCGATCACCGCGATCAGCACGCCTGCGAGGATGGCAAGGCCCGCCGCGCCCGCCGAAATTCCGGGCATCGCCGCCCCGGGCCCGATGTCGAGCGCCTCGTTAAGCACCGCGACGAGGCTCGCCGCCGCGGCCCCGCCGCCAAGGCCGGCCCATGTCTTGGATGGGCTGATACGGGGCGCGATCTTAGGGCCGCCAATCATGCGACCGGCGAAATAGGCCCCGACATCGACCGCGACGATTGGAACCAGGAAACCGGCCAGAACTTCGAACGGGCCGAAGCCTCGCATCCCCCCTGCCGGGATGAGTGCACCGTTGCGCACCATCACCATTGCAAGCGTCGCCCCACCGACATAACAGGCGCCGAGGAACAGCCACGCGATTTCGCTGAAGGGGCCGCCGCTGAAAGCGCGCACGATCCGGTTCCATTCCCACAGCACGCCCAGCGCGACAAGCGCGCAGAATCCCAACCAGACCCAGCCGCCCAGCCACAGCGCGCCGACCGCGAACAGCGCCATCACGACCGCCGAGGCCAGCCGCACCGAAAGGTCCGCCCCGACCGCGCGAAACCGCTTCAGGCGCGGATCAGCGCCCGCCATAGCGGCGCTCCCGGCGGGCGAAATCGTCAAGCGCCTGCTGGAGGTGTTCGGGCTTGTAATCGGGCCACAGCGTGTCGACGAACAGCATTTCGGCATAGGCCGCCTGCCACAGGAGGAAATTCGACAGCCGGATCTCGCCGCTGGTGCGGATGAGCAGGTCGAGCGGCGGCAGGTCGTGCGTATCGAGTTCGGCCTCGATCGCCTCGGGCGTGATCGCACCCTGCACCGCCGCCTTGGCCGCCGCGCGCGCGATTTCGTGCTTGCCGCCGTAATTGAGCGCCACCGCGAGAGTTTGCCGGCCACCGGCCGTCCGGGCGAGCGCATCCTCAAGCATGGCGACGATATCGGGCGCGAGCGAATGCCAGTCGCCGATAATCTTGAGCTTCACCCCGTTCGCGACGAACTCCTCAAGATCGGACTTGATGAACTTGCGCATGAGATTCATCAGGTCATCGACCTCGTCATGCGAACGCTTCCAGTTTTCCGAGGAGAAGGCGTAAAGCGTCAGGCACTCGAGATCCATCGGCTCCAGCCCACGCACCAGCCGGCGCACTGCCTCTACCCCGCGCTGGTGGCCGACTGCACGGGGAAGCCCGCGCTTCTTCGCCCAGCGCCCGTTTCCGTCCATGATGATCGCGACGTGCCGCGCGCGCGGATGGTCGCTGCCAAGCAAGCGGGCACGAGATGTATCGGTCGCGGGCGTCGCGCCCATTTGTCCTCCAGACGGAAAGGCCGTCACGCTAGTCCCTATTGCGTGAGGATTTCCTTTTCCTTCTTCGCCGCCGCCTCATCGGTTTCGGCGACATATTTGTCGGTCAGCTTCTGGACTTCCTCTTCCATACGCTTGCGATCGTCCTCGGAGATCTCCTTCTTCTTCTCGTCGGCCTTCAGCGCTTCCATCCCGTCGCGGCGCACATTGCGAATCGCGACCTTGGCTTTCTCCGCATATTGTCCGGCGAGCTTGGCGAGCTCCTTGCGGCGCTCCTCGGTCAGGTCGGGAATCGGCAGGCGAATGGTCTGGCCGTCAATCATCGGATTGAGGCCGAGATTGGCGTGGGCGATGCCCTTTTCCACCGCGGTGAGATTCGACTTGTCCCACACCTGCACGCTCAGCATGCGCGGTTCGGGCGCAGAGACGGTCGCGACCTGGTTGAGCGGCATCATCGCACCGTAGACCTCGACCTGCACCGGATCGAGCAGCGTCGTATTGGCCCGGCCGGTGCGCAGGCCCTGAAGATCGCTCTTGAGCGAATCCACGGCACCTTTCATCCGGCGCTCGATATCGGCCTTCTCGTATTGCGGCATGGATCAGTCGTCCTTCTGTACTATCGTCTGCACGCCATCGCCCGAAAGCACGCGCGCGACATTGCCTTTTTCACGGATCGAAAACACCACTATCGGGATATCGTTCTCCCGGCAAAGCGCCACCGCCGTCGCGTCCATCACCTTGAGATTCTGCGACAGGACGTGGTCGTAGCTGACCGTCTCGAAACGCACGGCATCCGGGTTGTGCTTGGGATCGCTGTCATAGACGCCCTCGACGCTGGTCCCTTTCATCAGCGCATCGCAATTCATCTCCGCCGCGCGCAGGGCGGCACCGGTATCGGTGGTGAAGAACGGATTGCCCGTGCCGGCGGCGAAAATGACGATGCGGCCCTTTTCGAGATGCCGTTCGGCACGCCTGCGGATATAGGGTTCGCACACGCTGGACATGGGGATCGCCGACTGCACGCGGGTCTGCACACCAAGCTTTTCGAGCGCGTTCTGCATCGCAAGTGCATTCATGACCGTTGCGAGCATGCCCATGTAATCGCCGGTCGTGCGGTCGAGCCCCCTGGCCGCGCCCGCGATGCCGCGGAAGATGTTGCCTCCGCCGATGACGAGGCACACCTCGATTCCGCCATCCTTGGCCGCCTTCACTTCCTCGGCAAGGCGAGCGACATATTCGGGATCGATCCCATACTCCTGCTCGCCCATCAGGACCTCCCCCGAAAGTTTCAGGAGAACGCGCTTGATTTCGGGCATGGGCATTGGGCGTATCGCTCGCGGGAAAAACTGGACTGGTGGCGCGGCTTTAGCGAGTGCGCCCGCACAGCGCAAAGGCAAAGCGTCCCCGCATCCGGGCCTCATCCCCAATGCAAGCGGCCGCCGCAGCACGTTGCTGCGACGGCCGTTGGTTTCGTTGGCAACAGTGCGATCAGCTGCCGAGCGCCGCCGCAACCTCAGCCGCGAAATCGCCATCGTCCCTGTCAATGCCTTCGCCAAGCTGGAAGCGCACGAAATCGACCAGCTTGATCGAGGTGCCCGCTTCCTTGGCGGTGCGCGCGACATATTCCTCGACCGTGGCCTTGCCGTCCTTGACGAAGACCTGGCTCAGCAGGGCGTTTTCCTTCGCGTATTTCTTGACCGCGCCTTCGACCATCTTTTCCTGAACGTTTTCGGGCTTGCCGCTTTCGGCCGCCTTTTCGCGGGCAATGGCGCGCTCGCGCTCGATTACCGCGGGGTCGAGCCCTTCGGCGTCGAGCGCCTGGGGGAACATGGCGGCGGCGTGCTGGGCGATGTCGCGGCCGAGCGTGGCGAGCACTTCGGCGCTCGCATCGCCTTCGAGCGCGACGAGCACGCCGATCTTGCCGAGATCCTGGGCATCGGGCGAAACCGCGTTGTGGACGTAGGGCACGACAGCGCCCTGGCCGACCGAAATCGACTTCATCCGGCGGATCTGCTGGTTCTCGCCGATCGTGGCGATGTTGTCGGTCAGCTTGTCGGCGACAGTGCCGCCATCGGGATAGCCCGCAGCCTTGAGCGCCTCGACATCATCCCCGTCCAGTTCGAGCGCGACGCCGGTGATTTTGCGCACGAAATCCTGGAACTGGTCATTCTTGGCCACGAAATCGGTTTCCGAATTGACTTCGACCGCAACGCCCATGGTCCCATTGACGGCAACGCCCACAAGGCCTTCCGCAGCAGTGCGGCTCGACTTCTTCTGGGCGGTGGCGAGACCCTTGGCGCGCAGGGCATCGACAGCGGCCTCGATATCGCCGCCCGCTTCGGTCAGCGCCTTCTTGGCGTCCATCATGCCTGCGCCGGTCTTCTCGCGCAGCTTTTTCACATCGGCGACGGTGAAATCGGCCATGTCTCGGTGTTCCTTTACGTGTCGTTGGCGCCCGGGCATCGACTTGTCCTTTGGGCGGGTTGCCCCTCGGACGATGCCCGGTGCGCTAATCGGTGAATGTGACGCGCGATTGACGCGCGAGATGCCTCAGGCGCTTTCGGCAGGCGCGCTTTCGGTTGCTGTTTCCGCCGGGGGCTCGGCCATCGCGCCGACATCCTCGCCCGAATCCGCGACCGCGCCGCCGCGACCCGCAGCCGCCGCATCGCCCACTGCCTGGCAGTAAAGGCGCACTGCGCGGCTGGCATCGTCATTGCCGGGCACGGGGAAGGCGATGCCGGTCGGATCGACATTGGTATCGAGCACCGCGATCACCGGAATGCCGAGAACGGCCGCTTCCTTGATTGCGAGGTCTTCCTTGTTCGCGTCGATCACGAACATGACATCCGGGATGCCGCCCATGTCGCGGATGCCGCCGAGCGAAAGCTCGAGCTTGTCACGCTCACGGGTGAGCTGGAGGACTTCCTTCTTGGTCAGGCCGCTGGTGTCTCCGGCAAGCTGTTCCTCGAGGTTCTTCAGGCGGCGGATCGACTGGCTGATCGTCTTCCAGTTGGTGAGCATCCCGCCCAGCCAGCGATGGTTGACGAAGTGCTGGCCGCAGCTCCGCGCCACTTCGGCGATCGGCTCTTGCGCCTGACGCTTGGTACCGACGAACAGGACCTTGCCGCCTGCGCGAACCGTCTGTTCGACGAAATCGAGCGCGCGCGAGAACAGCGGCACGGTTTGCGACAGGTCGATGATGTGAACACCGTTGCGGGCGCCGAAGATATACGGCTTCATCCGCGGGTTCCAGCGGTGGGTCTGGTGGCCGAAATGCGCGCCGGCCTCGATCAATTGCTGCATGGTGACGGTGGTGGCCGCCATAAGTAATTCCTTTCCGGTTGTTCCTCTGGAAAGCTGGAACCGCCTGCGGATCGCCCGCGCGCGGCACCGGTATGTGCGCTTTCCATGTGAATTTCGCGGCCGGCACAGGAACGATTCGCCCATCACCCGTCGCGAGTGCCGCGGGCCTTAACCGCTTGGCCGACGAAACGCCACCGAAATGTTACACGTGGAACATTCGCGGAACAAATTGCTTGACCCGCAAGAACACTTAAGGAACAAAGCGTGGGGAACAAAGATTGAACTCACGAATCAGGGGAACCCGCCATGATCGCAACCGCCATCGCCGCTCTCGTCACCATCACCGCGATCGCCACCGCCCTGACGCTGGTTGATTCCTGGCTGCGGGCACGCTGCGCGCTGGCCTCGATCCGGCGCGAACGCGCGCTGCTCGCGGCGGGCTTCGTTCCCGAGGTCGAACATCGCGAAATGCGGCTGCGGCGTAGCCGGGCGCGAGCGCTTCGCCCTAGCCTTGCTCCTGTGGATCGGCCCTCTCGCGCGCGCCGGCTGCGCGGCGCCGCTTGATCCGGCCATAGCGAACGAGACCGTAGGGCATCATCGCCAGATAACCCGCACTGAGCGCGGCAAGCGACCACCACGGCTCGAGCAGCAGCGCAGCGAAGAACAAAGCCGCGAGCGCGATCAGGAAAAGCCGGATATTGCGCCGCGGCCGAACCACTGCCCAGCTGAGCGTTGCCATGTTCGAGATCATCAATACCGCGATCAGCGCTAGCCAGGCGGAAAGCACGACCGCGTCGCGCAGCAGGGCGATCTGGGTCTCCTGCCAAAGATAAAACGGCGCGAAGGCGAGCCCCGCGCCGACGGGTGCGGGAACGCCGGTCAGGAAACCGGCCGACTTGTGCGGCTGCTCGTCGACATCGATGCGCGCATTGAACCGCGCGAGCCGCAGTGCGCAGCAAATCGCGAAGGCCAGCGCGGCAAACCAGCCGAACCGCTCGAAATCCTGCAGCGACCAAAGGTAGATGATGATCGCGGGTGCCATGCCGAAAGACAGCGAGTCGGCAAGACTGTCGAGCTCCGCCCCGAAACGCGACTGGGCGTTGAGCAGCCGGGCAATTCGCCCGTCGATCCCGTCGAGCACACCGGCCAGGAGCACCGCCAGCACCGCATAGGCCCATTCGCTCTCGATCGCGAAGCGGATACCGGTCAAACCGGAGCACAGCGCCGCGGCGGTGATCGCATTGGGCAGCATCGCGCGCAGCGTCAGCCCGGTCGCGTCGCTGCCTGCCTTTCCGTCCTCGTCCTCGGCCGCCTTGGGCCCCACGCGAGCGGGAACGACAGGGCGGGAATCCCGGCGTGGCGGAATGCTCACCGGGTCTTCACTCCAACGGTATCTACGGGGCGGCGCGAGAGAGTCATTGCGCAATCCCTTCGATGAGCCCCTGCGACCCTATTTCGGCCAGGACGGTCTCGCCCGCGACCACGCTCTGGCCGATCAGCACCTTTGGATCAGTACCCGCCGGAAGATAGACATCGACACGGCTGCCAAACCGGATCAGGCCGACCCGCTGCCCCTTGGCGACCGTGTCCCCCGGCTTGACGAAGGGCACGATGCGCCGTGCCACCAGTCCGGCGATCTGGGTGAAGGCGATCGAGACCCCGTCGGCGCGTTCGACGAGAATGTGCTGGCGCTCATTCTCCTCGCTAGCCTTGTCGAGATCGGCATTCATGAACTTGCCCGGGATGTAGACCAGTCGGCGGATCGTGCCCGCGATCGGCGCGCGATTGATGTGGACGTCGAACACGCTCATGAAAATCGAGATGCGCGTTACCGCCCCCGGCGAAAGGCCGGCATGGCCCGACCCGTCATCCGCGACCATTTCTTCGGGCGGTTCGACCTGCGTGATAAGAGAGACCAGACCGTCGGCCGGCGCGACGATCGCGTTCTCGGCCTGGGTAACGACCCGCTCGGGATCGCGGAAGAATGCGAACACGCCGAGCGAAAGCAGCAGCAGCGGCCAGCCGATGATCTCGATATCGATCCAAGGGGAGAGGAAGAAAAGGCTAACCGCGACCGCGATGAGCCCGAATTTGCGCCCCTCCGGATGGATCGGGGGCCAAGACCAGGCGGCATCGCCGCGGCCCTGATTGTCGGAAATTTCGCCTGCCATAGGCAGCATCTAGGGTCTGGCATGCGCTGCCGCAAGCTGCTCCTGCCCGGCCGTCTGGCGCTCAACCAGCCTTGCGCACGAACACGGCCCCCGCCGAATAGCCCGCACCGAAACTGCAGATGAGCCCCGTATCGCCCGCTTCCATATCCTCGTTGTGGAGGTGAAAGGCGATGATCGAGCCCGCGCTCGACGTGTTGCCGTAGGTGTCGAGCACGGTCGGGCTCTCGTCCTCGTTCGCCTCGTGGCCAAGGACCTTCTGTGCGATCAGCCGATTCATCCCCGCATTGGCCTGGTGGAGCCAGAGCCGTCCGAGTGCCTGCGGATCGAGCCCGAGCCGCTGTGCCTCCTCGAGGATCATGGCGGCGACCATCGGCACGACTTCCTTGAAAACCTTGCGCCCTTCCTGGACGAAAAGCTTGTCAGGCGCATCGGCCGTATCGGGATGGGCGCGATTGAGAAAGCCGAAATTGTTGCGGATATTGTTTGAAAACACCGTCTTCAACCTGGTGCCGAGAATGTCCCAATGCGCGCCGGGGGCGAGCGCGGAATCCTCCACCAGCACTGCGGTCGCGACGTCGCCGAAGATGAAATGGCTGTCCCTGTCGCGCCAGTTGAGATGCCCCGACGTGATTTCCGGGCTCACCACCAGCACCGATCGCGCATTGCCGGAACGGATGTAATCGGCTGCCGTCTGAATGCCGAAAGTTGCCGAAGAGCAGGCCACGTTCATGTCGAAACCGAAGCCGTCTATCCCGAGCGCCTGCTGGATCTCGATCGCCATCGCGGGATAGGGCCGCTGCATATTGGAGGCCGCGCACAGCACTGCATCGACATTTTTCGGATCGCGCCCGGCCCGCTCCAGCGCATCGCGCGCGGCGGCGATGCCGATTTCGGCCATGATCGAAAGCTCGTCATCGCCTCTTTCGGGCCAGCGCGGAGCCATGACCTCCGGGTCGAGTACAGGCTCCTTCGCCATGACGTGGCGCGCCTTTATCCCGCTCGCCTTCTCGATGAATTCGCACGACGAATAGTACAGCGGCTCCACCTCTCCCGCTTCGATTCGCTGCGCATTCGCCGCGTTGTGACGGTCGACGAAGCGGTTGAAGCTCTCGACCAGTTCGGCATTGGTGATCGTCTCGGCCGGGGTGAAAAGGCCGCTTGCTGAAATGACGGGGCGCCCGGTGAGCGCGATGTTCTGCTCTTGCATGAAGGCCTCTCGGATGGAGCGCGCGGCCTTACTGCCCACGCAGGTGCGCCGCAAGCCCGAGCCGCCGGGACGGCGCGAAAGGGCGGTGAGACAATTCGTCGCGAACGTCACAAACGCTGCATAACGGTCAGGCAAGCGCAGTCCATGCTTCGGGCTCCCCTCTCCGCTACGACCGATACCGCGCCCGATCCCGTGCTGATCGAGGATCCGGCGATGCTTTCCGGACAGGAGAGTCTCGCCGCACGCCATGTCAACGCGTTCGCACGGCTTGGAACACCGGCGATGATCCGCAACGCGACCTCGCGCATGCTGCTCTTGCGCCATTGCGGTATCGACCTGCCGGTGACGGTCGACGATGCGGGCATCGGGCGCAGCTATGTCGCCAGCCCGCACAGCGCCTATGTCCTTTATGCCCGCGACGAGATCGACATTATCGGCATGACCTGGGGCCGCTGGGGCGCGCAGGGCGTGCTGGGCGCGATGGACGGCCTGCTGCGCGCCATGCGGATCAACCGGGCGGTGCACCTCGACAACTGGCTACTTTCGACAAACCTGCACGGGCAATGGGACGGGCGCGGCATCGCGGATATGCGCGCGCAGCTGGCCGCACGCTTTCCCGACCATTTCGTGATCTTGCGCTCGCTCGATCCATGGTCGTGCCCAGACCTGCTCGCGGCGGTGCGCGCCGATGGCTGGGAATTGCTGCCCGCGCGCCAGATCTGGGTGACCGACGATCTCGCTCGCGACTGGCGGCCGCGCAACAATTGCGCCAACGATCGCCGCGCCCTGCGCCGGTCCGGGCTGACGGTGGAGGAACCGGAAGACCTGGACCATGAAGATTGCGAACGCATCGCGCAGCTCTATCGACAGCTTTATGTCGGCCGCTATTCGGCGATAAACCCGGTCTTCACCCCCGCCTTCGTCGCTGACAGCGCGCGCAGCGGCCTCCTGCACTGGCGGCTTGCCCGCAATAAAGAGGGTACGATCATGATCGCCGCCGGAATCCGTGCGACGGGCGGGATCGCGACCGTCCCCCTGCTCGGCTACGACACCGATCGCCCGCAATCCGAAGGGCTCTACCGAATTGCGAGCTATCTGTTCTCGGAATGGGCGATGGAGCGGGGACTGCGCCTTCACGGCTCGGCCGGGGCGGGGACTTTCAAATGCAATCGCGGGGCGCATGGCGTGATCGAGTATATGGCCGTCGATGCGCGCCACTTATCCCCTTTGCGCCGCACGCTGCTCCGGTTCCTTGCGGGCTCGCTGCGCGCGCTGATGGTCCCGCTGCTCGAGCGACAGGGGTGGTGACGGTCAGCCGGCCGGATCGCCATCGGCCCGCTCCAGCACTTCGCCCAGCAACGGATTGGGGAAGCGTCGGCGGATCGTGACCGCATAGAACACCTCGGTTATCTCGGGCAGGCGAGAAATCTCGACCAGCGCACCGCTCGCGAGTTCGTCCTGCACCACGATCGGCGGGATCACCGCGAGCCCCGCGCCGCTTCGCGCCAGCAGGCGCAGCATCGCCATGTCATCGGCTTCGGCGGCAATCCGAGGGACGATCTCCATGCGATCGAGCAGCGCGTCGAATCCGGCGCGCAGCGCGGTCTCCGGCGTCGGCAGGATGAGCGGCTCTTGCCCAAGCAATTCGGCGAGGCCGCCGTGAACCCGCGTTGCAGCGGGGCCGACAAGGCTTACCTCCTGCTGGGCAAGGCGGGTAACGAGATAGGGGCTCGCCGCATCGCGCGCCGGTTGGAGATTGGTCAGCAGGACATCGAGCGCGAGCGCTTCGAGCGCGCGCAGCAGGCTCGCCTGCGTTCCCGATCGCAGGACCACCTCGACATCCTCGCGTCCGATCAGAGGGCCCATGAATTGCATCTGGAAATTGCGGCTCAGCGTCGCAAGCGCGCCGATCCGAAGCACGCGTCGCTGCCCGCCCGCGCCTTTGAGCGTCGCGGTGAGATGGTCTGCGGCGCTGAATATCTCGTCGGCATGGTCGAGCGCGATCCGCCCCGCTTCCGAAAGCACGAGATTGCGCCCGCGCCGTTCGAACAGGTCGTGGCCGAGCGAAGCCTCAAGCGCCTTGATCTGGGTCGAAACCGCGCTCTGCGAGATATTGAGAGCCTTCGCGGCCCCGGTCAGCGTGCCCTCGCGCGCGACCGCGCGAAACAGGCGGAGATGGTGGAGATTGAGCATGGCATGCTTCCATATAACAGAACAGTAATCGGTAAAATATGAAATTTTATCAATGTAAGCCGCCGTCTATTGGCTCTCCCACTGCCTTAACGGAGACCGATCATGCCATTCGACCTGTCTTTTTCCTTCATCGCCCCGCTGGTCCTGCTGCTCGCAGCCCTCCCCGCTTTCGCCAATGGCGGGATGCGCCCGGGCCTCGTGCCGGGCCTTTCGGAAACGGCGGCGCTGTTTGCTTTCCTTCTGACGATCGGTGGGCTGGTGCAGGTCATCCTTGCCGAACCGGTGGGTCTTATGGTGGGATCAGGCCTTTTCGCCGTCGGCTTGCGGGCCGATCTCGTTGCGGCCACCATGGCGATGCTGGTCGGCTTCATCGGCTGGATCGTGATGCGCTACAGCCGGACCTATCTCGACGGCGAGGAGCGCGAGGGCCTGTTCCATGGCCTGATGCTGGCGACGCTCGCGGCAGTGCTTGTCTTTGCCCAAGCCACGAGCCTCACCACGCTCGCCATCGCCACTTTCCTTGTCGGCCTGACGCTTCGCAAGTTGCTGCTGTTCTATCCCGAGCGACGCGAGGCGCACCGCGCGGCGACCAAGTTCGCGATCGTCTGGCATGTCGGCGACATCGCCCTTGTCGTGGCGGCGGGCATCCTCGCCCTGACCCACGGCACCACGCAGCTCGTTGCGCTCGGCCCGATCGTGCAGGCGGAGGGGATCGATCTCGCCACCACCGCCGCCATCGCCTGCATCGTGATCGCCGCAGGCCTCAAGACCGCCGCTTTCCCGCTGCACGGCTGGCTGACCGAGGTGATGGAAGCGCCCACTCCGGTCTCCGCCCTGCTCCATGCCGGCATCATCAACTCGGGCGGCGTGCTGCTTATCGCCAATGCCGATCTCGTCCAGTCGAGCTCGGGCGCGATGGCCGCGCTCGTCATGCTGGGCGGCTTCACCGCCCTGTTCGGCGCGGCGGTCATGCTCACCCAAAGCGCGGTCAAGACGGCGCTCGCCTGGTCGACCGTCTCGCAGATGGGTTTCATGCTGCTCCAGTGCGGGCTCGGCCTGTGGACGCTGGCGCTGCTGCACATCGTCGCGCACTCGCTCTACAAGGCGCATGCCTTCCTTTCCTCGGGCGGTGCGGTCGAGGATGTCGCCAAGATTCGGCGCCCCGGCCCGGTCGCCCCGGCCGATTTCGGTGCGGTTCTCAAGAGTTTCGGGCTCGCCATCCTGCTCTATGCCGGAATCGCCGCCGCCTTCACCGCCGCGTTCGGCCCCAAGACCCCGCAGGCGCTGGCGCTCGGCGGCATCCTGATCTTCGGGGTCGCCTATCTCGTCGCGCAGGGCCTTGCCGACCAGGCCCCCATGGCCCTGTCGAAGCGCACCGCCATGGCCTCGCTCGCCGCTGCGATCGGCTATTTCGCCTTCCAGGCGCTGGCCGAGGCGGCATGGGGCCCGCTGCTTCCCGAAACGCCGGTTCCGGGCGATCTCGAATGGGCGCTGATCGTGATCGCGGTCGCCTCATTCGGCGTGGTCGCCTTTGCGCAGGCGCTCTTCCCGCAATGGGCGCACCATCCCTCGACCGCAGGACTGCGCGTGCACCTCGCCAACGGGCTTTACATGAACGCCCTGCTCGACCGGGCGATCGGCGGCTTCCGCATCACGCGCTCGAACTGATCGCAAGAACACCCGATTTCACCGGAGACAAGCCATGTTCCTCAAGCAGTCACAGATCACACCGGTCCAGCTGTCCAAGGTGCTCGAAGGCGCCGAAGCCGCCGCTCGGGCGATCCCCCCGGCCTTCCCGCTCGATGCGACGGTCGCTGTCAATCCCTTCCTCGGCCAGACCGGCGAGGACCTCGCCACCGCTGCCGCGCGCCTGGCCCGCGTGACAGGAGCCCGCGCAACCCGGACGGCAGCCGATTACACGGCAGCGATCCGCGCCGGACGCATCATCGAAGCCGATCTCGAAGCCGCGCTCGAGGCTTCGACATCATCGCTCAAACCCAAGAGCGTATCGGCACTCAAGGTCGCGGCCGGCAATGCCGAGACCGCGCCTGCCCCGCGCGCCCTTCCGACTGTCGCCGACCTCGCGGCCGAGGCGACCGGCACGGACTGGCCTTCGGTGATCGAAAAGACCTTCGGCCTTTGGGCAGCGGGTCATTTCGACCGCGGCCAGGCGCTTTGGACTCCGACACCGGGAACCGATGCCTTTGCCGCCTGGCGCGAATGGGCGATCCATGACCTCACCCCGGAGATCGCCGGACTCGAAGGGTTCTGCGCCCACGTCGCCGAAGCACCCGACACGGCCGAACGCGCGATCCTGTTCGCTTCCGAAGCCCTCGGCATCACCGACGCGGCCGCCGAGACCGCGTTCCACCGGCTTTTCATGAGCCTTGGCGGATGGTCGCAGCACGCCCGCTGGATGCTCTGGCAGGCAGAGCTCAAGGAGGACACCGACCGCACCATGGCCGACCTGCTCGCGATCCGGCTGATCTGGGAGGAGGCGCTGCTTGCCCATGTCCCCGCCATCGCCGAGCGCTGGGCCGAGACGATCGTCGCCCACGAACAGCCGGTTGAACCGACCGCCGATCAGGTGGTGCTCGCCATCATGCAGGACGCTGCCGATCGCGCGCACCAGCGCCAGCTTGTCGCCGCTCTCGACGGCGCGGCCGACGCGCCCGAACGGCCCGAACTGCAGGCCGCCTTCTGCATCGACGTTCGCTCGGAAGTCTTCCGCCGCGCGCTCGAGAGCGTCGACAACAGGATCGAAACGATCGGTTTTGCGGGCTTCTTCGGCCTGCCGCTCGCACACCGCAGTCACGCTTCGGACACGATCGAGGCACGGCTTCCGGTTCTGCTCAACCCGGCGATCGAAACCACCAGCCGGGGCGACCCCGAAAAGGACCGGGCGGACCGCATCTCGGCCCGCGCCAGCCGCGCCTGGGGCCGGTTCCGACAGGCGGCAGTGTCCTCCTTCGCCTTTGTCGAGGCGATGGGCCCGCTCTATTCGGTCAAGTTGATCCGCTCGGCTCTCGGCCTTGCGGGCAAGGGCGGCAAGGCCGAGCCGACGCCCGAAGTCATCGGCGGGCTCGACGCTCAGACCAAGGGTGAGACGGGCGCTGCCGTGCTCAAGGCAATGAGCCTCACCAAGGGTCACGGCAAGATTGTCCTGCTGCTGGGCCATGGGGGCAACGTCACCAACAACCCGCATGAAAGCGCCTATCACTGCGGCGCATGCGGCGGTTACACCGGCGAAGTTTCGGCCCGCTTGCTCGCCGTGCTGCTCAACGATCCCGAAACCCGTGCGGGGCTGAAGGAACGCGGCATAGAGGTGCCCGAGGACACGCTTTTCGTCGCCGGGCTCCATGACACGACGACCGACGCGATTACCATCTACGAGGACGGCCAGACCACCGGGCGCGAAAGCGACCTTGTCACGATCCGCAAGTGGCTCTCCGCTGCCGGCGAGATCACACGGGCCGAGCGCGCGATCAGGATGCCCGGAGCCAAGGCCAGCACGGTCCCGGCCCGCGCCGCGAACTGGGCCGAAATCCGTCCGGAATGGGGGCTTGCCGGGTGCGCCGCCTTCATCGCCGCCCCGCGCGAGGCGACGACGGGGCGCGATCTCGGCGGGCGGGCGTTCCTGCACAGCTATGACTGGCAGGCGGACGAAGGCTTCGCGACGCTCGAGCTTATCATCACCGCTCCGGTGGTCGTGGCGAGCTGGATCAGCCTGCAATATTATGGCTCTTCAGTCGCTCCGGACGTGTTCGGCGGCGGGAACAAGCTGATCCACAATGTCGTCGGCGGGATCGGCGTCATCGAAGGCAATAGCGGTCGCCTGCGCCCCGGCCTTCCCTGGCAGGGCGTCCATGACGGCGAAAAGCTCGCCCACGAGCCGCTGCGCCTGTCGGTCATGATCGAAGCCCCGCGCGAGGCGATCATCGACGTGCTCGAACGCCACCCCGGTGTTGCAGAGCTGTTCGACAATGGCTGGCTGCACCTGTTCACGCTGAAGGATGGCCGGGTCGATGCCCGCTACCTGCCGGGCCTTGCCTGGCAGGATCAGGCAAAGGAAGCCATCGCAGCGTAAGCCCCCTGCCGGCGCGCCCATTAGCGCGACCGGGGCGCGCCGGCAGGACCCAAACACTCGACTGCCCCATCAGGCGGGTTCGAGCCGCTCCATCAAGTATCCGAGGCAATCCTGCCTCACGATGCGCGGATCTCCTGTCAGCATGGCGGGAGTGACCGGGCGGGACAGGCGCAGGTCGCCCCCCTCCACCACGAAGAATTCGCCCGCCACGTCGCGGCCCGCCCCGTCGGTCATGGTCAGCGGCATTGCATGGTTCGCACGCCCAAGCATCTGCCCGGGGCGAGTGGCGACGAAATTGAGCCGGTCGATGTCGTGCGCTAGGATGAGATCGGCGGCTTCTCCGTCGAAAGACAGCGAAACGTCCTCGCGCACCCGCACCACGCCGAGCGTGCGATAGAGTTCCAAGTCATCCTCCCCCTCACCCGGAGAAAGCGTCCGGCTCTCCAGCACGCCAGTCACGAATTGCGCCGCCCACTCCTCGTGGGCGGAGGCGGCGGGCTTGCCGCATTCGGCGGTCATGGCGGGGATCCGGCCCGCGAAAGACGCGGTCTGTGTTCCCGGAACCCCGCGAAACAAGACCGCCCGCCCGGCAAAGCGACCGGCCAGCGCGAGCACTTCGGGCGAACGCTCGCAGATCACCGAGTAAAACGGGTTGCGCCCGGTATTGTTATGGAGGTCGATCGCGGCACAGGCACCGCGCGCGATTACGCGCTCGTGCACCTCGGCCATCATCTGCGCCTCGGCCGTGCCGATATGGTCGAGCGTGCCGGGCCAGACACGATTGTAGTCCGGCTGGAATTCCTGCCTGCGAACCCCCTCGGCGGCGGCCGCGACATTGCCGACCAGAACCATGAGCGCGCGCGGCAGGCTTCGCCCGCGCCATGCCTTCAGCACGCGCTGGATCGCCCCGAGCCCCACATCCTCGTTGCCATGCATCAGGATCGAGACGAACAGCGGCGCCTCGCATTCGCCCGGAAGCTCGATCAGGGTCGGCCCGCCGAGCAGGTCGGCGAGCTCGTGCGGGCGGGCCTCGAGAAATCCCGGCGGCAGCGTGTCGCAGCGGTTCAGCACGGGCGCTGCGCGCTCACAGGGGCCATTCATGCACCGGCAGGCCGAGCCGCTGGTTTTCGAGATAAGCTGCCAGCATACGGTGAAAATCGCCGTGTTTCTCTCGCGCTGCCACCTGCCAAGCCGCGCCGGTGCGGCCCGAGGCGGGCCGCGCGACGATGGCTCCGAGATACTTGTCGATCAGCGCGCTATCCATGCCCAGATCGCGCAGCCCTTCTTCGGCGAGCGGCAGGAGGCCATCGAGTACCGCCCGCGCCGAAATGCCGCCCGCCGCGCCTGGCCATTCGAAGCCTGCATCCAGCCCATGCCGCGCCGCCTCGTAGAAATTGCGCTCCGCCACCTCGAAGGGCAGCGCGCGCATCATCCGCTCGACCCTCGGTGCAAGGGCATGGACCGCGCCGAAATAGAGCGCCGCATTGGCCATCATGTCATAAACGCTCGGCCCGGCCGCCATCACTCGCTGTTCGATCCGCACATGCGGCCGATCTTCCTCGCCGAAGCCGACGATCGGTCGCACCCATCGCCAGATTGTCCCGTTATGGAGCCTGAGACAGGGGAAACGCTCGGACCGCTCGTCACCGCAATCGGGCAGGATCGAGGGGTAAAGGGCGATGTTCTGGGCGAAGATCGCGGTCGGGTCGGGCTCCATGTAGCCATCCCCCATCGAGACCCGTGGCGGCCCCTCGACCCCGCCGAGCGCCTGCTCGAAAACCGGGATGCGGGTCTCCTGCCACAATTTGCGCCCGAAAAGGTAAGGGGCATTTGCCGAAATCGCGACCAGCGGTGCGGAAAGGATCACCGAGGCGTTATAGTAAAGCCAGGTGCGTTTCGCCGGGACCTGCAGATGCAGTTGCAGCGAGGTCGTTGCCGCCTCCAGCATGACGTCGCGATAGGATGCGGTGAAGCGCTCGCCCCCGGGTTCGGGCGCGGCGATGTCTATCGTCACCGGTGCGTCCCCGCGCGAGCGCTCGAGTTCGCGATTGAGCGCTGCATAGCGGTTCGTCGGCGTCATCGCCTCGATCGAGAGGTCGCCTTCGCGCAAGGTGGGCAAGGTGCCGATCGCGACCACGGTCGAGACGTCCTCATGCGCATTGGCTGCGCAGCGCCGCATGGTTTCGCTAAGATGTTCGTGCAGCCGCTCAAGATCGCGTCCGGCAAGGCCGAGCACCGGGGCATTGATCTCGATATTGAAGCGCGAGAGTTCCGCGACAACATTGGGATCGCCGAGGCGCTCCAGGAAACTCTGGTTGAAAGGCGCGGGGAAGAAATTGTGGTCGATCAGCCAGGCTTCGAGTTCGAGGCCGATGGTCGGGCCGTTATCGGCCAGCTTACCGGCGGCAAAGGCATTGCGCAGCGCCTTTGTCTCTTCGGCCAGCCGGGCGTCGAATCTCGCAAAATCCGATTGCGTGAAACCTTCGGCAAGAATGTCCTGGCCCATAGTTTCCCTCTCTCCAGCCGGATTCTTTCACAACCCTGCGCTGTTTCGCATCAGGTTTCCAGCCCGCTTGCGTCGTAAATTCGTGGCCCGAATGTCACAAATCTATCGCTAAGCCCCCTTAGGCTTCGTCCTTAGCAAGGAGGGTGCTGATGATCTCGAAATTCGTCTCGGGTTTTCGCTTCAAGCTCGTCGCGGTCGCCGGATGCAGCGTGCTGGCTACACCGGCGCATGCCGCCGCATCGCCGCTGGCGCAATTCTTCGAAGCTGGCGGGCCGATCATCGTCATCCTTGCCGTGCTCGCGGTGGTCGCGCTTGGCGTGGCAATCGTAAAACTGGTCCAGTTCCTGCGCATCGGGGTCGGTCGCCATGGCTTCGTCGCCGATGTGGTCAGTCAATTGCGCGTCGATCATTGGAAAGAGGCGCTCGAAGGGCTCGAGCCGCGCCCCAGCCCGGTCGCCAAGGTGATGGCCGCCGCCGTGCGCGGCAAGGCCGACCCGTTGATGGACGACACGGTCGTGCGAGAGGAAGTCACCCGGGTCGCCCAGGCCCAGCTCGATGCGATGGAGCGCGGGCTCGCCCTGCTCAGCCTGATCGCCACGATCGCCCCGCTGCTCGGCCTGCTCGGCACGGTGCTCGGCATGATCGAGGCATTCCAGCAAATGGAAGGGGTCGGCGACCGGATCGAGCCGGCGGTCCTCGCGGGCGGCATCTGGGAAGCGCTGCTGACGACGGCGGCCGGCCTTTCGGTCGCGATCCCGGCCGCGGTGTTCTTCACCTGGCTGCAACGCTCGGTCGATGTCGAGGCACAGCGGATGGAAGATGCCGCGACGCAGGTCTTCACCATCCCGCTTTACGACGCTGCCGCCCCGGTCGATAGCGCGGCCCCGGCACCCAAAGCGGAACTGGCGGCCCAACCGGCATGATCTTCCGCCGCAAGCGCCCGGACATAGCGCTGCTCAACGTCACGCCGCTGATCGACGTGGTGTTCATCCTGCTCGTCTTCTTCATGCTCACGACCAATTTCGCGCGCTTTCGCCTGATCGGGATCGATACACCGCAGGAACGCGAGGTGCTGCAAGATGCTACCGCGGCGATCGTGATCCGGGTCAACGGCGACGGGACGCTCGCCTATGATGGCGAGCCTTCCACGCCCGAGCAGGTCGCGCGCGAAGTGAGCGCGCTGGTCGAGGTCGATCCCGGGCGCACTTTCCTGATACGGCCCGAAGACGGGGTGACGATGCAGGAGGCGGTCGACGCCTTCCAGCTCGCCCGCGATGCCGGGGCCTATGCGGTTTCGTTCGCAACCAGCCCGCAGGAGGCCGCGCAATGAGGTTGCCGCGCGAGAAGCCCAAGCGCGAACTCATCAACATCACCCCGCTTATCGACGTGGTCTTCATCCTGCTGGTCTTCTTCATGCTGGCCGGATCGATCGAGCCGGAGGATGCCTTCGCGGTCACGCCGACCGCTTCATCGAGCGATCTGCGCGGCGATGTACAGGACCTCGTGATCCTGGTCGGCGAAGAAGGCGAAATCGCCATCAACGACCGATCGGTCCCGCGCGATGCGCTGGAGGGCGAAGTCCGCGACATCCTGACCGGCAATCCCGAAGTGCTGATCCAACTCAAGCCGGATTCACGCGCGGAGGCAAAGGACGTGATCGCGATCATGGAGGAGATCCGCAATGGCGGAGCGTCCTATATCGTGCTGTTGACCGTCGGAGCCGGGCAGGTCGCCGGATGAGCGCGACAAAAGCCTGGTCAAGCGCGATCGCGCCGAGCCCGCCGCCGGTCCCGCAGCGCTGGCACTGGGCGGCCGGGATCGCCTGCGCGACGCTCACGCTCGTCGCCTACTCGCTGCGCTATGCGGGAAGCGATGAGACCATCCTCGCGGCCGAAGAGGATAGCGTGATCGTCTCGCTCGGCGGTCCCGCTCGGCGGCTCGAGGCACCGCCCGAAGAAGTCCAGACCGCCGAAGAAGCCCCCGTCGTTGCCGAGCGCGCCGAAGATGCGCCACCACCAGCGCCTCCGACCGAAGCGCGCGTCGTCGCCGGCGCTGCGGATGGTGACGGGCGAGCCAGTTCGGGCGCAGGCGGGATCGGCTCCGGCCCACCCCTACCCCTGCCGCCACCGCCGCCTCCCGCTCCGCCACCGCCCCCAAGGATCACCGAGGTCAGCCGCCAGTTCGTCGAGATTTCTATCCGCGCCTACACCAGCAGGATCATCTATCCCGGTGCCTCACTCGATCGCGGCGAAGAGGGGCGGGGCGTGCTGCGGGTGACCATCGCCCGCGACGGCAAGGTGAAGAACTGGGACATCGTGCGTTCGACCGGTCATGGACGCCTTGATCGCGAGATCCAGAGAGTCGCCAAGCTGGTTCCCCGTCTCGACCCGCTGCCCGCCAATTTCGCCCGGAGCGAGGCCAAGGTCGACATACCGATCACATTCGCGATCGAATATTTCGATCCGCAATAGGAGCGCAGGGGATGACCGAAGCCGCCGCATCCCCTGTCTCCCCGCTCCACGCCCCCGGAGCTCATGGGCAAGGCGAATCCGGGGCGATAGCGCCGTCGCGGTTCGTCATGCTGATCGGGGTGACGGCGGTCCTGTTCTTCCTCGGCCTGCTCCCGCTCGAGGCGATTCCGGAAATTCCGGTCGACATAGACAGCAAGCCGTTCTTCATCCCGCTCGTCCTCGTCGCCCTGTTGCCGGGCGGGCGGGTCGGCATCGCGATCGGGCTCGGCGTTGCCCTGGGCGAATTCCTGCGCGACATGATGGAAGGCTACGAGCTGGACGACCCGATCGGCTTCGTGGGCTATTTCCTCGCCTTCGCGCTCACCAGCACGCTGTTCGGCAAACAGCCGCCGACGCGTCTTGCGATCCTGTTCGCCTCGATCCTGTGCGCCTTGGTTCAGGCCGCGATAGAGGCATCGTCCTTCCTTCTTTTCGGTGAAGAGAGCCTTGGTATCTTCATCCAGTCGACGCTCGGCAACACGCTCCTTCATGGCATTGTCTGGGGAGCGATACCGGCTTTCTTCCTCGTGCCGAGACTGCATGGCCGTTTCGAGCATTATCTCGGCTTCCCAACGAAGGGAGACCGGCGTCACATCGAAGCATTCGCCGAACTCGACAGCGGTTTCGTGCCTTCGCAAAACGCCCGGGCATGGGCGGCGGACCTGCAATTCCGCTACCCTTCGAGCGCCGCGCCGGTGCTAAGGGGCATCTCCTTCGACCTTCGCGCCGGCGAAGTGCTCGGCCTCATGGGGACTTCCCAATCGGGCAAATCGACGCTGTGCCGGATCATGGCCGGAGTCGCACCGCTCGCCACCGGGGGCGCGCTGGCCGGGCGGGTGGGGCTTGGCGGGGAGGCCGTCGATATAGGCTATGTTTCGGACAACCCGGCGGCGATGATGACCCGCACGCGCGCAGTAAAGGAGGTCGAAGCCTCGCTTGAACATCTGGGCCTGGCGCGTGCGGAGGCTGAACGGCGCGCGCTGGATCAGCTCGCCGCGCTCGGAATCGACGAACGCGAGGCGCGGCGCTATATCTGGGAACTGCCGGGGCACAAGCAGATGCTGGTCGCGCTGGCCGCCGCTGTCGCCGAGCAGCCGCACGTCCTCATCCTCGACGAAATTACAAGCGGGCTCGATGCGAGCGGCCTTGCCCGTGTGCGCGCCACGATCGGCAAGGTAACAGCGGACGGCGGGGCCGTGCTGTTGGTCGATAACCGGGCCCAGCGCCAACGCGAATGGGCCGATCGGGTGCTCGTGCTTGCAGAGGGACAGGTCGCCGTGCTCGGATCGGCCGAAGAGGTGATCGATGATACAGCACGGCTTTGCGCACTCGGTCTGGCCCACCCGCCCGCTCGCCGCGCGCATGACCTTTCTGCGCCTCATTCCGGCGAGGTCCTGCTTGAGCTCAACGACGTTGCCTTCACCCATGATCCCGATGCCGGTCATGAAAGCGTCGAGGTGTGGCGCGGGCTCAATCTCAGGCTCGCCAAGGGCGAGGTGCTCGCGATGGCGGGTTGCAACGGAGCGGGCAAGACGACGCTGGCAAAATTGCTCGGCGGCCTGCTTGCTCCGCAGGCGGGCACGATCCAGCTCGCCGGGGCGAACGAGCCTGGACCATCCGGAGCCGCGATCGTGCTGCACGCGCCGAGCGCCTTTTTCAGCGAACCGTGCCTGCGCGCCGAGATTGAACGGAGCTTGGCTGGGAGCGGCGTCGAAGCAGACGCGATCGATGAGCGCATTTCCCAAATCGCGGGTCAACTTGGCCTCGAGAACATTCTTGATACCGACCCCGGCCTGCTCCCACCCGGGAGCGCGCGGATCGCTCAGACAGGCGCGATGATGGCGCGCGGCGCTCCGGTGCTGGTGCTGGACGAGGTCGCACCGGGGCTTGACCCTCGGGAACGCACCCGCCTCGCCACGGTCGTCGCCGATTTCGCTTCAAGCGGAGGCGGGGTGATCGTGCTCGATCACGATCTCGATTTCCTCGCCACCACCGCTACGCGGGTCGGGCTGATCGAGGGAGGCAGATTGCGTGATGCGGGCCCGCCCGACCAGGCTTTCGCGCCCGATAACGAAGCGCGGCTGCGCGCGCTCGATCTCGAGCCGCCCTCGCAGATATACGCCCCCAATCTGCCCCAATCGGAAGGAACAAGCGGGTGAAGGTTCCCGTCCTTAACACCGGCCGTCCGAGCTTTTGGAGGGACCGTGATCCGCGGGTTAAATGGCTGACATTCCTGCTTTTCCTGGCGCTCATCTACATCGCACCCGACTGGCGCTGGATGGCGGGGGCGGTGCTGGTGGGGGCTGGTGTCGCGGCGAGCGCGCGCGCACCGATGGGTTGGCTCGCGCTCATGCTGCTGATCCATGCGCCGACCATCCTCGCGCTGGTCGTGATACCGATGCTGGGCCAAGATTTCGCCTTCAATGCGGAATTCGAATTCGGGCTGCGGCTCTCGCTCGGATGGATCGCCGCAATCCTGATCGGGGTCGGATTGTTCTCGACCATGGAAATCGACGAACTGGTGGAAGGTCTTAGCGGCCTCGGCCTGCCCCATGGGGCGGCGTTCGTGGTCGGGTATGCCTTTGTGCTGATCTATCTCAGCCTCAGCGATCTGGCGCAAATCATGGATTCGATGCGCCTGAAAGGCATGACGCTGGCAGCAAACCGGCCCATCTCCTTCCTGCGCAATGTCCCTCGCCTGTTCATTCCCGCGCTGCTCACTATCATGCGACGCGGCGGGGCGATGACAGCGGCGCTGGAAACGCGCGGCTTCGGCAAGACGATCGCCTCCCCCGACCGCGTCGCTCTCGATGTATGGGACTGGATCGTGGTGGCCGCAGCGCTGCTCGCGAACACGGCGGCCCTGACCGCGCGGCTCGGGCTGTGGTGAAAGCCGTGAAAACGGGAGGGGTGGTGGACAGGGCTGGATTCGAACCAGCGTACGCTTGCGCGGGCAGATTTACAGTCTGCTGCCTTTAACCACTCGGCCACCTGTCCACACCGTGCCAAAAGCCGCCGCTGGCGGCGAGACGCGGAGCGGAGGGCCCCGCGCTGCCGAGAGGCGCCCCAATGGCGAAGCGAGCCTTGCCTGTCAATGGCCCTGCTGGCAGGGGAGCGCTTCACGCTCGCAGCAACGGAAAGGCCGATGGCGAAACAGGAACGCAAGCGCGCGCTCAGAGGCCGCGCAGGCCGCATGAAAGGCGGGCGCGGGTCCGGCCGGGCGAGCGCGGGGCACGTCCGACTGTGGGGTCGTCACCCGGTCGAGGCCGCGCTCAAGAACCCCGCGCGCGACCACCGCAAGCTATGGGCCACGCGCGAGGGGATCGACAGCCTCGACGGCGAATTGCCGCCCGATTTTCCCGTCGAATATGCCGATGCAGTCGATCTTGCCCGCCTTGTCGCCAAGGACGCGCCGCATCAGGGGCTCGTGCTCGAATGCCTGCCATTGGAGGATGTTTTCCTTGCCGACGTGGCGACCGGCGATCCGGTGCGCCCGCTCGTGGTGCTCGACCAGGTTACCGATCCGCACAATGTCGGCGCGATTCTGCGCTCGGCAGCGGCCTTCGATGCCGCCGCGATCCTTACCCAGGACCGCCACGCTCCACCCGAAAGCGGGGTATTGGCGAAATCGGCATCCGGCGCGCTGGAGACCGTGCCCTGGGTGCGTGTCGTGAATCTCGCTCGTGCCTTGGACGAATTGGCGGAGGCCGGATACTGGCGCATCGGCATGACAGGCGACGTCGAGGCGACGCTTGCCGAGAGCATGCCTGCGGGCGCGCTTGCGATCGTGCTGGGGGCCGAAGGCGAAGGGCTACGCGCGAATGTCGCGGCCCATTGCGACGCACTGGCCCGGCTGCCGATTTCCTCCGCCATCGAAAGCCTTAATGTCTCGAACGCTGCCGCCGTCGCGCTCTATGCGGCGGCAATCAGGACCTAACCACTTCCTAACGCTTTCTAGGGAGAATGAAGCCATGACACGCCGTTCACCGATCCGTCTCGCCGCCGCGGCACTTGTCGCCGGTCTATCGCTCGTCCTGTCGGGCTGTTTCGTCTCCCCGGGCAAGTTCGACAGCGCGCTGCTCCTTGGCCAAGACGGTGAATTCACCTTTACCTATGACGGGGAGATCTTCTTTCTCGGCCTTTCCGGCCTTTCAAGGATGGGTGCCGCCGCCGAGACGTTCGAACCGGATTGCTCTCCCGACGAATGCAGCGAACAGGAGATCGCCGAACAGCGGGCCGAATGGGAAGCCAATGCCGGCCAGCGCGCCGCCCAGGCAAAGCAGCAGGCGGAGCAGATGTCCGCGATGATGGGCGGCATCGACCCGTCCGATCCCGAGGCTGCGCAGGAGCTTGCCCAATTGCTCACGCGCCAGAAGGGCTGGGAGCGAGTCGTGCCCAAGGGCGACGGCGTATTCGAGGTGAGCTATTCCATTTCAGGGACGATGGACCACGATTTCCTCTTTCCGATGATTGAGGGCTTCCCGACCACTAGCCCCTTTGTCCAGTTCATCCTGCGCGACGGCGATGTGGTGCGCATCAATGCGCCGGCATTCGCGGCTCAGAATGACGACAATCCCATGGCGGCGATGATGGGCGGGATGGGAGCGATGGCCGGGCTCGCTGCGCTGGGCGAGGAAAACGGGTCGAACGAGGCACCGCAAATGCCGGCTCTCCCGCAGATCGAGGGGACTTTCTCGATCGTCACCAAGGGCGGCATGAAAATCCTCGCCAACAACACCGATGAGGGCGCAAACCCGACGCCGACCGGTGAGGTGCTGATGTGGGATATTTCCCCGCGCACCAAGGCGGCGCCGACGGCGCTCGTCGACCTTACGCCCTGAGCCTTTGCGGCTCGAAAAAGTCCCTTTGCGGGGACACGTCCACGAAAAACCCCGCCTCCCTTGCGGATGGCGGGGTTTTGATTCCGCAGCGCGATTGTTGGTCGCTGTCGCGCCAAATAGAAGCCGGATCAGTTTACGGCGTCTTTGAGGCCCTTTCCGGCCTTGAACTTCGGTTGGTTCGATGCCGGAATCTTCATCTCCTCGCCTGTGCGCGGGTTGCGTCCGGTCGACGCCTTACGCTTCGCAACCGAGAACGTGCCGAAACCGACCAGACGCACTTCGTCGCCGTTCGACAGCGCCTTGGTGATCGCGTCGAACACCCCTTCGACCGCGTTGGAGGCGTCGTTCTTGGAAAGGCCACTGGTTTCTGCAACGGAGCTGATCAGATCGTTCTTGTTCATCTTGGGAACCCCCTCATTCTAGAGATCAATTCGTTCATTCGGTGAATCGCCTCCCCGAAAGCCCATGATTTGAGACCTTTTGCGAGAGGCTGTCAAAGGCAAATCTCCCGGGAAATCGCGCTTTTGGTAGGAACGTATCGCATATGCGACGAACCGTGCCTGCCCCATGACTGGATCATGTTGCCCTTTGTCCCGAGTTCTTGCGACCCTCACCGCGATTCGCGGCAAAGCCTTATTTCCCTAGCCGTTCAGTGCGCGGTTGGCACGTCGGAAACGGCGGGATTTTCCCCAGTGCTGCCGGCATGAGGGTGCGACGCGATGTCGTCGGCTTCGGTCCATTCGATCGGAGCGGGCAGGTCGATGAGCGCGCGCTCGAGCACTTCGTCGACATGGCTCACCGCGACGATCTCAAGTCCATCCTTCACATTGTCCGGGATCTCGACGAGGTCCTTGACGTTTTCCTCCGGGATGAGAACCGTCCCGATCCCGCCGCGCAGCGCGGCCAGCAGCTTCTCCTTGAGGCCGCCGATCGCCAGCACCCGCCCTCGCAGGGTCACTTCGCCGGTCATGGCGATGTCGGGACGCACGTGCGCGCCGGTCAGGGTCGAGACGATCGAGGTGACCATCCCGACACCCGCGCTCGGCCCATCCTTGGGAACCCCGCCTTCGGGCAGATGGATGTGGACGTTCTTGCGCTGGAAGATCGAGGGCTTGATGCCGTAGGCGGGCGCGCGCGCCTTGACGAAGCTGAAGGCGGCGGCGACGCTTTCGTTCATCACTTCGCCCAGCTTGCCCGTCGTCTTGATCTCGCCCTTGCCGGGGGTCGTCACGCTTTCGATCGTGAGCAGTTCGCCGCCGACCTGCGTCCAGGCAAGCCCGGTGACCGCGCCGACCTGCGCCTCTTCCTCGCTCATGCCGTGCTTGAACTTGCGCACGCCCGCGAAGTCGCCGAGATTTTCCGGCGTCACCGTTACGCTTTCCGCATCTCCTTCGAGGATCTTGCGCAAGGACTTCCTTGCCAGCCGCGCGATCTCGCGCTCCAGCGTGCGCACCCCGGCTTCGCGGGTGTAATAGCGGATGAGGTCGCGCAGACCCTCTTCGGTCAGTTCGAACTCGCCGTCCTTGAGGCCATGCTCCTCGATCTGCTTGGGCAGGAGATGGCGCTTGGCGATCTCGACCTTTTCGTCCTCGGTGTAGCCTTCGAGGCGGATGATCTCCATCCGGTCGAGCAGCGGCTGCGGCAGGTCGAGGCTGTTCGCGGTGGTCACGAACATGATGCCCGAGAGGTCGAGGTCGAGCTCGAGATAGTGGTCCTGGAACTTGTTGTTCTGTTCGGGATCGAGCACCTCGAGCAGGGCCGACGCAGGATCGCCCCGGAAATCCTGGCCGAGCTTGTCGATTTCATCGAGCAGGAAAAGCGGGTTGATCGTACCGGCCTTTTTCAGGTTGCTGACGATCTTGCCCGGCATCGAGCCGATATAGGTCCTGCGGTGACCGCGGATTTCAGCCTCGTCACGTACGCCGCCCAGCGACTGGCGCACGAATTCGCGGCCCGTCGCCTTCGCGATCGACTTGCCGAGGCTGGTCTTGCCGACACCCGGAGGGCCGACGAGGCACAGGATCGGCCCCTTCAGCTTGTTGGTGCGCGCCTGCACGGCGAGATATTCGACGATCCGGTCCTTGACCTTTTCAAGGCCGTAATGGTCCGCGTCGAGCACTTCCTGCGCCTTGGCGATGTCCTTCTTGATCTTCGACTTCTTGCCCCAGGGCAGGCCCAGCAGCACATCGAGATAATTGCGGATGACGGTCGCCTCCGCGCTCATCGGCTGCATTCCCTTGAGCTTCTTCAGCTCGGCCTGCGCCTTGGACTTCGCTTCCTTGGAAAGCTTGGTCTTCTCGATCTTCTCGGTCAGCTCGGCGATCTCGTCCCCGTCCTCGCCGTCGCCGCCGCCCAGTTCGCTCTGGATCGCCTTCAATTGCTCGTTGAGGTAATATTCGCGCTGCGTCTTCTCCATCTGGCGCTTCACGCGCCCGCGGATCTTGCGCTCGACCTGCAGCACCGACAGCTCGCCTTCCATGAAAGCCATGACGAGTTCGAGCCGCTTGAGCGGATTGCCCTCCGCCAGCAGCGATTGCTTGTCGGACACCTTTGCGCTGATCGCGGCAGCGATCATGTCGGCAAGCTGGCCGGCATCGTCGACATCGCCCAGTTCGATATCGGTTTCCTCGCCGAGCTTCTTGTTGAGCTTGGCATATTCGCCGAATTGCTCGGTCACCTGCCGCATCAGGGCGGTGACTTCGCTGCCCCCCACGGTTTCGGGATCGAGCAGATCGACTTCGGCGAGGACGTGATCCTCCGCATCGTTCAGTGCCGAAAGCTGCGCGCGGTGCGTGCCTTCGACCAGCACGCGCACCGTGCCGTCGGGCAGCTTCAGCAGTTGAAGCACCTGCGCGACCACGCCGACATCGTAGAGATCGTCGCCAGCCGGATCGTCGGTTCCGGGATCGATCTGGGCGAGCAGGAAGATGTCCTTCGAACCCTCCATCGCCGCCTCGAGTGCGGCGACAGACTTATCGCGCCCAACAAAGAGGGGGACGACCATGCCGGGAAAAACGACGATGTCGCGTAAGGGGAGGAGGGGAAAGGTCTGGGTCATGAGTATAGGTCCGCGGCGGCCATTGGGGCCGTCCTTTGCAGGAAATATGGGTAGCGGCGGGCAGGGCCGCAATGGCGAGCGTCAGGAAGCTGTGGAAGCGAGCGCTCACCCCTGCTCAATATGGCGAGCCGGGTTGTCGTTCCTCGCCAGCAGGAAGGACATGCAGAAGGAGACTCCCTCTCCCGCAGCGATGGCCTCGCCAAGTCGCATGTCGAGAGGGGCGACCAACGCCCCCAGAATCAGCGAGCCGAGCAGGACGACGCGGGTGAGGTTGCCGTAAACCGGCGGCGCCCGCGCGGGTGCGGTGGCGAGCGCGGGTATGAAGAGCCTCTGCGAACCGACGAGGACGAGATAGAACCGCATGATGGCCTCGCCCGGATCGGGATCGAGGGCAGTCAGCGTTCCCACCGTGACGACCAAGGTCACGCCGACCACATCGGCGAGGGACATCCGCTTTACGAGCGTCCTCACTCACGGCCTCACCCCATGCCCGGCAGGTTGAACCCCGGCGGCAGGCCCATCGAACCCTGCATCTCCTTCATCTCCTCGGCCGAGACCCGGTCCGCCTTGTCGCGCGCATCGTTGAACGCGGCGGTAACGAGATCTTCGAGTACCTGCTTTTCCTCCGGCTTCATCAGGCTGTCGTCGATTGTCACGCCCTTGATACGGCCCTTGGCACTCGCGCGGACCTTGACGAGACCGCCGCCCGACTGGCCCTCGACCTCCATGTTGTCGAGCTTGACCTGCATCTCGTTCATCTGTTTCTGGATCGTCTCGGCCGCCTGCTGGGCGGCCTGCATCATTTCTTCCATCGATTTCATCGCGTCATCTCCATATTGCTCACCTCGCGCGGCCCATGCGCGCGACATTGGCCGACTCACCGTCTTCATCGGCGAGCAGTTCGGCTTCGGGAAACCCCTCCAGTGCGGCCTTGACCAGCGGATCGGCCGCCACCCGCTCCCGCGCAGCGCTGGCCTCGGCGCTCGCGGTTTCGCGCAGGCTCGGCCGTGCCGCGCCTTCGCCTTTCTCGACCTGCCAGCGCCGCCCCGTCAGCTTCAGAAGCACGTCGCGGATTTCGGGTGCGGGATCTTCGGGAAAGCTGTCCGCCTGCTCGAAGACCAACCGATCCTGGGCCAGTTCGATCACCCGGACACGATCGCGCATGATCTGGGCGACGCGCAGGTGGCCTGCGCTGTCGACCCGCTCGACCAACGCGGCCCAATCGTCCTGCTCCATACCATCGGCGGGCGGGTTGTCCTCTCCCTCACCAGCGCGCGCCACGCTGTTTTCCCCCGGCGGTTCCCGGGCAGGCACCCCGCCCTGATGCGCGCCCTGCGGCGCCGCCCCTCGGGCCAGGTCCTCGATCCGCCGCGCGAGCTTGCCGGGATCGGGCATCTCGCTCGCATGAAGAGCGCGCAACAGCGCCATCTCTAGTGCGACCAGGGGATCGGGCGCAGTGCGCACCTCCTCATGCCCCTTGAGCAGCAATTGCCACAGGCGGTGAAGCTCCCCCGCCCCAAGCCGCGCGGCGAAGTCGGCAAGCGCGGTGCGCTCTTCCTCGCTGGGCGCATCGGGCGCCGCTTGGGCGATCTGCGCCACGGTGATGCGATGCACCAGATCCATCAGCGCGCGCATCAGGGCGAGCGGTTCGACCCCAAGGGCATATTGCTCGTCAACGCCCGCAAGCAGCGCCTTTGCCTCGCCTTCTAACAGATGCCCGAGCAGGCGGCGCTGCGCGCTCTTGTCGGCAAGGCCGAGCATGTCTCGCACCCGCTCCGCAGTGACTGTCCCGCCGGTCTCGCTCCTTGCCTCGAGATCGGCGTGGGCGATCGCCTGGTCGAGGATCGAAAGCCCGTCGCGAACCGATCCTTCCGCTGCAGCGGCGATGATCCGGATTGCCTCCTCCTGCGCCTCGACGCCTTCTTGGCCGCACACCCAGGCGAAATGCTGGGCTAGCAGGTCCGCCGGAATGCGCCTGAGGTCGAACCGCTGCGTGCGGCTCAGGACCGTGACGGGCAGCTTCTCGACCTCGGTCGTGGCGAAGAGGAATTTCACGTGCGCCGGAGGCTCTTCCAACGTCTTAAGCAATGCGTTGAACGCATTGCGCGTGAGCATGTGGACCTCGTCGATGATATAGATCTTGTAACGCGCCGAAACGGCTGAATACTGAACCGCGTCGACGATTTCGCGCACATCGTCGACCCCGGTGTTCGAGGCAGCGTCCATCTCGATCACGTCGATATGCCGACCTTCGGAAATCGCGCGGCACGGCTCGCACATGCCGCAGGGGTCGATCGTCGGGCCGCCGGTTCCGTCCGGGCCGACGCAGTTCAGCGCCTTGGCGATCAGCCGCGCGGTCGAGGTTTTGCCGACCCCTCTCACCCCGGTCATCAGGAAGGCATGGGCGAGCCGGTCCCGCTCGATCGCATTGGCGAGCGTGCGCACCATGGGCTCCTGCCCGATCAACTGACTGAAGGTCTGCGGGCGGTATTTCCGCGCGAGCACGCGATAGGGCTGCCCCGGATCGGGCGCGGCGGGAGCGGCTGCAGGGACCGAAGCAGGTTCGGACGGGGTCGTGGGCACGGGAGAAGGTGCAGGAGCGTCGCCGAACATCGAATTCTGGCCCGCAGCCTCGAGCTCGGCCGCGCTCGGGCGGTCCTTGTCCTCGGTCTCGGGCGGGTCTGGGTCGGAATCGTTCACGCCGATAAGCTAGGCGCTCGGCACCCGTTTGTCATGGCGAGGGATACGGAAAAATGGTGCGCGGGGGAAAAGGAGCCGAGCGACCCGCCGCAATTCACCTGGGCTGCTTCCTTCCGGACCTGACCCGGTGAGCGAACGCAAACGTCCACCCGACTCCCAAGCGGGCATATGGCGCGAAAGTTTTGCGAATTCAACAGTTGCGTATCGCGTTTCGCGCTTCCCGGTTGCGCAGCGACCGCAAGGCCGACCGGCCGCCCGCAGCGATGCGGCCGTCAGGTCGCATGAGCGAGGATATCATTTAAAATTATCAGCGTAGGCTTGGAGCTTCAGACGCTTGGGCGGAGTGGAATGGACACGCGCAGGGATGCCGTATTTTTCGGCATAGGCCTTCGCGGCGTCCTTGGTCGGGAAATTCAGCCGCACCTGCGCCTGGGTGTCGCCGCTGCCCGCCCAGCCCATCAGCGGGTCGGGGCGCAGCGCCTCGGACCGCTCGAATTCGAGCACCCAGGTGTCGGTCTTGGCCTTACCGGACTGCATAGCGCTCTTGGGCTGCTGGTAGATCACTGCGGGCATTTTTTTGCGTTTCCTCGCTCACGCGGCCTGACGGCCGCATCGCTGCGGGCGGCCGGTCGGCCTTGCGGCGCTGCGCGCCGGGGCTGTCTTTCCGGGGTCGCGATAATCCAGAATCACTCGCGGTTGAAGGCGTTTTTGGTCTTCAGGCTCGGCTTTTCCTCCCACGGGCGCTCGGGCCAGCGGTGCTTGGGGTAGCGGCCTTTCATGTCCTTGGCGACGTCCGCCCAGCTCCCGCGCCAGAAGCCGGGCAGGTCACGGGTCGCCTGTACCGGACGGCCCGCGGGACTGGTGAGCTTGAGGAGCAGTGGCACCGCACCGATCATCGGATGCGCGTCGAGGCCGAACAGCGCCTGCACCCTGACTTCGACGCTCGGTGCGTCCTCGCCTGCATAGTCGATCGCATGGCGCGTGCCTGCGGGCGAGGTGAAATGGGTCGGAGCCTCGCGCTCGAGCCGCTGGCGGCTTTCCCAATCGATTAGGCCCATCGCCGCCTCGGCCACCCGGCCGGGCGCGATGTCGAGATCGCGCCGTCTTTCCAGCAGGGGGGCGAGCCAGAGCGCGGCGTTCTCGCGCAGGGCTTCCGATGACATCGCTTCGACACCTGCGAAGCGGGCGCGAGCCAAGAAACCTTCGGGCAACAGGCCGCTATCCGTCCCCAGCTTCTCCAACGCCTTTTCAACAAGGATATCCACAAGCAGAGCGGGGTCCGGCGAAGGCTCCGGCACGCTCGCCAGCGTGATTGCACCGAACCGCCGCCACCGTTGCGCCAGCACCCGGTTCCGCTCTGCGTCCCAATGGCTTGTGAGCGATTCCTCGATGCGATCTGCGAAGATTCGCGTCACCCGCTCCGGCGCGAGTTCCGCTCCGCCCGTGATCCTTGCACCTGCCGCCTGCCCCTGTGCATCGCCGATCACGATCCACTCGGCGCGGGCCAGCGGCGACGCAGGGTCGAGCCGGAAGCCCCGCCCGCCCGACGCGAGCCAGTGTTCGCCCGAGGCATCGCGCCGTCGCGCCACGAAGTCGGGCCGTGCCAGAGCAAGGCATTCGAACGGGTCGAGATCGCGCTCGCCCCGCTTCGCCAATGACCGTCCGCGCTTCGCCCAGCCCCTTGCCGTGCGACGCGCGCCCTCGGCCCGCTTGCCGCGCGCCCTGGCCCATCCACCCAGCCTCTGCGCAAGATCTTCGCTACGCCCGCCGAGCCCGCGCTCCTGCAGCAGCATGACGAGCTGCGCGGTGTCTTCCTCGCATCCCGCCTCCGCCGCGAAGAGAATCGCTGCGGCGTGATCGGGCGCCATCGGGAGCACCGCGAGCTTCTCACCCCATGGCGTGATTCGCCCGTCGTCATCGAGCGCCCCCATAGCCGCCAGCCGGGCCTGCGCGCTCGCGATCGCCGTTTCGGGCGGCGGATCCAGCCAAGGCAGCGCCAGCGGATCACCCTGTCCCCAGCGCGCCAGCGTCAAGACGAGGGGAGCAAGGTCCGCCGTCTCGATCTCGGGCGCGGCGAATTCGGGTCGGCCGAGATGCCCGCCCTCTTCCCACAATCGGTAAGCGACACCCGGACCCAGCCGCGCGGCCCGGCCCGCGCGCTGGTCGGCGGCGGCGCGGCGCGCCCGGCGGGTGACGAGATGGGTGGTCCCGGCGGCGGGATCGAACTCGGCAAGCCGCGCAAGGCCGCTGTCGACCACGACCGAAACCCCGTCCAATGTCAGCGAGGTCTCCGCGATAGCGCTCGCCAGCACGATGCGGCGGCGGCCCTTCGGGTCGCGGGCGATCGCGGCGCGCTGGGCGCCGGTCTCGACCTGCCCGTGAAGCGGGAGGATCGGCGTGTCTGGCAGCCGCGTGGCGAGGCGTCCGCGCACGCGCTCGATCTCGCGCACGCCCGGCAGGAAGGCAAGTATATCGCCCGTCTCCTCGCGCCAGGCCTGCATCACGGCAGCGTCGACCCGGTCCTCGATCCGCCGCGAGCCATCGTCCCCAAGCCATTTGATTTTCAGCGGAAAGCTCCGCCCCTTACTTTCGATCACCGTCGCACACTCACTCAACAGCCGCGCAAAACGGGCCCCGTCGATTGTCGCCGACATCACCAGCAGGCGTAGGTCTTCGCGCAGTACCGCACGGCTTTCGAGCGCAAGGGCAAGCCCGAGATCGCTGTCGAGATGCCGCTCATGCGCCTCGTCGAACAGAAGCGCCGAAACGCCCGGTAATTCCGGGTCCTCGACCAGTCGGTTCAAGAGGATCGCCTCCGTCACGACGAGCACGCGTGTCTTTGCCGAAACCCGGCTTTCGAGCCGCGTTGCATAGCCCACCGTGGCGCCAGGCTCCTCTCCAAGCATGGCCGCCATCCGTTCGGCCGCAGCGCGCGCGGCGACCCGGCGAGGGGAAGTGAGAATGACCTGCCCCGAGCACCATGGCTCATCCAACAAGGCCGGCGCGACCGCCGTGGTCTTGCCCGCCCCGGGCGGCGCGACAAGCACCCCCGCCCCGCTTTCGCGCAAGGCGGCGAGCACCTGCGGCATAACTTCGCGGATCGGCAGGTCGTCGGACATGCGCGCGGATGTGGCAGATTTGCGCGGGGCCGCAAGGGCCTGCACCCGCTCTCTTCCAAGCGAAGCGAATTGGAAAAGACGCAAACCGGTGCTACCGCTCCTCCCGGGCGCAGTGCAAGGAAGGCTCGCGATCAGTTCAACAGGCGGCGCGGGCGGCCAACAGAGGGGAAAATCGATGAAGAAGATGATGACGGCCATGACCGCGATGACGCTGGCCATGGGCCTTGCCGGGTGCGCGGAAGAAAACGCCGAAACCACCGCGGCAGCCACCGAAGGCGCTTCGCTCGCAGGCACTTGGAAGCTCGACCCGGCTTCGGCCCAGTTCGAGAACGCTACCAGCAGCTACGTAATCGCCGACGGCGAATACACTTGCGAGAGCTGTGATCCGCCCTATTCGGTCGCAGCGGACGGCGAATGGCAGGAGGTAGACCGTCCCGGCATCGACGGGGTCAAGTTCACGGTTGTCGATGACGCCACAGTCACCTCGGCGAGCCGCATGGGGGAAGAGCAGCTCGGCGAATCCACCTGGACCGTGAGCGAAGACGGCCAGGCCATGACGGTCAACTGGACCAATATGGGCGGCGATGAAGTGGTCGAAGGCTCCACCATGTTCGAACGCGTCGCCGCCGGCCCTGACGGGTCGCACGCGGCCTCGGGCGAATGGAAGACCGTCAGCGTCGGCGAGATGAGCGATGCCGGACTTATGGTGACCTACGAAGTTGATGGCGACACCATTACCTACAGGGGCAACGGGTCGGGTTACACCGCCACGCTCGGCGGTGATCCGGTGCCGCTCGAAGGCGACAATGCCGAGGGCATGATCAAGATCGAGAAGACCGGCGAGAACACCTATCGCGAAACCTACATGCGCGACGGCGAGGCGGAGGGGACGCTCGACCTCACGATCGAAGGCGACACGGTTTCCGCGGTCTCGACCGACCTCAGCGACGACAGCGTGGTTCGCTGGAGCGCGACGCGCCAGTCGTAAGGCGACCTGATTGCGAAGAGCCCCGCCCCTGCAGCCCAGGTGGCGGGGTTTTTCGCGCCTAGAACCCGCGCGCGACGGCGAATTGCGCCGCCTCGGTCATCGCCGAGCGAGCCTTGCCGTCGGGGAAGATCGAGATCGCATCTATCGCCCGGTGCGCGAAATGCCGCGCCCGCTCGCGCGTGTCCTCCAGCGCGTCGTGCTTGTCGATCAGCGTGATGGCATGAGCAAAATCCTCGTCGCTCGATCGGTGGCCGAGGATCGCATCGCGCCAGAACTTGCGCTCACCATCCGAGCCGCGGGCGTGGGCGAGGATGACGGGCAGCGTCATCTTGCCTTCGCGGAAATCGTCGCCCCGGTCCTTGCCCATTTGCGCAGCATCCGAATCGTAGTCGATCGCGTCGTCGACGAGCTGGAATGCGACACCCAGATTGCGCCCGTAATCCTCGAGCGCGCGCTCCTGTTCGTCGGAACATTCCGCGACGACTGCGGCGATCTGGCTCGCGGCAGCGAACAGCGCAGCGGTCTTCGCACCGATGATGTCGAGATAGCGTTCCTCGCTGGTCTCGATCTGGCGCTGTGCGGTCAATTGCGAAACCTCCCCCTCCGCGATCACGGCGCTGGCATGGCTCAGGATCTTGAGCACGCGCAGAGAGCCGTCTTCGGTCATCAATTCGAAGGCACGCGAAAACAGGAAATCGCCGACCAGCACCGTTGGCGGATTGCCGAAGACGATATTCGCTGCCGCCTTGCCCCGGCGAAGCTCGCTCCCATCGACGACGTCGTCGTGAAGGAGAGTCGCGGTGTGAATGAATTCGACCGCTGCGGCGAGCTTGTGATGTCGCGTCCCATTATAACCGACCAGTTCGGCCCCGGCGAGCGTAAGCATCGGACGCAGCCGCTTCCCGCCGCCGGAAATGAGATGCCCCGCAAGTCGCGGGATAAGCGGAATCTCGCTCTGCATCCGCTCCAGAATGACGGTGTTGACCGCATTCATGCCGCTCGCGGTAAGCGAGAGCATCGGATCGAGCGTCGGCCGCTTTCGCGGCAGGGGAACGACGTCGGCTGTCATGGGCGGTGCATGTGGGCGAGGCAGGAACGCTTGGCAAGCCGCAAATTGCTGTTAGCTTTGCAAGCCATGTCCGACGATACGCACACCTCCGGCACGATGACGCCGCCCTCCGAAAGCGAGCGTGCGCCCGCGCTCGACCCGGTCCTGACGGCCTACCGTAAGAGCATCGACAATATCGATTCGGCAATCATTCACATGCTCGCCGAACGATTTCGGATCACCCAGGCGGTGGGTGAATACAAGGCGCGCGTGACCCTGCCCCCCGCCGATCCCGCGCGCGAGCAACGCCAGATCGCCCGGCTGCGGAAATTGTCGGAAGAGGCCGATCTCGACCCCGAATTCTCCGAGAAATTCCTGCGCTTCATCATCGATGAGGTCATCCGCCATCACGAAAAGGCACGCTCGGGCTGATTCTTCAGCGAGACTCTTTGGAAGAAGGAGCCGGAAGCGAGACCGGCACCGCAACCGGGAGAGCACCGAGGGACGGATCCATCGCGGGCGCCCCACCTCCATCCTTTGAGCGCGAAGGCGCATCGAGCGGAACCGGAACCCTTTGCCCCTTCTCCAGCGCCTCGCGCAGGATAATCGTCGAGCGCACCGCTGCCGCCCGGTCGCGCATTGCGCGGCGCTCTTCGCGCCTAAGGCGGATCGGATTGCCTTCGCGGTCGAATGCGACCCGGCCCGAGCCCGGGAGGACAATGCCCTGGCGCATCTCGTCCTCGAACCGTTCCATCGTCGCGAAAGGGTTGTGAAACACGGTGCGCGTGCCCGCGAGACCGCCGCGCGAGCTTGGTGACGCGCAGGAGGCGAGTGCGAAGCCAATGGCCAGAAGGATACAGGCTTGTGTCTTCACGGCGCGCCTTCCGCAATTGAACAGCTATTGATGCTCGGGGAGACCGCTTGAACGCGGGATTAATGGTCGATTCGAAAAGTGCACACCACCAGGCCATGCACGAACCGGTCGGCCGAACCGCAGGGTCGCTGCGTGCTCCGGGCTGGGAGCACCCCCCCGGAGATGTGCGGCTCGACCGGTTTCAGCGCGGTGGATTGATCGCGCTGGCCCGACCGCCGGGGCTGGAAACTCGCATCGCGCTTGCGGCTGATACTGCGATCGGTTGGGTTTATCCCGGTCCGCTGCGCGAGTGGCTCGTGATGCCGTCACGAGCGTAGAGCGTCTGACCGTCCGGCCCCGTCAGGCGCTGGGTCGCCGACGAATTGCCCCGTCGCGGCGGCGGCTGCGACTTCGGCTGCGGCTGCGGCTGCGGCTGCGGCTTGCAGACAGGCCATACTGCTCGTCGCGAAGCGAGGCGACGGTACCGGAAAAGCTCGCCCTCGCCCCCATTTCGCCGCGGTCGCGTTCGCGGGTAAAAGAGTGGGTCTTGCCGCCCGGCCCGGTCTGGCTGCGGCTTACGGTCCAGCCGGTCTCGGTGCGCTGGCGATCGCGCCTGGTAGAGGCCGTCTTACCGCTCTGCTCGTGGATCGCGCTTCGCTCCCGCGCGAGCGTACCAGCCTCCCGACTCACCGTAGTGGTTTGGGTAACGGTGGCATTGGGGCCGTCATGGGTGCGCGTTCGGTCTTGGGCCTGCGCATGCACTGGGATTGCGACGAAGGCGATGGTTAAAACGGCGGAAGAAGGGATAGTGGGTCGCATCTCCTTTCCTCGCGGGACCAAGGGGGGGTTGTTTGCTCATCCCCGCCCGGCTTCCACCATTCGGTCGTGGACATGAGGCAAACGAGGCAGCCCATCACTACCCTTCGCGGGCCCCGTGGGTTTTTCCGATACCAATTACGAACCGTCTGAAGCCCGGTTGATATCGCCCGGGTTTTCGACCGCTTCCTGCGATCCCCTGCTATGCTCGATTATGCCCCCGATCCGGCGGTCGATCCTCCGCTCTCGCCGCTCGAGCACACGGTCCGCGAAATCGGACGGGAGCGGCGGCGAATCACCGAGCACGTTGTCGAGCGGTTCGCCGGGGCGGATCGGAAAACGACGGTCTTTCGGCAGGTTCGCTCATTTCGCACGCCCTTCAGTGGCATTGAGAGTCTCCTGCGCCTCGCACGCCTTCCTCAGCGCCGCGCGGGCACGATGATCGAGGCGGATCAGCGCGATGCGATGGCCCGTGCGCTCATCGCTACGCTACCCGAACGCGCAGCGCGGCTTCCTCGCGCGCGGCGAGTCGCGCGACGAGCGTCGCATCATCGCTGCCCTCGGCGGGCATACGGCCCGTCGGCATCGAAGCGAGGTTGCCCTTCATCCTGTCTCGCGCAAATGGCCCCGTTGGCTTGGGCAATGGGTTCCGGCTTCGCACCCAATGCCGCGCAAGGTTGTCGAAACCCTTCGCGGACCTCGAGGAAAATCGCGCTCAGGCGCGTGGAAGGCTGAGTTCGACCAGCAGTCCGCCAAGGTCCTCGCTTTGGCCAAGCTTGACCGAGCCGGCGTAGATTTCCACCACGTCGCGCACGATCGCAAGGCCGAGCCCGGTGCCCGGCTTGTCTGTGTCCAACCGCGCTCCGCGGTCGAAGATGCGAGTTCGATCGGCCTCGGGGATGCCTGGTCCGTCATCCTCGATCCAGATCAAACATTGCCCGGCTTGCGGTTCTTGGTCGATCGTGACGAAAACGCTGCCCCCGCCATATTTCGCTGCGTTCTCGATCAGGTTGCCGAGGATCTCATCGAGGTCTTGCCGCTCGATCGCGACTTCGGCGGTGCCGCTCCCGGCTATGTCGAAGCGGGCTTCGGGATGGAGCCGCTCGACCGCGCGGCGAACGGCCTCGGCGCTGGCGCGGACATTCGTGCGGGCATGGCCGACCGCACGCCGCCCGACCGCGCGGGCACGGGCGAGATGGTGGTCGACATGGCGCTGCATCACCCGCGTCTCGCGGAAAACGGCATCCGACAGGTCGGGTGCGCGCGCAGTCGCGGCATTGGTAAGCACTGTGAGCGGGGTCTTGAGCGCATGGGCGAGATTGCCCGCATGACGCCGTGCCTCCTCGGCCTGCCGTTCCGAGTGAGCGAGCAGCGCGTTCAATTCCTCGACCAGCGGCTGGACCTCCTCGGGCAGCGGCTCGGTAATCCGGTTCTCGCCCGTGGTGCGCAGTTTCTGGATCGCCGCCCGCACCCGCCGCAGCGGCGAGAGGCCGTAGCGAATCTGCAGGAGCGCCATGGCGATGAGGCCGAGACCGAGGACCGCGAAGCTCCAGATCAGGATCAGCCGCACGCGCTGCACCTGCGCGTCGATTTCCTCGGTCGCGCTGGCGACGGCGAAGGTCCAGCGCGTGTCGCTGCCCGGCAGGATTACGGTTCGCTCTGCGATACGCAGCGGCTCGCTTTCGAATTGGTCGGAATTGTAGAAAACCGGCTCGCTGTCGAAGCCTTGCCCGCCATTTGCCCCGCCGGCGCGGTCGACCACACCGCGCAGTTCGAGCGTACGGTCCCACAGGCTGCGCGAGGGCCACGGGTCCTGCCCCTCCCCGTCGATCTGCCAGTAGAGCCCACTGCCCGGCTCGAGGAAGCGCTGGTCGCCCAGCACGCGGTAGAACGACACCTCGCCCCCCGGCTGCACCTCGGCCGAGGCGATCATGGCGGTGAGGATGTATTCCAGCTGCTCGTCGAAATTTTCCTCGACCTGGCCCGTCAGCGTGCGTTCGAGCGCGATCCCGCCGCCCAGCAGAAGGACGAGGATCCAGGCGGTCGCGATGAGCCCCATGCGCCGGGCAAGGCTGCCGCGCGGACGCATGGCGAGCGGGCGACCGGGAGCAGGCGTCACCGCTCCGTCCTCGACGCTCGCAGCACTTCCGGCCCCGCCCTCGGGCGAGGTCGCGGCACTGCCGACGGGCTCAGGCCCGCGGCGCGTCCGCCGGGTCGTCGAGGCTGTAACCGAGGCCACGGATCGTCGTGATCACTTCTGCGCCGAGTTTCTTGCGGATACGGGTGACAAAGACTTCGATCGTGTTGGAATCGCGGTCGAAATCCTGATCGTAAATGTGCTCGATAAGCTCGGTTCGGCTGACCACCTTGCCCTTGTGGTGCATAAGGTAGGAAAGCAGCTTGTATTCCTGTGCTGTCAACTTGACCGGCTCGCCCGCAAGGGTGACCCGGCCCGACCGCGTATCGAGCCGCACGTCGCCCGCCGTCAGCTCGCTGGAGGTATTGCCGGAAGCCCGGCGGATAAGTGCGCGCAGGCGGGCGATCAATTCCTCGGTCTGGAACGGCTTGGCGAGATAATCGTCAGCGCCGGCATCAAGCCCGGCGACCTTGTCCGACCAGCTGTCGCGCGCGGTCAGGACGAGCACGGGGAAATCGCGCCCTTCCTTGCGCCACATGCCGAGCACGGTAAGTCCGTCGATCTCCGGCAGGCCAAGATCGAGGATAACCGCGTCGTAATCCTCGGTGCTGCCGAGGAAATGTCCATCCTCGCCATCGGTGGAAAGATCCACAGCATAGCCGTTCTGCTCCAGCGTCGTTTTCAACTGCTGGCCGAGCGTGGGTTCGTCTTCGACGATCAGGATGCGCATTGTCCACCGTTTGTCGTTTGCTTGGCCCTTTTCGTTGGGCTTTCGGCTTTGTTTCGTCAACTCACGTGGGGTCGCGTGGCTCCCGTGTCCACCGCCCGGACCCGAAGCGCGTCAGCGCGATCGGCTGATGATCTTGCCGGTCGCACCGTCGACATCGACATTGATCACACGTCCATCCTTGATAAACTTCAACCGATAGGCGCGCGCGGTCGCATCATAAGCGAAGCCGAGATATTCCGCTCCGCGCATGCGAGGAAGGACCAGCCGCTCGATTTCGCTGATGGTCTTGATGTTGCCCGCCTTCATGGCCTTGCGGGCTTCGCCCTGGTCGGTGCGCGACTGGTTCTGGGCGAATGCCCCGCCAGCATCGATCGCCCCGGCTGGGGCGACTAGCGCGCCGAGCGCAAGGGCAGCGAGGAAGCCGGCGACAAGGGAGCGTATGCGTTTCATGGTCGACGCGTAAATATCGGCAAGGCATTGAACGGGCTGTGAATGGAGCGCAGCAGCCCTTCACCGGTCATTCTTCATCCTCGTCATCGACCAGTTCGTAAGTGATCGAAATGCTGACGCCCGTTTCGACTATTCCGGGCTGGACCGGGGTCGCGCTGACCTGGACGCTTTCGGCATCCATGGATCGCATCGCATTGGCAGGTGAAGGGCCTCTTCCCCGGATCGTCTCGTTGATCCGGAGCACCTCGACACCGTCATAGCCAAGCATCGCGGCATAGGCCCGCGCCCGCGCCCCGGCTCGCTGCACGGCGCGCATACGGGCCTCGTCCCTGACTGCGGCATCATCCTCAAGCCCGAAATTCGGTCCCGAAATGTCGGTCGCCCCGGCTTCGACGAGCGCGTCGAGCGCTTTGCCGGTACCCTCGATGTCGCGAAGCTTGACGCTCACCCGGTTCGAGACGGAATAGCCGCGGAACACCTGTTCGCGATTTTCGCGATCATAGTCATACCGAGCCGACAGGTTGATGCCTGTCGTCTGGATATCCTTTTCATCGACTCCCAGCGTCTTGATCCGCTCGATCACGCGCGTCATCTCCCGCGCATTCTGTCGCATCGCCTCGACCGCTGTAGGTGCCTGGGTGGTGACACCGGCGCCAATCGTGACGATGTCGGGCTCGGCGGTGATGCTTTCATAAACGCTGAGCTCGATTACCGGGCCTTCGGCTTCGATCTCGACATCGGCTGCAGCGGCTGGAACTGCGAGCAGCCCAGCGCTCAATGCAGCGGTAACGGCGGTCTTCATGGCAATATCCTTCCTTGGGTGCGCGACATGTTCCGCTCGATCGCGAAGGCCGACTTTCCGCACGCTGAACCGCGCACACTCAACCGCCTTGTGAGGCGGGATGCAAGCGATTACCTGACCGTCCCTATGGCACAGCCCCCGATCCTCAGCCTCGAAAACCTCTCCCTCCAGCAGGGCGGGCGCTGGCTGTTCGGGCGCGGCGCCAATGCGGACGGGCCGGAGCCGATCGATCTCCATGTCCTGCCGGGCGACCGGCTCGCGCTGATCGGGCGCAACGGGGCGGGCAAGACGACGCTGCTGCGGCTGATCACCGGGCGGATCGAGGCAGATCGCGGGGTCCGGCGGTTGAAGCCGGGGACGCGGATAGTGTTTCTCGAACAGGACCCGGATTTCAGCGGCGCGGCGAAGCTGATGGATTTCGCGCTGGCCGGCGAAGACGCACCCGAGCGCCACGAGGTCGAGGCGATCGCGGGCCAGCTCGGCATCGACATGAGCCGTGAGGCGGCGAGCGCGAGCGGCGGCGAGAAGCGCCGCGCCGCCATCGCCCGCGCTTTGGCGCAGGACCCGGACCTGCTGCTGCTCGACGAGCCGACCAACCACCTTGACTTGTCCGCCATCGATTGGCTCGAGGACTGGCTGAGCCGCTACAAGGGCGCCTTCATCACGATCAGCCACGATCGCACTTTTCTCAAGCGTCTGACGCGCGCGACGCTGTGGCTGGACCGGGGGACGCTGCGGCGCAAGGAGGTCGGCTTCGGCGGCTACGAGGCGTGGGAAGAACAGGTCTATGCGGAGGAGGCACGGGCCGCCGAAAAGCTCGACGCCAAGCTCAAGATCGAGGCGCACTGGCTCGAACGCGGCGTGACGGCGCGGCGCAAGCGCAACCAGGGGCGGCTCGAAAAACTTCATCAGATGCGGGCCGTGCGCGCGGCGATGATCTCGACCAGCGGGGCGGCGAAGCTCAAGCTCGCGAGCGACGAGGACTTCAAGTCGAAATCGGTAATCGTCGCGGAAAACATCACCAAGAGTTTCGGTGAACGCACCGTTATCAAGCCCTTTACCCTGCGGATCCAGCGCGGTGACAGGATCGGGATCGTCGGCGCGAACGGCGCTGGCAAGACGACCTTGCTGAAAATGCTCACCGGAGAGATAGAGCCCGACAACGGCACGATTACGCACGCAAGAACCCTTTCGGGCGTGATGATCGACCAGCAGAGGAAGCTGCTCGAACCCGATGCGAGCGTCCGCCAGATTCTCGCCGAAGGCGGCGATTGGATCGACGTGCAGGGCAGGCGCAAGCACGTCCAGGCCTATCTCAAGGAATTCCTGTTCGATCCTGGCATCGTCGACACCAAGGTCGGCATATTGTCGGGCGGCGAGCGCTCGCGTCTCCTGCTCGCCCGCGAGTTTGCGCGCACGGCGAACCTGCTCGTGCTCGACGAGCCGACCAACGACCTCGACCTCGAAACGCTCGACCTGCTGCAGGAGGTGATCGCCGATTTCGACGGGACCGTGCTGATCGTCAGCCACGACCGCGATTTCCTCGACCGGACCGTGACGGTGACGCTGGGCCTCGACGGGTCGGGGACGGTCGATATCGTCGCCGGCGGCTATGAGGATTGGCAGGCGAAACGTCGAAAGCCGGTCGCTGGCAGCTCGAAGCAGAAGGCGAACGCCCCCTCCCCCTCGCCCGCCATCGCAGCGCCAAAGGCCGACAAGCTCTCCTATAAAGACCAGCGCGACTACGAGATTCTGCCGCAGCGGATCGAGGAACTGGAGGCGGCGATCGCGAAAGGCGAGGCGATCCTGGCCGATCCCGATCTCTTCACGAGGGACCCGCAGCGGTTCGCCACGATTTCCAAAGGCATCGAGAACGCCCGCGCCGAAAAGGAGACCGCCGAGGAACGCTGGCTCGACCTCGCCGAAAAGGTCGAGGGGTGAGCGAGGCAGCGAATCACCTTCACCGCGAAATTTCCGCCTGCACCCTGTGCGCCGACCATCTCCCGCTGGGTCCTCGCCCGGTCGTTCAGTTCACGCCCTCATCACGCGTGCTGATCATCGGGCAGGCGCCGGGGACGAAAGTACACGCAAGCGGCGTTCCGTGGGACGACGACAGCGGCGACCGCCTGCGCAGCTGGCTCGGGATGGAGCGAGGTAACTTCTACGATCCGGCGAAAGTGGCGCTGATGCCGATGGGGTTCTGCTATCCCGGCAGGCGCAAGGGCGGCGACGCCCCGCCGCGCCGTGAATGCGCGACGCATTGGCACGAGCGGGTGCTCGCCCTGCTGCCGGAGGACCGCCTGACCCTGCTCGTCGGGACCTACGCCCAGGCAGCCTACCTGCCCAAAACGCGCCGCCTCACCATGACGGAGCGCGTCCGCCGGGCGGACCAGTTCGGATCGCTTTTCCCTCTTCCCCATCCGGCTTGGCGTGCGCGGCTGTGGATGGCGAAACATCCCTGGTTCGAGGCAGAGACCCTTCCTGTCCTGCGCCGTGCCGTGGCGCGCGCGCTCGGCTGACCCTTAGGCGATGCGGTAATATTCCGCCACGCGGTCGAGCGCGATCCTGAGCACCAGCTTGCCGCTGCGCACGGGCCAGCCAAGCGCCTTTTCGGCATCGGGAAGACCCTCGTTCGCGCAGACCACGCGCCACAATATGTCTTCCAGCCCCTTGCCCGCATGCGACATCGCTTCGTCGAATCGGCGCTTGGCAGCGACCTGCCGCTCGGTCGGCGAAAGACCCCGATCGCCTGTTGTTTTCACCCTGACCGGGTCCCAACGCATCGTCACATTCGCAGACAACTGGGCGCGCTCATAATCGTTTCGCAAAGCCTCTCCAGCATCGAACAGGCGATTTTCGAGATGGCCGCGCGAATGGAGCCAGGCGAGCGGCGACTCGCGCAGGTTCACCGTCACCGTGCGCCGCTTTCCCCGCGCATCGCCCGCTCGGCGGGGGCCTTCGGATGTCAGTTCGCGTTCGACCAGCTCTCGCTTCATGCCCGTCCTCCCTTTTTCCGGCCAAGGGAAGACTTGCCAAAGAGGGCGGGCTGTAGGAAAGTCCCAAACCAATCTGGTAAAATATGCATTGCGCGAGCCCACTCATGATCAACCGTATCCGCGATATCCGGAAGGCCAAGGGGCTGACGCTGGCCGAACTCGCCCAGGCCTGCGACCCGCCAACCACAGCGCAGACGATCGGGCGACTTGAGACCGGCATGCGCAACCTTTCGCTCAAGTGGATGGACCGCATTGCAAAGGCGCTGGGCGTCGACCCGGAAAGCCTCGTTCGGTCCGAACAAGCCCCGGCGGCTAGCGTCGTCGCTGAACTCGGTGCCAACGGAGCCGAAGCGCTGACTGCCCCCCGCGAGGCATTACTGCCGACCGATCTTGCAGCCGCGAACGGAAACGCGTTGGCAGTGCTCGAGGTCACCGCGAGCATGGGCGAGTATCGTCCGGGCGACCGGCTCTGGCTGCGGCGGATCGATCCGCAGGAATCCGGGCAGGCGATCAACCGCGATTGCCTTGTCCCGCGCGCGGGCGGGCGTTTTGCGTTCGGACGCCTGATCGACCGCCAGGGTGCACGAATCGGCCTGCTTCCGCCCGGTGCGGGACAGAAACAGCTTATCGTGGACAACCCGCCCTGGATCGGTCTCGCGGTGATGCTGGTGCGCGAACTGTGAGCCCCGCGCTACGGCTTGCGAGTGCGCGGTGATGAGGCACGTTCTCTCGATCAGCACGCTCTGGCCGAACCCGGTTGCCCCGCGCTTCGGCACCTTCGTTGCGCGCTCGCTCGAATCCCTTGCAAGACGCGGGGACTGGCGGGTGACCGTGATCAACCCTATCGGCCTGCCACCTATCGCGCTTGGTCGTTACCGGCAGCTGTCGGGTATCGAGGAGCAGGCCGATGAAGGCGGCATCACCGTCCATCGCCCACGATTCACCCTGATCCCGAAGATCGGCGGCCGGCGCAACGCGGCGGCGATCGCACGCTGCGCCATGCCGCTGGTCAGCGCGATCCACGCGGAGCATCCGATTGACCTGATCGACGCGCAATTCTTCTTCCCCGACGGACCGGCCGCCGCACGCATCGCGCACTCGCTCGAACTCCCACTTTCGATCAAGGCACGCGGCAGCGACATTACCTTTTGGGGCCATGTCGATTATGCGCGCGAGCAGATGCTCCGTGCGGCACATCAGGCGGACGGTCTGCTGACCGTGAGCGAAGCCCTGAAGCGCGAAATGGCGATTCTGGGGATGACACGCGAAAAGATCACGGTTCATTATACCGGACTGGACCGCGACCGCTTCCGTCCGCTCGCCCACACGCAGTTGCGGGCGCAGCTGGGCGCGGAACTGGGCTTCCTAATGTCCGATAACGCGCCTCTGCTCGTCTCTGTCGGTGCGCTGATCGAGCGCAAGGGACAGCATATCGCGCTCGACGCCTTGACCGAAGTGCCAGGTGCGCACCTTGTCCTTGTCGGGCGCGGCGAGCAGGAAGCCCAGCTCAAAGGGCAGGCGCGCGCGCTCGGTCTTGCCGAGAGGGTGCATTTCGTCGGCCTGCTGGACCACGACGTGCTTCCCCTCTTGCTCTCGGCCGCCGATGTCATGGTCCTGCCGAGCGCCAATGAAGGCCTTGCCAATGCGTGGGTCGAGGCACTCGCCTGCGGGACCCCGGTGGTGACCTGTGATGTGGGCGGGGCACGCGAACTCATCACGAGCGATCTTGCCGGACGGCTCGTCAAGCGCGAACCCGGTGCGGTTGCCACGGGAATCAATACAGTGCTCAACGATCCCCCGCCTCGGCAGGCAGTAGCGGAACTTGTCGAACGTTTCAGCTGGGAGGAAAACGCGGCCCGGCTGGCGGACCATTATGGTCGGCTTGTGGCCGAGCAAGAATGAAGCGTCATGCTTCCCCGCGGGCGATCTTCTCCTGCCGGTCGGCCTCGCTTTCCTGCGGCACGAAGCTGTTCGAGGTCACGCCCAGCCAGATGAGGATCGGCGCGGCGAGATAGACGCTCGAATAGGTCCCGACAAAAAGGCCGAACGTGATAGCGGCGACGAGGCCGAACAGGCTCGCCGGTCCGAAAAGGAGCAACGGCAAAAGCGCGACCAGCAGGGTGAGCGAAGTCATCACGGTGCGCGCCAGCGTCTCGTTGATCGAAAGGTCGAGCAGTTCGGGCAGCTGCATCTTGCGATATTTCTTGAGGTTCTCACGGATGCGATCGAACACGACGATCGTATCGTTGAGCGAATAGCCGATGATGGCGAGGATCGCGGCGATGATCTGCAACGAAAACTCTAGCTGGAACAGCGCGAACAGGCCAAGCGTGAGCGATACGTCATGGAACAGCGCGAACAGCGCGCCAGCCCCGAACTGCCATTCGAACCGGATCCAGATATAGAGCGCGACCGCCACCATCGCCGCGAGCAGCGCGAGGATCGCGTCCTGCCGGAATTCGCCGGAAACCTTGCCCGACACCGAATTCACCGCGTCGATCTGGATATCGTCATATCCCGCCTCGAGCGCGCCGGTAATGCGTGTCGTCAGCTCGTCGGCAAAGGCCGGATTGCCCTCGGCCTCGGGCGGGAGCTTGACCCGGATCGAGACCTGGTTTGCCTCGCCGAAGCGCTGGACGACGGGATCGCCGACGCCTTCGATCGCACCGATACTTTCGCGCAATTCGGGGACCGGCGCTTCTGCGCTGTCGGTAAAGGTCGCCTGAATTTCCTGTCCCCCGGCGAAATCGACACCGAGATTGAGCCCGTTGAAGAAAACCAGCCCCCAGCTTGCCGCCACCAGTAGCACGCTCGCGAAGAAGAACGGCACGCGCAGCTTCAGGAACTTGATGTTCGTATCCGCGGGGACGAGTTTGAGGAGTCTCATGGGTGCTTTTGTCCCTCGCTCAGATATTGAGATCGGCCGGGCGGGTCTTGCGGAGCCATCCGGCGACCCACATCCGGGTCAGCGGCAAGGCGGTGAAAACCGACGTGAACAGGCCCAGAATCAGGACGACCGCGAATCCGCGGATGGGGCCCGAGCCGAACAGGCCCAGCAGCACGGCGGAGATGAAATTGGTGATGTTCGCATCATAAATCGCCCGGCTGGCTTCCTTGTAGCCCGTCTCGACCGCCGTCACGACCTTGCGCCCGCGCTTGCGCTCTTCGCGGATCCGCTCGTTGATGAGCACGTTGGCATCGACCGCCGCACCCACGGTCAGTACGAAGCCCGCAATGCCGGGCAAGGTAAGCGTCGTGTTGAGCACGGCCATGATGCCCAGCAGCATCGCGACATTGAAAACCAACGCGATGGTCGCATAGACGCCGAACCGGCCATAGGTCGCCATCATCAGCGCGATGACCGCGAGGCTTCCGATCAGCATGGCGATCATGCCGCGCCGGATCGAATCCGCGCCCAGGTCCGGGCCGACCGTGCGCTCCTCGATCACCGTCAGCGGAACCGGCAACGCGCCCGAACGCAGCGAGATCGCCAGATTGTTGGCGCTTTCGGCGGTAAAGCTGCCCGAAATCTGCGCCCTCCCGCCCAAGATACGCTCACGGAAATAGGGCGCTGAAATGACCTCCCCGTCGAGGATGATGGCGAAACGCTCGCCGACATTTTCGGTCGAAAGCTTGGCGAAACGCGCCCCGCCCTGCGCATCGAAAGTGATATCGACGACATTCTCGTTGGTCTGCGGGTCCACCCCCGCCTGCGCATTGGTCAGGCTGTCGCCGCGGATGCCGCCGAGGCGCTCGACCGCTTCGAACTGGCCCTCGAATCCGGTGCCAGGCGCATAGGGCACGATCTGGCTGCCGGGGGGGGCGATCCCAGCCTGCACGTTGCTTGGCAGCGCGTCCTTGTCGACCAGCTTGAATTCGAGCTGCGCGGTCTGGCCGAGCAGATCCTTCAAGGCATCCGGGTCCTCGAGTCCCGGCACCTGCACGACGATGCGCGTGTCGCCCTGGCGGATGATGGTCGGCTCGCGCGTGCCGAGATCGTCGATCCGGCGGCGCACGACTTCGGTCGCGCTTTCCATGGCATCGTCGATGCGGGCCTCGAGCCCCTGTTCTGTCGGGGTCAGCACCATGCGCTGTGTGTCAACGACTTCGAGATCCCATTCGCGGGTCAGCCCGTCGCCCATGATGTAGGGTTCGAGCAGGCCGCGCGCACGGTCGATATCGGCTGCTTCGGACAAGATGAAAGAGAGCTGGCCGTCCCGTGTCGAAATGTCGCCGATGCGGATGCGAGGGGTCGCGCCCCGCATTTCGCGCCGCACGGTTTCTTCCATGTTCTCGAGCTGCTGCGCGCCAATCTCCCGGACCTCGGCCTCCAGCAGGAGGTGCGAACCGCCCGCAAGGTCGAGGCCGAGATTGACCATCGGGTCGGGCAGTTCGTCGGGCCAGTCGATGCCGGCCGAATTGGTGAGCGACGGCAGGGCCGCGATCACGGCTGCGAGGGTGATCCCCCACAGCATGAGTTTCTTCCAGAGAGGGAAATCGAGCATTGCCGCTGGATCTTGCCTTGCTTGGTTCTTGTTCTGGGGTCGATCGGAAAAGCGCGGAACGCCTGCCGGATCAGTCGTTCGCGGCGCTGCCGCCGGGCGGGATGACGTCGCCGATCGTGGACTTGACCGCTTTCACCCGCACGCCCTGGGCGAGTTCGATATCGGCATAGGTTTCGTCGACCTTGGTGATCTTGCCGACGAGCCCTCCGGCGGTAACGACCTGGTCGCCCTTCTTCAATTCGCTGATCTTCTGCTGGTGTTCCTTCTGCCGCTTCATCTGCGGGCGAATGATGAGGAACCAGAAGATCAGGACCATGCCGACGATCGGCAGGAGGTTGATCCATGCCGGCGGGGCTTCGGCAGCCCCCGCGCCCGCAGCGAGAATGTCAATCATGGTCACTGAACCCGTCAGAATGTGTCTATCGATCCCGGCTCGAGGCATCGAGCCGCGAGCCCGTCTGGCTTCGGCCGCGGCTCGCCGTCCTCATAAGTGGGCGCGGTTAGCAGCAATGCAAGCGCCCGGCAATTGGCGTTCCCTGCCTTTCGGTCGGTCCTTCATGCGCAGGAGCGGGCAAATCGTCTTGCCAGCCGCAAACGCCCGCCCTATAGCGCGCGCCTCCACTGGATCCGGGACGTAGCGCAGTCTGGTAGCGCATCACACTGGGGGTGTGGGGGTCGCTGGTTCGAATCCAGTCGTCCCGACCAGTGGAGCATCCCCCGGCACTCAGCCGACTAGCGGAGCTCGGCTCTTTCAATCGAAATCTTTAGGTCGGCGAGCGATTGGAGCTTGGCCGAGAGGGGCAAGCATTCGTTCGCCCGTTCGGTTGAGTGATCGAATTCGCTCGCTCGAGGCGTGCCAGCCTGATCAGTAGACCCAGGCCAGTTGGACCATGAAGCGCTGCGTGTCGGCCGAGAATCCGCTGCTGCGGTAATCGGCATAACGCAGCGCCAGGTCCGTTCCGGCGATCCGGGCGCTTGCCAGCAAGTCGATCTCGTTACCGTAGACGCGCAGATCGCGATCGCTGGTAAAATGGTGGAACCCCGCCTTGAGCGTCACCTCGTCAAGCGCGCCGACACGGCCCGGTGCATAGTCCGCCGTCGCGTAATAATCGCGCAAACCGTCGGGCGGCGTGGGCAGAAATCGACCCGCCAGACCGAGGAATTTCAGCCCCGTATTTAAGGGCCGCTGAAACGATGCAAAGGCCACGCCATCGTCCGCACCGAGGATTTCGAGCCCGGTTCCGAGCTTCCATCTTCCGGTATGTGCATTCGCCTCGACCACCAGGAAATCGGCGGTGTAATCGTTTGGATTGCGTCCGCTGTCCGATTGCCGCGCGAAACTTGCCAAATAGGATAGCGCGAGGTTTTCCGCGACTTGCTGCTTTCCATCAAGACGCACGCCATAGGTCTGGCTTGAGAGACGGAAGGACTGCGCGTTTTCGTTGTCCAGATCCACGATATAGGCGAAGCCCGTAATCGTACCGATATCCGTTTCGGCCGCGACGTTAATGAAGAGGTTGTCGCCCCCGACCGATTCCGGGCGCGAGCCAAAGCCGTCTCTGCCCCAGAACGGACGGAACGACCAGGCATAGCTGGCATCGACTCGCAGCCCCTCCAGACCCGTCCAGACCATGCGCACCGCGTCGAAATTCTGGGCGTTCTGGCGGATCGGGGCAGTGCCGATGAAGCGTTCGTCGTCCAGGCTGATCTCCTGCCGCCCGACCTTGGCGGCAAGGCCTGGCGCTTCGTATCCGAGATAGGCCTGGTAGACGGCGAGATTCTCCGGATCGGCGATGATCGGGCGATCGGTGACCCCGTCGAGACCGTCAGTGTAATTGTCGACGATCGCGATGTTCGCCTGGCCTTCGAATCGCGCCGTCCAGCGCCCGCTTGTCGCTTCGGCACCGGTGCGAATCCGAAATGTCAGCGCCTCGGAGGTTTCCGGCAGGCTGTCGACGTCGAGCGTTTCGAGCTGGAGGCGGGCATCGATCAGCGGCTCGACCTCTATCTCTCCCGCAATGGCGGGGTGAGCGAGTGCGCCGACAAGCAGCGCAGCTGCGGCGCGAAGCGGCATTGCGGTCCGGGTCGAAAGGGCAAGCCGGCGATGCGGGACGGTTAAAGCGGGCATGGCAATGTCCTCGTCATTCGAAAACGGGGGGCAAAGGCAGACGCTGGGCCCAGGGGTCAGAAATCGGACCAATCGTCCGCAGCGAGAGCGATTGCCGCGGAGCCTTGCGCCTGCGGGACCTGGGTGGCCCGACGCAGCGGCATGGCGCGATCGCCCATTTCCCAACGCGGATTCTCCAAAGTTCCTGAATCGGATCCGGCGAGCGTGAAACGGGCCATTTCGCGCGAGAGCGTTCCAGCCTCGTCCGCGAGGCTGCGTGCGGCGGCTGTGGCCTGTTCGACCATCGCCGCATTCTGCTGCGTGACCGAATTCATCTCGGTGACCGACTGGTTGACCTGTTGCAGCCCACCTGCCTGATTCTGGGCGGCATCGGCGATCCCGGCGATGACCTCGCTGATCTCCTCGACGCTGCGGAAGATCCGCTCGAGCGACTCGTTCGCTTCGCCAACAAGCTGGACGCCGGATTCGACCTGCTGCGCAGATGCCGAGATGCGGCTCTTGACGTCGGCAGCCGCCTCGGCCGAGCGCTGCGCAAGCGCGCGGACTTCGGAGGCAACCACGGCAAAGCCCTTGCCGGCCTCGCCCGCGCGCGCCGCCTCTACCCCGGCATTGAGAGCGAGCAGGTTGGTCTGGAAGGCGATCCCGTCGATCACCGCGATGATCTCGGAAATCTCCCCAGACGACTGCTCAATCGCCCGCATCGCATCGATCACGCGGCCCACGACCTCGGCCGATTGCTCGGCATCGCTGCGGGTTGCGTCGACCTTGCCATTGGCATTGGCCGCCTTGTCCGCCGAATCCCGGACGATCTCCGTGATGCGGTCCATGGAGTTTGCGGTCTCCGACAGGTTCATCGCCTGGCGTTCCGTACGCTGCGAAAGATCGTCGGAAGCCTGCCGGATCTCGTTCGCGCCGGTATTGATCGCATTGCTGGCGCCGACAACGGCCAGCATGGCCTTCTCCAGCGCCTCGAGCGCACGATTATAGTCCCGCCGGATCGGTTCATACGCTTCGGGAAACGGCTCTGCGATCCGCGCTGTGAGATCTCCCTCGGCGAGGCGACCGAGGCGTTCGCCGATGGTGGCGACCACGTCACGCTGGGCGTCCTCGTCGCGCTGTTTGGCGATCGCGGTATCCCGAAAGGCTTCGATCGACGAGGCGATCGTGCCGATCTCGTCCTTGCGGTTCGTGAAATCGACGGTGAAACCGTGCTCACCCCTGCGCAGCCGGTCCATCAGGCCGCACAGTCGGGCCAATGGTGCGAAACTGCGGCGCAGCACGACGAGGATGACGCAGCCGATGATCAGGGTCGCGGCGGCGAATACAAGCGCGAACATCCATGCAGTCGCATTGACGCCGGAAAGGAATTCGGCCTTGGGAATGCCCGAATAAAGCACACCGATCACCTCGCCCTGCGCATTCTTGATCGGGTCGTAAGCGGTGAAATGCGGCACGCCGAGAATGTCGGCCTCTCCGCGGAAGGGGATGCCCCGGACCAGCACGGCATCGCGCACTTCGGGACTGGTGAGCCGGGTTCCGACCGCGCGCGAGCCATCGGCCTTCTGGACATTGGTGGTGATGCGAAGGTCCCGGTGAAAGACCGTCGCCGATCCGCCGACCAGCTCTCGCACCCGATCGACCGGCTGGTAGAAACCGTCGAGAGGCCGCTCACCGATATAGAGCTTTCCGCCGCGTTCGACGAAGCCATCGCCATACTGGCCGAGCACGTTCCACGCGACCCGCATGTTCGCTTCCTGGCGTTCCTGCGCAAGCCGTTCGGCTTCGGACGTCAGGGCGAATGTCATCACGCCGATGCTTACCAGAGCCAGAATGGCTAGCGAGAGCACCACTAGTCCGGCAATCCTTGTCGAAAGGCTGAAGTCTGCGATGCTGTCTTTGAACGATTGCATAAGGCGGCCCATCTTTCCGTGAGAAGGGGGCGCACCGGTAGCTGGAACGTATGATCGTTTGCCTTTCCGCTGGGCGCGGAGCATTGCTTATGTTCAACGAAACGATTGGATACGGGCCGGACGACCCGGTCGTGATTGTTGCCGCCTCGTATCTGGGTCCATTCGAATCCGGCGAGCGCGGTGAAGCCGCCCGGCTCGTTCAGGCGGTACGCGAAGGGTGGTTTTCCAGATAGCCCGGTTGCGCACGCGCGCTTCTTCCGGATCACCGAGGGCCTCGGCTACGGCGGGCTCAAGAAGCAGGGTCCCGCCAGTCCGTCGCGATGATCGGCGATGACGAGGAAACCGAACGGCCTCGGACGCCGCGCCTCCGCCCCGGTGATCGCGAACACCTACTCGCCGCCGGCGAAGCCGAACGCGTCGATGGAATTGTCGGTAAGCAGGTGGGCATCGATAGAACAGGGTCTGTCCGGAAACTCGCCGAATGCGACGGCTTCTGCGCCGTCGCCCGTTTCGTCGGTTCTGCAGCCTCCTGTTCGTCCCCACGAGCCGCAAGGCCAAGCGCCGACGCACGGGCGAGCACCCCCGATAAGACACCCTTTACCGACTCTTTCTTCGTCCTCTCTCGCCTCGAAAACCCGCCGCGCCTTACCTAACGCGACAGGCTTGACACGAGGCTCGGACGCCCGCTTTTGCGGCGGCAGGGAGGAATCCGGTCGTCCAATGGCATGGAGTATTCGTCGATTGCCGCTTTTTGCCCGTTGCCGCCCCGCGCAAGCGGATTTCATGCCCTTGTTCAATATGTTGCCCAGACCCTCTTCCTCTCTCGCCTTCCCGCTCGCGACTGCCCTGCTCGCGCCATTCGGCCCGGCTTGTGCGCAGGAACCGGCGTCCGGGCAGGAAGCGAGCGCCGTTGCAAACGAACCGGTCGAACCGGTCGCTGCCGGAGAGCAGAGCGCCACGCAGCCGGGATACCCACGAACACGGCGCACCTTCAGCCCCGACGATTTCGCCCGCTTCGCCCCGCGCAGCGCGCTCGACATGGCGCGGCAGGTGCCCGGCTTTTCGATCCGCGAAGGCGGCGGCGCACGCGGGCTGGGCGCGGCCGACACCAATGTGCTCGTCAATGGACGGCGCATTTCGGGCAAATCGAACGGCCCCGTGGATGCGCTTTCGCGGATTCCGACCGAGGAAGTGGTCAGGCTCGAACTGGTCGACGGGGCGAGCCTCGACATCGGCGGGCTCACCGGACAGGTGCTCAATGTGGTGACGAAGGCCTCGGGCGGGATCTCGGGCCAGTTTCGCTATTCTCCGCAATTCCGCAGTTTCGGAACGCCCGCACGGCTGCTCGATGGTTCGATCGCGATCGCGGGTGGCGGGGCGAAAGACGACTGGACTCTGTCGCTTGCCAACAATTCCAACCGCCTTGGAGACGAGGGGCCCGAGCTGGTCTTCGACGGCGCGGGCGCCCTGATCGACCGCCGCGACGAGGTCCGCAACGAGAATTTCGATCGCTTCGGCCTGTCGGGGTCCTATTCGCGCGTTGCGGCGAATGGCAACGTGCTCAACCTGTCCGGCGAGGTGAACGGCTTCATCCGGCGCGAAACGGAGATTTCCGAAAGGTCCGGTGCGATTTCCCCGATCGATCGCACGCGGTTCTTCGAAAGCGGCGAGGATGAATTCAATTTCGAGGTCGGCGCGGATTACCAGTTCCGCCTCGGGGCCGGGCGACTGAAACTGATCGGCTATCACCGCTACGAGAACAGCCCGACCTTTTCGATCCAGCGAACCGAATTCACTGATGGCGCGCCCCCGGAGGAAAGCGTCTTCACACGCAATGCCGACGAAGGCGAAACGATCGCCCGGGCCGAATATGCCTTCCCCGCATTGGGCGGCGACCTGCTGCTGGCGGCAGAGGGCGTGCGCAATTCGCTTGCGATCCAGTCCGCGCTGGAAGTGCGCGACGAGGACGGCGACCTCGCCCCCGTGCCGCTGCCGGGGGCCAATGCGAGAGTCGAGGAAGACCGCGCCGATCTCGGCCTTACCTATAGCCGCTCGCTTGCTCGCGGCCTGCAATTCCAAGCTTCAGGCGGGGCGGAATATTCGCAGCTTCGCCAGAGCGGGCCGTTCGGCCTGACCCGAAGCTTTTATCGGCCGAAGGGTTTCGTCGCGCTGGACTGGAAGGCCGCGCCGGGGCTGAACCTTTCCGGGCGGATCGAGCGCGCCGTTGGCCAGCTCAGTTTCTTCGATTTCATCGCCACTGTCGATCTCGACCAGGACCGCGAAAACGCCAGCAATGCCAATCTCGTCCCCCCGCAAAGCTGGGTGGTGGAAATGGAGGCGAATCTCGGGCTCGGCGCGCTCGGTTCGCTCAACCTGCGTCCCTTCTACGAGGACATTTCGGATATCGTCGACCAGATCCCGCTGGGGGGCGGCGGGCAGGCGCCCGGCAATCTCGCCTCGGCCGAGCGTTACGGCGTGGACGGCGACCTGACCCTTCTGTCCGAGCCGCTCGGCTGGCGAGGCACACGGCTTGACGTCGGCTTCTCCTTCCTCGGCTCATCGGTGCGCGATCCGCTGCTCGGCACGCCGCGCGAGCTCAGCGGCAACGACATCGTCGATATCAGTACCGATATCCGTCACGATTTCGCGGGCGGCGTGTGGGCGCTGGGCGGTTCGGCCAACTGGGAGGACAATGCGCCTGTCGTGCGTCTCGACGAGGTGGCGCTCCGAACGGAGAGTTTCGGTTTTGTCTCCGCCTTTATCGAGAACAAGGATGTGGGTGGCCTGACGCTGCGTGCCAATATGGCAAATCTCATTGATCGGAAGAACCGGTTCGAGCGCACCGTCTTCGCCGATCGCTCCGCCGGCCTGATCGCCTTCTCCGAGGCGCGCGAGCGCCGGTTCGGGATGATTTTCACGTTTGAGGTCGAAGGCTCCTTCTGACGCGCGCTTGCGCGGGTGCGGGCGTCGGCCTAACCGGGCCGCATGAAGAGGACGACAGCCATGGCCGATAAGAAGCAAACCCCGCGCAGGATGCGCAGTTGGCTGTTCGCGCCGGGCGACAGTGCGAAGAAGATGGCGAAGGCGATCGCGAGTGAGGCGGACATCGCGCTGCTCGACCTCGAGGATTCCGTAACTCCCGACAACAAGCCAGCGGCGCGCCTGGCGGTCGGCGAAGCGCTCCGCGCGGCAGAGCAGCGCACCCGCGTTTGGGTGCGGATCAATCCGCTTTCAGGGTCTGACGCGGTCAGGGACCTCGCCGCAATAATGCCGGCACGGCCCGGCGGGGTCTTCCTGCCGAAAGCGGAAGGCGCGCATCACGTTACCGAGCTCCATCACTACCTGACAGCGCTCGAAGCGGCGAACGGGGTCGAGCCGGGTGCAACGCGGATCGCCGCACTTGTCACCGAAACGGCGGCGGCGATGTTCCGCACCGGCGATTATGCGGGCGACTATCCCGGGCGCGAAAGACTTGTCGCGATGAGCTGGGGGGCGGAAGACCTTTCCAGTGAACTGGGCGCGCGTGAACAGCGGGGGGATGACGGGGCCTATGCGCACACCTACGAAATGGCGCGCAGTCTTTGCCTCTTGGGCGCGGTCGCGGCCGGTGTCGCGCCGATCGAGACGGTCCAGCCCGAATTCAAAGACACCGAGGCGCTAGAGCGCCGCGCCATGGCCGTGCGCGCGCAGGGTTTTCGGGGGATGCTGGCGATCCACCCGGCGCAGGTCGGTCCGATCAATGCGGCCTTCACGCCCGGAGCTGACGAGATCGCCCACGCCCGGGCAATCGTGCAGGCTTTCGCGGACAATCCGGGAGCGGGAACGGTAGCGCTCGGCGGCGCGATGCTCGATCGACCGCATCTCGCGCTGGCCCAGCGCCTGCTGGCGGAGGCGGACAATTGCTGAGCGGTTGGAAATCTTTCCTACTTTATCCATATGGGTTACGGACTGCGCGACTCGACAACCAATGAGGAGTGCGTCGCATGGGCCTAATCGAAACCCTCATCGGACCGATCAGTTCGATCATCGACAAGATCATCCCAGACAAGGAAGCCCGCGCCCGGGCAAAGCTCGAACTGCTCCGGCTGGAGGGCTCGCAGGAAATGCAGCTGATCGAGGCCCGCTTGCAAGCGATCGTGGCCGAGGCCAATTCGCCCGATCCGTGGACCAGCCGCGCGCGGCCGAGCTTTCTCTACGTCATGTATATCCTGCTCCTCACCGCCCTTCCGATGGGCGTGCTGAGCGCGTTCAACCCCGCCGCTGCGCGCGACATCGCCGCGGGCATGAACGACTATCTCACCGGGCTACCCGAACCGCTCTATGCGCTCTTCGGCACTGGTTATCTCGGCTACACGGCGGCGCGGCAATGGGGCAAGATCAAGGGCGTCGACCGCTAGGCGCGGGTCTCACCTGCGCCCCAGCACGTAAGCGAGAGCGCCCAGGGCCAATGCGCCCGCCGTTACGGTCACTCGTTTGCGTCTGACCAGCCGCTTGGCGAAATCGGCAATCCGCTGGGTCGGGCCAAGCGCATCCTCGGGATCAAATAGGCGGCTGCGGGCAAGCGCAATCTCGGCCTCACCGAGCGTGGCTGTCGCCAGCACACGAAGCGAGCGACCCTCGTCCCGGCGCAGCGCCTCGATCGCCGGGACCAGTCGCCCGGCGCTTCGCTCGACCTCCGCCTCGAATTCGCGTTCAGGGACATCGAGATGCTCGGCCAGCAGGCGCGTGCGCAGCGCGGCGAGGACAGCGCGCAGGCCTGGTTGGTCCGCCGCCTCGAAGGCGAGGTCGCATTCGCTGTCGCAGGCGAAGGAACGGCTCGCCATGTTCGAGGAACCGACACGGACGAATTCATCGTCGATCACCAGTAGCTTGGCATGGACATAGATCGCGCGGCCCTCGCGATTGGCCGGATGATATATACCAAGCCGCCCGTCGCGGTCCGCCCGGCGCAGGTCTTCGACGATCAGCGTGCGGCGCGTGTCCATAGCTTCGCTCTCGAGCCAGGTCTCGGCTGTCCGGGGCAGCAATATGACGATTTCGGGGCCATCCGGCTCCTCGAGCCTCTTCTTGAGCGCCTCGCCGATAAGACCCGAGGACAGGAACTGGTTTTCGATATAAATGCATCGCTTTGCGGATGCGATCGCGCGGCACCAAAGCTTCTCGATCTGGTCGATAGCCGGCTCGCCGCCATATTCCGGGCTGCTTAGCGCGATCCCCGCAGTTGCATCGCTCAGATCAGTCTCGAGCGATTCGGGCCAGATACCTCCGACGTGCTCCGGCACGGGCAGGTCATGCCCCGTTGCAATCTTCCAGCGCCGGCGGGCGAGCTCCCCCAGCGCGAGGGCCGCTTCTCCGTCGATCGCCAGCGTCATGTCGTGCCAGGGCATGGGCTCCTCGCCCGTATCGCCTCGGCGCGCGTCCTGGGCGGAATGATCGCACGTGTCCCAGCGGCCGGATGTCATGTCGATCCCGCCGCAAAAGGCCAGCCGGTCGTCGATGACGACGATCTTCTGGTGATGGCAGGCTCCGGCAGGGTGTTCGCTATCGAGCCGGAAATGGATCCGCGAATTGGCACTCGCCTTGAGCGAGAGCCAGCTGCCCAGCTGGCGCGCGATGTTGAACAGCATCGCTCCGCCCCACTGCAGGATGAAGATTTCGAGGTCGGGTCGCTGCTCGACCGCATATTCGAGGAATTGCCGCAGCCGGTCGGGAATGCGCGGATCGTCGAGATCTGGTCGCAGTCGGATGTCGAGATCGAATTCCCAGCCGATCAGATAGACGCAGCTTTCCGCCTCAAGGATCGCCTGCTTGGCGGCGGCGAAATATCCCGCAGCGTCGACGATGAAGGAGACGCGGTTCGCGCCGACCTTGCGCCAGCAGGTCTCGCCCTCGACGAGGATCGGCCCGCGCCCTGTGACCGGCGTCGCATGGATCGGTGAACGGCCGTCGCCGGGGGGGTCGAGGGTTCCTGCTTTCGTCATCGGATTACCCTTCCCAATCGGCGAGACCGGCACCGGGTTCCCTGTCCTGTCCCTTTCCAGCCCCGGCCCGTCAGGGTAACAGCGGCGCATGAGCAAGAGCGTCCTCATCCTCAACGGTCCCAATCTCAACCTGCTCGGCCTGCGCGAGCCGGAGATCTACGGCTCGGTGACGCTCGACGAGATCGCGGGCATGCTTGAGGACAGGGCGCGCGAGCTGGATCTGGAGATCGACATGCGCCAGACCAATCACGAGGGAATGCTGGTCGACTGGCTGCACGAGGCGCAGGCCAAAGGGGTGCGGGCCGTGTTGCTCAATGCGGGAGCATATACCCATACCTCGATCGCGCTGCTCGACGCGATCAGAGCGATCCGCACCCCGGTGGTCGAGGTCCATCTTTCCGATCCCAAGACGCGTGAGAACTTCCGCCACACATCCTATATCGGCATGGCCGCCGCACTTACCTTCGAGGGGCACGGCGCGGATAGCTATCGAATGGCATTGGAAGCGGTGGCCGCCGGTCAGGTCTAGCAGACCTGCCTGGCCGAAACCCGCGCACCCTTGCACGCCGCGCACCTTTGCCACTTGCCAGCCGCAATTTGCGGCAATAGTCACCGTCGAAATCATTCAAGGGGCATCCATGGCTAACGACAAGCCGCGTTCCGGAGCGAAATCCGGGATGAACATCGACACAGCTCTCGTCCGCGAACTGGCCGAATTGCTCGGTGAGACCGGCCTGACCGAGATCGAGGTCGAAGACGACGACCGCAAAATCCGCGTCGCGCGCAGCGCCGCGCCGGTCGCGGCATCCGTTCCCGCCGCCGCTCCCGCTGCTCCCGTGTCCGTCCCGGCGGCACCCGCCCCGCAGGCCGACGCGCCCGCAGACACCGCCGATGCGGTCGCCTCGCCGATGGTCGGCACGGCCTATCTTGCGCCCGAGCCCGGAGCGGCGAATTTCGTGAAGCCCGGCGACAAGGTCGCCGAAGGCGATACGCTGCTGATCGTCGAGGCGATGAAGGTGATGAATCCGATCCACGCGGACCGCTCCGGCACGGTCAAGGCGGTTCTGGTCGAGAACGCCCAGCCGGTCGAATTCGGCCAGCCGCTGGTCGTGATCGCGTAGAGCGCGATGGGCATTTCCCGCATATTGATCGCCAATCGCGGCGAAATCGCGCTGCGTATCCACCGCGCCGCCCATGAGATGGGCATCGAGACGGTCGCGGTTCATTCGACTGCCGATGCCGACGCAATGCATGTCCGGCTCGCCGACCACGCGGTGTGCATCGGCCCGCCGCCCGCGACCGACAGCTATCTCAACCACGCCAACATCATCTCGGCGGCCGAAGTCGCCGGATGCGATGCGATCCATCCGGGCTATGGGTTCCTTTCGGAGAACGCCAAGTTCGCAGAGATCGTCGAAGCGCACGACATCGCATGGATCGGCCCCAAGCCGGAACATATCCGCACAATGGGCGACAAGGTTCAGGCGAAGAAGACCGCCGGAGAGCTCGGCCTGCCGCTTGTCCCCGGCTCCGACGGCGCGGTGTCGGACCCTGCCGAGGCCAAGACAATCGCCGCCGAAATCGGCTATCCCGTCATCATCAAGGCGGCGAGCGGCGGCGGCGGGCGCGGGATGAAAGTGTGCGAGAGCGAGGAGACGCTCGAAACCCTCATGCAGCAGGCCGGGAACGAGGCGAAATCGGCTTTCGGCGATGCCACCGTCTATATCGAGAAATATCTCGGCAATCCGCGCCACATCGAATTCCAGGTCTTCGGCGACGGCAACGGCAATGCGATCCATCTGGGCGAGCGCGACTGTTCGCTCCAGCGGCGCCACCAGAAAGTGCTCGAGGAAGCACCCTCGCCCGTCATCTCCCACGAAGATCGAATGCGTATGGGCGAGGTCTGCGCCAAGGCGATGCGCGACATGGGCTATCGCGGGGCGGGCACGATCGAATTCCTTTGGGAAGACGGCGAGTTCTACTTCATCGAGATGAACACGCGCCTGCAAGTCGAACACCCTGTGACCGAGGCGATTACCGGGGTCGATCTCGTGCGCGAACAGATCCGCATCGCGGCCGGCAAGCCGCTTTCGGTCGCGCAGGACGAACTCGAGTTCAAGGGCCACGCGATCGAATGCCGGATCAATGCCGAGGACCCCTTCACCTTCTCACCCTCGCCCGGCGAGGTGACTTATTATCACGCCGCCGGCGGCATGCATGTGCGGGTCGATTCGGGCCTTTATGCCGGATACCGCATCCCGCCCTACTACGATTCCATGATCGCCAAGCTGATTGTCTATGGCCGCACCCGCGAAGGATGCATCATGCGCCTGCGCCGCGCGCTGGAGGAAATGGTGGTCGAGGGGGTCAAGACCAATATCCCGCTGCACCAGGAATTGCTGCGCCAGCCGGACGTGCTGAACGGCGATTATTCGATCAAATGGCTGGAGGAATGGCTCAAGACGCGCGAGGGATAAGGCGCGCGTCTTTAGCCGATCCGCCATTCTCATCAGGCGGCGCCCGTTTCGCGCGCGGCCTTTTTGCTGTAATGCCGGACGAAACCCTATCATTTTTGGGTACGTTCACGCCGAACCGGCACAGGAGCAATGGTGACACACGACATGCTGGAAGAAGCTCCGGGACGGCCTGCGCCGAACGATCCGACGGACGGCGACGATACCGCCATTGTTGCGCGAGGCCCTGTCCCGAGCGGCCCGGTCAATGCTCGCAGCCGCAAGACCCAAATTGTCGTCGTCGGAGGCGGCGCGGGCGGGCTTGAACTCGTTCGCCGACTGGGCGCGAAATTCGGGCGCAAGCATCACGACATCATCCTCGTCGACCAGAATCGCACCCATATCTGGAAGCCCCTCCTGCACGAAGTCGCGGCCGGTTCGCTCGATGCCAATCTCGACGAGGTCGGCTATCGCGGGCATTGCTATCGCTGGGGCTATCGCTTCTTTCAGGGCAGCCTCGAAGGGATCGACCGCGCGAACAAGCGCATCCATCTCGCCCCCGTCCATGACGAGGACGGCAGCGAGCTGATCGCGGGCCATTCGATCCGCTACGATATCCTCGCCATCGCGGTCGGCTCGATCTCGAACGATTTCGGCGTGCCCGGGGTGAAGGATCACTGCATCTATCTCGACAGCCGTGAACAGGCGGACCGCTTCCGCACCAAGCTGCTCAATCACTGCCTGCGTGTCAGCCGCGCGATGATGGCGAACCCCGATGCCGACGCACAGGTCAGGATTGCCATCGTAGGCGCGGGCGCAACGGGGGTCGAGCTTGCCGCTGAACTCTACAACGCCGCGGCCGCCCTGCGCCATTACGGGCTCGAAGTGTTCGACGAGAGCCGGCTCGACGTGACCCTGCTCGAGGCCGGACCGCGCATCCTGCCGGCCCTGCCCGAACGTCTGTCCAAGGCGGCCCGCCACGAACTCGAGCGGCTCGGTGTCGCGGTGCGCGAAAACACACAGGTGGTCGAAGCAAGACCGCGCGAGCTGGAAACTAAGGACGGCAGCGTGATCGAGGCCGACCTCATGGTCTGGGCGGCAGGCGTGAAGGGCGCACCGTTTCTCGGAACCCTCGGGCTGGAGACGACACCGCGCAACCAGATCCTGGTGAAGGATACGCTCCAGACCGTAACCGACGACACGATCTTCGCACTGGGCGATTGCGCTTCTTTCACGCCCGAAGGCACGACCATCCCGATCCCTCCGCGCGCGCAGGCAGCGCACCAGATGGCGAATGTCGTGTTCGACAACATTGTTCGAATGCTCAAGGGCAAGCCGCTCAAGGCATTCGTCTATCAGGACAAGGGCTCGCTGATCTCGCTTTCGCGTTTTTCCACGGTGGGCAGCCTGATGGGCAATCTCGTTGGCGGGAGCCTCGCGGTGGAAGGGAGGCTTGCGCGGCTAATCTACACCTCGCTCTACCGCCTGCACCTGCTCGGCATTCACGGCTGGCTGAAGGGCACGTTCCTGATGCTGATCGGACGGGTCAACCGGATCGTGCGGCCGAAGCTCAAGCTGCACTGACGGTCGGATGGCCGATCTTCACCCGGCTCTCATGAGCCGGGGGATCGTTCCGGGGCAAGGACTCAGAGCGGGACGCCCGGCTCGTGCTTCGACGTGCGGATCGTCAGCGAGGTCTTCACGCTTTCGACGTTCGGCGCAGGTGTGAGCTTGCCGGTGAGGAATTCCTGGAAGCTTTGCAGGTCTTGGCTGACGATCTTGAGGATGAAGTCGATTTCGCCGTTGAGCATGTGGCATTCGCGAACCTCGGGCAATTCTCGCATGTGCTCCTCGAATTCGCGCAGGGCGCTTTCGGCCTGGCTCTTGAGGCTGACCATGGCGAAGACGGTGATCGCAAAGCCCAGCTTCGACGGGTCGAGGTCGGCGTGGTAGCCGCGAATCACGCCCTCTTCCTCCAGCCCGCGCACGCGGCGCAGGCACGGCGGCGCGGTCAGCCCGACGCGCTGGGCGAGTTCGACATTCGTCACCCGTCCCTCGGACTGCAGTTCGGCAAGCAGGCGTTTGTCGATTTCGTCCAGATTGGCCATGAGGCTCGTGCTCCCGGTGCGCTTTTCAAGGCCGCTCCCCATCGGCCGCGATTCGGCATTAACAAAAGTGAGTAAGAACATGCGGCGCAAAGGCGCACGCGACTAATATTATTATCCCTGCCAGCAATTGTCCCGCTTTGCAACGCGCTGTTCAGCCTCTCCTGTGACAACGGCCCATTACTGGTAAGGCCCATCGCCCGAATTGCGTCCGCAGCCATGTCCTCCCGGCGTGGCCCGGTCGGCCGCGCTATCCTGGAGTGACATGTTCTTCGACGACCGCCTTGCAACCGTGCTTCGCCAGCGCGTCTCGAGCGAGGCGGGCAGGCGCACGCAGTTCAGGCAGTTGCTCGACATTCTCGGCAATCGCCGCCGCCCGGGCAATGACACGGGGGATGATAGCCTGCTCGCGGCGGCGTGGCTGCGGATGGATGCGCTCGCCGACACCATTCCCGCCGAGGAGCGTGCGCAGATCGTCCGCGAGCCGGGCTGGCGGCTGCGCAGCGCCGAACTGGCCGCACATCTCGCCGATTTCGAACCCGCGGTCGCCTCCGCCGCCCTGAACAAGGCCGAACTTGCCCCGGAGGACTGGCACGCGCTGATCCCGCGCCTGCCAATCCGGGCGCGGGGTTTCCTGCGGCTGCGGCGCGACCTGCCGCTCGATGTCACAGCACTGCTCGAACGCCTGGGCATCCACGATCGCGGTCTGCCGCGACCGGTCAAGGCAACCGAGAAGGAGAATCCGGAACCACCGCCGCGCGCGACACCGGAGCCACAGCCGGATGGAACGGCCCTGCCGACCACGATACCCGAGGGATCGGACACGGACTCCGGCCGCAGCGAGATTTCCGCATTGGTCGACCGCATCGCTCGCTTCCGCCGCAAACGCGAAGCGTCCCCGCATGACACCGATCCCGCCCCGAGCCTCCCGCTCGACCTGCCGGACGAACAACGCCCCGCCGAACGAAAGGTCGCGGCTTTCGGCTTCGCCGCGGACAGCGCGGGCCGGATCGAGTGGGCGGAACCGGAAATCGCCCCGATGGTCATCGGCGGGCGGCTGGTGCGACGCAAGGCTCTGCTCGGCGCGGGTCCGGCGGGCGGGGCAAGCCCACTCGAACGTGCCTTCGCCCGCCGCCAGCCGATCTCCCATGCCGCAACCGAATTATCCGGCGCTCCCGCCATCGCCGGGGAATGGGTGGTCGATGCGCGCCCCCGCTTCACCGATGACGGCGTTTTCGCAGGCTATATCGGACGTTTTCGCCGACCGGTCGAGATACCGCAGCGCCGCTCGCCCGCCTCGCGCGAGGCCGATCGCATCCGCCAGCTGCTCCACGAACTGCGCACGCCCGTCACTGCGGTGCAGGGCTATGCCGAAGTCATCCAGCAGCAGCTCTTTGGCCCGGCCCCCAACGAATATCGGGCGCTCGCCGCCTCCATCGCTGCCGACGCCGCTCGCATCCTCGCCGGATTCGGCGAGCTCGACCGGCTGGCGCGGCTTGAAAGCAGCGCGCAGGAAATCGCCCGTGGGCGCGCCGACCTCGCCGCGATCGCCACGCGCACGGCGAACCAGTTGGCGCAGGTCCTGGGTCCTCGCCTGTCGGGCATCGACTTCGATCCTCCGGCCGATCGACCGGTTTTCGTGACTCTCGACCCCGACGAACTCGAGGCGCTGATCTGGCGGCTGCTCGCCACGCTGGGCGGAGGCTGCGCGGCGGGCGAGATGCTGGCCGCATCGCTCGTTCCCGCTTTCGCCCACGATGCGCGGGCCGGGGAACAGCGCCCAGTCGGGATTGCGCGGCTGACATGCGAAATCCCGGCGCAGCTGCTTTCCGAAGAGAATATCTTCTCTGCCGAGGCGCGCCCCGTCGGCAGCGCGATCAATGCCGGATTGTTCGGCGCAGGCTTCGCGCTGCGCCTGGCCCGGGCCGAGGCGCGCGCCGCAGGCGGCGATCTCGTCCGGCGCGAGGAAGAGATCGTGCTGACCCTGCCACTGCTCGCCGATGAAGCGGGGGAGGAGAGCGCGCCATGCTCGCCCGACGCGGCCGGGGACGCGAGCAAAAACCTTTCTTAGGACAAGCCTGCTAGACACCAGTGCGTCATGCATCACGCCCCGCTTCCCACCCCCGGTACGCCCGCAGAGAACCTCTCGGTGCCTGCGCCCCATCGGCCCTGCGCGCAGGTCGTACCGGGCGAACGCGCGCAATTCGCGTCCGGCTTCGGGCGGCGAATGCTGCTGACCATAGATACCGAGGAGGAGTTCGACTGGTCGGCGCCATTCTCGCGCCAAGCAACCGGCACGAGCCACGCGCGAAGCTTCGCCGCCTTCCAGGCGCTGTGCGAGGAAATAGGGGCGCATCCGGTATGGCTGGTGGACTGGCCGATTGCGCACGATCCCGTTGCCGTCGACGTGCTCGGCGCGGCGGCGCGGGACGGCCGGGCGGATATCGGCATCCACCTCCACCCCTGGGTCAACCCGCCCTTCGCGGAGGCGGTGAATGCGCGCAATTCCTATGCCGGCAACTTGCCACCCGCGCTCGAGGCGGAAAAGTTCGCCCGATTGAAGTTGCGGATCGAGGACGCTTTCGGGGTAGCTCCGGCGATCTATCGCGCTGGGCGCTACGGCTTCGGGCCGCACACCGCACAGCTGCTGAAAACGCACGGCATTGCCCTCGATAGCTCGATGCGCCCGCTGTTCGATTACCGCACCGATGGCGGGCCGGACTATCGCAACCACCCCGCCCATCCGTGGTGGCTGGATGCGGAGCGCGGCCTGCTCGAACTCCCGGTGACGAGCGTTCATGCCGGTGCGCTCGCCCGGTTCGGCCCTCGCCTTCAGCGTCTGGCCGCGCATATCCCGCGCGCCGCCGGTCTGCTCGCGCGCACCCGTCTGACCGAGCGGATCCCGCTCACTCCCGAAGGCGTCGGCGTGGCCGAAGCGTTGCGCGGGATAGATGCGGCCCTGGAAGCGGACCTGCCTTTGCTGGTCCTTTCTTTCCACAGTCCGAGCCTCGTCCCCGGCCATACCCCCTATGTCCAGTCCGAAGCCGAGGTCGCCGCGATTCACGATTGGCTGAGGGCGGTCTATGCGCATTGCCATGCGGCGGGCGTACGCTCGGCCAGTGTCGCCGACGTGATCGCCGCCGCGCGCGGCTGACAAGCCCAATCCGCTTGTTTCACGCAGCCCGCCAAGCTAGGGCGGAGCGGTTCTGTCGCCGGCATCGGAATGGGCCTGTAGCTCAGCGGTTAGAGCTGGCCGCTCATAACGGCTAGGTCGCGGGTTCGAATCCTGCCGGGCCCACCGGGCGCGGCGGCGGGACGCAGCCCCTCCAGTGCGAGGGCGGAATCGGGGAGTAGCGCAGCCTGGTAGCGCATCTGCTTTGGGAGCAGAGGGTCGCTGGTTCGAATCCAGTCTCCCCGACCATCCGCCCTCTTTTTCAGCCTTGCGCCCCAGCCGGTTCGCGCATGGCATCGAGCATGCCCTGATCGAGCCGGTAGCGCCACAGCAGGGGCAGCGCGGCGAAGCAGAAAACTGCCGGCACAAGCGAAACGCCCCATTGCACCGCCGCGAGCACGGCAGGCGGCTGGACCGCGTCGGGGCCCTGCCCGGTCACCAGCCCCCCGCCCTCGAGCAGCAGCCCGACGATGAACGGACCGAGCGCTCCCGCCACATTCTCGACGAAGGTGAAGACCCCGCTCATCACCCCCTCGCGTCCCTCGCCCGATGCGAGACGGTCGTATTCCATCGTGTCGGGCAACATGGCGAGAGCGCACAAAAGCGTACCGGTGGAGAACGCACCGATCAGGACCGCCCGGGCATGGAGCAGCCATTCCGGCTCGCCCGGGACCCAGGCGAACCACGAGGCAAGCCCCGCGCCGTAAAGGACGAGCAGCACCAGATAAGTCTCGCGCTTCCCGAAACGGGCGATAACCCAGCGCCACAGCGGCACGCTGATAATCCCGGCGATGCTGAAGAGGCCGAAATAGGCCCCGATCCGCGCCGTGCCGAGACCGAGGACGAGGCCGAAGAAATAGGGCGTGCAGGCGAGTACGGTGGAGAGCACGGCAAGCTGGCACAGCTTGACGAGGGTGAGCAGGCGGAAGGGCGCGTTGGCGAATACGCGCCCCGTGTCGGTGAAAGGGCTCACAAGCAGGGCCCGCGCATCGAGCCCGCCAGGCGGTGCCGGGCGTTCTGGGGTCGGCAGCCGGGCCGCGCCGAGAAAAACGATCAGGCACAACCCCGCCGCAGCCAGCCCAAGCGCGGTGCCCATCGCGCGATAACCCTGTTCGGGCGTGCCGATTGCCTCGACCAGCGCCGGAGCCCCGGCCGAACCCGCCGTGACGCCCGCGAGCAGGAAGAAGACCCTGAAGCTCATCAGCCGGGTGCGCGCATCGTAACCCGGCGCGATGTCGGGCGGCATGGCGAGATAGGGGATGGTGAAAATCGAATAGGCAGTTGAATAGAGCAGCAGCAGCGCCGTAGCGGCGAAAGCGGCCGCGCTGCCCTGCAGGCCGAGGGCCGAGAGGTTGAAGAACAACGCGAAACTCGCCCCCAGCGCGATCGCGCCGATGAGCAGGTAGATCCGCCGCGGTCCCCAGCGATGGCGGGTGCGGTCGCTGAGCGCGCCGATCAGCGGGTCGATGATCCCGTCATAGATCCGCGCGACGAGGATGATCGTCCCCGCCAGCGCCGGGGAAATGCCGAGGAAGCTCGTCATCACGAACAGCGCGAACAGCGCCATCGCGTTGAACAGCGCGCCCGTGGCGAAGGACCCCGATGCCCAGGTGATCTGGTCGAAGAGTCCGACAGGATCGGTCCGGTTCCCCGCCTTGGCTCGCCCAGCCTTCGCGGCAGGCGCTGCCGCCTCGCTCATGTAAAATCGACCGACTTGCCCGGGCCGGGCTTGCGATTCATCACATAGACCCCGCCCATGCTGCCGAAATTGATGCGCATGTCCTCGTCGCAATAGACGACGTCGGAATGGAGCTTGGGCGGCTTGAGCTCACGGCGCAGTGCGCTTTCCGGTTCGAGCCCGAATGCCTCGCGCACCTCCGCCTCGCTCACCCCCGGGGGCGGCACGATCTCGACCGCGTAGAATTCGACCGCATAGCGCTGCGGCTTGTCCTCCTCCGGGATGTCGTAGCGGCCCCAGACCACGAGGCGTGCCGCATGCGCCCCGTCGGGCGTCGTGATCTCGGTGACGTTGTTGTAGTGGTGCCCCTCTACCCGGATCTCCTGGTCGATCTCGTGTACCTTGATCGGAATGTCGCCAAAGGCATTGAAGCTCTGCAGCTTGAGCGAGGAGACGTGCCGAATGGGCTTTCCCGCCGTGTGGCGCGGGCCGAACTGGGCAAAATGCGAGCCCCAGGGCGAAGCGACGAAATCCTGCCGGTCGAGCGGCCGCGGAACCGGGGTGTGCGGCACGAGCTCGCCAATCAGCGCGTGGATGCGATCGAAGGTCGTATCGTCGTAAGTCCCGTCGGGCTTGCACGCGTCGATCGCCGCGCGCAGATCCTGCTTGAGCCGGTCGATATCACTCATGGCGTCAGTCCCTTTGCCGTGGTCATGGTCTCCCGCGAGAGGCGCGAAAGGCCCCGCGCACAAGAAGGGAGGCGCAGCTTTTCCCAAATCGCCTCGGCCGTGCTATCCACTGCGCGAACAGGCGGTGTGGGCATGGCTGCTCCGCCGCCCCGCAGCGGCAAGGATTGCGCCCATGAACGAGATGAGCAAGCCTGCGGTGCCGACCGCCTTCACCCGGCCGCACGCGGCCGCCGACCTTGTCCTGCCCGCGCCCGCCCGCGGCGAGCCCGGGACGGAAGAAGGCCAGACGCTGGTCCATGCGGCGAGCGAGGAGCCGTTCGCTTTCGTACCCCACACCCTGCCCGATCAGGCCGATGCGCTTGTCACCGCCGCGCGCACCGCATTCGAGAGCGGCCCATGGCGCTCCCTGCCGGTGACCGAGCGCGCCGCGACGCTGCGCCGGATCAGCGCGCTGGTGCTCGACCATGCCGACGAACTCGCCCGGCTCCAGACGCTCGAGACCTCGATCGTCATTGCGCAGTCGCGCGGGATGCACGTCGCGCGGACGGCGGAGAATTTCACCTTCTTCGCCGACCTGCTCGCGGGACATGCGGGCGAAAGCTACGAACAGTCGGGACGCTATCTTTCCGTGGTCACGCGAGAGCCGGTGGGCGTGGCCCTGCTGATCGCGCCTTGGAACGCCCCGCTCGTGCTGGCTTCGATGAAGCTCGCCGCCGCGATCTCGCTGGGCAATTCGGTGATTGTGAAGCCTTCGGAATATGCGCCGCTCGCTGTGCTGAGGCTGGTTGAACTGGTCCGCGAGGCGGGCGTGCCCGACGGCGTGGTGCAAGTCGCCTGCGGGACAGGGCCGGGCATCGGCAATGCGCTGGTGAGCCATCCCGGGGTCGATGTCGTGGGCTTCATCGGTGGGACCGAGACGGGCAGGCGCATCATGGCTTCGGCTGCCGGGAGCCTGAAAAAGGTCGGCCTGGAACTCGGTGGCAAGTCGGCGAATATCGTCCTCGCCTCGGCCGATCTCGAACGCGCCGTCGACGGCTCCCTGATGGGTATCTTCGCCGGTAACGGGGAACAATGCCTTGCCGGATCACGCATCCTTGTCGAAGACGGCATTGCCGACGAATTCATCGCCCGCTTCACTGCCCGAACGAAGGCGCTGAAAGTCGGCGACCCCTTCGATCCGACCTCCGAAATCGGGCCCATGGCCTTCGCCGCGCATTTCGAAAAGCTGCTCGCATTCGGCGAGACCGCGCATTCGGACGCGGCTTACACCGTCCTTGCAGGCGGAGAGCGGGTGGAGGGCATGGACAGGGGTTATTTCTTCGCCCCCACCGTGGTCGAGGCTTCGGACAATTCCAGCGATCTGTGCCAGACCGAGCTGTTCGGGCCGTTTGCCACGATCCAGCGGGTTCGCGATCTCGACGCGGCGCTCGCAATCGCCAATGACAGCGAATACGGCCTTGCCTCCTACATCTGGTCGGACGACCTGCCGTCGGTCATGCGCGCGCGGCGGGCGCTGCGCGCGGGCACGGTGTGGGTCAACACGCCGATGGCGCGCGACCTGCGCTCGCCCTTTGGCGGCTATAAGCAATCGGGCATCGGGCGCGACGGCCTGCCCGGCTCGATCGAACTGTTCACCGAGGAAAAGACGACGCTTATCCCGCAGGAACCGCTCGACCTGCCGAAATTGGGCGCCGGGGAAGGATAAGATGGGCAAGCACGAAGTCATCACGCCGCAGGCTGACGAGATCGCATTCGGTTTCGCCCCGAACCACGACGAAACCGCAAGGCTCGCTTTCGTGGGCGCGCTCAAAAAATTCGTCAATTTCGATGTCGAAAACCGGCTCGCCACCCTGTTCGACGAGGAATTGGTGCCCGCCGCGGACCGGCCGCCCGAATCGCGCGAAGAGGCGGAGGCGCTGGTCGAAGGCCACCCGCTTTACCAGCTCTGGGGCACGCTGACCTTCCACAGTCAAAACCTGCTGTGGGACGCGGTGCAGGTGACGAGCGACCGCACGATCGACGCACAGGTCGCCCGGTATCGCGCGCTGCGCGACAGCGGTGACAGGCTCGGCTCGATCGCGCTGTCGGACGAGCTTCTGGTCAAGGCCCCCGTCGCTACGACCGAGATCCACCGCCAGCCGGGTGGCTATTGGCGAGAGCGGCGCGCCGACGACATCGAGGCTGCGATCAATTATTCGGGCACGGTCGAGCTTTACCGCATCGCCAAGGGCATGGCCGCGGGCGAGCGTCCCGCGCCCGACAGCTTCGGCCGCTTCGTCGCCTCTGTCGCGCGCAAATATGCTCCCGATCTCGAACCAACCGCAGTGCTCGACATGGGCTGCGGCACGGGCGAGCAGACGCTCGCCTACAAGCGCGAATGGCCCGAGGCCGAAGTCCACGGCATCGATGTCGCCCGCCCCTTCATCCGCTTCGCCCATGCCTATGCGGAAGAAGCAGGCGTGCCCGTCCACTTCGCCGAGATGGATGCGGGCAGCACGCATTACCCGGATGAAAGCTTCGACCTGATCGTCTCGATCATCATGTTCCACGAAACCAGCAAGGCGCAGGTGCGTGCCATCATGCGCGAATGCCGACGGCTGCTGCGGCCCGGCGGGCTGGTGTGCCATCTCGATGTGCCCTACCAGCCGCATCGCGTGCCCCTGATCAAGCAGGTCACCAACCACTGGCAGGTGCGCCACAATGGCGAGCCGTTCTGGAGCGGGTTTGCCGAGCTCGACATGAAGCAGGAGGCCATCGCGGCAGGCTTTGACCCCGAAACCGCCTTCGCCACCTATGAATCGGTCGGCCCTGCCGCCTACCATTTCTTCGGTGGGCGCAAGCCGGCATGAGTGCTCAGGAGGCAGGCGACGCGCTTCCCGAAGGTCCGCGTGCGGGGGACCGCAACACGACCTTCACCGACGATCCCGTGAAGGAACACCTGCTGCGCGGCCTGGTGACGCTCGCCATGGAACTGTCGGTAACGCGCGAGCGCGTCGCGACGCTCGAGACGCTGCTGGTCGAGAACGGCCTGCTCGAAGCGGGCACGGCGGACGCTTTCCAGCCGGCCGGCGAAGATGCCGCCGCGCGTGCAGCGAACCGCGAAAAGCTGGTCGCCGCTATCCTCGCCCCGGTGATGGAAAGCCTTGCGAAAGAGGGCTGATCAGCCCGCCAATCCCTCCCACTGGCGGTCGAGCTCGTAGATCTCGTCGAAGCCGATCAGGCTGCACATCTCGGCAAAAGAGAACAACTCGACATCATCGTGGATGCTCGTGCCGGTCTCCTTCAGTCGCCTGAGCGCGTGGATACTCGCCGCCGCCGAGGCGAGCGCGGTGGTCGCGGGGAAAAGCGCGCCGGCGAAGCCCATTTCCTCGAGCGTCGCGGCGGGCAGGATGCGGGTGTTACCGCCATCGGCCATGTTGACGATGGCCGGCGCTGGCAGGCGTTCGGCGACGAAACGCATCTCTTCCTCGTCGCCCAGCGCCTCGGGAAAGAGCAGATCCGCACCCGCTTTCGCATAGGCCTCCAGCCGCCGGATCATGGCGTCCAGCCCCTCGGGCGCCTTCGCATCGGACCGGGCGATGACGAGCGGGGGCGTCTCCCCGCGCCGCGCCCCGCAGGCGACGGTGATGCGCGCGACCATTTCCTCGACCGGGACCACCTTCTTGCCCTGCGAATGCCCGCAGCGCTTGGGAAATTCCTGGTCCTCAAGCTGGATTGCGGCGACACCAGCTTCTTCATAACCGCGCACCGTATGGCGCACATTGAGCAGGCCACCATAGCCGGTATCGGCATCGGCGATAATCGCCATGCCCTCGCTCGCCCGGATCAGGGTCGTCACCCGCTCGAGCATCTGGGTATAGGTCGCAAGCCCAACGTCGGGCAGGCCGTGGGCCGAGGCGGTGAGCCAGTAACCGCTGGCAAAGCCGATCTCGAAGCCTGCCAGCCGCGCGAGCTTGGCCGCGATCATGTCGTGCATGCCCGGCGCGAGAAAGAATACGCCCGCTTCGACAGCGTCGCGAAGCGCGGGCGGCGGATTGGGTGGGGAAACGGTCATGGTGGGCACCTCTTGCTGACGAATACCTGCAGGCGATGGCGCGCCCTGCAATGCCCGGCGAGCGCGGGCCGGATTTGCGCTCGCCAGTCGGATAGCCGGGCGCGGCAGGCTGGCTTTGCCGCCAACGCTGGCGATGCCGGATGGAAACAGGGGTCGCGGGGAAAAACACGGCATGCGCATCGAACAGGTCATCTTCGCGCCCGCACGCGGGGCCTTTTTCTACGACGATCAAGCCGCGATCCGCGCGGGCCGGGAGATGGACGGAGTGGCCTATCTGGGTGAGCCGCTCACTCCCGGATTCGGCAAGGTGCGCGAGCCATCGCGCGCGCTCGCAATCGGGCTCGTGCTGGCGGATGGCGCGGTGGTCTGGGGCGACATGGTCAGCGTGCAATATTCGGGCGCGGCGGGGCGCGATCCGGTGTTCGACCCAGGGGAAATCGAGGCGATCTGCCGCAAGCGCGTCGTGCCCCGGCTGATCGACATGGAAGCGGCAGCGGGCCCCGAAAATGCCGCCTTCGCCTTTGCCTATGGCGATGAGGGCCGCCTTCCGCTCGCGGTCGAATACGGGGTCAGCCAGGCCCTGCTGCGGGCCGCCGCCCATTCGCGGCGCCTGACCATCGCCGAAGTCGTGGCCGAAGCGCTGGGCCTGCCCGCCCCCGATACCCCCGTCCCGATCTTCGCGCAGAGCGGGGACGACCGGCACAACGCGGTCGACACGATGATCCTCAAGAGCGTGGACGTGCTGCCCCATGGCCTCATCAATTCGGCCGAAAAATTCGGTCCCGCCGGCACGGCCTTCGCCGATTATGTGCGCTGGGTCGCCGACCGTATCGGGGCGCTGGGCGAACCGGGATACCGCCCGGTGCTTCATTTCGATGTCTATGGCTGGATCGGGCTCGGCATATCGAGCGATCCGCGCGAGGTCGCCCGCTTCATCGCCCGGCTGGCGGAGTCCGTGCCGGGTTACGACCTGCAGATCGAATGTCCGGTCGATTACGGCTCGCGCGGGGCAACGATCGAAAACTATGCGACAATCGTCGAGATGCTGGACACCCTGACCGACAGGGCCCGCATCGTCGCGGACGAACATTGCAACACGCTTGCCGACATCGAGGCGTTCATCGCCGCACGCGCCGCGCATGTGATCCAGATCAAGACGCCCGATGTCGGCGATCTTATGGATACGGCGCGCGCCATCCGGGCCGCGCGCGGGGCCGGCATCGGCGCCTATTGCGGGGGGACCAGCGCGGAAACCGATCATTCGGCCCGTGCCTGCGTCCACGTCGCTCTCGCCGCCCGGGCCAGCATGATGCTCGCCAAACCCGGCATGGGCGTGAACGAAGGTCTTACCATAGTCGGCAATGAACAGGCGCGCACGCTGGCCGAGATTGCCGCGCGGCGCGGTTGAACCGCATTCCGCCCGCGGGGGTCCTTTCCCCGGCCGCGCAATTGTTATACACCCAAGCCGTTGGGATCGCAGACCAGGCGCAAGGGCGAACTGATCCTTGCAGGGGAACAGGCGAGACATGGAAAGAGGCGTACCGATCAGGGCGATCAGCCGCGGGCTTGCGGTGCTGGCCGCGATCAATCGAGACGGGCCGATCTCGATGATGGGCATCGCGCGCGCGGCAGAAGTTCCCTATCCCACCGCCTGCCGGATCGTGCAGACCCTTCAGCACGAAGGCCTGATCGAGAAGGAACCGGCGAGGAAGCGCTACCGCGTGACCTCGCTGGTCAAGACTCTCTCGACCGGGTTCCAGAACGAGGACCAGCTCGTCGCAGCGGGCCGCGACCATATCGAGACGCTGTGCAAGGATGTGGGCTGGCCGATCTCGCTCGTCACGCGGGTCGGCACGCGCATGATGGTGCGCGATTCGACCCACAAGATGACCTCGCTCACCTTTTCGCATTATTATCCCGGCTACACTCTGCCGATCGCCGAATGCGCCACCGGCAAGGTCTATCTCGCCTTCTGCGACGAGGAGGAAAGGAACGCCATCGTCGAGGGCTGGAAGGCAATCGAGACCGAGGCCTCGAACATGGGGCTCCTGCTGCTGAGCGACGATTACATGCTGCAGAAGATCCGGCGCGAAGGATATGCCCTGCAGGTGCGCAATGTCTACAACGCCGACCCGGGCAAGACCTCGAGCATCGCGGTCCCCCTGTTCGACGGGAACGACCGACTGATCGGGGCGCTCGGCCTCATCTATTTCGTCAGCGCGATGAGCTCGAACGAGGCGGCGGACAAGTATCTCGCCCCGCTGCAGGAAACCGCGCGGGAGATCCGCGGTAGCCTGATCGACCTTGCTGGCGGCGCGCTCGGCGATGCCGAGGCGGCGGAATAGGCGCGCTCAGGCAGGTTCGCGCACCAAAGACGCCGCAGCGTGCTCGCCCGCGAGCCGCCCGAGCGTCGTCGCGGTGAGAAGGCCGTTGCCCGCAAGGTATCCGTCCGCCCCCGGCCCCGAAATCCCGCGCGCCGCGCCTCCTCCGGCATAAAGGTTGGAAAACGGCTCACCCGAGGCTCGCAGCACGCGCGCATGTTCATCGACCTCGAGCCCGCCCTGCGTGTGAAAGAGGGCGCCCGTTACCCTGACGGCGTAAAAGGGCGGCTCGAGCGGAGCCTTGCCCGCAAAAGTCCGGCCGAAGCGGTCGCGCTGCTCGCTTTCGATCAGGCGGTGCGTTTCGGCGACGCTTCGCTCGAGCCCGGCCGCGTCGATACCGGCCTTCTCGGCCAGCTCCGCGAGGCTGTCCGCGCGCATCAGGCATCCGGCCGAGCGCGCCTGCTGGTAGTCGTCGAACTGGCACATGACCTCGTGGCGCCGCTCGTCATAGATGCTCCATGCGACATGGCCCTCCTGCCGCAGCACCTCGACCGCCTGTTCGGAATAGCCCGAGGCCTCGTTGGCGAAGCGCTCGCCCGAACGGTTCACCTGGATGCCGCCCTCGGCGATGAGCGGCCAGAGGATCGGGATGCCGTATCCGGCGGCGAGGCCCGCATGGCCCTGATATGCGCTGAGATCGGCCATGCTTGCGCCCATTTCGCGGCCCCAGGCAATGGCATCGCCCTTGTTGCCGGGATGGCCGTGGAAGGTCGCGTGCTCGAGCTCGGGTATGAGTTCCGCCACCATCTGCCGGTTGCCGGCAAAGCCGCAGCAGGCGAGGACCACCGCACCGCAGCCGATCACGTCGCGCGCACCGTCCGGACGGGTAGCGGCGATTGCGATAACCCGGTCCTCGCCGTTGACGTAAAGCGTATCGACAAGACTGTCGGTGAGGATATCCACCCCCGCATCCTCGCAGGCACTCGCCAGCGCGCCCATCAGTTCCGAACCCGACCGGCTCGGCATTCCGTGCATGCGCAGCGCGGAATGGCCGGGATAGGTAAAGCCTTCGACGAGGCTGAGACCGATGCCGTGGCTTTCCACCAGCCAGTCCACCGTGCGCGCGGATTCGCGGGTCAGATGCCCGACCAGCGCGGTGTCGACTGCGCCTTTTGTCTTCGCGACAATGTCGGCGGCGAATTGCTCGGGCGAATCTTCGACCCCTTTTTCGCGCTGGATGCGGCTTCCCGCAGCCGGAATGAGACCGGTCGACATCGCTGTCGTGCCCATGGGCTGGTTGTCGCGCTCGACCACCAGCACCTCGCACCCCGCATCGCGCACGGCGAGCGCGGCGGTGAGCCCGGTGCCTCCCCCGCCGATCACGACAACGGGAATCTCGGCGATGGTCTCCACGCTTTCGGCACGGATGACGCAGCATTCGCTCATGAATGTTCCTCCTCGAAAGTCAGGACGGGCTTGATCACAGCACCGCTTGCCGCATCGGCGAAAGCGCGCGCAATTTCGGCGAAGGGATAGGTGCGTATAAGATTATCGACCGGCAAATCCCCCGCGCCATGATAGGCGAAGAGACGGGGCAGGAAAGTCGCGGGGAGCGAATCGCCCTCGATCACGCCCACGATCCGCTTGGTGAGAAAATCGACCCCGCCGGGATGGGCGACCGGCTCCTCGAAAGCGCCGGGCAGGGTCAGCACGCCGAGCGTCCCGCCCGAATGGAGCGCTGCGAGCGCGGCCTCGAAGGTGGCCTGCTTGCCCGCGGTGTCGAGCGCGGCGGTGGCCCCGCCCTGCGTGAGTTCGACCACCCGCCCTGCCCAGTCCGCTTCCAATCCGTCGAAGGCGTGGCTCGCGCCAAGCGAGAGCGCGAGGTCGCGCCGGGCGGCGACGGGCTCCACCACGATGACCGGATCGCAGCCCATGATCCGCCCGGCCATGATCGCCGCGCACCCGACCGCACCCGCGCCGATCACCAGCAGCGGCCTGCCCACAGCCGCGCCAAGCTGGTTGAACACTGCCCCCGCCCCGGTCTGGATGCCGCAGCCGAAAGGAGCGGCGACATGCGCGTCGAGCCAGTCGGGCAGCTTCACGCAATTGCGCTCGGTCGCAAGCGCATGGGTGGCAAAGCAGCTCTGCTGGAAAAAGGCGCCCTGCACCCCGCTGCCGTCGGGCCGAGTCAGCGGCGGTTCGGCCCGCGCACCTTCGAGATTGAGTGCGATGCCGTCGAAGCAGTAGGCCGGGCGACCCCCGGTGCAATTGGGGCAGGTCCCGCAATATCCGAAAGTCGCCGCCACCCGGTCGCCCTTCTTCAGCCGGGTCACCGCCTTGCCGGTCGCGACGACCGTTCCCGCGCCCTCGTGGCCGAGCACGCGCTCCTCGGTGCTCCACGCACCCACGCCGAGGTCCGTGTGGCAGATCCCCGCCGCCTCGATACGCAGCACGACCTCGTCCGGAAGGGGATCGGCAAGCACCAGCTCCTCGATCACCGGGGGCGCGCCGCCGCCGGGACTTATCGCCGCCATGATCGCGCGCGGCATCAGGCGGCGCTCCCCTTCACGCGAAAGTCGCCTCGATCTCGGCCAGCACGCCCGCGTCCTCGATGGTCGGTGGGACTTTAGGCTCCTCGCCGTTGGCGATCTCGCGGATCGTCTTGCGCAGGATCTTGCCCGATCGCGTCTTGGGCAGGCGGGTGAGGACGTGGACCCGCTTGAACGCCGCGACCGGGCCGATCGCGGCGCGCACGGCGGCGACCAGTTCGGCGGCGAGATCTTCTGCGGCGATGTCGGCCCCCGCCTTCAAAACCACCAAGCCGACGGGGACCTGGCCCTTCAATTCGTCCGCCATCCCGATCACCGCGCATTCCGCGACCGCCGGGTGGGCGACCAGCACCTCCTCCATCGCCGAGGAGGACAGGCGATGGCCCGCGACGTTGATGACATCGTCGATCCGCGCCATGACATGCAGGTAACCGTCCTCGTCGATGAAGCCGCTGTCGCCGGTGAGATAGCAGCCGGGAAAGCGTTCGAAATAGGCCGCGCGAAACCGTTCGGGCGCGCCCCAAAGGCCGGGCGTGAAACCGGGCGGGAGCGGAAGGCGCGCGACGATCGCGCCGGTCGTGCCGTCGGGGACGGGCTCGCCCTCTTCGTCGAGGCAGGCGAGGTCCCAACCGGGCATGGGAAGCGTGGATGAGCCCGGCTTGATCGGCATAAGCTCGATCCCTGCCGGGTTCGCCGTGATCGGGCTACCCGTCTCGGTCTGCCACCAATGGTCGATCACGGGCACGCCCAGCAGGTCGGTAGTCCATTCGAGCGTCGCGGGATCGGTCCGCTCGCCCGCGAGAAAGACGGTCTTGAGGTTCGACAGGTCCGCGGCCTGCGCGAACTTGCCGTGCGGATCGACCTGCTTGATCGCGCGCATCGCGGTCGGCGCGGTGAAGAAGCTGCGCACCCGGTGCTTGGCGATGATCCGCCAGAACACGCCCGCGTCCGGCGTGCCGACCGGCTTGCCCTCGAAGATGACGCTGGGGTTCCGGTTGAGCAGCGGCGCGTAGCAGATATAGCTGTGTCCCACGACCCAGCCGACATCGCTTGCCGCCCAGAAGGCTTCGCCCGGGGGGCAGGCATAGATGCCGGTCATGCTCCACAGCAGGGTAACGAGATGCCCGCCAGTGTCGCGCACCACGCCCTTGGGCGCACCGGTCGTGCCCGAGGTGTAGAGGATGTAGAGCGGATCGGTGGCGGCCACGGGCACGCATTCGACGGGCTCGGCCCCGGCGATCACCGTCCCCCAGTCATGCTCGCCCCAGTCATGCTCACTGGCGCCCAGCTCGGCCGGTCGCTGTTCGCGTTGCCAGTATATGCAGGTGTCCGGCTGGTGCTGCGCGATTTCGAGCGCCTCGCGAAGGATCGGCTGGTAAGGCAGGACCTTCGCACCCTCGATCCCGCAACTCGCCGCAAGAACCACTTTCGGCGCGGCATCGTCGATCCGGCTCGCCAGTTCGCGCGCGGCGAAGCCTCCGAAGACCACCGAATGCACAGCGCCGATCCGCGCGGCGGCCAGCATCGCGATCACCGCTTGCGGAGAATTGGGCATGTAGACGAGCACGCGGTCGCCCTTTTCCACTCCCATTGCCCTCAACGCCCCGCCGAGCCGGGCGGTCGCGTCCTGTAGCTGCGCGAACGTGACCACGTGCGAGGTCCCGGTCACCGGGCTTTCGTAAAGCAGCGCGGCATGGTCGCCGTATCCGGCCTCGACATGGCGATCGACGCAATTGTGACAGGCATTGATCATGCCGCCCGCAAACCAGCGCGCGACCGGATCGCCTTCGGGCTCGATCACCCGGTCCCAGCGCCTCGCCCAGTCGAGCCGCTCGGCCTGCTCGGCCCAGAACCCCTCGGGATCGGCCAGCGAGCGCGCGTGCATTGCGGAATAGGTCGCCTTTTCGGTCATTTCTCCCTCCTTAGGCTTCGCCCATTTGCACAAGACTGCCGGGCCCGCCATTATCCGTTGGGCGAACAGAGCGCGCAGGCCACCTGCCGACAGGCGCATCGCTCAGGCTATTGTTTGAATTCAAGGACAGGAGATTGCCCAACCCATGGACGACAAGCCAGCCATCGAGGTTCCGGAAACGCTCGGCGAGGAGATCGGCGGAGCGGGCAAGGCCTATTTCGACGATGTCGTGATCGACAACATCCTCGATGCGCTGCTCGAATTGTCGGCCGCGGTGTGGACCTATCACGACCGGGTCAACGTGCTCGAGACGGTGCTCGCCGAAAAGGGCATCGAGGTTTCGGACGCGATCGAGGCGCATGTCCCCTCGGCCGAGGAAATCGCCCGGCGCGAGAAAGAGCGCATGGCGCTGGTTGACCGTGTTTTCGGAGCCTTCCTGCGCCGCCCGACCCCGCGCGGACCTGCCCCTCTTGCACAGCAGCCTTCAACAGGAGACGACACATGAACCGCGGCATGATCGGGGTCACCCCCCGCCCCACCACGCTGGCCGATGAAAGCTATCTCGAATTCATCACCTCCTTCCGGCGGCTCGCGATCCAGCAGATGTTTCCCAAGGTCGCCGAACACGGCGAGATCCGGCTTGCGCAGGCGATGGAAAGCGGCGCTCTGGAGGCCGAAGACGGCCATGTGCCGCTCACCGAAATCCAGCGTATTTTCGGGGAGAACCCGGTCACGCCTACTTTCCAGCGGTTCGTGCGCACCCAGCAGGAAATGATGTGGCGGCGCACGCGCGAAAGCTTCTTGCGCGATGCCGACACACTGATGGCGTGGATGGAAGAGGCCGCGGCCAAGGCGCCCGAACGGCTCCATATCGAGCCCGGCTTCACCCCGCCCGAATACACCCGCCGCGAAATCCACTGCCAGCCCGGCGGCTATACCGACGATCCGCTCGGCGGGGCGGTATACCATTACGGGACCAAGGTGTTCTACGAGGGCTTCAACGACCAGGACGAACTGCACGCCGAACTGGTCGAACGCGCCACACCGCCTGCCGATGGCAAAGTCGCCCGCGTGCTCGATATCGGCTGCTCGATCGGGCAGGCGACCACCCTGCTCAAGGACCGCTTCCCCGACGCGGAAGTCTGGGGCCTCGATGTCGGGGAGCCGATGATCCGCTATGCCCATGCGCGCGCGCTGGACCATGGCAAGGAGGTCCATTTCAAGCAGGCGCTGGCCGAGGATACGGGCTTCGAGAGCGACAGCTTCGACCTGGTGCTGAGCTACATCGTCTTCCACGAAGTGCCGGTCCAGAAGATGCGCGAAATCCTCGCCGAGACTTACCGAGTGCTGCGCCCGGGCGGATCATTCACGATCTACGAATTCCCGAGCAACGACAAGGGACAGGTCTCCGCTTCGACCCGCTTCCTGGTCGACTATGACAGCCGCAACAATTGCGAGCCCTATTCGCCCGATTTCGTCGCCGCCGATTTCCGCGGTATCATCGCCGAAGCCGGCTTCGAGGTCGCCGATGGCCCCGGCCTCAGCAACGATTTCCTGCAATCGATCGTGGCGACCAAGCCTGCCTGATCAAGCCAGTTCGACGCGCACGGGATCGTAGCTGAAGATCCCGAGCGCGTCCTCGTTCTGCGGCGGATTGTCGCGCAGCGCATAGGGATCGAGGGCCTGCAGCCGATCGCCGCCGAGATTGCTTTCGGCCTGCAGGAAGCCGGCCCGCTCGATCCGGGCGGCTTCGTAGAAGCGCAAGGCCTCGAGCGGTTCCGTCGCCGCCGCGAAGCACCGGCCCAGCACCACCGCGTCCTCGATCGTCGAGCTCGCGCCCTGCCCCATATAGGGCAGCATAGGATGCGCCGCGTCGCCCAGCAGCGCGACCCGGCCTTTTACCCAGCGAGCGAGCGGTTCGCGCACGAACAGGCCCCAGCGATAAAGCGCGTCTTGGGGAATCGCCCCGATCACCGCGTCCACGTAATCCGCCCAGCCTTCGAACAGGGCGGCGAGTTCGGCGGGCCGCGCGCGCGCATTCCAGCTTTCCTCGGCCCATTCGTCCGAGCGGGTAAGCGCGACCATGTTGACGAGCTGCCGCCCGCGCACCGGATAGGTGACGAGGTTCCGGCCCGGCCCGATGTGATTGATGCTGGCAGGCTCGCTCGCGCGCGCCGGAAGCCGGTCCGCCGGGATCAGCGCGCGCCACGCAACATGGCCGGAAAAGCGCGGCTCGGACGAATCGAACAGGCGCTCGCGCACTCCGGAGCGCAGGCCGTCGGCGGCGATGGCAATATCGGCGCGCGCCTCGCGGCCGTCGGCGAAGGCGAGGCGCATCCCGTCCGCGTCTTCATCAAGCCGCGCGAGCGCAGCGCCCATGACGCAATTGCCTGGTCCGAAAGCCTCGACCAGCCCGGCCATCAGGTCGGCGCGGTGAAGCTGGTAATAGGCCGCGCCATAGACCTGCCGTGTTTCCCGCCGGTCGTAACAGAGCAATTCCTCGCCGGTTTTCCAGTGGAACAGAAACTGGTCGAGCGGCTCGTTCGAGGTGCGGGCGAGAAAGTCGCCAAGGCCGAGCGCCTCCAGCCCCTTCACCGCATTAGGGCTCAGCGAAATGCCCGCCCCGACCTCGCCGAATTCCTCGGCGCGTTCGTAGATGACGGGCTCGAATCCGGCCCGGCGCAGGGCGATGCCCGCCGTCAGACCGCCGATTCCGCCGCCGATGATCGCGACTTTCACAGGCTCTCGCGTCACAGCCCGCCCCTCACAATCCGAGTGTCCCGGGATTGAGGATGCCGTTCGGGTCGAGCCGTGCCTTGAGATCGCGCAGCAGCCGCCCCGCCTCGCCCTCGCGCGTTTCGGCATAGGGGTAGAGCCGCCCAAGCTGGAAATGGGTCGCCCCGTGCGCGCGCATCAGGGCAACGATGGCTTCGACCATCTCGCGCACCAGCGCGCGCCCCTCCGGGTTTTCGGGATAATCCTGCGCCACGCCGTCGAGATAGGCGGGGGTCCTGCGGCGGTGATAGAGCATTGCGCTGTCGGGCCAGTAAAAAACCGGCTCGTAGAGCGTCCCCGCGCCCGCCACACCGGCGAAGAATTCGGCGAGCGTCACGCCCGCTGCCTCCATGCGGCTCGCATATTCGGCTTTCAGCGCGCAGTAATCGCGGTGGAAAGAAGCGATCCGGCTGTCGGCGATCACCCCGTGGATCGGCAGCAGGCGGCGACCGTCGGGATGAGTCACCGGAAGCTCGGGAAAGGGCGCGGCGCGAGTGGCGAGCGGCACGGTGTTGACGATCTCGCGCGCCTGGCCCGCCAGCGCCCGGATCGCGGCAAGGCGGCTACGGATTTCGAGGCGGTCGCGCCCCTCGACCACGAAATGGACGGTGTAGAGCGCGCCGTCGAGGAACCGCCGCCCGGCCGCCGCGATCCGGGCCATGCGCGACAGCGCGGCAGGAACGCTTCCGGCCGAACGCCCGATCCGAACCAGCGCCTTCGCATCTTCCTTCAGGTCCGGCGGTCCCGCATTCTGGCGCGCGACCTCTGCGTCCATCGCGATGATCTCGCTCGAAAGCCGCCGCAGGCGCACCTCGCGCAGGAGGTCCGCCATCGTCTCGAATGAATCCACTGCAAAGGATATGCCGTCTACTCGCTCTGGCCGTGGCTCGATCTCGAGCGTGGCGGCGGTCTTGATCCCGAGCGCGCCCGCATCATTGGCGAAGATGCCGGTGATATCGGGTCCGAAATTGCGGTTGAATGGCCCGGTTCCGGCGCTGCCGTCGGATCCGGTGAGCAGAACCTCGCCCGTGCCGGTGACGATCTCGAAGCTTTTGACCGCATTGGCCGACGCGCCCGCCTCGCCCGATCCGAACGTGACCGACCCCTGGCTGAGCGAGCCGCCGACGGTTGCCGTGCCGCCCGACATCGGCCCCCAGAACCGCGCTCTCATGCCCACTTTCGCGAGCGCCTCATCGAGCGCGGCCCAGGTGCAGCCGGCCTCCACGGTGACATTGCCGTCGGCCACGTCCACGCTGCGGATCGCCGCGAGACGGGAAAAATCGAGCACGATCGAGCGGGCGGCGCGCGGCTGGAAAGCCTCGGTGTAGGACATGCCGCCCCCGCGCGGGGCGATCGCTACTGCGTTCCTCGCGCACCAGCGCACCAGCTCGCTCACCTCGGCTCTGGAACCGGGAGACACCAGTGCCAGCGGCAACGCGCCTTCGAAGAACAGGTCCTGCACCGCGAAGCGGCGCTCCTCCTCCTCGGTCACGATCGCTCCCGCGCCGAGCAGTGCCTCCAGCTCTCGAACAAGGGCGGTGTCGCCCGATGCATCATCCGGCGGTGGCGGCGGGGCGGATCGGGGCTGGGCTGACAGTGCCATGGCAGACACCGTGGACAGCCCCCGCATGCGCGGCGAGGGGCTGCGCAGCACTCTCCACCCTTCGGATAAGTCGCCGCATTGTCATGCGTGCGGCACGGCCTGCGCTAGGCCTCTTGGCCATGTCCGACGCGGCGACCAGCCCTGCCGACCTCCCGCCGAGCGCTGCCGCGCCCGGCGCGCGGTCTTTTCCCGCCGAGCACGCTGCGGCACCCCCCCTGCCCTCGCTCTTGCGCGCATGGAGCGTCGTCGCGATCCTCTCGCTCGCCGCGATCGTGAGCTATATCGACCGCCAGGTGCTCAACCTGCTGGTCGAGCCGATCAAGGTGGATCTCGGCCTCAGCGATGTCGAGATCAGCGTGTTGCAGGGCTTCTCGTTCGCGCTACTCTATGCCCTGCTGGCGATCCCGCTTGCGTGGGTGGCCGATCATTCCAACCGCAAATGGGTAATCCTCGGCGGGCTCGTATGCTGGTCGGGCGCGACATTCATGAGCGGCTTCGCGGCCGGTTTCGCGATCCTTTTCCTCGCCCGCATGTTGATCGGCATCGGGGAGGCGACGCTCAGCCCGGCGGGTTTTTCGATGATCGCCGACTATTTCGAAAAGGCACGCCTACCCGCCGCTCTCAGCGTCTTCACGGGATCCGGCTTCGTCGGATCGGGCCTGGCCCTGGTGATCGGCGGAGCGCTCTATGCCGCGCTCGAAGCGGCGGGGCCGGTCACGACCGCGCTCGGCACGTTCCAGCCGTGGCAGATGACCTTTTTCGCAATCGCCATGCTGAGCGTGCCGCTCTTTGGCCTCATCCTGCTTCTCGTGCGCGAGCCTGCGCGCCAGCCCGACACGCTCGCCCCCGCCACTGGCGAGGAACCGTCGGCATTCGAGATCCTCGGCTTTCTTGCCGGCCATGCCCGGGTCTATTTCCCGCTTTTCTTCGGCTTTTCCAGCTTCGCTGCGGCGCAGTTCGGGGTCGGGGCGTGGGCCCCGAGCTTTTTCATCCGCAGCCATGGCTGGACCCAGCTCGAGGTCGGGCAGGCGCTCGGCCCGGTCGTGATGGCGACGGGGCCGCTGGGCGTCGTCGCGGGCGGGTTCCTTGCCGAAAGGCTGCTCATGCGCGGTGTGCGCGATGCGACGCTGAAACTGTCGATGGCGGCAATCGTCATCGCCCTGCCATTCGCCGTCCTTTTCCCGCTCGTCGCGGACGGCGGCCTGTCGCTTGCCCTGCTCGCCGCAGTGCTCGCTTTTGGAACCGTGCCGTTCGGCGCGGGAGTTGCGACCTTCCCGCTCATCACGCCCAACCGGATGCGCGCGCAGGTGATTGCGGTCTACCTGCTGGTCGCCAACCTGCTCGGCTATTCGGCCGGGCCGATCCTCGTCGCCTGGCTGACCGATGCGGTGTTCGCCGATCCGGCCGCGATCAATTTCAGCCTCGCCATCGCTGCACCCGCCGTAATGGTGTGCGGCCTCATCCTCATAGCCGCTGCGCTCGGCCCCTATCGCCGCATGCTGGCGGCCGCCGAAACCCAGGAGACCTGAATCATGGCCGTTATAGACCTCGCTCCCGAAACCCGTTCCTTCATCGGCAGCGACAAGAAAATGCTGATCGGCGGGAGCTGGTCGGACCCGTCGCAGGATGCCGCGATCCCCGTGATCAACCCCGCCGATGGCGAAAACCTCGCCCGGATCGGCGATGCGGCGGAATCCGACGTGGACCGTGCGGTGAAAGCCGCGCGCCATGCCTTCGACGAAGGGCCTTGGCCCGACATGAAGCCGGGCGAGCGCGCGCTGCTCCTGAACCGCATCGCCAATGCTCTCGAAGCGAATGCGGAGCAGCTCGCCCAGCTCGAAACGCTCGACAACGGCAAGCCGATCAATTTCGCGCGGATGGATGTCCAGGCGGCGATCGGCGCGATCCGCTATTACGCCGGCTGGGCCGACAAGATCCACGGCACGACCCACTCGATCGGGATGCCGGGCGAACACCACGTCTACACGATCCGGGAACCCGTCGGCGTCGCCGCGCTGATCGTGCCGTGGAACTATCCGCTGGTCATGGCCGCGATGAAGCTGGGCCCCTGCCTTGCCGCGGGCTGCACCGCCGTGCTGAAGCCCGCCGAGGACACTTCGCTCACCGCCCTGCGGCTGGGCGAAATCATGCTCGAAGCCGGCCTTCCCGAAGGCGTGCTCAACATCGTCACCGGCTACGGCCACACGGTCGGCAATGCGCTGGTGCATCATCCGGGGATCGACAAGATCGCCTTCACCGGATCGACCGCGACCGGCAAGGCCATCGCCCACGCAGCCGCCGAGGGGCTGAAGAAGGTCAGCCTCGAGCTGGGTGGCAAGTCGCCCAACATCATCATGCCCGACGCCGATCTCGAAGCGGCGATCCCCGCGAGCGCGCTCGGCATTTTCTACAATAGCGGCCAGACCTGCACCGCGCCCTCGCGCCTCTATGTTCACGAGGATGTCGCCGACACCGTCATTCAGGGCATTGCCGAATTCGGCCGGAACATGAAGATCGCTCCCGGCCTGGATGAGGAGAGCATGATCGGCCCGCTCGTCAGCCAGAAGCAGTTCGACCGGGTGACAAGCTATGTCCAGAAGGGCGAGGCCGAAGGCGCGGAGATCGTCAGCGGCGGGCGGCGGCACGGCAATACGGGCTATTTCCTCGAACCGACCGTGATCGCGAACACCACTAACGACATGACCGTGGTGCGCGAGGAAATCTTCGGACCCGTCCTCGTCACGCAGACTTTCAAGAGCGAGGACGAGGCCATCGCGCTCGCCAATGACAGCGATTATGGCCTTGCGGGCTGCGTCTGGACCCGGGACATCACCACCGCGCACACGATGGCGAAGAAGGTCAAGGCCGGCATTCTCGGCGTGAACACCGCGATGGGCGCGGACTGGGACGTGCCGCTGGGCGGTTACAAACAGTCGGGCATCGGGCGCGAGAACAGCCGCGAGGGGCTGGAACTCTATCTCAACACGAAATCGGTCTTCGCCCAGCTCAAGTCGGCATGGTGAACGCAGCGACCGAAACGCGCCGGGTCGATATCGGCCCCGAACCCGGCGAGGTGGAGATCCACGCCGAGATAACGGGAAGCGGCCCGCCGGTGCTGTTGGTCGCCGGGCTCGGCGGGCGCGGGGCGTTCTGGTCGGAGCAGGTCGCGGCTTTCGCGGCGGACTTCACGGTCATCACCTTCGACCATCGTGGCTGCGGCAATTCCACCCCCGACAAGGTCGTCTACGGTGCTGAGCACATGGCAAAGGACGTGCTCGCGCTGATGGACGGACTCGGGCTCGAGAAGGTCATGCTGGTCGGCCATTCGACCGGCGGGGCGATCGGGCAGCATATCGCGCTCTCGCACCCCGAGCGGCTGGAACGCCTCGTCCTGTCGTGCAGCTGGGCGGGGCCGGACACCTATCTCACCGAACTGTTCCGCACCCGGCGCGAGATCCTCATCTCCTGCGGCCCGCTCGCCTATCTGACCACCGGCACCTACCTCGCCATGCCGAGCCGCTATCTCCAGCCGCAGATGAAAAGCGCGCGCACCTTCATGGAGGAACGCCTCGCCGCCTTTCCGGGGCTGGAGGTGGAGCTGTCGCGGATCAACGCGGTCTACACGCACGATTTGCGCAGCCGCCTCCACGAAATCACGGTCCCGACGTTCTGCATCGGCGCGCTGGACGACCAGATCACCCCGCCCGGCTTCACTCGGGAACTCGCCCGGCTGATCCCGGACGCTAGCGAGCACCTGCTCGATCACGGCGGCCACTTCTGCCCCCGTGTCGTCACCGAGGTGTATAACCAGGCCGTGCTGCAATTCCTGAAAGGCTGATTGGAGGCCCTTATGGCAAGCGAACCCGCTCCGCACCCGCCCATCGGACACATCACGAAAGGCCGCTCGGTCATCGTCGGCCCGGACGAAGGCCGCTCGCTGTGGCAGCCGATGCCGAGCCGGGGCTATGTCAACGTCAATCTTACTCCGGACAACATGCCCTACGACACGTTTTCGTCCGGCATCCAAGTCATGCCTCCGGGCGGAATGGTGCGCGAACACGGGCACAAACAGAACCACGAGCTCGTCTTCGTCTACGAAGGCACGGGCGAAGTCGATATCGACGGCGAGGTGACCGCCTTCGGCCCCGGCACGACGATCCTGTTCGCGCGCAATTGCACCCACTGGATCAAGAACACCGGCGAAACGGACATGAAGATGTTCTGGGTCTTCTTCCCCCCGGGACTGGAGGACTGGTTCTACGCCATCGGGCGCGACCGCACCCCGGGCGAGGACATGCCCGAACCCTTCGACCGACCCGATAACGTGCAGGAAGTCATGGCGAAGATGCGCTTCCTGCCGCCGCGTTCGCAGGGCTAGGCCATGCGCATCATACCGCAATCCGCGGTCGAGCGGCTGCTCCCGGTCGATGCCTGCGTGCCCGTCATGCGCGAGGCGATGATCGCGGTCTCGCGGCGCGATGTCTCGCTGCCTATCCGCCAGTTCATGCCCGTCCCCGGCGCGGCGGGAAAGCTCGCGCTGATGCCCGGTTCGCTTCACACGGCGGGCGAGGCGGCGGATGCGAGCTTCGGGATCAAGCTGGTGTGCAAGTACGAACGCCCGCACGATGACCCGCTCGGCACGCATGTCGGCATGGTGATGCTGTTCGACAGCTCCAAAGGCGTGCCGCTCGCCATGGTCGAAGGCGCCTCGCTGACTGCGATCCGAACCTCGGCGGCGAGCGCGCTGGCAACGGACCTGCTGGCGCGCGAGGACGCGAAAACGCTCGCGATCATCGGCAATGGCGAACAGGCGATGCGCCATATCGCCGCCATGCTGGCGGTGCGCGATATCGAAAGCGTGCGCGTGTGGGGGCGCGACGGGCAGCGCGCTGCGGCCTTCGCCGAGAGCGCGGCCGCGCGTTTCGATGTGCCCGTCGAAACCGCGTCCAGCGCCGCGCGAGCGGTTGCCGGAGCCGACATCGTGTGCACCACGACATCGGCCAAGGAGCCGGTTCTCGCCGGGGCGGATCTCGAACCGGGCCAACATGTCAATCTCGTCGGGTCGGCCATCCCCACCACCGCGGAAATCGACCACGAAGCGGTCCGCCGGATGCGCTTTTACGTCGATTACCGCGAGGCGGCGATGGCGGCGGCGGGCGAGCTTCTCGCCGCCATCGAGGCAGGCGTCGTTACCGAGGACCATATCCTTGCCGAGATCGGCGAGGTCGCTCAGGATCCGGCGCTCGGGCGCGGCTCTGCCGGGGACATCACCTGCTACAAATCATTGGGCGTCGCCGCGCAGGACCTTGCCGCGGCGCATGCCGTCTGGCGCGCGGCCGAGGCGCAGGGGTTCGGCAGCGAAATCGACCTGCTCGCCTGAGCGTCACCCTCCCGAAAAAGAAAGGGGGCGGCACCGATCCCCCGGTGCCGCCCCCTCTTGTCGCCCGCCCGAAGGCGCGCGGGTTCAGAAATCCGCCGTCGCGGTCACACCGATCGTGCGCCGTTCGCCGAAGAACTGCCCGTAAGTGTTGCCGAAAGGCAGGACCACGATGAAGGCATTGGCGGTATAGGTGTTGTCGAGCAGGTTGCGCGCCCACAGCCGGATCGAATAGCGATCATCGAAGGTCACGCCCGCGCTCGCATTGACGAGGAAGCGATCGGGAATGATCGACAGGTTCGCGCTGTCGCCGAAGAATTCGCTCTGCCAACTGGTGTCGCCGCGCAGGAAATAGCTGTTCCCGTCGCCGAATTCGCCATCCCACTGCGCCCCGAAGGAGGCCTGGGTCGGCGGCGTGCGCTCGACCTCATTGCCGCCGATATTGCCGTTCGCATTGCACACGATATTGTCGCACGGAACCGTCACCCCGGGCGTGCCGCGGCTGAAACGGCTGTCGACCGTATCATCGCCATAGGTCGCCTCGGTGTGGCTGAAGGTCGCATCGAGGCTGAGATTGTCGGTCGCCTGCCAGCGGGTGGCCAGTTCGATCCCGTAGACTTCGGCATCGCCAAGATTGACGGTGATGTTGGGCACGTTCGGATCGTTGGGATTGGCCGGGTCCTCGTCCGCCGCGTTGATCTGGATATCTTGCCAGTCGGTGTAGAAGACCGAGGCGTTGAAGATCAGGTCGCCGTTCAGGAACGCGCTCTTGATGCCCGCTTCGTAGGTCCAGTTGGTTTCCGGATCGAAAGTGCGATCTTCGACCTGCCGGGCGGTGACGTTGAAGCCCCCCGCCTTGGCCCCGCGCGCGGCGGTGGCGAAGAGCAGGACATCGGCGCTCGCCTCGTATTCAACCGTGAAACGCGGGGTGAATTCGTCGAACGTCTCGTTCAGCGTGACCGCGCGGCGGTTGTCGTCGGCGGTGATCTCGGTCTCCGAATAGCGCGCCTCAGCGCCCAGCGTCAGCCGCCCGTCGGCCGAGGTCCAGTAGAATTCGCCGAAGACCGAGACGACTTCGGTGCGGGTGTTCTCGTCGGCCAACAGGATGTTGAACGGGCCGGCCAGGTTCGAACTGGGAACAGGGGTGCCGAGCAGCGGCTGGAAATTGTTCGCATCGGTGATCGGTTGCAGGTTGATGCTCGAGAACTGGTTGGAGTCCGTCCCGTCCGAGATGAACCCGCCGACCGAGGCACGGATCGAGGAATTGTCGAATGTCAGCCGCGCTTCGTGCGTGTCGTAGTCGATGCTGCCGACCGGGGTCTGCTGGAAGTTGCACAGCGGGGCGACGATATTGACGAGCGTGCCGCAATTGATCGGGTCCGGTTCCCCGCTGGTGCCGATGTTCACATCGCCGTTCACGTTGCCGAAAATGTAGTTGAAGGTGAGGTCGCTGGTGATCTCGGCATTGATTTCGGCCCGGAAAATACCGGTCTGCGACTGGTTGGCGAAGCTGCGCGGATCGAGCGCGATCGCATCGGCAGGATCGGGAAATTCACCCACCAGCAGCGGGAAACTGCCGAAACGCAGCGCGCCCGCATTGGTGATCGGCGTGAGAGCGAGGCTCTGTTCGGGATCGAGGATGCCGCCGGTGCTATCTCCGAAATAGCGCGAGGCGCGCCCTTCCTGGCTGATGTCGAAATAATTGTAGGACGCAGCGACGGTGACGCCCGGCGTGATTTCGGCGATGGCGCTGACCGACACCGCCTCGTTGTCCCAGCCGCCGGCATTGCCATCGGTGCTCGGCCCGTCGATGTCGAGACTGTCGGCAAAGGGATGGACGTTGTCCCAGGTCCCGTCGAAGCTCGAGGAATTGTAGCTCGCCGCAAGCGCGAAATTATCGGTCACGGAGAAATTGAGAAAGGCCCCGAAATCGTAGCGTTCATCGGTCCCGACGGTCCCGGTGATCTCACCTTCGATGTCGCCGGTCATCTGCGCTTTTTTGGGGATATAGTTGATCGCACCCGAAAAGGCGTTCCGGCCGTAGCGGGCGCTTTGCGGACCCTTGACGATCTCGATCCGCGACAGGTTGACCGTGCCGATATCGACCGCCCACGAGCGCGGGATGTAGATCCCGTCGAAAAAGGTCGAGACGTTGGATTCCAGCGCGGTCACGCGGGTTGTCGCCTGCCCGCGGATGACGGGCTGGGCAAAACCGCCGGAGAAATCCTCGAAGCTGAAGCCGGGCGTGAAGCGCGCGACGTCGTCGAGTTCCTGCAAGCCGCGGCGGTCGATGTCCTCTTCGCCGAAAGCGGTGATGGCGATGGGAACGTCCTGGATATCCTCCGCCCGGCTGCGCGCGGTGACGATGATGGTCGGCGTGTTCGGCGTTTCCGCGTCCTCGGCCATTTCATTGTCCTGCGCGAAAACGGCCTGCGGTGCGGCGAGCGCAAGGCTCGCGGCGAGCGCGCCGATGCTTGTCCCCCGTGTGAAACGGACCATGATGTTCCCCCGTTATTGAATGTTTCGCGACACCGGATGCAAAAATGGGGGCTTGAGCGAAGACATGTCGCGGCGATGGGTTCAATTTCTCCGACTGGCGGTCAAATCAGGGTCATCGACCTGAAGCGTCCATGCAACAGGCTAGGTTCGAAGGATGGCAAAAGGGGTTCCGCATCTGAACATGAGGCATGTCGCGCATCCCGCGATTGCCGGCTCGCACCTTGCCCGCCTGATGGCGGCGAGCGCCGCCTTTGCGCTTGCGGTCGCCGTCCAGGCGCAGGACGCAGGCAAACAGGGCAGCGCAACAAACGCCAAAGACGCGCAGGAGATCGCCGCGCCCACCCCCGCACCCGCCGCCATGGCATCGGCCGACAATCGCACGACCTACCCGGCCGAGGACGAGGCGCTCTACGAGGCGCGTTTCAACCGCCTGCTCGAAGCCGCACGAACCGGGGCAGGGCTCGCCTCCTACGATCCGCTAGAACCGGTCGCGGGGGCCGAGAATGCCCGCCCCCTGCCGATGGCCGACGAACCGGCCCTGTCGGCAGAGGCGCTGGCAAAGGCCGAAAGCTACGCCGCCGCGCGCAATTCCAATGCCTTCATCGTGGTGAAGGACGGCATCGTCCAGCATGAACGCTATTTCGGCGATACGGACCGCACCACGCCGATCGTCTCGCGCTCGCTCGCCAAGCCCGTCACCGCGCTGCTCGTCGGGCGAGCGATCGTCGAGGGACATATCGAATCGCTCGACCAGCCGGTCGCGGATTTCATCACCGAGTGGCAGGGCGATCCCGCGCGCGAAAAGATCCTCGTGCGGCACCTGCTCGACATGCGCACCGGGCTCCTGCCGCAAGGCTTCTCGCGCGAGCCGCAGGACATCCTCAACCGCGCCTATCTCCACCCGCGCCACGACGAAGTGATCATCAACGATTACCCGGTCACGCACGAGGCGGGCACGCGCTACGAGTATTCCAACGCCAATGCCGAACTCGTCGCCCCCGTCATCGAACGGGCGACGGGCATGCGCTATTCCGAATATCTGACCGAGGCGCTGCTCGAGCCGATCGGGGCGATGGGCGGCGAGGTCTGGGTCAATCGCGAGGGCGGGACGGCCCATTCGGGCTGCTGCCTGCTGCTTCCGGCGCAAAGCTGGGTGCGCATGGCGATGCTGGTTATGAATGATGGCATGTGGGAGGGCGAACGCCTGCTGCCCGAAGGGTATGCCGAGGCGATGCGCACGGCGACCGAGCAGAACCCGCATTACGGCATGGGCGTGTGGGTCGCGGGTCCTTACGTGGAAAAGCGCGGCTTCGCCCATCCCAGCGTGCCCTACGGCAAGGTCGACCATGCCGAGCCCTATCTCGACCGCGATCTCGCCTTGTTCGACGGCAATGCCAACCAAGTCGTCTACATGATCCCGTCACAGGACATGATCGTGCTGCGCACCGGCAATGCACCGCCCAAGGATGCTCCATGGGACAACACCGTCCTTCCCAACCTGCTGATCCGCGACGCGGCCGCCCGGACCGGCGAGCCGCTGCCCGAACCACAAGCAGTGCCCGGTAAAGCAAAGAGCGCAAGGACCCGCTGATGGCCACCACCGCCGCCCCGATCCCGGCCGACGAGGCTCCGGCCCCTTCGGCGAAGCTGCCCTTCTCGCTGAAGCTCGGCTGGGGCTCGGGCGCGTTCGGCATCTCGTTGCTGATGAACGGGATTTCGGGCCTGATCCTGCTATTCGCGGCAAGCATCCTGCAGATCGAACCGGCCATTGCCGGGACCGTGATCTTCCTTGCCAAGCTCATCGACGTCGTCACCGATCCGGTGGTCGGGGTGTGGAGCGACCGGTTCGAATCCCCGCGCGGGCGGCGCCGACCGTTCCTGTTCTGGGGCGCGATCATGGCCGCGGCAAGCTTCGCGCTGATTTTCACCACGCCGATGCTCGGCAATCAGTACCTGACCGCGCTCTACCTGTTCATCGTGCTGAGTTTCTACGCGATCGGCTATACGATCTACAACATCCCCTACATGGCGATGCCCGCCGAAATGACCGAGGATTATCACGAACGCTCCTCGATCCATGCGTTCCGCATGGTGTTCGTGTCATTGGGCTCGCTGGTCGCGGGTGCGGGCGTCAAGGTGGTGCTCGAACGGCTGGGCAAGACCGAGGCGGAAAGCTGGGCGATCGTCGGGCTGATTTGCGCCGCGCTGATCTTTGCCAGCCTGATGACCGCCTATTTCGCAACCCGCGTCGCGCGCTTTACCACCAGCGAGCGCAAATCGACCAAGAGCAATATGAGCCAGCTGGTCGAGGAATTCGGCGCGGTGAAACAGAATCGCGATTTCCTGCGTCTCATCTCGGTCAAGTTCGCGCAATTGCTGGGCGTGCAGACGACTGCGGCGGCTTTCGCCTATTTCTTCGTGCAGAGCCTCGGGCGCAATTTCGATGTGCTCGCGATCTTCGGCGTGACCGTGACCGCCTCGACCATCATCTGCGCGCCGCTCTTGGTGCGCCTGTCGCGCCGGATCGGCAAGAAGAACGCCTATTACCTCGCCGCCGGGACGAACGTGCTTTACGCGCTGAGCTGGTCGCTCGCGGGGGAAGGCGAGCCGATCTGGGCGATCGTGGTGCGCGGCGCGATTGTCGGCCTTGCATTCAGCGGCAATGTCGTGATGGCGATGAGCATGCTGACCGACATCATCAATGCCGATGCAGAGCGCACCGGCGTTCGCCGCGAGGGGGCCTTCACCGCGCTCTACAGCTTCGTCGAGAAGCTGACCGGCGCGATCGGCCCGTTGATCGTCGGCTTCGCGCTGTCCTTTGCCGGGTTCGACAATTCCCTGCCCTTCGACGTGCCGCAGGGCGGGAATGTCGACACGGCGCTGCTGATTTCGGTATCGTGGCTCCCAGCGGTGTTCGGCGTGATCGCAATGGCATTGCTGGCGGGATACCGGCTGAGCGAAGCGGATTTTGAACCCAAGGAAGGAGCGCAAGCGTGACGACACCTTTCCAGGACCCCAGGCTGCGCCAGCGCGGGCGCGCCTCGGTCGATTTCCTCGCCGGAATGGCGGCGGCTTCCGGTCCCGTCCGGGCGAAGGTCGATGCGGCTATCGCGGACACAGTGCCCGATCCCGAGGCCCTCCCCGAGGATCTCGACGAACGGCTCGTGCACATGGACGCAGCTCTCGCCGATTGCCCCGCCTATCCGGTCCAGCAATTGCTCGGCGACTGGCACGGGCGGATGCACGGACGCATTTCGGCCGAAGCTTTCGAGGAAGTCCAAGGCGACCTCGCCCCGCTGTTCGAGGCAGCCAGCCAGGGGCCCGCGACCCTGCGGCTCGATCCGGACATGAAAGCGCCCGACTATTGGGACGGCGTGCATTTCCACCGCACCACCGGCGGCTGGGAAGGGCACGAAAACATGGGCTACATTCACGGCGAGATCATCCACAAGAAGCTCGTCGGGCGATTCTTTCCCGGCGGCATCTTCCAGCAGCGCCGCGATGTCGCCGCGATGGCCCCTCGGACAAGCTATGCCCGCATCCTCGACATGGGGTGTTCCTCGGGCCACTTCACCACCGCGCTGGCCGAGACATACCCGGACGCGCAGATCGTCGGCGTCGACCTGTCGGCCCGGATGCTCGAACATGCCTGGCGCACGGCGAATGCGAATGGCTGGAACTGGCAGCTTTCCCAGCAGCCGGCCGAAGCAACCGATTTCGCGGATGAAAGCTTCGATCTCGTCGCGAGCTACATCATTCTCCACGAAATGCCCGCCGACGCGATCCGCAAGGTCTTCGCCGAGGCTTTCCGCGTGCTCGAGCCTGGCGGCGACATGATCATGAGCGATGTCACGCGCTATTCCGACATGGACAAGCTCGCCGTGTGGAAGGCCGACCGCGGCGCGATGTTCGGGGGCGAGCCGCACTGGCGCGAAAGCGCGAGCCTCGATCTCGAGGCGGTCGCGCGCGAAGCCGGCTTCGAGGGGGTGACCAGCAGCGGTCCCTACCCCTATGTCATCCAGGGGCGGAAACCGGCCGCATGAAGGACCCGCGCGATTTCAACACGCCCGATAACCAGATCCTCGGGCCGGAGCACGTCGACAACCTCGCGCGGGCCGTGCTTTCGCTGACGCGCGAAGTCGCGGTCTTGACCGACCGGGTGATGGTGATCGAAACGCTGCTCGAACGCGAAGGCGTCGTCACTGTCGAGGCGATCGACACGTTCGAGCCGGACGAAGCCTTCCAGAAGCGGATCGACGGCGCCATGGCGACGATAACCGCAGGCGTGGTCGCGGCGCTCCAGGGCGCCGACCGGGACTAACCCCTCAGCGCCAGCGCGCTTGCCGCCGCGCCAAGGGCGAGCGAGCCGATCCCTGCCATTTTCAGCCGCGCGTCGGTCTGCTCGATCGCGGCGCGCATCTCGCCATAGGTGAGATCGGGGTCCTGCGTGAGGAAGAAGCCGGGACGGGCGAACACCTGCGGGGCCACCGCGTTGAGCCCGCGGCGCAGCATGAACCCCGCGATCCAGCGCCGCATCGCCCAGGGGCGATGATTGTATTGCTCGGGAAAGACATGCGTCACCAGCCAGCACAGGTCGCGCGCTTCGGGCAGGCGCTCCCCGGCATAGGCGGTGAGCGCGCTGTCGAGGTCGCTCTCCGCCTCGAGATGGTGGGCCAGCCTGTCCACGTCCTGCAGCGCGGAATTGACCCCCAGCCCGAGATCGGGGGGGAAGGCGTGCGCCGCATCGCCCACCAGCAGGGCATGGCTGCGCGCCCCGGCGCCCTGCTCGCCCTCACCGAAGGATGCCAGCAGTTCGCGCGCATATTGCGGAGCGGGGAAGGCGCCCGCTTCGAGCGACACGAAATCCTCCGCCTCTTCGCGGCTCACCAGCTCGCGTATGGCAAGCTGGGGGAAGGAATCCTCGAGGAAGGCGAACAAATCGTCCGCCGTCGCCAGCTTCCAGAGTTCATGGTCCGCCTCGCGGATCATGTTGACACTGCGCGGATGGCTCGCATCGGCCACCGGGAAAGCGAACAGGGCGCAGGCCTTCGTGCGCTCCTTGTGGCGCGAGGGCAGGATGTAGCTCATCGCCGGGTCGTCCACTTCGGCCCCGCCCTTCGTCGCGAAACGCGAGGGCAGGTTGAGCACCTTGTAGCGCAGACCCGTCGACAGCGAGGGCGTTGCGATCATTTCGAAACGCGCAGGATCGGTTCCGGGCATGGCCGACAGCCCGGCGCGGATCGCGGAATTGAGCCCGTCGCAGGCGAGAACCAGCGTCGGCTCGAAAGTTTCGGTGCGGCCCTCGCCGTCCTCGACCTCGACCGAAAGCCCGCCAGCCTCGCTGCGTGAGAGCCCTGCGGCCTTGTGTCCATAGAGCAGCCGCACCCGCTCGCTCGCAAGGTCCCCGATCGCCTCGTAGAGCATGGTCAGCAGCGCGCGGCGCGTTGTCCAGTAACAGACGGGCCGGCCCGGATCGATGATCGGCACGCCTTTCGTCTCGGCCTTGCCATCGGGAGTGATCGTCGTCGCGGTGAATTCGCGCGTCGCCACCCCAACCGGCGGCAGACGGTCCAGTATCCCGAGCCTCTCGAACAGCCGCTGCGAACGCTTGTCGACGAGGTAGTTGAAGCTCTTGTTCTTCTCGAAATCGGAAGGGCCCGCGCGGCGTTCGGCAAGCACGATCTCGTCCCAGCCGAGCCGGTCGAACAGCAGCGCTGCCGCCAGCCCCGCCGGACCGCCACCGCTGATCAGGACAGAGCGTTTCGTCATGGACGCAAAAGCTACCAGATCGCCCGCGCACGCCGCTGCGGCGCTCGGCGCTATTCGACTGGCGGACACTGGCCGCGCAGGCGGTCCGGCCGTGCGCCTGCTGCTGTCAATCTGGCGGACATGACAAAACGCCTGATCGCCGCCCTTTCGCCGTTAATGCTCGCCATGGGCACGCCCCATCTTGCAGCCGAGGAATCCGCTCCACCCGCCTGCGCCGACCTGCTCGCGGCAGAGGCGCAGAGCTTCACGCTCGAGCGCCGGGCCGAGGACGGGCGCATGGTCCCCCTCACCGTGTTCGCCCCCGCCGAGCCCGGGGCCTATCCGCTCGTCGGTTTCTCCCACGGGGCCTTTGCGACGCCGGGGCGCTACGAGGCCATGCTCGAACCGCTGGCAGCGGCAGGCTTCGTCGTGATTGCGCCGATGCATGTGGACTCGGAAGAATATCCGCGCCGCGAAGGCGAAGCCGAGCGGCCCTCGCACCCCGTCACCTGGGCGGGACGCACCGCCGACATGGAACTCGCGCTTGATCCCGATGCGGCGCTGCGCGCGGCACTGTCCGAACGCGGGCTGACGCTCGATCCGGGCAAGATCATCGCGCTCGGGCATTCCTATGGCGCGCTGATCGCCCAGCTTTACGGCGGTGCGCGCGCGATCGAGCCGGACGGCACCAGCATCGAGCGGCGCATGCCCGAACTGGATGCGGTGGTCGCCTTTTCCCCGCCCGGGCCGATGCCCGGGCTGATGGCAAAGGAAGGCTGGGCCAGCCTTTCCGCGCCCGCGCTGACCATCTCGGGGACGGCAGACGTGCTGCCCGGCTTCATCGACGACTGGCGCGCGCACCTTGCGAGCCACGAGGAAGCGCCCGAGGGCGCACGCGCGCTATGGGTCGGGGAGGGAATCGACCATTATTTCGGCGGAAGCTTCGGCCGCCCCGGCGAAGTCGGCGCGGACGAGGCGCGCCTTTTCGCCCGCGCGCTCGAACGCACGCTTTCCTTCATTCAGCGCCATGTGCACGATGCCCCTGCCTGCCGCGTCGGCGATACGCTGCCGGGCGAAAGCTATCAGGAGGACGCGGCATGACGGCGCGCACGATGACCCGCTGGCTCGCCCCCGCAGCGCTCGCGCTGTGCCTTGCAGGCGGGGCGACTGCCGAACCGGGCGAGGATCGCTATTCCGACCTCGACAACCCGATGACGCCCGCCGACATGCAGGGCGCGAGCGTGCTCGATGTCGAACGCTACCGCCCGACCTACGCGCTTGAGGGATGTGCGAGCGACTTTCCCGAGGCGCGCGAACCGGACGCCGGTCTCGCGGCGGCGCTGAAGGGGGCGCAGGCATTCTCGCACAAGCACAAGGGACTTGGCCTGCTCGTGCTGCACGATGGCGTGCCGATCCACGAAAGCTATGCCGGCGGCGCGAGCGTCACCAGCACCAGCGCATCGGCGTCCATGATGAAATCGCTCATCGCCCTGCTCTATGGCATTGCGATCCGCGACGGAATTATCGGGTCGGTCGACGACCCCATCGGCGATTACCTCGATGAATGGGCGCAGGATCCGCGCGGGGACATCACCCTCGAGCAGATGCTGACCATGTCATCGGGCCTTGCCCCGTCCGATTTCATGAAAATCATCTTCGCCCCCGATATCGGCGCGGAGGCTGTGAAGCTCGAACTGGCGGGCGAGCCGGGAAGCGAGTTTTCCTACAACAATGCGGTCACCAAACTGCTCACGCTCGCGCTCGATCGCGCGCTGTCGGCACAGGGCAAGGGCGGCGTGCTCGAATATCTCGAGGCCGAACTGTGGTGTCCCATCGGCAATGGCCCGGCGCGGGTGTGGGTCGATCCCGCAGGCAAGGCGCGCGGCTATGCCGGGATGCAGGCGACATTGCGCGACTGGGCGCGTGTGGGCGAGCTGATCCGTAACGAGGGCCGCGCGGGCGGCGAACAGGTCGTGCCCGAAAGCTGGATCGCGGCCATGGCATCGCCTTCGGACGCGAATGCCCAATACGGCCTGCATGTCTGGCTGGGCCGCGAACACACCCCGCAGCGCGCCTATAGCAAGGAAAACCCCGTCAAGGTGCCGCATTCCGAACCCTTCGAAGCGCAGGACATCGTCTATTTCGACGGGTTCGGCGGGCAGCGGGTCTATGTCCTGCCCTCGCACGATCTGACCGTGGTGCGGATCGGCGAGGTAGACCTGACCTATGACGATTCGCGCATCCCCAACCTGCTGGCGCGCGCGGTCGAGTGAGCCCTATTCCGCCGGCGCGGTACGGCGGTCGGACAGGAGGTTCGCGTCCTCCTTTTCCTTCATCTTCTTGAAGGTCTCGTATTCGTTGACATCGCCCATCGCCTTGCTCGACCAGGTGGTCGCAAATCCGCGCGGATAGGCGCTGTCATCGTCCTTGCGCCCGTCTTCGGACCAGAGCAGCGGAAAGAGCGGGCCGGCCGGCTTCTCCCCGTCGAGCATTTCGTCGAAGCTGCACCCGGCGATATTGAGGCAGTCGGGCCGCGGGGCCCAGCGGATATCGTCGCCGAACACCCGGATCGACACCGCCACGCGCCAGTCGTCGGTCGGATTGCCTGCGGAATAATGCAACGCCCAAGGATGGACGATGAGCATGTCGCCCGGGTCCATCTCCCATTTGAGGAACCTGAGGCCCTCCTCGCCCCGGCGGCTTTCGATATCGGGATGGGGCACGCGGTCGTCGGGCTTGATCATCTTGCGCGCATTCGGGCTGAACAGCCAGTAGGGCACGTCGTCGTGTTGCGTCCCCGCAAGCACTTCGAGGCAGTTCTCCTCGACGATGGGGGTGAGCGGGATCCACAGGGAAGGGACCATGAAGCCTTCGACCGGGAAGGCCATGCGGTCGCAGTGCCACAGGGTCGCGGCATCGGATTGCGGCGGCTTGGCGAAGAATTCGTCGAAGAAGAAGCGGATTTCCTTCGACTGCATCACCTTGCCCGCCGCCTCCGCCACCGGGCCTTCGAACACGAGCCGGCGGTATTCCTCGATGCAGCGCGCCATGTAGCGGCCCGGAATGGTGGGCAGCAGGCCGACATCCTTCTTGTCGACGATGACCTCGCGCGCGATCGGCTCGAGTGCCTTGACCCAGTCTTCGGACAGGACCTTGCGCAGGCAGACCGCGCCGTCGCGGGCGTAGGTTTCGATGTCTTCCTCGGTAATGTCCCGCAGCGGACTGGTGTTGAAGGCCATGATCGCGTGTCCTCGTATCGGTCTTATCGCATGTTCACGCGGGAGCCTATCAGCGCCGCCCCGATGCACTCGGACCCGCAGGCCGCCCTATCCGCATGTCGGATAGGGCCGACACCGCTTGTGTCGCAGGCGCATCCATTGACCGCAGGGCGAGAAACACCGTCCGGCAAGGTTTCCCCGAGCGCTTTGGAGCGTCGAGAGATCGTGTCACCAGGCGCGGCCCTGCGGGGCCGTTGACACATCATGAGAACAGTACGGAGCCGCGAAGGGATGAAGGAAATTCGCACGCAGGTCGCGATTGCGGGGGCAGGACCGGTCGGCACGGTCGCGGCCTATTGCCTGGCGAGCCAGGGGGTCGATGTCGTCCTGCTGGAAGAAGGCGCGGACTGCGCGCTCGACCTGCGGGCCTCGACCTTCCACCCGCCGACGCTGGAAATGCTCGACGAGTTCGGCATCACGCGGCGGCTGATCGAAAAGGGGCTGAAGGCGCCCGTCTACCACTTCCGCGAGCGGCGCACGGGCGAGGTGATCGATTTCGACATGGCCGAGATCGCCGATGCGACCCGCTATCCCTACCGCGTCCAGTGCGAGCAATACCACCTCTCGCGCATGCTCAGCGAACTGGTGCGCGAACAGGACGGGGCCGAAGTCCTGTTTGGCCACCGCGTCGCGGCGATCGAACAGGGGCCGGACGAGGTGACGATCCACGCCGAGGGGCCTCTATCGATCATGAAGATCACGGCCGATTACCTGATCGGCGCGGACGGGGCGAACAGCACGGTGCGCAAATGGCTGGGGACCGAATTCCACGGCTTCACCTATCCCGAAAAATTCCTCTGCTTTACCACCACCGAACCGCTGGAAGAGCACATCTCCAATCTGTGCCACGTCAATTACGTCTCGGACCCGGCGGAATGGATGGTGCTGCTGCGCGTGCCCTCGCTATGGCGCGTCCTGGTCCCGGCGGATATGGACACGCCGGATGAGGAACTGCTCGCCGATGCGAAGAAGGCCGACGTGTTCGATCGGCTGATCGGGCGCGGGCAGGAGGTGGAAACCCACCACCGCACGATCTACCGCGTCCACCAGCGCGTAGCGAAGAGCTTTCTCGACGGCCGCGTCGCGCTGATCGGGGATGCGGCGCATCTCAACAACCCGATCGGCGGCTTCGGCATGAACAGCGGGATTCACGATGCCTTCAACCTCGCCGGTCGGCTGGTGCGGGTGTTCGGCGAAGGCGCGGATGCCGATCATGAGCTGTCCGCCTTCGAACGCCAGCGGCGCACCACCACGCACGAGTTCATCCAGGCCCAGACGATCCGCAACATGGAATACCTCAAGGAAGGCGAGGGCCAGCTGCACGCCCGCCGCAAGGCCGAGATGGAAGCGATCCGCGCCGATCCCGAAAAGCGCCGCGAATTCCTGCTGCGCCAGTCGATGATCGAATGCGTGGAACGCGAAAGGATGGCCGCCTAATGCCGCTGAAGCCTCGCCCGAACCCGGATGTTCTCGGCCACAGGCGGCTGTTCGGCGTGCTCGGCCCGTCGACCAACACGGTGGTCCAGCCCGATTTCGACGATCTTCGCGTGCCCGGCGTGACCAACCATTACAGCCGCATCGTGGTCGACGATGCCCAGGCGATTTCGGACGAGACCTTCATGGCCGGGACCCTGGAGATCAGCCGCAACACGGTCGAGGCCGTGCGCGGGGTGCTGACCTGCAATCCCGACTATCTCGTGATGGGGATGAGCGCGGTGACCTTTTATGGCGGCGCGGAAGGCGCGGCCAAATGGCGCGAGAATATCGAAAACGAGGCGGGCCTTTCCCTGTGCACCGGCTCGCAGTCGCTGATCGAGGCGTTCAAGGCCTATGGCGGGATCAAGAGGATCGCCGTCATCTCCCCCTATTATCCCAGCGCCAATGCGCAGGTTTCGCAATTCATGGCTGATCACGGGATCGAGGTCGTGCGCGACACCTGCCTGCAATGCCCGAGCTGGACCGCAATCGCGCAGGTTCCCGTCTCGCCCTTGCGCGAGGAATTGAAGAAACTCGACGGCGACGATGTCGATGCGTTGGTGCAGGTCGGCACCAACCTGTCCATGGTGAAACTCGCCGCCGCAGCCGAACTCTGGCTCGGCAAACCGGTGATCGCGATCAACACCGCGACCTACTGGAACGCGCTGCGCCAGAACGGCATCATGGACAAAAAAGCGGGCTTCGGCCGGCTGATGGAAGAGTTTTGAGGGGGCCCCAAGAATAATGTTTGAATACGACTATGTCCCGCTGCCCGAACGCGCGCCGCTGAAATGGCCGAACGGGGCGAAGGTGGCGCTGATGTTCACCTTCAACCTGGAAACCTGGGACCTCGTCAAGGACACCGACCAGCCCTATTACGCGGGCGGCCCCGCCCTGCTCCCCAACGCGCTCGCCGGGCGCATCCCGGACTATCCCAATTATTCCTGGCGCGAATACGGCCAGCGCGTGGGCGTGTGGCGGATGTTCGACATGTTCGACGAAATGGGCGCCAAGGCGGGCTGCACGGTCAATGCCGTAACCTTCGAGCGCCGCCGCGCGATGGCCGATGCCTGCCTGGAGCGCGGCTGGGAACTGATCGCGCACAATTACGAACAGGGCGAATTGCTCACCGATTTCCACGACGACATCGACGCCGAACGCGACATCATCGCCCGCTCGGTCGCGATGTACGAAAAGCATGCCGGGAGAAAGCCAAAGGTCTGGCTCTCAAGCTCGCTGCGCGGCACGCTCAACACGCCGACCATCCTCGTCGAGGAAGGGTTCAAGGCATACTGCGACATCATGAACGACGACCAGCCCTACATGATCCGCACCGATGCCGGGCCGATCGTCGCGACGCCCTATTCCAACGTCATCAACGATTTCACCATCCTCACCCGCAATGCGCGCACCACCGACGAATACCGCGACATCCTGATCGAGGAACTGAAGGTCCTTCACGAAGAGGGCGCGAAAACCGGGCGGATCATGAATGTCGGGCTCCACCCGCATGTCTCGGGCCGGGCCTACACGATCCGGGCGCTGCGCGAATTCATCGAATATGCCCAATCGCTCGACGGCATCTGGTGGGCCACGCGCGAGGAAATCGCCGACTGGTATGCCGAAAACCACGAGGCGCATTTCCCCGGCCAGCTGGGCGCATGAGCGAAAGCGCGACCACCGGGGAAAGCGCGCGGGCGCGGCTTGTCGGCTGGGCGTTCTGCCTGTCGCTGATCGCGCATTCCTTCCTCATCGTCATCCTGCCGCGGCTCGACAAGGAATCGGCCGTGCGCGACCTTGCGAGGAGCTGGCACTACGCCATCGGCATCGCCCTGCTCGTTTTCGGCGTGTGGCGGTTGTGGCTGTGGTGGCGCGAGCGCGGGGCGATTTCCTCCGACATCCTGCCCCCGGCGGCGCGGTTCTGGCACCATGCGCTGTGCCTTGCCGTGCTTCTTCTGGTTGTGCTCGGCGGGCCGCTCGGCTTTCTCTATGGCTGGACCGAGGGGCGTGCGATCGACCCGGCGGGCCTCTTCACCATACCCGCGCCGATCGGCAAGGACCATTCGGTCTGGAAATTCACCGGCTATTTCCACTCGGCCTCCGCCAATGCGACCGTGCTGATCGCGCTCGCGGCGCTGGTGAGCGCGGGTTACACCTTCGCGCGCTACGGCAAGGGGCTCCTCAGCGCCTTTCCGGCGGGCTTCGGCCTCCTGTTCCTCGTCCGCGCGGCGCTGTTCATCTACGCGATCAACTCCTTCGCCGCGCGCGAGCCGGGCTATATCGCCGCCGCGATTTTCCTCGGCATTTGCGCGGCCTTCTGGCTCGCCGTTCGCGCGCTGCGCAAGGGGCGTTTCGCCGCGACCGAGGGCAAGCGGGGCGGCATCGCCTGGAACACGGGCGCGCTGGCGGGCGTGGCAGCAGTGGTGGCTTTCGGGCTGACCATGCCCTACCTGCTGTTCCGCGTGACGCCTTTTTCGAGCGGCGTGGTGGTCGAAGCGGACCCCTCGATCACCTGGCACCGGGAGCGGCTGGCCGAGGTCGCATGGACCCCGCCGACCGAGTTCCAGCTCACCACCGGGCGCGAGACTTACAAGTGGTGCAAGTTCTGCCACACGATGGAGCCGGGCGAGGCGCATCTCGTCGGGCCCAACCTTGCCAACATCTTCGGCCAGCGCGCAGGCACCGTGCCCAATTTCCCCTATTCCCCCGCGCTCGCGGCGGCGGGGAAGAACGGCCTCGTCTGGAACGAGCAGACGATCAGGCAATATATCGGCGGGCCGGACGAATTCGTACCGGGGACCAGCATGATGATCTCGAGCGGGCCGGTGGTCGATCCGGCGCTTCAGGACGCGGTGATCGCCTCGCTCAAACGCGACACCATGTTCACCGAGGATGAGCGCCCGGAATAGGGCTCAGACCAGCATCACCGTGTCGTTCCCGAAAGGCAGCGCCTCGCAGCGTGATAGGATGTAGTCGGCAACGTCCGCCCGGGCGATCATCTGCTTACCCTTCGAGCGCTGGCCGCCGCGCAGTTCGGTCCATTCCCCGCTCGGCTCGCCATTGGTCAGGCCGCCGGGGCGCACGATCAGGTAATCGATCCCCGCGCGCCGTATTGCTTCCTCCTGCCGGTCCTTGTCGGCCCAGATTTCCTTCGCCAGCGTCTTTATGATCAGCTTCATCAGCCTGCTGTTGACCTGGCCGTAGGAATCCCCGCAGCCCAGCGAAGTGACGGCGGCGAAATGGCCGACGCCGGACCGCTGCATGGCGGCAAGGATCGCTTTGGTCGCATCGGAAAGCACGGTGTTCGCCTTCCGGTCGACCGTGCCGAGCGCGCTGATCGCGACATCGGCGCCTTCGAGAGCGCGGGCGATGCCGGGCTCGTCCGATAGCCCGCCCGCGACGCGCTCGATCGCCGGGTCGAGGTCGGCGAGTTTGTCGGGATCGCGCAGATGCGCCGTGACCTCGTGCCCGCGCGCCAGTGCCCCCTCGCACAGCAGGCGGCCGGTGCGGCCGGAGCTTCCGAAAATCGCGATCTTCATGGCCTGTCCCCTGGTTCACGGCGCGCGGCCGCAGCGGCGACTGCGCCTGCGACCGGGGGGCGAACTTGCCTTCGGAACGGCGATTCCCGGTATCTGCGGGCTCCACTTGTCCGACTGGCGAGCACGGGACCGCTCGAACCCACCCACGGGCCGCCCCTTCCATTACCTTACGCCGCGGAAAGGAGATCATACATGCATCGCAGAGACTTCCTCGCAGGCAGCACCGCCGCCGCCGCCGCCGGGCTCACCCTCACCCCCGGCATGGCGCAGGCAATGGAGAAGATGGGAGGCAAGGCCGGTTCGATGGACCGTTCGCTCACCGGGGACTTCCTCGATCTCACCAAGCCCGAAGGCAACCGCGAGGCCTGGGCCCGCCTGCTCGGCAACACCGACACGCAGTCGACCAAATACGGCTTTGCCGAGGGGATCATCCAGGGCGTGCGCCCGAACGAGGCGCTGCGCGACCTCGTCGGTTTCACCATGGTTTCCGCCGCGCGCCTGCTCCCGCACGAGGACGGCGTGGGCTATCGCAAGGTGCTGCGCGAGATCGGCTTCTACACCGACATCAAGACGGGCGAGATCCTGACCGAATGGGAAAACCCCTATATGGGCGAGACGGTCAAGGTCGTGCCGATCGCCAATGACCCGTTCAACCACACGATCACCAATTTCTACCCCGACCCGCCGAGCTATGGCGGCCTCAACACGCAAAAACCGCCGAAGATTCCGCTGATGCTCGATTTCCGGCGGCGCGGGGACATGCTGAACCTCTTCAGCCATATCAACCTGTTCTATCCCAGCGCGCTCCAGCCGGGCCAGTGGCCGCGCGAATCGAGCGGCGAGTTCAACCGCGTGACCGAGACGTTCCTCTATTTCATCGACTGGAACGAAATGCAGGACCCCTCGATCACCAGCGTCGAATACAATGGCACATGGTCGCGGGTGACGCCGTGGCTGCCGTGGATGCTGATGGGGCCGAGCGAGGGGCACTGCGTCTACCAGACCTTCATGGGTGCGGTGGATTCGATCGACAAACTGCCCAATCCCGACACGGTCGCCTATATCCGCGAGAACCATCCCAAATATCTCGACGCGCCGGAAACCTGGGAAGAGCCGTCGCTCTCCTCGCTCGAATGGTATTCGCGCGAACAGACGCCCGCCCCGATTCCCGCAGGCGGCGAGATCCCGACTGCACCCACCGCCGAGCTGCCCGAATGGTGGCAGCGCATGAAAGCCGCGCGTGCCGCCGGCCAGGGCGGCTGAGCGGGACCACGATCAGGCCCACAATCCGAGGCGGGCGGGGCGCCGTGACAACGGCACCCCGCCCGCCTTGCGTTTGGGTCATCCGCGCGCAGTCGCCGCGCAGGTCACGCCCCTTGTTGCGTCTTGTTATGCCCGCACAGTGACCAAAGTAACGATGGTGAAGGATTTGCAAGGCCGGGGGTAACAAAAATGCAATCGGGAACACTGCTGAACACGGGGAATTCGCAATGACGACATTCAAGGGCTCGACCACGGCCGGCATACGCGCACTCGGCCTCGCTACGGTTTCCGCACTGGCGCTGCACGGGGGCGCAGCATTCGCCCAGGACGAAGGTGAGGAGAACGCCGATCCGCCGAGCAATCTCACGCGCGAGAATGCCATCATCGTCACCGCGCGAACATTCGAGGAAGACCTTCAGGACGTGCCGATCGCGGTCAGCGCGCTCGAAGCCGATGCCCTGACCACCCGCGCCGCCGACGATCTCGGCGATATCGCGGACAACATCGCCGGTTTCGCTTTCGAGGAATTCACCGGTCTGCTCGCCCAGCCGACCATTCGCGGCCAGACGAACCTGCGCGTGACCTCGCCGGTCAGCAATGTCGCGACCTATCTCGACGGCATTTACATCCAGCGCAACTACCTCATCGACCAGGGCCTGCTCGATCTCGAGCGGGTCGAGGTTATCAAGGGCCCGCAATCCGCGCTTTACGGACGCAACTCCTTCGCGGGCGTGATCAACCTTGTCAGCCGGACGCCCGACCTCGACGAGATTTCGGGCTATGTCCGCGCCGGTATCGGAACCGACGAATATTACGAGGCGAGCGGGACCATCAACATCCCGATCGTGCCCGGCAAGGTCGCGCTGCTCGCCCATGCCGCCTACCAGGAATTCGACGGCACGATCCCGAACAGCCACCCGCTCGCCGACGAGGAAGGCTGCATCACCTGCGGCAATCTCGGCGGGTTCGAGCGCGAGACCTACCAGGTCACGCTGCGCGCCGACCTGTCCGAGGCGTTCCAGTTCCAGGCGAGCTATTTCCACACCGAACGCTTCCAGGAACACGTCGCCAATTTCACATTCGGCACGGCCGGGCTCGACCCCTACAATTACAACAATTGCAGCCCGGTGGGCGGGCAGAACCGCATTTTCTGCGGCGAGCTGCCTTCCGATCCCAATTTCGTGACCGGCGCGCAGTCGAGCCCGTTCCTCGGCCCCGTGCCCGATCCGCGGCCCGAGGGTTTCCTGATCGACCCACGCGCCTTCGGCCTCGACGGCCCGACCGACGTGATCAGCGCCAAGGTCGATTTCTCGCCCGCCGATCCGCTCACGCTGACCTACCAGTTCGGCTACACGTTCGGGAATGTCGACGGGCGCGGTTCGACCTCGCGCGACCCGCTCCAGCCGGTTGTTTTCGGTGGGATCAACCTGGGGACCCTGTTCGATTCCTCGGGTTCGGGCAGCGAGTTCGAAAGCTTCAGCCACGACCTGCGCGTGACCTATGAAAGCGACAATATCTTCGGCTTCGTCGGCGCGAATTACCAGACCACGAGCGATGTCGAATCCAATGCGACCGAAACCTATCCGGTCGGCACGCTCGATACGCCCGGACGGGACGACATCTTCTTTCCGGTCGAACCCGGCCTGCCCTTCCCGAACTTCTTCCTCGGGCGGCGCACCTTCCTCGAACGCGACGAGGATATCCTGAGCTTCTACGGCTTCCTCGAGGTGAGCCCGACCGACCGGCTCAACCTCACGTTCGAGGGGCGCTACACGATCGAAGACCGCTCCACGATCGACCTGCTCACGCGCGATCCGGCGGACCCGACGATCCAGGCGCTGAACCCGCCGCGCGACGACATCACGGAGGAATTCTTCGCGCCGCGTTTCACCGCGTCCTATGCTCTCACGCCCGACAACCTGCTTTACGCATCGGCCGCGAAGGGCGTGAAGGCGGGTGGTTCGAACGGGCTCGGCGTGCCTTTCGCGCCGCAGCAGCAATACCAGCGCGAAACCAACTGGACCTATGAAATCGGCTCGAAGAACTACTTCCCCGAAATCGGCCTGACCCTGAACGCGGCGCTGTTCTACACCGACTGGAACGACCTGCAGACGACCGAGGTGCGGCGCCTTGCCGACGGGACCATCCCGACCACTTTCTTCGTCCTGTCGACGGTTACCGGCAATGTCGGCAGCGTCACCGTGAAGGGGGCGGAAGTCGAAGGCATCTGGGAAGTCTCCGATACCATCACGCTCGATTTCGGCGCGTCCTACAACGATTCGACCTATGACGACGGGGTGGTCTCGCAGCGTTTCGGGCTCGCCGGGGTCTGCGACGGGACGGTCTGCCCGGCGGGCGAAGTGCCGATCGGTGGCAACCAGGTCGAACGCACGCCCGCCTTCGATGCCTATGCCGGGCTCGGCTATCGTGACGATTTCGGCGATGACGGGGAATTCTACCTGCGCGTCGACGGGTCCTACCAGACCAAGCAATATGTCGACGAAGCGAACCTTGCCTGGGTGCCCGACCGCTTCCTGATGAACCTGCAGGCGGGCGTGAGCTTCGGCAATATCAATGTCCGGGCCGTGGTGCAGAACCTGCTCGACGAACGCTACGTGTCGAACTCGCTGTTCCTGATCGGCACGGGCGGCATCGGTTCGACCAGCTATGTCCCGATCTTCGGGCTCGACCGCACGGCGCGGATCACGGTCGGCTACGACTTCTGACCTTCTCCCCCGGTGTCCCCTGGGGAGTGAGCGAGCGGCCCGGCACAGCGATGTGCCGGGCCGTTTCGCCTTGTCGCAAGGGGTGGCGGATCAGCCCCGGTCCGACAGGATGAATTCGCTCGCGCGCTCCGCCACCATCAGCACAGCGCCGTTGGTGTTGCCGCTGACATGGGCGGGGAAGACGCTGGCATCGACCACTCTCAGCCCGTCCGCCCCGTGGACGCGCAGGCGCGGATCGACCACGCCGTGCTCGGTGTCGGGAGCCATGCGGCAGGTCCCCACCGGGTGATAGGTCGGATCGGTGGTGCGGCGCAGGTAATCCTCCCATTCATCGTCCGTGTTGACCTCGTCCCCGGGAGCGATCTCGCCCTTCACATGCGATGCGATCGCGCCCTGGCGCATGATGTCGCGGGCGAAGCGTGAGGCGGCGGTCAGGTCGGCGATGTCGCGCGGGTCCGACAGCATGTCGAGCGCGATGCGCGGGGGCGCGCGCCAGTCGCCGCTGCGAAGCGAGAGCGTGCCCGAACTGCGCGCATAGGAAAGCCCGACGACCAGCGTGACCATCGGCTTTTTCGACGGGGTGACGCCTTCGGAGGTCAGCTCGAACCCGAAGGGTCCGAACATCAGCTGGATGTCGGGGCGGTTCGTGCCCTCGCCCGAGCGAAAGAAACCGACCGCGTGCGGATAGGGGCTGGTCGCAGGTCCGCGCCTTTGCAGCAGCCAGCGAAGGCCGTGGAACGCTACCCGGGCGGAGTTGATCTCCTGGTTGAAAGTGCGCGTGTCGACCGCGAAGGAGAGCTGGCTGCTGGGATGCTCCATCAGGTTCGCGCCGACATGCGGCTGGTCGACCAGCGGCGCGATGCCATGTCCGGCGAGCCGGGCGGCAGGGCCTATCCCCGACAGCATCAGCAGTTTGGGCGATTGCAGCGCGCCCGCCGAGAGCACCACTTCGCGCCCGGCGCGCGCGACATGTTCGCGGCCCCTGCGGTGATAGCGCACCCCGACCGCTCGCCGCCCCTCGAACACGATGGCGATGGCCTGCGCGCCCGTCAGCACGGTGAGGTTCGAGCGTCCCCGCGCCGGGCGCAGATATCCGTCCGCCGCGCTCCAGCGCCGCCCCTTGCGCTGGGTGAGCTGGGGCGAGCCGATCCCGTCCTGCGCCTTGCCGTTGTAATCGGGATTGGCGTGCATCCCGGCGGCCTCGGCGGCGGCGGTGAATTTCGCGGCGAGCGGGTGGACGCTGCGCAAGGAGTCGACCACCTGCGGGCCGTGCGTCCCGCGCTCGTCGTCGACCGGGAAGGCGCAGGCCTCAAGCCGGCGGAAACAATGTGCGATGTCCGCAAACGCCCAGCCGTCGTTGCCGGCGGCGGCCCATCCGTCGAAATCCGCGCGCGCACCCCGCACATAGAGCATGCCGTTGATCGAGGAGCTTCCGCCCAGCACCCTGCCCGCCGGCCAGTAATCGCTGCGGCCCGTGCGCGTCGGATCGGGTTCGACCGAAAAGCCCCAGTCATAGCGCGGATTGCCGATCAGCTTCACGATCGCGGCGGGCACGCGCACCAGCAGCGAGGCATCGCTCCCGCCCGCCTCGAGCAGCAGGACGCGGCTTTTCCCGTCCTGCGTCAAGCGATTGGCCAGCACGCAGCCGGCCGAGCCGCCGCCGACGATGACGTAGTCGTAATCCGCCACGCGCCTCAGACCACGGCGCAGACGGTCTGCAGGTTGAGGTAGTTCTCGATCGCCACCTGCCCGCTGTCGCGGCCCCAGCCCGATTGCTTGATCCCGCCGATGGGCAGCGAGGGGTCGTACATGGCGTGGGAATTGATCCACACCGTCCCGGCCTGCAACCGCCGGGTGATTCGCGTCGCGGTCGACAGGCTTTCGGTCCACACCCCTGCGGCAAGGCCGTAATCGCTGTCATTGGCGGCGGCGACCACCTCGTCCAGCTCGTCGAAGGGGGTCGCGACCACCACGGGGCCGAACACCTCTTCGCGGCAGATGGCCATGTCGCTCGACACATCGGTGAGGATGGTTGGCGTGACGAAGCTTTCGTTCGGTCCCGTCGTCTCGCCCCCGGTCAGCACGCTCGCCCCCGCCTTGCGCCCGTCGGCGACATATTGCGCGACCCTGGCGGCGTGCTTCTTCGACACCAGCGGGCCCATCTGCGTCGCCGGGTCGAGCCCGTGGCCGAGCGCGATGCCCTTCGCCGCCTCCGCGACCCCTTCGACCACCCGGTCGAACACCTTGCGGTGCGCATAAAGCCGCGAGCCCGCAATGCACACCTGTCCGCCATTGAAATAGATCGCGTTCGCAGCGCCCGGGATCGCCGCCGAGAGGTCCGCATCGTCCATCACGATCACCGGCGACTTGCCGCCCAGCTCCAGCGTCACGCGCTTCAGGTTCCCCTTCGCCGCATCGAGGATCGCGCGGCCCGTCGCGGTCGACCCGGTGAAGGCGATCTTGTCCACGCCCCGGTGCGCCGCGAGCGCCGCGCCCGCTTCGTGGCCGAAGCCGGTGACGAGATTGATCACGCCCTCGGGAAGACCCGCTTCCATCATCAGTTCGACCAGCCGCACCGCCGTGAGCGAGGTGTCCTCGGCGGGCTTCAGCACCACGGTGCATCCCGCCGCCAGCGCGGGGGCGAGCTTCATCGCGGTCAGCACCAGCGGCGAGTTCCATGGCACGATCGCGCCGACCACGCCGACGGGCAGGTGCTGGGTATAAGCAAAGACCTCCTTGCCCTCGGGCTGGTAATTGATCGAGGTCGGTATCGTCGCGCCCTCGATCTTCGTCGCGAGCCCGCTGAAATAGCGGAACTGGTTGACCGCGCCCGGTATCTCCGCCCAGCGCCCGACATAGAGCGGCTTGCCCTGGTCGAGCGTTTCCAGCTCGGCGAGCTCGTCGATATTCGCCTCGAGCTTCTCCGCAATGGCCCACAGCACCTTGGCCCGCTCCATCGGAACGAGGCCCGACCAGCGCCCGTCATCGAACGCCGCGCGCGCCGCCGCGACCGCCGCGTCGACATCTTCTGCCGTGCCGCGCGCCAGCGCGGCGAGCGGGTTGCCCGTCGCCGGGTCGAGCGTCTCGAACGCCGCGCCGCCCGCGCTTTGGACCCACTCACCGCCGATCAGGTGGCGATGGACCCTGCGATCCAGAAAAGCCTGCGCGGCGGGTCCGGGAGAGGCGGCGGTCGAGAAATCCATGCGGCAATGCCTTTCATGCGGTTGCGGGCTGTCGTCCGCTTGCGGATGCTGTCGTCTGCTTGCGGATGGGGCGACATTATGCGGGGGGCCTGCCGCGATGACCAGCATGCGCGCGCCCTGTCCGCATGTCGGATAATGGTCGCAGCGGCGCGCGATCCGATGCCTTCCGGCCTCCTCCCGACGGCTTCCCAGCCCCCTCTATGCAAGCGCGCCGAGTTTTGCTTAGGTCGCAGGCATGGACCTGTTCCACGCGCTCGTCATCCTGCACATCGTCACCGGCACTGTCGGGCTGGTCGCCTTCTGGATTCCCGTCGGCACGAAAAAGGGCGCACGCGCGCATCGCCGCTGGGGCTGGATCGCGTGCTACGGTTTTCTCGGCGCCGGTGCGCTGGCGATCGCGATGGCGCTGCTGTCGCTCTATGGGCCGCAGACACGTATTCCCTCGGTCACCGACCGCACCCTGTTCGCCGGCCTGTTCGGCTGGATGATGCTGTATCTCGGCATTCTCACCATCGGCTTCGTCGATTACGGCCTTGCCGTCGTTCGCCATTCCCGCGAGCGCGCCCGGCTGCGCAGCCCCCGCTACCAGGCGGTGATCGCGGCGGTCGTCGTCTCGGGGGCCTGGTGCGGATATTTCGGCGCTTCGATCGGCCAGCCGCTCATGGTGCTGGTGGCCGTGGTCGGCATCGTCGCGATGGCGCTGCAGGAGGTTTTCATCTTCCGCCGCGAAGTCCCGCGCGGCGCGCATGTGGGCGAACATTTCCGCGCGCTCATCGGGATGGGGATCTCGGCCTATACCGCTTTCCTTTCGGTGGGCCTCGTGCGCAGTTTTCCCGAACAGGTGTTCAATCCGATGATCTGGGCCGGGCCGAGCGTGATCGGCGTTTCGCTGATCCTTTTCTTCACCCTGCGCAGCCCGAACCGTCGCCGCCCCGCTCGCGCATCCGGCCCGGCGCGGGCGGGGAATTAATGCGTTCACGCGCCTCTCCTGCGGGATAATCGGGCGGAACTCGCAGAAAGTCTTAACGAAATTTCGCCATCGGGCCCTCCATGCTCGAACAGGAACGCCTCGACCATCTCGCCCGGCTTGAACTGGGCAATGTCAAAGGGCCGGAAATCTTCAGCAAGATCACCCGGCTCGCCGCGACCATGATCGGCTGCCCGATCAGCCTCGTCTCGATCGTCGAGGCCGACCGCCAGTGGTTCATCGGCAAGACCGGGCTGGAGGCGAGCGAAACCCCGCGCGACTGGTCGTTCTGTTCGGTCTGCATCGCCCGCGGCGAGCCGCTGCTGGTCGAGGATGCGCGCACGCACGAACTTTTCGCCGGCACTCCGCTGGTCGCCGGGCCGCCCCATATCCGGTCCTATCTCGGCATCCCGATAGCGAGCGAGAACGGGGTCCTGCTCGGCAGCCTGTGCGTGATAGACCGCGAACCGGGGGCATTCGGGGAACACCAGATCCCGGCGCTGCGCGCGCTTGCCGATCTTGCCGAACAATGCATCACCACCCACGCCCGCACGCGCGAGCTCAGCCGGGCCAATGCCTCCCTCGGCGAACTCAACCACGTGTTCAGACAGGCCGAGACCGCCGCCAATATCGGTTCGTGGCGGATCGACCTTTCATCCGAAAGCCTGCGCTGGTCGGACCAGGTCTATGCCATTCACGGGCTCGAGCCGGGCACGCCGATCGATCTCCAACGCGCGATCGAATTCTACGCACATGACGACCGCGACCGTGTCCGGCAGTCCCTGCTCGACGCGCTCGACCGGGGCGAGCCGTTCACCTTCGAGGCGGACATCCACCGCTCCAGCGGAGATACCCGCCGGGTGCGCGCGGTGGGCGAACGCATCGATGCGGACGGTCGGCCCGAAAGCATTGCGGGCATCTTCCTCGACGTGACCGAAGAACACCTGCGTAATGCCGCGCTCAAGCGAGCGGCCGAGCGCGACCGGCTGACCGGGCTCTACAATCGCTCCGTCTTCGACCGCAGGCTGGCCCGGGCGGTGCGCCATTCGGCGGGGGCGCCGGTCACGGTGATGCTGCTCGATCTCGACGGGTTCAAGGACATCAACGACACGCTCGGCCATCTCGTCGGCGACACCGTGCTCGCCGCGCTGGGCCAGCGCCTGCAGGCCGAGGCCCGCGACGACATTTTCGTCGCGCGCTGGGGCGGGGACGAATTCGCTTTCCTCTTCCCGGCGGGCACGAACATCGAGCAGGCAACCGCCTTTGGCGAGCGGCTGGCGGGGAGCCTGGCCGAACATCTCGAACTGGGCGAAGAGGTCTTCGCGGTCGGTGCGACCTGCGGGATCGCGCAGATGGCGGGCGAACCGAGCCGCGGCGGGGCGAGCCGGAGCGAGGAACTGGTGCGCCGCGCCGATCTCGCGCTTTATTACGGCAAGCGCACCGAGCGCGGATCGGTCCATTGCTGGAGCGCCGAGATCGAGGACGCGCAGGGCGCCCGGGCGAGCGCGATCGCCAGCCTGACCTCCGCGCTCAAATCGGACCGCGCCTATGCCGCCTACCAGCCTATCATCGACATGGAAACGGGCCTTCCGGTCGCCTTCGAAGCGTTGCTGCGGATGCGCGAGGAGGACGGGCGCGTCCTGACTGCGGGACAGGTCTCGCCCGCCCTTCTCGATGCGAAACTCTCGCGCCGCGTTTCCGCCTTCATGCTCGACCGAGCCCTGGCCGAAGCCCCGCGCCTGCTGGAACTGTTCGGCCCCGACACGCGCATCGCCATCAACGTGACCGAGGCCGATCTCGGCGGGCGGGGCAGGAATGGCGGCTTCGTCGACCGGCTGATGGGTCTGGTTTCCTCAAGCCCGCTAGCACCGGCCAATATCACGCTCGAAGTGACCGAAACGATGCTGCTGGTCGACGATGCCGGCCTCGTGCGCGAGGCGCTGCACAGGCTCGATGCGGCGGGCTTTACCGTGGCGCTCGACGATTTCGGGACGGGCTTTTCCTCCCTCACCCACCTGCGCGATTTTCCCATCCGCAAGGTCAAGATCGACAAGGATTTCATCGCCAGCATCGCCGGCGACCACCAGTCGCGGCTGATCATCCAGGCGATCGTGCAGATGGGGCGCAGCCTCGGGGTTGGCGTGGTCGCCGAAGGGGTGGAGACGGAAGAGCAGGCGACCTTCCTGCGCTCGATCGGCTGCGGCCGGGCGCAGGGCTATCTGTTCGGCAAGCCCCAGAGCCTCGCCGGGCACGAACAGGAAGCGGCGGCAGCCGCGACGGCGCAGACGGCCGGAACGGCGCGCGGGCACCTGCGCGCGCTCGGCTGAGAGGCTTTCGGCAGCGTAGGATTGCGCGCTGCGCAAGGCGGCATGGCGCGAGGGGCCCGCACGAAGGAAGCCGGACCTGCGCTTCGCATCAACGACGTGTGCGGCGCAGATGGGACGGCCCCGGCGAATCCAACATTCCCGCTCCCGAAAATTCGAGGGGGCATGACTTTCGTCAACTTGCGCGCAGCGCACGCCCGTCAGGCCGCCTCCGGCTTTGCCGCGGTCGCATCGAGGACCCATCCGGCGAGCGCATCCTGCTTGAGCTCGGCGATGTCGAGGCCGAGCGCGCGAACCGCCTCGTAGCGTTCGCGCGGGGCATAATCGGCGGGCTCCTGGACGAAAATGCGCCCCTTGGCCGCGCCGAGGATCTGCAGGCCCTTCGCCCCGTCCGTCCCCGTCCCGGGCAGCAGTCCGCCGACCACCGGGATGCCCGAACGGGCGAGCGAACCGAGCAGCAGGTCGGCACTGGGGCGGAAACCCGCCACCGGATCGCGCTCGACCAGCCGCAGCACCGGTGTCTCGCCCTGTTCGACGATCACGTGGCGCGAGCGGTCATAGGCGAGAAAGGCCGTGCCGGGCTTGAGCGACATGCCGTCGACAACGTTCGCGATCTCGCAGGCGAGCGAGGATCGCATCGCGCTCACCGCGCTTTCGACCGTGTCCGCCTCGGCATCGATCACCAGAACGGTCGGCGGGCAATTGGCGGGATAGGCGGCGAGCAGGCGCTTGGCCGCGTCGATGCCGGCCGTCCCGCAGCCGATCGCGACCACGCTGCCGTCGCTTTCATAGCCGCCACCGTCCGCGCTTTCGCCCGTGTCGGCCGCACCCCCGGAAAGCTCGCCGCTATGCGCCTTGAGCACGATCTCGCCCAGTTTCTCGACCGTGGCGTTGAATTCCTCGCGCGAGGTGTGGAGCGGCTTGGGAAAGCAATGCACCGCGCCCAGTTCGAGCGCGCGCTGCGCCGTGCCGGTCCCGGCCTGGGTGATGCTGGAAAGCATGATGACCGGCATCGGTCGGGTCGCCATGATCTCCTCGAGGAATTCCATCCCGCTCATGCCGGGCATCTCGACATCGAGCGTGAGCACGTCGGGCCTGGCCTCGTCCATCTGGTCGCGCGCGTCCTCGGCGCTTCTGGCGACGGCGCAGACATCCACGCCCTTCGCATTGTCGAGGATATCGCAGAACAGGGCGCGCATCGCCGCAGAATCGTCAACCACCATCACTCGTGTGTTCGGCATGTCTCTTTCCCATGGGGCCCCGCCGCGCGCAGCACGGCGGCGCGGCGGGGGCGAATCGCAAAACCAGGCGGGCCGGAAGCGGCTGGACCGCGAAGGGGAGGACGAGGGCAGGGCCCGCCGCTCCCGGCCCGGAGACCGCCTTACGTGCCCACGCGCTTAGAAAGCTTCACGCCAAGGCTAGGGGGCTTCGCATAATGGCGCCCACACTCCCCTTTCAGCCGCTCGGGATAGATCGCCAGTGCGAAATGCCATGATCGCGGGTCGCAAGAGAAAGGGCACGAAGTGACGATCAACCAGATTTCCAAGAGAGTTGCCGCAGGGCTCGTGGTCCTGCTGCTCGTCGCGGGAGCGGTGGGATATTACGGCGTCGACAAGATCCGCTTCGGCGGGGAGATCCAGCAGGCCAACCAGCAATTGTCCGATTTCCGGGCCGACATCAGCCCGCCGCCGGGCTATCTCGTCGAGGCTTTCGCGCTGGCCAATGTCATGGCGGTCCATCCCGAAAGCTACGACATCAACGACAACCGGCTCAACAATCTCGAAAAGGACTGGCGCCAGACGGCACAGAAGTGGGCGCAATCCAGCCTCGATCCCTCGCTGCGCGACGATTTCGAGAGAATCGTGCAAAGCGACGCGACGGTTTTCTGGGACGAGGTGAACAACACGCTCAAGCCTGCGGTGAAAAGCGGCAATAACGCGGTCGTCGAAGCATCGCTCGACCGGCTGCTCACGATCTATCGCGCCCATCGCAGCTCGATCGACGACCTGCTGCTCGCCACGACGCAGAAACAGGCGGATTTCGGTACGCAAAGCGCCAACACCGTTTTCGCGACGACGCTCGTCCTGATGGGGCTCGCGCTCACACTCCTTGTCGCCTTCACCGGCAGCTTCGCCATCTTCCTGAAAAAGGTGCTCGACCCGTTCGGCGAGACGTCGGACACGATGGAAAAACTCGCTGCGGGCGATCTCAACGTCGCCCGGCGCGAAACCGATCGCAAGGACGAGATCGGCAAGATGGCGCGCGCGATCGAGACTTTCCGGGCTTCGCTCGAAACCGACAAGATCCGTTCAGAAGAGCAGGAAGGCGTGGTCGAGACGCTGACCGAGGCGCTCGAGCAGCTGGCCTCCGGCAACCTTACCCATCGCATCGAGGCGGAGATGAAAGGCGAATATGCGCGCCTGCGCGAGGCGTTCAATTCCTCCATCGACCGGCTCGGCGCGATCATCGGCAATGTCCGCCTCGCCGCGAACGGCGTGCGCACGGGTTCCGATGAAATCCGCGTGGCCTCCGAGGACCTGTCAAACCGCAACGAGGAACAGGCCGCCAGCCTCGAGGAAACCTCCGCCTCGATGAGCCAGGTCACCAGCCTCGTGAAGAAGAGCGCCGAGAACGCGAAGAACGCGCAGGAGGCGATGAGCCGCACGCACAAGCAGGCCACCCAGGGCGGCGAAGTGGTCAAGAAGGCGGTCGATGCGGTCGCCGCGATCGAAAGCTCCTCGCAGGAAATCACCCAGATCATCGAACTGATCGACGGGATCGCCTTCCAGACCAACCTGCTCGCATTGAATGCCGGCGTCGAGGCCGCGCGCGCGGGCGAGGCGGGCAAGGGCTTTGCCGTCGTCGCCAACGAGGTGCGCGGCCTTGCCCAGCGCAGCGCCGATGCCGCGCGCGACATCAAGGCGCTGATCGACAAGTCGACCGCCCATGTCGGCGACGGGGTCAGCCTCGTCGGCGAAACCGGCACGCTGCTGGGCGAAATCGTAAGCCAGATCGGCAAGGTCACCGCCCAGGTCGACGACATCGCCGAAATGGCCGCCTCGCAGGCGGTGAACCTTGAACAGGTGAACTCCTCCGTCGGGACGATGGACCAGATGACCCAGCAAAACGCCGCCATGGTCGAGGAAACCACCGCATCGGCCCGCAGCCTCGCCGACGAGGCGCAAAGGCTCGGCGATCTCGTCGCCCAGTTCCGTGTCGAGGGACAGGCGCATGAGACCGCCATGGCCCGGTCCCGAACGCGCGCCCCAGGCTCCGCCCCCGCCACGCGGCGCGCCGCGCCGCCCGCCGCGCCGCCCGCAACACCGCCCGCCACCAGCGGCAATCTCGCGCTCAAGCACGAAGCGCACGAAGAACAGGCACCGCCGGCCCCCCAGGCCGAATTCGACGAACAGGACTGGAGCGAGTTCTGACCGGCTTCGGGCGCGACAGGCCCGCACGCCCGATCACACCACCGTTCACTCCCGGAGAACACACGTGCAGACCATAACCCTGCCCAGCAAATGCGACCGCGCCGCGGCGAGCGCACTGGTCCCCGAAATGTGCGACGCGCTGGGAGACCATCCGGTCGCGGTCGATGCCGCCAAGGTCGAGCGCATCGGTCAGGCCATGCTCCAGCTGCTCGTCTCGGCCGCCCGCACCGAAGGCGGCATCGCGCTCACCAATCCGAGCGAGCCCTTCGCCGCAGCGGTCAGGCTAGCCGGGCTCGAACCGGTCCTCATCGAGGAGGCGGCGCAATGAACGAAGACGATATCCAGCAGATCTTCTTCGTCGAATGCGAAGAATCGCTCGAAGCCGCCGAGGCCGGGCTCGATGCCTGCCGCAAAGGCACGCATGACGACGAGACGATCAACGCGATCTTCCGCGCGGTCCATTCGGTGAAAGGAGGCGCGGGGGCATTCGGCCATCTCGCGATGCAGGCCTTCACCCATTGCTTCGAGAACCTGCTGGGGGAGATCCGCGAACACAGGGTCGAACTGACCCCGGCGCTGGTCGATCTCATGCTGGCCGCGCTCGACCTCTTGCGCGACCATGTCGATGCCGCGCAGAGCGGGAGCGATGCGCCCGACGACAGCGCACTGATCGCGCAGCTCGAAGCGGCGCAGGCAGGCGGCGCGGTGGATGCGGTACCATCACCGGCCGAGCCGGAGACATCGCAGGCGTCGGAGGCCGCCTCGCCTTCCGGCGGCTTCGACGATCTCGATGCCCTGCTCGACGAAATTACCGCCGATCCCCCTGCCGCGCCCGAGCCGCAGGCAGCGCAAGAAACAGCGGACGGGGCGCAGGAGGAAAGCGGTTGGCGCGTCCATGTCAGGCCCCATGCCGGTTCGATGGCGAACGGCAGCGAACCGCTCCTGTGGCTGCGCGAACTGGCCGAACTCGGCGGCACCTGCGAGGCGTGCGACGTCGATCCGCTTCCTCCGCTCGATCGGCTGAATGTGGAAGACGGCTATCTGGGATGGACGTTCCGGATGCCCGCGGGCGTCACCCGCGAACAGGTCGCGGACATCTTCGATTTCGCGGGCGACGACGTTTCGATCGCACAAGACGATGAGGGGATGCCGCCTCCCGTCCTGTCCGAAACCGAGGCGCAAAAGCCGCCCCGGGGCGAACCGCCCGTCCGCCCTGACGAGCGCGATACCGATAAGCCGGCACCCGCGCCGGGCGCGCCAACCCCTTCTCCCGCTCCGGCCGTGAGCGGGTCGCAATCGGTCCGCATCGACCTCAAGAAGCTCGACCGGCTGATCGACGGCGTGGGCGAGCTCGTGATCGCGCAGTCCATGCTCAACCAGCGCCTGTCGAACGAGAATGTCGCCCATATCGAGGAGCTCGCCCTGCTCGATACACTGGTGCGCGACATTCAGGAACACGCCATGGCCTTCCGCGCCCAGCCGATCAGCGCGGTCTTCGGGCGCGTGCCCCGGCTGCTGCGCGAACTGGCGGGCAAGACCGGCAAGCATGTCAAGCTGGAGGTAACGGGCGAGACGACCGAGCTCGACAAGACCGTGATCGAGCGCCTGTCCGAACCGATGACGCACCTCATCCGCAACGCGGTCGATCACGGGATCGAGCCGGCCGAGGATCGCCGCGCGGCGGGCAAGGACCCGGAAGGCACGCTCTCGCTGTCCGCCGAACAGAAGGCGGGCCGCATCGTCATCCGCATCGGCGACGACGGGCGCGGCATCGACCGCGAGAAGATCCGCGCAAAGGCCATCGCGAACGGGGTCATCGCCGAGGATGCGCAGCTTTCGGACGAGGAATGCTGCCAGCTCGTCTTCGCCCCCGGCCTTTCGACCGCCAAGGAGGTCTCGAACATTTCCGGCCGCGGTGTCGGCATGGACGTGGTCAAGCAGAACGTGAAGGACCTGGGCGGGCGCATCAACATCGAATCCGAGCCCGGCGTGGGCACGACCTTCGTCCTTGCCCTGCCGCTGACGCTGGCGATTTCCGACGGTATGATCGTCGAGGTCGGCGACCAGTCGCTGGTCATCCCGCTTACCCACGTGATCGAAAGCCTGCGACCGGCGGAAGGAGAAGTGAAGGGTCTCGGCACGGCGCGCCGCATGCTCAATGTGCGCGGGTCCTTCGTGCCGATCGTCCCGCTCGGCGCGATGACCGGCGCGAAAGGGTGGGAGAACGACCCGGGCAAGGGGGTGCTCGTCCTCGTCGAAACCGAAGGCAGCGGCCGCGCCGCGCTGCTGGTCGATGCGATCAGCGACCAGCGGCAATTCGTCATCAAGAGCCTCGATGCGCATTACCGCGCGGTCGACAGCGTGGCGGGCGCGACGATCATGGGCAACGGCCAGGTCGCGCTGATCGTGGATGTCGATTTCCTCGTCAAGTCCTGCGAGGCTCCCGTCCCGCCCGCACCCGCATCGCCCGAAATGGTCCGGGCGGCATGACACCGCAGCGCATTGCCGCCAATGGCAGCGCGGGCGGGGCCGATACCGCGCTGGTTCCCGGCATCAGTCCGATGGTCTATTCGCAAGGCGATTTCGAGCGCATCGCCGAGCTGGCGCGCATCGAGGCGGGCATCGTGCTGTCCGAGCGCAAGCGCATGCTCGCCTATTCGCGCCTCGCCCCGCTGGTGCGGCGCAGCGGCCATACCACATTCGAGGGCTATCTCGACCTGATCGAACAGGACCCGGCCGAGGCGATGAACGCGATCGCCGCGCTGACCACCAACCACACCTATTTCAACCGCGAGCCGCATCATTTCGAACATTTCGAAGCCGAAGTCCGCCCGGCCCTCGTCCGGCGCGCCGGTTCCGGAGGCCGCGTGCGCCTGTGGTCGGCCGGATGTTCGAGCGGCGAGGAAGTCTGGACGCTGATGATGGTCCTGCTGGGCGAGGACAGGGGCGCAGGCAAGCGAATTGCGCAGGGCGACGTGATCGCTTTGGCAAGCGACCTGTCGGGCCAGGCGCTCGCGAGTGCAAAAGCCGCGACCTATCCGGTCGAGGCGATCTCCGCCGTCCCCGACCGCCTTCGCCGCCACTGGACCATACCTGCGGCCCCTGCCGCTGCAAACGGTCCGGAACGGCTCGCGATCGGGCCGGAGGCGCGGGCAATGGTCCGCTTTCGCCAGCTCAACCTGCTCCGTCCCTGGCCCTTCCGCAGCCTGTTCGACGTGATCTTCTGCCGCAATGTGATGATTTATTTCGATGCCGCCGCCAAGGAACGGCTGGTCCTCGCCCTTGCCCGCCAGCTCGCCCCCGGCGGCTTTCTCTATATCGGCCATTCCGAACGCGTAGCGGGTTCGGCAAGCGAACTGATCGATCCCGTCGGCCCGACCATCTACCGGCGGAGGGCCGCATGAACGCGCCTGTGAACCCCGCACCCGCTGCGCCGCTTCGCGTCCTCGTCGTCGACGATTCGGCGGTCATGCGCGCGCTGCTCCAGCACCGCCTCACGCGCGAGGCGGATATCGAGGTCGTCGGCTCGGCCGCCAATGCGAACGAGGCGCGCCAGCTGATCAAGTCGCTCGACCCGGACGTGGTGACGCTCGACATCGAGATGCCGGGCATGGACGGCCTGTCCTTCCTCGAGAAGATCATGACCCTGCGCCCGACGCCGGTGATCATCGTCTCCAGCGCGACCGAGGCCGGGGCGAGCGCGACCGCGCGGGCGCTGCGCCTGGGTGCGGTGGATTGCTATGCCAAGTCCGAATTGCAGCGCGGGACCGGGCACGACGATCGCGGCGCGCTGGCCCGGATGGTCCGCGAAGCGGCTGCGGTCAGGCTCGGCCCCGCGCGCGGGGACGGGCACAGCGCCGACCGCTCGGCCGCGCCAGCTCGCGCAGCCGGTCACGACCCGGCGCAGCACGCGCGCCGGGCCCCTGCCCGGCCCGCGCCGCGCAGGGCCGCCGCCGCGCCCGATCTCATCACGATCGGTGCCTCGACCGGCGGGGTCGAAGCGCTCCACACCCTGCTCGCGCGGTTCCCGGAGGATTGCCCGCCGACCTTGATCGTGCAGCATGTCAATGCCTGCTTCGCACCCGCCATCGTCGAATCGCTCGGCCGGGTCGCGCGCCCGCGCGTCGTGCTCGGCGAAAGCGACCTGCCGCTTGCGCGCGGCACGGTCCTGCTCGCCCCCGGCGACGACAAGCACATGCTCGTCGCGAACGCGGGAGCGCGCGGGCTTCGCTGCGTCCTGCGCGCGGGCGAGCCGATGGCGGGCCACCGCCCGAGCGTCGACATGTTGTTCCGTTCGGCCGCCGATAAGGTGGGTGCGCGCGCCTGCGGCGTGCTGCTTACCGGCATGGGCCGCGACGGGGCCAAAGGCCTTGCCGCCATGCGTCGCGCGGGCGCCCACACGATCGCGCAGGACGAGGACAGCTGCGTCGTCTTCGGCATGCCCCGCGCCGCCATCGCACTTGGCGCGGCGCGCGAGGTCGTGCCGCTCGGCGAGGTCGCCGAGGCCCTGTTCACTCCAGAGGAGACCATCCGATGAGCGCCCCGCTCCCCCTTCCACCGACGGACCGCGCCCGGGCCGGCGCCATGGCCGAGCTGGAGGCACATGCCCCGGTCCGGCTCACTATCCTTCAGGGCCAGGCCAGGGCCAGTGCCGATCCCGCGCTCGAGATGGGTACCGTTCTCGGCAGCTGTGTTGCCACCTGTCTCTACGACCCGCGCGCAAGGGTCGGGGGGATGAACCATTTCCTCCTCGCGGAACCGCCCGAACACGCCGACCGCGCCGGCTTCGACCGCGATTACGGCCTTTTCCTGATGGAATTGCTGGTCAACGAGATGCTCCAGTTCGGCGCCAGCAAGGGCCGCATGAAAGGCCGTCTTTATGGCGGGGCGAACATAAATCCCGACCTTGCCCCGATCGGTTCGGCCAACGCCGCATTCGCGCGCGATTTCCTGCGCCGCGAGGGGATCGACCAGGTCCACGAGGACCTTGAGGGCCGCCATGCGCGGCGCATCCAGTTCCGCCCCGCATCGGGTCTGGTCCGCTGCCGCGTGGTCGCCCGCGATGCCGCACCTACGCAAAAACCACTGGCCCGTCCGCAATCGGCGATTGGGACGGTCGAGCTATTCTAGGACGAAAGGATCAGGACATGTCGCCAGCACACGCCACCCGGCCCGACCCCGGCCCCACTCCCGCCGAAACGCTCGCCCCCGCCGAAGATCCCGGCGGATCGATCCGCGTGCTGACGGTCGACGACAGCGCCTCCATGCGCGCGCTGTTGCTTGCCGCCCTGTCCTCGCGCGGGTTCGCGGTCGAACAGGCCGAGGACGGGCAGGAGGCGCTCGAATGGCTCGCCACCAACGAGGTCGATGTCATCATCACCGACATCAACATGCCGCGGCTCGACGGGTTCGGCCTGATCGAGAAACTGCGTGCGAGCGCGCTGCATGCCGATCGGCCGATCCTGGTGCTCACCACCGAAAGCTCGGACGAAAAGAAAAAGCGCGCCCGCAATGCCGGTGCGACGGGCTGGATCGTCAAGCCTTTCGACGCCGACAAGCTCACCACCGCGCTGCGCCGCGTCACCCACTGACACGCCGATGCCATTCGACACGACCTTCACGAGGGAACGGACAGACAGATGCGCTACGAACTGATCACTTTCGGAATAGCCGACCAGCGGTTCGGCATCGACATCATGACGATCCGCGAGATCCGCGCCTGGTCGCCGGTCACCCGCCTGCCGCGCGTGCCGGAATATGTCGCGGGTGTTGTCAATCTGCGCGGCGCGGTGCTGCCGGTGATCGACCTGTCGGTGCGGCTCGGCTGGAGCGCGACCGAATGCACCCCTCGCAACCCGATCATCGTGACCGAATTCCAGGGCCAGTCGCGCGGGCTGATCGTCCATGACGTCAACGACATCGTCTCGCTCGACGCGAACGAATTGCAGCAGCCCGATGCGGTGGAGAACGACTACATCACCAATTTCCTCGAAGGGGTCGCGCCGCTGGGCGATGACATGGTGATGGTCCTCGACCAGACCAAGCTGATGGCGAGCGACGAGCTGGACCTGGCCGCATGAGCGCGCCCTTCCCGCCCGGTATAAATCCCGCGATCGCGCAATCGCTGCGGCTCCTGGCGGGCGATACGGAGAGCATGGGGCTGGCCCTGTGCGGCGATCCCGACATCGCAGCGCGGCACATGGAGCAATTGCAGGCGATCGACCGGATTTCGCAATCGCTGCGCGAACTCGCCCGCGTGCTGGCCGCAGCCGACCCGCAGGAGGCGATCGGAGAGATCTGCCTCGGCGATCTGCGCGCAGCGCTGGAAGAGGCTTGTGCAGCCTGACCGGATCATGATCGCGCTGCACTCGCTCGCGCTCGGCTTTGCCCTCATCGTGGCGCTGGCCTGTCCGCGTCCGGGCGCCCCGGCGCTTCTGGTGCCGCTCGGTGCGGGCGGGATGGGCGCGGGAATGGACGATGCCATCGCCTGGGTGGAGCGCGAGGACGCGCGCTTTCTCGCGCTCGACACGGCAAGCGCACAGGTGATTGCACGGGTCCCCGACCATGCCAGCCTCTTGCGGGCGCTGGCGGCCGGGATCGTCCCCGTCGCAGCCGACGCGACCGGCTGCATCCAGCCAGAAAACGGAGAGGAATCGTGGAAGAACTGAACCGACTGCGCCTCCAGGGCGTGCAATTGCTGGCGGGGCTGTCCGCCCTGTGCAGCGCGCTCGTCGCAGGCTGGGCGCTTTACGGGGGTGCGCCGGCTTTCGCGCTCGCCGGCGGGGGTTTACTCGTCCTGCCGCTCTTCCTTGCCGCCACGCGCCGGGCCGATGCGGCGGCGCGCATCGCGCTGGGAGCGACCTTCCCGCTCTACGCCGCGCTGTTCCTCGCGCTGGCCAAGGGGTCGGGATGGATCATCGACTGGCACATGACCTTTTTCGCCTTCCTCGCCACGCTCGCCATCATGGCCGACTGGCGCGTGATCGCGGCGGCGACCGTGACCACGGCGGTTCACCACCTCGCGCTCAATTTCATCGCCCCGCTTTATGTCTTTCCGGACGGGAGCGATCTGATGCGGGTGCTGTTCCACGCCGTCATCGTTCTGGTCGAGGCGGGCGTGCTGGTCATGCTGTGCCTGAGGCTAGAGACGATGGTCACCGGCCTGATGCGCGCGCGCCGCGAACAGGCGCAGCAGGAGCAGCGGGCTGCGGCCGAGCGCGAGCGGATCGCGAACGAACAGAACGCAGTGCTCGCAGCGATGAGCGCGCGGCTCGAGGCGCTCGCAGCGGGCGATCTCGCGATGCGGCTCGACCACGCCTTTCCGGGCGACTACGACAGCGCGCGCGTCATGCTGAACAAGAGCTGCGCCGAACTCACCAAGCTGGTCGGCTCCGTCGCGGTCAATGCCGACATGGTCGCCACCGGCTCGCGCGAAATGCGCGAGGCATCGAACGATCTCGCCGCCAAGACCGAGGAGCAATCCGCCTCGATCGAGAATGTCGCACGCACCACCGCCGACCTGCTGCGCGAATTCAAGGAAACGTCCCAAGCCTGGAGCGAAACCCGCGCGACCGCGCTCGATGCCAAGGCCGATGCGGACCGCGGCAGCGCGGCGATCCAGGGCGCGGCCGAGGCGATGGAGCGGATCGAAGCCTCGTCCGCCCAGATCGGCGAGATGATCGCCTTTATCGATTCGATCGCCTTTCAGACCAACCTGCTCGCATTGAATGCCGGGGTCGAGGCCGCGCGTGCGGGCGAAGCGGGCAAGGGCTTCGCGGTTGTCGCGGGCGAAGTGCGCGAACTCGCCCAGCGATCGGGCGAAAGCGCGACCGCGATCAAGGAACTGATCCGCACCTCCAAGGCCGAAGTCACGACCGGGGTCGAACGGGTGCAGGAACTCGTCACGCTGCTGGGCGGCGTGGTCACCCGGTTCACAGAAATCGCCGAACGGATCGACGAAATCGCGGGCAAGTCGGACACCTCGCTCGCAGGGATCGAGCATATCAACGAGGCAATGGCCCTGCTCGAACGCGCGATGCAGCAGAACGCCGCCATGGCCGAACAGACCAGCGCCGCCTCGGCCCAGCTGATGCAGAGCGCGAGCGAATTGAAAAGCCACATCGCGAATTTCGATTACGCCGAGCCGGCTCCGGCCTCCGGCGAGGACAGCAAGGCATTGCGAGCGGCAGCCTGACGCGGACCGGCTCCTAACCGTGCGCGCAGCGCGGCCGGACAAACACGTCGAATAGAGGAAGGAACGAACCCGACATGGCGCACAGACCACTGCAAGAACGCCTCGAATTCTACGGCATCGAACGGCAGGACCCGGCCTACAGGGCGATCACTCGCGCGATCTCGCGGCGGATGGATCGGGCGCTCGACGATTTCTATGCCGAGATTTCTTCGCGCGACGAGCTCGCTGCCAAATTCGACGATTCCACGATGATGGAACGCGCCCGCCGCGCCCAAGCGCAGCACTGGCGCAGCGTGTTCGAGAACGGAGTGAGCGATGCCTTCCGCGACCGCGCCGCGCATATCGGGGCTGTCCACGCGCGGATCGGGCTCGAACCGAAATATTATGTCGGCAGTTATGCCCGCATCCTCGACGATCTCGTGCAGGAAATCATCGCGCCCGGCTGGAAGCGGTTCCTGCCCTGGAAACGCGCCGAAGCCCGCCGGGTCACGGCGCTGCTCAAAGTCTCGCTGCTCGATATCGAGATCGCGCTTTCATCCTATTTCTTCGACATCAAGGGCAAGGTCAGCGCACTCAACGAAGTCCTCGGCTCCGCGCTCGAGCAACTCGCTGCGGGCAAGCTCGATCTCGACCGGGTTGAATTGCCTGTCGAATACGCCCAGGTTGCAGCCGATTTCAATTCGACCGTCGCCGCCTTGCTCGACACGATCACCGCTGTCGTCGAGGGTGTCGATGCGATCACCATCGGTTCGAGTGAGATCCGCAGCGCCGCCGACGATCTCTCGCGCAGGACCGAGGAACAAGCCGCCAATCTCGAAGAAACCGCCGCCGCCGTTGCGCAGACGACGCAGCGCGTCATGGCCACCAGCGAGACGACCGGCAAGGCGCGCGTGACGATCGAGGACACCAACGCCAAGGCGGACGACGGATCGAAGATCGTCGCCGAAGCGGTCACGGCAATGGACCAGATCGAAAGCTCGAGCCAGGAAATCACCAACATCATCTCGGTGATCGATTCGATCGCCTTCCAGACCAATCTGCTTGCGCTGAATGCCGGGGTCGAGGCGGCCCGAGCGGGCGAAACGGGCAAGGGCTTCGCCGTGGTTGCGAGCGAGGTCCGCGCGCTCGCGCAGCGCTGCGCCGATGCGGCGGACGAGGTCAAATCGCTGATCACCGTCAGCAACGGCCACGTCTCGTCCGGGGTCGACCTCGTCAAGCGCAGCGGCGAAGCCTTCGCCGCGATCACGCAGGGCGTCGCCGAACTGTCGGACGCGATGCAGGAAATCGCAGCCTCGACCGAGGTCCAGGCCGAAAGTCTCGCCCAGATCAACACGGTCGTCGCCGATCTCGACCAGTCGACCCAGCGCAATGCCGCCATGGCCGAGCAATGCACCGCCGCCGCAGGCTCGCTTGCGGGCGAAGCGGAGAAGCTCGGGCTCACGGTTGCGCAATTCGATGTCGGCGCTCGCCGCGGCGGCGCGGCGGAGCTGGCCGAAACGGGTGATATGCCGCAGGAGGCGCGCCCGGTCCTCGCCGCCTGACTGCCTGCTCGCCCCTGCCCCTTACCAACCCTATCCCCTTGCCGCATCGCCTGCGCAGGCGGCGCGATGCGGCCTGCCGCCCGGTGAAGGAACCGGAAACCCGTGACCCTTCGCGGGGTCGTCGCAGGGTGATCCTGCACGGCCGCGCGGAGGGTTTCGCGCCCCTGCAGCGTCAAGCCCGTGTCCCGCGTGCGCATGCGACAATTCGCGACGCGGCGAGACGTGACAGGGCCGGACCCGTCCGGCATCCTGTCAGGAAGAACGGGCTCAGGCCCCCGCGCAGGAAAGGGCAAGGCAGGCATGACCAGGCGAAGCATAGCTCTTAATCGGTTCGGTTACGGCCTGCGCTGGCGCGGCACCTTGGCCCGATCGGCAGGCGCGGGCGAGGGAAAGGCCGAAGCCGAGCTCGCCGAGCAAATCGACCGCTTCGATCCCGCCCCGCCCGCGATCGCCGCGCGCGAGGATAGCTCGGGCCGGGCGGGCGACATCCTCGAAGCACTCCGCCGCTACCGCATGATGCGCGAGCGCGCAGGCGATCCGGCCGATGCGATGATGATGAGCCCGCAGGCGGGGGACGGCTCGATGGGCCGGGGCCCGCTCGCCGACCTGCCGCCCGATATACGCCGGGCCTATCTCGACGGAGGCAAAATCCTTCGCCGCGACATCGCCATCCGGGTTAACACCGCCGTGCGCAGCGAAACCCCATTCGTCGAGCGGCTGGTGCATTTCTGGTCGAACCATTTCAGCGTCTCGGTAGCCAAGCCGGGAACCCATCACCAGGTCGGCAATCACGAATTCGCCGCGATCCGGCCGCTTGTCCTGGGCAAATTCCCGGACCTGCTCAAGGCCGCCGTGCTGCATCCGGCCATGCTGCTTTATCTCGACCAGTTCCAGTCGATCGGGCCGGGATCGCGTTTCCAGCAATTCGCCCGCCGCAGGACCGGCGGTGGGCGCGAGCGCGGGCTCAATGAAAACCTCGCGCGCGAAATCCTCGAACTGCACACGCTCGGGGTCGATGGCGGCTATTCTCAGGGCGACGTGACCGAATTCGCCCGCGCCCTGACAGGCTGGACTATATCGGGCCTGCGCCGGGTCGATCGCTTCGCCGAGCGGCAGCCGGGCGGGGCCGCCTTTGTCCGCTTCGCGCACGAGCCCGGCACACGTCGCATCATGGGCAGGCCCTATGCCGAGGGCGGGCCGGAACAGGCACTTGCCGTGCTCGACGACCTTGCCGCCCACCCCGCGACCGCGCGCCATGTCGCGACCAAGCTCGCGCGGCATTTCGCGGGCGATGTTCCCCCGCCGTCCCTCGTCGCCCGGCTGGAGCGGGATTTCCTCGAAACCGGCGGCGATCTCGCGAGCCTTGCGCGAACGCTTTACCGTTCGCCCGAGACATGGGTCGGCGATCCCACCAAGTATCGCGCCCCGTTCGAATGGCTCGTCTCGGTGCTGCGCCTGACGGGGGTAGATGAGCTTGACGACAGGCGCATCGCGGGCGCGCTGCGCGAACTGGGGCAATTGCCCTGGCGCGCGCCCTCGCCGGCCGGATATGACGATCTCGCCGCCAGCTGGGCCGGGCCCGATGCGCTTGTGCGCCGGGTGGAACTCGCCGAACGAATCGCGCGCAATGTGCCCGCGGGCGATGTCATGGCGCGCGCCGAGACGGCCTTTCCCGGCACGCTCAGCGACAATACGAGACGCTGGCTCTCCCGCGCGGAAAGCGGGCGGCAGGCGCTCGGCCTGCTGCTGGTGGCACCCGAAATGATGCGGAGGTGACGGACATGGGACACAGGACGGCCGAGACGATCGCCAATTCGATGGATCGCCGCTCGGTGCTTGCCGGATCGCTGGCGCTGGGCTCAGCGAGCCTGGCATGGCCGCGCATGGCTTTCGCAAGCGCTCCCGGGAGCCGCAACCTGCTCTTCGTGCTGCTGCGCGGCGCGGCGGACGGGCTTGCCATGCTCGCGCCGGTGGGGGACCCCGGCTTCGCCCCCTTACGCGAGCGTGCGCTGCCCGATTATGCTGCGGCGCGCCGGGCCGACGGGTTCTTCGCGATCCATCCCGCGCTCGACGCGGTCGGCGCCGCTTATGAACGCGGTGAGGCCCTGTTCGTGCATGCCGCGGCGACCGCCTATCGCGAGCGGTCGCATTTCGACGGTCAGAACCTCATCGAAACCGGGGGCGCTGTGCCCTATGGAACGAAAGACGGCTGGGTGAACCGGCTGGTCGCCCTCGCGGGTGATGCGCTGGGCGCGCCGCCGAGCGCGCTCGCCATCGCACCGACCATGCCGCTCGCCCTGCGAGGGGCTGCGCCTGCCTCCACCTACGCGCCTTCCGCCCTTCCGCAGGCGAGCGGCGATTTCATGGACCGGGTCGCGAAGCTTTATGCGGGTGACGAACAACTGGCCCGGCTGTGGACGCAGGCGATGGAAACGCGCGCCATGGCCGCGGGCAGCGAGCTGAAGAACCTGCGCGATGCCCGCGCTGCTGGCGAGCTCGCCGCTTCGCTGATGCGCGAGGAGGAGGGCGCGCGGATCGCGATGATCGAGCTGGGCGGGTGGGACAGCCATGCCAACCAGCCCGGCCAGTTCAATCGCGCCGCGCGCCAGCTCGACACGCTGCTCGGTGCCTACCGCGCGGCGATGGGCGGGGCCTGGGACCGCACGCTGGTGCTTGTCGCGACCGAATTCGGTCGCACGGCGCGTTTCAACGGAACGAACGGGACCGATCACGGAACCGCGGGCGCGGCAATCGCCATGGGCGGCGCGGTGGCGGGGCGGCGGGTGATCGCCGACTGGCCCGGCCTGTCCGAAAGCGCGCTTTACGAAGGGCGCGACCTTGCCCCGACCATCGCGCTCGAGAGCGTGCTAGCAGGCGCAGCGGCGGAGCATTTCGGGCTGGACCCCAAGTCCGCCATGGCGCGCCTCTTCCCGGGCCGCAGCGCGCCGCCGCTTGCAGGGCTCGTGCGCGGCTGAAGCGCGCCTATTCGGCCGGCTGCGCGCGGCTGCCGGGCGCGAGGGTCCGGCCCGCAGCGCGGTGAAGCAGGGTAAAGACAAGCGCCGCCGCGCCGAGCGGCAGGAAGAAATGCAGCAGTCGCCACGCGCTCATCGCGGGAATCAGCGCGTCTACGGGTGCGAACGGCGCGAAGAGGAGCAGGAAAGCCGCCTCCGCACCTCCCGCTCCGCCCGGTGTCGGGACGAGCGAGCTGATCGACTGCACCAGATATTGCAGCAGCCAGTAGAGCGCCGGGTGCCACTCGACCCCGAAGGCTGCCAGCACCAGCCCCGCGACCGAAAAGCGCACCCCCCATTGCAGCGCGGCGAGCGTGAGATTGACCAGCGCGATGGCCTTGCCCCGACGCCACGCGGCCGCCCAATCGCCCGTCACCTGCGCGAGAAAATCGCGCACGCGTCGACCGGCCCGCGCCGCCCAGCGCCTCACCCTGCTGCCGAGCAGCCCGCCCGCCACCACCAGCGCGAGCAGGGCCAGCGCGGCGAGGCTCAACAGGAGCGCGAGGCTCGCCGTGCGCACCGTCATGTCAATCCGCTCCAGCAGGGCCGGATCGGAGCTCAGGAATTCCAGCATCGCAAAGCCCGAAAAGCCGAGGCACAGCAGGACGAGCCCGCCCATCACGACCATGTCCTCGGCCGCCTGAAACGAGATCAGCGTCACTGCGCGGCGGGATTCGACACCTGCCCCGACCAGGAAAAGCAGCTTGATCGGCATGCCCCCGGTGGCCGAGGGAGTGACCGAATTGGTCACCATAGTGCCGGTAATCACCTTGAGGGCGCCGGAAAAGCCGAGGCCGAGCCCCAGGAACCGGCTCCAGATCGAAAGGCGCGCGGCATTGGCGAGCATCGGCACGAAGGCCAGGAGGGCGGCAAGGGCGAGCAATTCTCCCCGGGCGATGGCGCGCGAAAGATCGACCCCGGCCAGCGACCAGACCAGCACCGCGACATTGGCGAGCGCGACGAGCGGCAGGACATAAAGCGCGATACGCAAAGTGCGCTGCGGGACCGCGGCACGCAGCTGGGCGAACCGTCCGCTCGCCGCGCCCGGCGCGGTCGAACCGGACCCGGGAAAATCCCCAGTCTCTTCCGGGGAGAGACCCGGGTTGTCCTCGGGAAAATGCAGTTCGGGCGGCGTCTCGTGGGTCAAGAGTAGTTCAGCGCTCGCTTCAACCGGCCGCGGATCAATCCTGCGCGGCGTTCGTCGCGTGCCTTTAACGCTTCGGCATATTCCACATCAATCAATTGTTCGAAGGTCTGCGGCCAGCGATTGTGCCTGGCGGAGAGGGCGAGAGCGGCGGCGCGGGTCCTGGCATAATCCTCGCGCCAGATGCGCACGACATTCTCGGCCATGACCTTGGGATCGTCGACGGGTCCGAGCAGGCCGGTGCCCTCGGGCACGCGTTCGGGCATGGCCCCGCTCGCCACGCCCACCACCGGAAGGCCGGAGGCCTGCGCCTCGAGCACCGAAATGCCGAAAGTCTCGTCCGCCATGCCCGTGACATAGATGTCCGAGGAAGCGAGCGCTGTGGCGAGCGCCTCGCGGTCGGTCTCGTAACCCGGGAAAGCGACCGGAAGGCCTTTCGCCTCCTCCATCAATGTCTCGCGCAGCTTGCCGTCGCCCATCAGGACCATCGCCGCGCCCATTTCGCGCGGGAGCTGCCGGAACATCTCGGTCAGGACATAGGCGCGCTTTTCGTTGTCGAGCCGGCCGGCATAGATCAGCAGCGGGCCGTCCGTGTCCGGCAGGCCCAGTTTGGCGCGGAAACCGGGGTCGCGCCGCGCGGGCGAGAAACGCTCGGCGTCGACACCCAGACCGAGCACGCCCGTATTGCGATAGCCGAGCCGCCCCAGCATCGCCTGCGCCTCGCGGTTGAGGGTGTAGACGCGGTCGAAGCGATGATAGGTCATCCAAGCGTAGAAATAGGCGACCTGCTTGAAGAAATTCGCCGGGTGATGGCCCGCAAGGTCATGCATCACCCGGTAAACCTGAGAATTGGGAAAATCCGTGCGATAGCCCGCGACCAGCGCGGTGTCGGGAAAGCGCAGCCGGTGGCGGATCGCGATCCACGGCAGGACCCAGGGGCACAGGCTCTCGATGATGTCGGGCCGGTATTCGCGCAGCAGGGCAAAGACCGCGTCATTGCGGCTGATCCAGCGATAGTTCGGGCTGCCCCAGACCTGACCCGAGCCCACTTCGGCAAAGATGGTGCGGCCTTCCACCGTGATGCGGTCTTCGGGTCCGGGCACGATCTGGAGCAGCCGGTGCTCGCGATTGTCCTGAAAATACTTTCTCTTCTCGCGCAGATAGGTCGAAATGCCGCCTCCCCCGGTCGGTGACCAGCTTTGGGTGAGATCGCACACGAGAAGGTTTTCGGACATGGTCGCGCTTCCGAAAGGGCCGAGCGCGAGGCAAGGCCCGGCAAGGGGCCGGGAGCCTTGGCTGCATGCCTCTCGGCACGCGCAACGTCCCCGGCGAGATTGTTATCCGGCCCCCATGCCCGCCCTCCATGTCGCAGCCGTGACCTTTCGGTTAAGCCGCCATTGCATTTCGCTGACCGGCAATTGGACCGGTTCTGACAGGTTGGTCACATCACGCGCCCAGCACCCCGTGCCGGCAGCAGATCGGCCCTAGTCGAGCCCCTCGATCAGCCGCTCGTCCAGCCCGTCGCCATACAGGACCGAGACATCGCCCGTCGTCTCAAGCACGACGGCATGAATTCTCGAAAAGTCGGTCGCGTTCGACATGCGCAGCTTTTCGAGAATGTCGCTTTTCGTCACCCGCGTCGCCTCCATTGCAGGCCAGCGAAACTCGCCGCCGCGCATCAGGATGACCGGATGGTTCTGCACCAGGCTCTCGAACCGCTTCGATCGCATCCGCGCCTTGTTCATCAGCCATTGCAGCGCGAACAGGCTCATCATGCCAAGCAGCGCCTGGGCGAAACCGCTCCATTCGCTGGAGCGCGCCGCCCCCGAAAGCAGGCTGCCGAGCGCGATGGTCATGACGAAGTCGAAATTCGACATCTTCGACAGCGAGCGCAAACCGTTCAGGCGGATGAGTACCGTGACCCACAAAAGCCCGGCCGCGCCGAGGATCAGCCCGCGCAAGGCGAGATCGTATTCGGGTGCTTCGACAAACATGCACTCTCTCCCTTCTCCGTTCCAACGGGAGAAGGGGGCGCGGTATCCGGCTTACCGGTCCATGATGGCCGGCGCGCTGGGAACCGTGCCTGCATCGCGGATTGCACGCGGTTCGTTGGCGAGGATGCCGACCACCTGCGTCCATACCGCGACGTTCTGGCGCAATTGCGCGGGATCGATCTTGTCGAGCGTGTCGTCGGGCGTGTGGTGCAGGTCGAAATAGCGCGTCCCGTCCTGCTGAAGGTCGATCAGCGCGCCTTCCTGGTCGCGCACGATGTTGAGATCCGCGCCGCCGGTCGCGACCACGGCCGAATCCGCGACACCGAACCGCGCGACGGCTTTGGCGAGCTTCGTATGGAGACCGGGATTGGTCCGGCGGAAATTGCTCTCGAACCGCCAGATCCGGTCTGCGCCGAAATCGCTTTCGAGCCCGACGGCGATAGGCTCGTCGATATGCGCCTCGCTGTAGGCTTTCGAGCCCCACAGCCCCGTCTCCTCGGCCCCCGCCATCAGCACCCGGATGGTGCGCAAGGGCGTGCCCGTGCGCGCGACGTTCAGCGCTGCAGCCGTGATGATTCCGCAACCGGCCCCGTCGTCGAAAGCGCCCGGCGCATTCCACCAGCTGTCGATGTGGCAGGCGAGCAGGACGGGCGGGAGATCGGGTTTGCGCCCGACGATCTCGCCGACGACATTGCCGCTCATCGTCGTGCCGATGCGGCGCGGATTGAGTTCGAGGCGGAGCGTGATCGGCCTGCCTTCGGCGCGCTCGAACATCCGCTCGAGATTCTCCGCATCGGGTACGGACATCGCTGCGGCCGGGATCGGATCGACGCCTTCGGGAAAGCTGGTTCCCCCGGTGTGCGGGTTGCGGTGATGATCCGTGCCGACGGCCTTGATCACCGTCGCGACCGCGCCCTTGCTCGCGGCAATCCCAGCGCCGACCCAGCGCGCGGGGCCGGCAAAACCGTAATGCGACCCGTCCATCGCCGGGCGCATCTGGTGGCTGACATAGGCGATCTTGCCCGCAAGGCTCCCCGCCGGGGCGGCCCGCAGGTCATCGACGCTGGGGAAGAACACCACTTCGCCCTCTATCCCGCCTTCTGCCGTCGCAGCGCTGTTGCCGAGCGGCTGGACGATCAGCTCCTGTGCGAAAGGTGCGGTGATGCGGGCCTTCCACACATCGCCCGGCACCCAGGTGTCCATTGCGAAAGGCTCGCTGGCGACATTGGCGAAGCCGTGTGCGCGCAGCCAGTCCATCGCCCATTCTCGCCCTCGGCGCTCGGCCTCGGTCCCGGCCTGCCTGGGGCCGACCTCGGTCGTCAGTCCTTCGACGAAATCCCAGGCGAGCGTGTCATTCTCCAGGGCCTCGGAAGCGGCGACGGCGAGGTCGACGTGACCGCCCGGCGCATCGGCTTGCGATTGTGCCGAAAGCGGCGCGGCGAGGCACAGGGCGGCGGCGAGCGGAAGCAGTGTCTTGGTCATGGCGCAAGGCTGCTAGGGCGAGGCGCACGGCCTGTCCAGCGCCACTTGCCCGACAGGGCCGCTCCGCCTATTTGCACGGACAAGTTTCCCACTCCGACCTGATCCGAAGGACCCTTCCGATGGCCGCGCAATACGCCTTCGTCATGAAGAACATGACCAAGAGCTTTCCCGGTGCTCCCAAGCCGGTGCTCTCCAACATCAACCTGCAGTTCTACCAGGGCGCGAAGATCGGCATTGTCGGCCCCAACGGCGCGGGCAAGTCGACCCTGATGAAGATCATGGCCGGGATCGACACCGATTTCAGCGGCGAGGCATGGCCGGGCGAGAACATCACGGTCGGCTATCTCCCGCAGGAACCCGAACTCGACCCGACCAAGACCGTGCTCGAAAACGTGCGCGACGGGGCGCGCGAAACCGCCGAGCTGGTCGAGGAGTTCAACGCCGTTTCCGCGCAGATGGCCGAACCCGACGCCGATTTCGATGTGCTGGGCGACAAGATGGCCGAGCTCCAGGCGAAGATCGACGCGGTCGATGGCTGGACGCTCGACAACCAGCTCGAAATCGCGATGGAGGCGCTGCGCTGCCCGCCCTCCGACATGGGCGTTGAAAGCCTGTCAGGCGGGGAGAAACGCCGCGTTGCGCTGACCCGGCTGCTGATCCAGAAGCCTTCGATCCTGCTGCTGGACGAGCCGACCAACCACTTGGATGCCGAAAGCGTCACCTGGCTCGAAAACCACCTGAAAGAGTATGCCGGCGCGGTGCTGATGATCACCCACGACCGCTACTTCCTCGACAATGTGGTGGAATGGATCCTCGAACTCGATCGCGGCTCCTATTATCCGTATGAAGGCAATTACTCGACCTATCTGGAAAAGAAGGCCAAGCGCCTCGAACAGGAAGCGCGTGAGGAAAGCGGCCGCCAGAAACAGCTTTCGCGCGAGCTCGAATGGATCCGCCAGACGCCGTCCGCGCGCCAGACCAAGTCGAAGGCGCGCATCCGCAAGTTCGAGGAGCTTCAGAACTCGCAGGACGGGCGCAAGCCGGGCAAGGCGCAGATCGTCATCCAGGTGCCCGAACGGCTCGGCAGCAAGGTGATCGAGGCGAACAACATCTCGAAAGCCTATGGCGACAAGCTGTTGTTCGAGAACCTGTCGTTCAAGCTGCCGCCTGGGGGGATCGTGGGCGTGATCGGGCCGAACGGCGCGGGCAAGTCGACCCTGTTCAAGATGATCACCGGGCAGGAAGAACCCGACAGCGGCTCGATCGAGATCGGCGACACGGTGCATCTCGGCTATGTCGACCAGAGCCGCGACGATCTCACGCCGTCGAACAATGTCTGGGAGGAGATCTCCGACGGGCTCGACTACATGAAGGTCAACGGCCACGACGTCTCGACGCGGGCTTATGTCGGCGCGTTCAATTTCAAGGGGCAGGACCAGCAGAAGAATGTCGGCAAGCTGTCTGGCGGCGAACGCAACCGCGTCCACATGGCGAAGATGCTCAAACAGGGCGGCAACGTCCTGCTGCTGGACGAGCCGACCAACGACCTCGACGTCGAAACGCTGGGCGCGCTCGAAGACGCGATCGAGAACTTCGCGGGCTGCGCGGTGGTGATCTCGCACGACCGCTTCTTCCTCGACCGCCTCGCCACGCACATCCTCGCCTTCGAGGGCAATTCCCACGTCGAATGGTTCGAGGGGAATTTCGAGGCGTATGAGGAGGACAAGCGGCGCCGGCTCGGCGATGCGGCGGATCGGCCTACGCGGCTGGCGTATAAGAAGCTGACGCGGTGAAGGACGCTTAGCCGACGGCGTTATACGGCGAGGCCAGTCTAGCCCCTAGTGAGCGAAGGATAACTCTTGCGATCTCATGAGTAAGCAACGTCCCAAAGTCATTTGTCATCACCCCGTTGAAAAACGTGCCGAAGGTGGCGAAAACATTGTCGAAGTGGTCGTTCCTGGCCTTCTCAGGGGCACGGCGCTTCGAACCTTGCCGGACGAGTTGCATCATTTGGATGACATGGCATAACGTGTAGCGCCAGACAAATTGGTTATATCTGTAAGGAGGCGGAAAAATGTGCACACCTCCAAATTGTGTAACCTGCATATAGTCAGCCAAGTCGGTCGTCAGGGCCAATATCTTTTGTCGAGTTTCACTCTTTAGAGAGCGTCCGGCTCTAAGTTCCTTTAGCTCGTGCCCCTCAAAATTCGATACCAACTCGGCCAACGCATCACTTTGATCGCCGATCGCTTGCTGCGTATTCTTTGATCGTTCGAGCGCCCAACCCCTTCGTTGCTCAAGTTGCGCAAGGCACCACGAGTCTCCCTTGGAAGCTCGCCCAATTGCTTCGGTGAAAGCCGGAAAGGACCGCGTTTGCTGCTTATCTATGAAGGCGTTAGCCATGCCCGCTCCTCGAGGGTCTATACGACTAATCCTCTTATTCCCTTTGAGTATCACGACCTGATTGGGATAGCGCGACAGCACGCGGAATGACGAGAATATCGCTTCATTTTTACGCGGGCGGAATACCTCAACTATCGTGTGCTCGGGAAGCACGGCCATATTCTCTAGCGATTCTCCGAGGAACGTCGCAAACTCTAGGCTCTCAAGACAGTTTGTATCGACAATGACCCGCACGGGCGGATATTAGCGAAGGCCGCTGAGAATTGCGAACCCTTGAATGTTCAAATTTGCCCATGCAACTTTGGTATTCCCGGCAACGGTTTATTTCCCCCTCACCCCCGCATCCGCCTGAGCAGCATTTCGTTTATCGTGCCAAGGTCGTCCTCCGACACCACCGGCTCGATCCGGCCGAGGAAGCCCGCCAGCGCGGCGGCCTTGTTGAACAGGAATTCGTCCTTCTCGCCCTTCAGCACGGTCTGGTAATTCAGTTGCAGATTCATCTGGATCCAGCCCGCCTTGCATTCGACATACTTCACCGCGAGGAAATAGGCCGCGTCCTCGTCGTCCTCGATGTCGGCGAGCCCGCTTTTCATCCGGTCGGCCTGTTCGATCAGGAATTCGGCGATGATCGCTTTCTGGTCCGCGTCGATCGTGTCGGTGAAATTCAGCCCTGCGACGATGCGGTCGGGATCGAGAATACCCCTCGCCCTCTCGATCGTGGACGGATCGTGCAGGGACGTGTCGTGGATGGACATGCGGCCTCTCCTTATGTGTTCGCGCCTGCTTTCCTGCAGGCGAAGGGGTGAAGGCGGGGATCGCGCGTCCCTCGTATTGCCCCCTAGCCGGGCCAGCCGCGCCGGGCTTCGCACGCGGCACGGCGAATGTTAGGGCCTGCGGCCATGGCCACCCGCCTGATCCTCCACGGCCGCGTCCAGGGCGTGTTCTACCGCGACTGGACCGTGAGCACCGCGCGCGGGCTCGGGCTTGCGGGGTGGGTGCGCAACCTTCCCGACGGCACGGTCGAGGCGCACCTTGAAGGCGAGGCGGAGACGGTCGAGGCCATGATCGGGCGGATGCAGGACGGCCCGCCTCGCGCACGGGTCGAGCGGATCGAGCGCAAAGACGCCGCGCCCGAAGGGTTTTCCCGCTTCGAGCGGCGCTGACGCGGCTTCCCGCTCGTGCCCGTGCGGCGCGGCGGATTTCCTACTTCGGGCGCGCCGCGTATGATCGCCGGTGGCTTTGCCGCCCGCTCCTTCCCATCGTCCGCCCGTTGTCCGCCCGTCGCCCGCCCGTCGTCCGCGCTGGATTGCACCGCCCTGCCCCGCCGCGCCTGCGCGGTATCATCCCGGGGTCCGGTCGAGGCGAAAAGGCCTCCCTCCCCCTGTCCGTCCGCTTGGTCTTTCCCGGCCCATCCCCCTGATTCAAAATACCAAATCAACCGCCGGAAAAGGTGACAGGGTGTCACCTTTGTAACCTTTTTCGGCGCCGCCGGACCCGTTTTTCCGACCCACCCCCGGCAAGCCGCTGGCCCTTCCCGCCCCGCAGGTGCTATCATCGTCCCCCCACACAGCAGGAACGCCGCCATGAAGCAGCTTATCTACCGCTCACAGCCCTTCGGCTTCGATTCTGCCATGCTGGCCGGCATCCTCAGCGCGGCGCGGCGCAACAACCGGGCGAACGGCATCACCGGGGCGCTGATCTGCCGACAGGACATGTATATCCAGCTGGTCGAAGGCCCGGACGAGGCGATCGACGCGCTTTATCAGCGCATCCTCGCCGATGACCGGCACACCGAGGTGAAGCTAGCCATGTCGGCCGAAGTCGAGGAGAGGATGGTTCCCGAATGGGACATGCTCGACGACACCAATCCCTCGATGACCTTTTCCAAGGACGAGGTCGAGGACGGGGCGATCGACCGCGCCAGTCCCGAGGCGCTGCAGGCCCTGTTCCGCCGGATTGCCGAAAAGGCGCGCGCCGCTGGCGCAGCGACTTGAGGCCGCCACCGGGTCCGCTCCGCACAACGCCCCTCGTCGCTTCGCTGCCCCATCCTGCCCCGCGCATGGTGGCGTGCATGAAACGCAAGCCCTAGCTCGCTGCCATGCCCGACCTGCCCAGGCAATTGCGCAAGAACCGCCTCTGGCCGCTCGCCGCATTCCTCGCCGTCGCAGCGCTCGGCTGGGGCGCGCATGCCGCGATCGGCGGGGTCTATTCGGGGGCCGAGGCGCGCCAGCTGCTCGAGGCGCTCAGCCGCGCGGGCCTCTATCTCGGATCGGCCATCGTCACCGGCTCGGCCACCACGCTCGCCCTGATGCTGACCATGGTCGGGATGATCGACCGGCTGGAAACCGAATTCAACCGCGAAGCCTACGAGAACGTCAACATGGTGGCCAAGCTCGCGACCGGATCGCTGCTCCTCGCCCTGATCGTTCTGCTCGCCTTCACCCTGCCGGTCGGCGAATTCGAGGACATGCCCGAACGCTGGTTCCAGGTCCTCTACGACGCGCTGTTCGCGGGTGCGGTGGCGATGGTGGGCATGATGGCGGCGACGGTGGTGATGATCTACCTCACCCTGCGCCGAGTGCTGGCGGCGGTCACGCCGGGCGACCAGTTCTGAAGGCCGCGTGGCAGGCCGAAATGGACAGAGCGCTGTGTTAACGCCTTTCTAACCAACGACCCCGCATTTTTCCAAAGGGCCGCACAAAAGGGGGCGCATATGGCAGGGAACCATTCCGGCGGAGAAGCCGCGTTCTTCGCAATCGATCCGGCTGCGGGGCTGGTCTCGGCGATCGCGCTCGCGCTAGGGCTCACCGTCCTCGCCCTGCTTCGCCAGCCGATGGCCCACGCGCCTCTCGGCAGAGCGGGCGGATCGATCGAGGCGCTGTTCGACAGACGCCGCTTCGAGCGCGCATGTCGCCCGGCCGGTCCGCACGCGGAGAGTCCGCTGCGCCGCACCGCCGTGCTCGAGGCGCGGGTCGAGCGGCTCGACGTGCCCGGCCCGGTCATGGGACGGCGGGCGCGCGAGGAAGCAAGGCAGGCCGTCGCCCGGGTGATGCGCGCCGGACTGCGACGCACCGATGAGTTGCGCACGATCCGGGGCGACGGCTTCGTGATCGTCCTTGACGATGCGCGCGAGGCCGATGCGGCAGGGGTCGCCCGGCGGCTGCGCCGGGCGCTGGCAGATGCGCGCATTCCCGGCGTGGGTGGGCCGATCCGGGTGGCGGCGCGCTTCGGCGTGGCAGAAGGGCGCTCGGGCGAAAGCATCGCCGCGACACGCGAACGGGCGGCAAGTGCGCTCGAGGCGGCGCATCGCGCCGGCGAAGATTGCGTCGTAACCGCAAGCGAGATCGAGGAGGTGCTATTCCTGCCTCCGCCCGCTCCGGGCCGCGATACCGCCACGATGAAAGCAGCCTGAGGGGCACGCACCAGCGGTCAGGGCGAGAGCCAGCGTCCCTGCCAAGCAGCGTCCGCGCCGCGCTCGAAGCCGGCCCGGACATGGCCCGTATGCGCCAGGTAGAGCCAGTCGAGGCTTTCGATCTCGACCATCAGGATGGCGAAATTCGGCCTCGCCGCAGTGAGTTGTTCGTCGGTCGGCTCGACCCCCTCGAACTCGCTCGGCAAGCCGGAGGTCGGTCCATCGGCGGGCGTGCCCGGCCCCTCGCCGAGATAGCAGCGCCGGGCGAAATTGCTGCCGTTCGCCCATGCCTGTTCGGTGACGGGCGCATCGGCCAGCACCCTCGCACTCCCGCGCGCACGGATCTGGATCTTCGCGCCCTTGTCGTAAAACAGCACCGCCGCGCGCGGATCGGCGGCGAAAGCGGCTGCCTTGGGCGCGCGGGTATCGGTGTGGAAGCGCAGGGTGAAGGCGGCGCTGTCGAAGGCGCGAAGGACCATGATGCGCGCATCGACATCGCCGCTGACGACGGCCGGGGTGTGCATCGGCGACTTGCGATCGCGCGCGGCCCTTACGAGGCGGGCGGTGAGGTCGGAGCGGACATCGTCGAGATTGTCGAACATGGATGCCACCCTGTGCGCGCTTGGCAGGGCGGGATCAACCGGCTGCGACCGATTTCATGTCAACATGCCGAAAGCTGAACGGGAGCGCGCGGCAATGGTTCAGGCAGCCGACAGGGCGAATGGGCTAACCAAGCCCTATCACTCATGCCGTGTGTGGTGGGGCGGCTTAACTGGAGGCACACATGGACATCACCCGATTGATGCGAGGAACCGCGCTATCGGCGCTCGCCCTGGCTCTCGCCGCCCTTGCAGCACCCGGCCCCGCTGCCGCAACCACTGCCGCTGCCGAGGCGTCGGGCGCGAGCGAGATGCAGCCGCGCGGCGAACGGCGCGCGGCCCGCAGGGAGGCGCGCACCCAGCGCCGTGCCGCCCGCGGCCAGGCGCGCTCACGCACGAAATCGCAGGCGCGATCGCGAGCCGGGGCACGGCAGCGTGCCCAAGCCCGGACACGCGCGCGTGCAACCGAGAGGCAGCGGGCCGGCAGGGCGCGCGCTTCGCAGGCTCGCAGCGAACGCCGCGAAGCGCGCCGCCAGGTCCGTCGCCAGCGTCCGGCCGTCGTCCGGTCGTCACGTCCGGAGCGCGCGCGTCCCGAGCGGGTGCAACCTCGCCGGGAAGGCGCACGCCGCGCCTCGCGCGATCGCCGGCCTAGGGCCGGGCGCCCATCCCGCGACCGGCTCGAACAACGCACCGAGCGGCGCATCCGCCGGGGTGAACGCCGCGCCGACCGGCTCGACAGGCAGCGCCGAAGCGAGCGACGCGTGGATCGCACCGACCGAGCCCGCGACCGCCGCGCAGAGCGGCGAACCGAGCGCCGCGCCGGGCGCAGGGCGGAACGCCGAACGGAACGGCGGGTGGATCGCAGGGCGGATCGCCGGGCCGTGCGCAGGGCGGATCGCCGACGCGACTTTCGCCGGGATCGGCGGCGCGATTTCCGCCGTGAGATCCGCCGCGATCGTCGCGCTGCCTTCCGCAGCGGGGTACGGGCCGAACGGCGCGCCAATTTCCGGCGCTGGGATCGGCGGTGGCGCGACAATCGCCGCTTCGGCTGGCGCAATTATCGCCGCACGCATCGCCAGCGTTTCCGGCTCGGTCGCTATTACGCCCCGTTCCGCGCCCATCGCTATAACCGCCTGCAGGTCGGCTGGTTTCTCGACAGCCTGTTCTTCCAGCCGCGCTTCTTCATCAACGACCCGTGGGCCTATCGCCTGCCGCCCGCCTATGGCCCCTATCGCTGGGTGCGCTATTACGACGACGTGATGCTGGTCGATGTCTATACCGGCGAGGTCGTCGACGTGATCTACGACTTCTTCTGGTAAACGAGCCGCGACCGCCGATGCCCATTCCTTGCCCCCGGCCCCGTTCGCGGGGGCGGGGGCGGGGGCTTGGGTGTATCCTTGCACCTGATCGCGCGGCTGATAGACACTCGCTTCCATGCCAAAGAACCCCGCAATTCCCGACCAGGACGCGCTGCGCCGCATCGGCGCGCAAGTGACGAAACGCCTCGATACCGATCCCGGCATCTACCGGATCGACACCGACAAGGCGGACCTGTTCGCGGTCGGCGATTTCCTGACTCCCGCCGAATGCCAGCGCCTGTGCCTGATGATCGACGAGGTCGCCCGCCCTTCGAGCCTGCACGAGCAGGGCTATGACAGCGGCTTTCGCACCTCATATTCGGGCGATCTCGATCCGCATGACAGCTTCGTGAAGGGCATTTCACGCCGGATCGACGACCTGCTCGGCCTCAATCCCGTCACCGGCGAGGCGATCCAGGGCCAGCGCTACCTGCCCGGCCAGCAGTTCAAGCCCCACAATGACTGGTTCTACACCTCCGAAGGCTACTGGCCGATCGAACGCAAGCGCGGCGGGCAGAGGAGCTGGACGGCAATGGTCTTCCTCAACGATGTCGAGGAAGGCGGCCACACCCATTTCACCGAGATCGGCATTTCGATCGAGCCCAAGCCCGGCGTGCTGCTGGCCTGGAACAATGCCGATCACGACGGCGCGCCCAACGAATTGACCAAACATGCCGGTACGCCCGTGGGCAAGGGCGTGAAATACATCATCACCAAGTGGTATCGCACCCGCCGCTGGCGGTAGGAGAGCGGGAACAAGAACGCCCCGTGTGCGAGTCCCGGCTTGGGCTGGGACCCTGGGGCGGATTTGCGCGAGGTCGCATGATCTCCCCGCCTATGCGGGGACTCACGACGACTTCACGCCCGGTCCAATGCCTCGGCGATGAGCTTCCTCGTCGGCTCGATCCCGTAGAGCGCGATGAAGCTGCCCATGCGCGGGCCCTGCGCGGAGCCGAGCAGCGTCTGGTAGAGCGCCTGGAACCAGTCCCTCAGGCTCGCAAAACCGAATTCCTCGCGCTTGCCGATCTCGTAGACGATGGTCTGCAGGTCCTCGGCCGCCATGTCCGGCGGGACCGCGGCCAGCTCCGCATCGAGCGCGCGCAGCGCCTCCGCCTCGCCGGGCGTCGGCGCGCGCTTGACCAGCGTGGGGGCCACGAAATCGCGGTTGTAGGCGAGCGCCTTGTCGACGAGGAGATCGAGCGCCGGGTGCGCGGCCGGGTCCGCGTCCTCGATGTAGTTCGCAAGATAGGACCACACCGCCTCCCGGCTGCCTTCGGCCCCCAGCACGCCGACGAGGTTCAGCAGCAGGCTGAAGGGCACCGGCAGCTTGTCGCCCGCACCGGGCGCATCGGGCCCGTCCACCGCCGCGTTCGCGCGCAGGAGGTGCCAGACCGGGTTGCCGAGCTGCTTGTCCAGTTCCTGCTCGGGCAGCTTTTCGCGGAACTGCCAGTAATCGTCGATCGCCTTGGGTATCACGCCCGCGTGCAGCTGCTTCGCGCTCTTGGGATTGGCGAAGATGTAGAAGCCGAGGCTCTCCTCGCTGCCATATTGCAGCCATTCCTCGATCGACAGGCCATTGCCCTTGCTCTTCGAAATCTTCTCGCCTCGTGCATCGAGGAAAAGCTCGTAGATCAGCCCTTCGGGCTTCCTGCCGCCCAGCACCCGCGCGATCCTGCCCGACTGCACGCCGCTATCGGTCAGGTCCTTGCCATACATCTCGTAATCGACGCCGAGTTCGACCCAGCGCATCGCCCAGTCGACCTTCCACTGGCACTTGGCCCTGCCGCCCAGCGCGCTCTGTTCGACCGCTTGCCCGTCCTCGTCTGTGAAGCGGATCACGCCGCCTTGCGCATCCACCACCTCGATCGGCACCTGCAGCACCGCGCCCGTCGTCGGGCTGATCGGCATGATCGGGGAATAGGTCTTGCGCCGCTCCTCGCCGAGCGTGGGGAGCATGATCTCCATGATCGCGTCGAACCCCTTGAGGACCTTGCGAATCCCCTCGTCGAAGGCCCCCGAATTGTAGCGTTCGGAAGAACTCACGAATTCGTAGTCGAAACCGAAACGGTCGAGAAATTCGCGCAAGCGCGCATTGTTGTGGTGGGCGAAGCTTTCATGGCTACCGAAGGGATCGGGAATGCGCGACAGCGGCTTGCCGAGATGCTTGCTGAGCATCTCGCGATTGGGCACGTTGTCCGGAACCTTGCGCAGCCCGTCGAGGTCGTCGCTGAAGGCAACCAGCCGCGTCGGCGCGCCGCCGGTCAGCGCCTCGTAGGCGCGCCGGACCAGCGTCGTCCTCAGCACTTCCTGGAAAGTCCCGATATGCGGCAGGCCCGATGGGCCATAGCCGGTTTCGAACAGGACGGGCGCGTCCTTGCCGTCCTTCAGCCGTTTGGCAAGGCGCTGGGCCTCCTGGAACGGCCAAGCCTTGGAGCTGCGTGCGGCGGCGAGAAAATCGTCTGTCGTGGTGGTCATGGTGCCCGGCCTATCAGGCAAGAGAAGCGCCCATGCAAGCGGGGATGCAAGCAGGGATGCAAGCGGGGATCGCGCGGCTGGACGCTGCGCAAAGGTGACAAAGGTGACACCCTGTCAACTTTGCAGCACGCCGCTTTCTCTCGTTTCGTCAACGACTTGCCCCCCGAAACCGCGCGCGGACGGACAGGGGGAGAGGGCCTTGTTCGGCGGCCATGGGGCGAAAGGGCGAGGGTCATTCTCCCTCCTAGGTCGCACAGCGCCTGTAGGACAGGGCCGCGCGAAAGCCTGCGCGCACCGCGTTTACTTTCGCGCGCCCCTGCCCCATCTTGCGCGGCGTGACGGTCCCCTCCACCGCCCCCGCCCCGCTGCCGCTGCCCGCGCTCCATGCCAGCCATGGCGGCAATTGGCTGCGCCCGGCGAATGGCGAAACGGAAGCGGTGTCGAAGGGCGATGCGATCATGGCCGCCGCCGACACGCCGGTCCTGCTCCTGAATGCGCCGCTGGTAGCGAACCGGCTGGGCTATCCCGACTTGTCCGGGCTCGACCTGCTCGAAGCCTTCGCCTTCGTCCATCCGGCGCGTTTCTGCGTGCCGACCGCGCGCGGGCTGGCCGAAGCGCTGGGGATGGAGCCGCCGCAGGGCGATGCCGAGGTCCCCGAATTCCTCCAGCGCGCCGCCGGGGCCCTGTGCGCGGCGTGCGAGGACCCCGAATGGTTCGAGCGCGCCGGCGCGTGGAGCGCGCTGCAATCGCTCGAACGGCTGCGCTGGCCGTGGGCGCAGGTGCTCCGCCCCCACATCGCCCGGCCCGAACGCGCCGAGAAATGGCTCTTTTCCGCGCTTCCCGAATGGGAGGAGGCGGGCGAGCGCGCGCCCCCGCGGCAGGTCGAACTGCGGGACGAGGCGGTGCTCGCAAGGCTCGACGAACTGACCGGCGAAGGCGCGGAGAAACGCGAGGGCCAGCGCACCTATGCCCGCGACGCAGCGCGCATCTTCGCCCCGCGCGACCGCCGCGAAGTGCCGCATGTCGCGCTGTCCCAGGCGGGCACGGGCATCGGCAAGACGCTCGGCTATCTCGCCCCCGCCTCGGCCTGGGCGGAAAGCTCGGGCGGGACGGTGTGGGTGTCGACCTTCACCAAGAACCTGCAGCGCCAGTTGCGCAGCGAAAGCAGGCGAGCATGGCCGCTCAAACGCCCGGACGGCTCGCCGCCCGTGGTGGTGCGCAAGGGGCGGGAAAATTACCTCTGCCTGCTCAATCTCGAAGACGCGCTGCAGGGCGGCTTTGCCGGGCGTCCCGCGATCCTGGCGCAACTGGTCGCGCGCTGGGCCTCCTTCACCCGCGACGGCGACATGATCGGCGGCGACTTGCCCGGCTGGCTCGGCACGCTGTTCCGCAAGCGGGGCATCGCGGCGCTGACCGACCAGCGCGGCGAATGCGTCTATGCCGGCTGCCCGCACTACCGCAAATGCTTCATCGAAAGGGTCGGGCGGGAGAGCGCCAGGGCCGATCTCGTCATCGCCAATCACGCGCTGGTGATGATCAACGCCGCGCGCGGCCGCGACCATGCCCAGCGCCCCACCCGCCTGATTTTCGACGAAGGCCACCACGTCTTCGAGGCGGCGGATTCGACCTTTGCCGCGACGCTTTCGGGGCAGGAAGCGATCGAGCTTCGCCGCTGGATCATCGGCCCGGAAAAAAAGGCGCGCGGGCGCAGGCGCGGCCTCTCGGCGCGGCTCGCCGATGTCGCGAGCTATGACGAGGCGGGCGGCGAAGCGATCGAAGCGGCGAGCGAAGCGGGCAAGCTGCTGCCCGCCGATGGCTGGCTCCAACGTCTGACCGAAGGCGAACCGAAAGGCCCGCTCGAGCGATTGCTCTTCGCGGTCCGCGCCGCCACCTATGCCCGCGACGAATCAGGCGGGCAGGAAGCGGGCTATGGCATCGAGACGGAGGCATCGGGCCTTCCGGGCGAGGTGATCGAGGCGGCGGGCGCGGCGCAAGAGGCGCTGGCGAACATTCGCGCCCCGCTGATCCGGCTGGCCGGCAGGCTGGAGGCGATCCTCGCCGATCCGCCCGATTGGCTCGATGCGCAGGGGCGCGCGCGGATCGAGGGGGCGCGGCACTCGCTGTCGTGGCGCATCGACCTGCTCGCCGCCTGGGGCGCCCTGCTGGACCGGCTCGGCGGGCCGGCCGATCCCGAATTCGTCGACTGGCTGGCGGTCGACCGCAACGATGCGCGGGAATTCGACGTCGCGATCCACCGCCGCTGGCTCGACCCGATGAAACCCTTTGCCCGCACCGTGCTCGAACCCGCCCATGGCGTGATGCTGACCAGTGCGACGCTGACCGACCGGATTGGCGCGCAACCGGGCGATCCCTGGGAAAGCGCGATTGCCCGTTCGGGCGCGGCGCATGTCGATTGCACTCCGATGCTGACCAGCGCCGACAGCCCGTTCGATTACGCCACCCGCGCCGAGGTCCTGATCGTCACTGATATCAGGAAGGGCGACCTGCCCGCGCTCGCGGGAGCCTATGCCCGGATCATCGAGGCCTCGGACGGCGGTGTGCTCGGCCTGTTCACCGCGATCCGCCGGATGCGCGCGGTGCATGGACGCATCGCCGACCGGCTCGCGCGTGAAGGCCTGCCGCTCTATGCCCAGCATGTCGACCCGATCGACACGGGCACGCTGGTCGACATTTTTCGCGACGATCCGCGCGCCAGCCTGCTCGGCACCGATGCGCTGCGCGACGGCGTAGACGTGCCCGGCCGGTCCCTGCGCTGCGTCGCGCTCGAGGCCGTGCCCTGGCCGCGGCCCGATATTCTCCACAAGGCGCGCCGCGCCGCGGCGGCCGAGGCGGGCGGATCGGGCAGCCAGTATGACGACCGCATCATCCGCGCCCGGCTCGCCCAGGCTTTCGGGCGGCTGATCAGGGGCAAGGACGATATGGGCCATTTCGTCGTCCTCTCGCCCGCTTTCCCCTCCCGCCTGCTCTCCGCCTTTCCCCAGGGCACCGCGATCCGCCGGGTGACGCTGGACGAAGCGCTGGCGCGGATCGCGGCAGGGCTGGTCGGGCCGGACGAAGCAGCGCATGGGGCAAGCGAGGAGGCGCGCGCATGATCGGCGAATTCGACAGCCTGTTGCGAGTCGTTGCGATCGGCGCGTGGCTCGTCCTGCTCGCGCAATATGCAGGCATCGCAATGCGCGCCGAGCTGCGCCTGCCGCTTGCGCTGATCGCGCTGGCGAATATCGCGGGGATGCTGGCGGGAGGCGGGCTGCTATTGGCCGCGAGTGCGGGGGAGAGCGCGGTCCTCGCGCTCGCGGCCTTCGCGCCCTTCGCCGCCTGGCTCGCCGTGCTGCGGCTGATCGGGCAGGGTCCCGAACTGCGCACCGCGATCGTCGCCGCTCTCGCAGTGGCGGCGACATGGGCCACGGCGCGCTATGCCGGCCCGGCGGGTGAGCCCGCCTTCTACGCCCTGCGCGTGCTGTCCTTTCTCCTGGCCGCCGATATCCTGCGCGCCGCGATTGTCGGGCGCGCGCGTGACCATGTGCCCGAACGCCGCGCCCTGCGCGGCTGGCTTGCCCCGCTCGCCGCCATGCAGGCGGGCCTGCCCGTGCTCGTCGAGATGATCGCGGGGACCGCCATGCTTCCCGCTTCGTTCTCGCTCGCCCAGGCTGCTCTCACCATGGCGCTTGCCGTGATGCTCGCGCTCGCCCTTTTCACGCCCGAACGCGTATTGCTCGACTGAAGGGACGGTCCTTTCCCTTTACAGTGCCCGCGCGCTCGTGTTGGAGGAATGCGGCTTTCGGAGAAGATGCCGGACGCCGAAGCAAAGGAGCGCTGGAGGGGTCATGAAGCTGCTCGGATTGCTGCGCCATGCCAAGTCCGACTGGGGCGATGCCGATCTGCGCGATTTCGACCGCGGCCTGAACGAGCGCGGGCGACGCGGGGCGAAGATCATCGGCGCGCATATCCGCGATCACGGCACGAAATGGGACTCGCTGCTGGCGAGCCCGGCGGTGCGGGTCCGCGAAACGCTCGAAAGCGCGCTGCCGGACATGCAAGCGGTCTTCGATACGCGGCTCTACCTCGCCAGTTTCGACACCATCCTCGAAGCGCTGCAGGCCCATGCCGCCAAAGCGGCGCCGGAACCGCGCGCCGTGCTGGTGTCCGGCCACAATCCGGGCCTGCAGGAGCTGATCCTCGAGCTCGTCTCACCGAGCCACGAGACCGACCTGTTCCGGGAGGCCGCGATCAAGTTTCCGACCGCAGCCTATGCGATCCTCGAATGCCCGGTGGATTCATGGGCGGACCTGCGCCCCCGCACCGCGAAGCTCGCCCATTTCGCGCGGCCGCGCGATCTCGATCCGGAACTCGGGCCGCAGCGCTAGAAGATCACAGCAGGCTCTTCTGCGTCCCCCGGCCCCTGACCCAGCTTTCATCGGTGCGCTCGATCGCGATGTCGCCGCCCCATGCCCGGCACAGCGCCTTCGCCTCTTCGGGCGAACCCTCGACCCATCTCGCGTAGTCACCGGGTGCGAGGAGCACGGGCATGCGGGTGTGAACATCCCCCGCCGCGCTTCCTGAGCTGTCCGTCATCACCATCGAATAGCACGCGCCCCATTCCTCGCTTTCCCGCCAAACGCCTGCGGCTGCGAAAAGCGGGGGGTCGGGCAGGGAGAGCCAGGTGCGGGTCTTGGCCCCTTTCGGCCCTTCCGCCTCGGCCCAGGCGGTTACAGGCACGAGACAGCGCCGCTCGGCGAAGGAATGGCGCCAGAAAAAGCTGTCCAGCTTGTCGGTGCGGCAATTGTTGACCGGCTTGGGCTTGAGCGGCTGGCCGCTCTTGCCCTTCATCACCAGCGGAAAGCCCCACACCATGGGCCGCACCCGCCGCTCGGCAACGACAAGGCCGGGATAGCCGGGATAGACCTCTTCGCCGAAATTGGCCCCGCCGGCCGCATCGATCGCATCGAACCAGGCGGCGACTTCGTCCACGTTCTTGGTCATGCGGTAGAGATTGCACATCAGGCGAACCCGACCACGAAACACGCCGCCGCCATCAACCCGCCGGCCCAGCGGTTCGAGCGGAAGCGTTCGAGCGGGTTCGCGGGATCGTCCCCGTCGAGCGTCGCCACCTGCCAGGCGAGATGACCCGCCACGGGCAGCAGCGCGGCGAGCGCCAGCGGGTCGGGCCGGTAGAGCCAGAAACCCAGCGCCCACAGGCCGATGGTCGCGGCATAGAAGCCCGCGATCCCGGCATGGACCCGCGCGCCCATGGCAAGCGCAGAGCTCCTGATGCCGACCAGCGCATCGTCCTCGCGGTCCTGCAGGGCGTAGATCGTGTCATAGCCGATAACCCAGCAGATGCACCCGGCATAGATCGCTCCGATCGCGTCCCAGTGGTCGAATCTGAGCTGCGTCCAGCTCACCAGCAGCCCCCAGTTGAACACCATGCCGAGCCAGGCCTGCGGCCACCACGTGATGCGTTTCATGAAGGGATAGGCCGCGACGAGCGCGAGGCTGGCGAGCGCGATCGCCTGCGCCTCCCACCGCAATTGCAAAAGGACGGCGAGCCCGACGAGGCTCAGCGCGACGAGCCAGGTCCACGCCGTGCGCTTCGACACCCGCCCGCTCGCCACCGGCCTTGCCGCAGTGCGAGCGACGCTCGCATCGAGCCGGGCATCGACGATGTCGTTGTAGACGCAGCCCGCCCCGCGCATCGCGATGGCGCCAATCAGATAGAGGCCGAGCAGGATCGCCAGCACCTCCCACGGCGCGCCATATCCGCCCAGCAGGGTCCCGAAGGCGCAGGGCCAGAAAAGCAGCCACCACCCGATCGGCCGGTCGAACCGGGCCAGCTGGGCAAGGTCGCGCGGCAATTGCGGCAGGCGTTCGACCAGCCCGCGATGTTCGGAATCGGGAACGACATGCTCGCTCATGCGCCCTCCCTACACATTTGCCCCGAGGAGGCGAAGGCGGGAATGGGGCGAAAGTTCGGGGCTTCGTTCAGTAAATACAATCGGGGGAAGCCCTTCGCAGGCTTCGCGGGTTGGATTTGTCCTCGCCCGGTCCTTCACGAGTGTTTTTCCTGTCGGACTGGCCGTTCAGGCCCTTCCCGGAGCCGTTCTTGCCCCGTCCGTGTAGGATCGGGCCTCGCGCGAGATGCGCGCAGGCGTCGGCGCGACATGCCCGTTCATTCGATCGTCCGGCCCCGCGCGCGCTCTTCGGCCAGCGCCGCCCGCCAGCCGACGATCGCGGCGGCGAACATCACCACATTGCCAGCGAAATCGAGCATCCCGATGGATGTGAGCACAGGCACTTCGTAATGGAAATACCAGTTGAACACGAAGAACGGGATCAGCAGCACGGCGTAGAGCGCGAAGGTGTGCGAGGTCCATTGCGATGCCAGCGCCACCATTCCGAACAGCACCGCCTGCGCCCCGAAACAGGCAAGCGCAAAGCGGGTGAGGAAGGCATCGGTGCGGTAGGCTTCGGTCACGGCGAGAGCGATGACGCTGGCGGGCGCGACCAGCGCCCAGCCGCCCAGGACCAGGAAAACGGCAGCGATGAGGAACTGGCAGAACCGGGCGATCATGCCTTGCTCCCTAGTGTGCCGCGCGCCTAATGGGAAGCCATGTCCGCAACCCCCGCCCCCCGTATCCCGGCCTGGCCTCCGAAAAGCGCCCCGCGCCTGTTCGTCGACCCCGCGCTTGCCGCAGGCGAGCGGCGCGTGATCGAGGGGAACCCGGCGCATTACCTCGCCCGCGTCATGCGCGTGGGCGAAGGCGATGCCGTCATCTTGTGCGACGATGAAACCGGCGAGTGGGCCGCGCGTGTCGCCGACGTGGACAAGCGCAGCGTCACGCTCGAAGTCGCCGAGCGCCTGCGCCCCCGCGAGGACGTGCCCGACCTGTGGCTCTGCCCGGCGCTGCTGAAGAAGGACCGTTTCGACCTCGTGCTCGAAAAGGCGACCGAACTGGGCGCCGCGCACATCCGGCCGGTCCTCATGCGCCGCTGCGTCGCCGACAAGCTCAATGGGACCCGCGCCCGCACCATCGTGACCGAAGCGGCCGAACAATGCGCGCGCACAGCCCTGCCAGAGCTTGCCGAGCCGGTGACGCTCGACGCGCTGCTCGCCGAATGGCCCGAAAGCCGCGCCCTCTTCTTCGCCGATGAGGACGGGGGCGAACCCGCCGCCGACGCCTTCTGTTACCATGACGGCCCCGCCGCCATCCTGATCGGCCCCGAGGGCGGCTTCGACGAGGCCGAGCGCGCGGCCATTCGCGCGCATCCCGCCGCGCGCCCCATTTCGCTCGGCCCGCGCATCCTGCGCGGCGAAACGGCGGCGATCGCCGCGCTCAGCGTGTGGATGGCCGAGGCGGGCGACTGGCTGCCAGAAACAACACCGGGCGACTGGCCCGAGAGCGAATAGGCTTCGCAAATAACGCTTCCCACACACAATCCGGTTTTCTAGGGCAACGCTTCGGGAGAGCCCATGAGCACACGCGAAACGTCCAGCGCCGAGGAACCGTTCATCGATGGGATCGACGATCTCGTCGCGCCCATGATCCGAGGCGAGAAGCCAGAGGCCGATTGGCGCATCGGGACCGAACACGAGAAATTCGTCTACAAGCGCGACGATTTCCGCGCCCCGTCCTATGGCGAGGAAGGCGGTATCCGCGACATCTTGATGAGCCTGACCGAATTCGGCTGGGAGCCTGTCGAGGAAGGCGGAAACGTCATCGCGATGCGCGGCGCGGACGGCACGGTCAGTCTCGAGCCCGCAGGCCAGCTCGAATTGTCGGGCGCGCCGCTTGAAAACCTGCACCAGACCTGCGCCGAAACCGGCCGCCATCTCGACCAGGTGAAACAGGTCGGCGAGGCCTGCGGCGTGTCCTATCTCGGCCTTGGCATGTGGCCCGACAAGACCCGTGCAGAACTGCCGGTCATGCCCAAGGGCCGCTATGGGATCATGATGCGGCATATGCCGCGCGTAGGCGATCTCGGGCTCGACATGATGCTGCGGACCTGCACGATCCAGGTCAATCTCGACTATTCATCCGAAGCGGACATGGTGCGCAAATTCCGCGTCGGCCTCGCGCTGCAACCGCTGGCGACCGCCCTGTTCGCCAATTCGCCGTTCACCGAAGGCAAGCCCAACGGGTACCTTTCCTATCGCAGCCATATCTGGTCCGACACCGATCCGCACCGCACGGGCATGCTGCCTTTCGTGTTCGAGGACGGCTTCGGCTATGAACGCTGGGCGGAATACATGCTCGACGTGCCGATGTATTTCGTCTTTCGTGACGGCAGATATATCGACGCTGCGGGGCTGTCCTTCCGCGATTTCCTCGAAGGCAAGCTGTCGGTCCTGCCCGGCGAGCGGCCGACGGCGAGCGACTGGTGGGATCACCTCTCGACCGCCTTTCCCGAAGTGCGCCTGAAGAGCTTTCTCGAAATGCGCGGGGCGGACGGGGGCCCGTGGAGCCGGATTTGCGCCCTGCCCGCGCTGTGGGTCGGCCTGCTTTACGACCAGGGCGCGCTCGATGCGGCGTGGGACATCGTCAAGGACTGGTCGATGGAGGAACGCGAGCGGCTGCGCAGCGAGGTTCCGAAGCTCGCGCTCGACACCGGGCTGCCCGGCGGCAAGGGCACGATGCAAGACCTTGGGCGCGAGGTGCTGAAAATCGCGCATGGCGGGCTTGCGGCGCGCGCGCGGCTCAATTCGAGCGGCGACAACGAGACGGGCTTTCTGGAAACGCTGGACGAAATCGTCGCCACCGGCAAGGTCCCCGCCCAGCGCCTGCTCGATGCCTATGAGGGCGAATGGGGCGGGGATATTTCGCGGGTCTACAAGTATTCGTTCTGAACGGAGGGAGAGGCAATGCTGATCGTGCTGGCGAAAGCCAAGGTCGGGGACGGCGCGCTGGAAGCCGCGCGCGAGGCGATCGCGGCGATGGTCGAGGCATCCAACGCGGAGGAAGGCTGCATCGAATACAGCTTCACCGTGGACGTGCTCGATCCCGGTGTGCTGCGCATCGTCGAGAAATGGCGCGATGAAGCCGCGCTCGCGGCCCATTTCGCAACCCCTCACATGGCCGCCTTCGGCAAGGCGATCGCCGGGCTGGATGTAGAGATCATCGAGGCGACCAAGTATGAGGCCGGAGAGGGCGCGCCGGTGATGTAGGCGGTGATGCGAGCTATTCGGCGGGCTCGGCCAGAGCGCCCCGCCCGCCGCTGCCGCGACCGAGACCGCGCCCGAGGCCGCGCATCAGCCGGGATAGCGGCGCGGTGACAAGGCCGCGCTGTTCCATCCAGGCATGGTATTCGCGGTATTTCGCATCCTCGGCCAGCAGGTGCGCTTCTTCTGTCTTGGCGCGCCAGTAATAGATCGCGTTTACCACCACCAGGAACACCGTGTTGCGGATCGCATCGGCGGCGGAATTGCTGGTGACGAGGAAGGGCATGACGGTGAACCACCAGAACAGGTTCTTCGACAGATAGGCCGGGTGGCGGGTGAAGCGATAGGGCCCGTTCGTCAGGACGCCGCGATAGGTGAGGTTGGAAAAGCGGATGCCGAAAGCGACCGTCGCCCAGGCATAGACGAGCGTTAAGCCCACGATGATCGCCGCCCACAGCCACAGCAGCGCCGGCTGGCCTTCGAGCCAGTAGCCCCAGCCCGCGACATTGCGCTCGTAGGAAAGGATCTGGTTGGAATTGCCGATGATCCCCCACACGAAAGGCGGGTAGCAAATCAGCGCCGCGATCCACCCGCCGAGCAGCGGATTGCCCGAACGGATATGCGCATCGAGCGGGCGCAGGGTGAACAGATATCCCACCGTCCCGATCTGCACATCGACCACGAACAGCAGCGCGACGAGGATCATGGCCAGCTCGACCGGATTGCCGAGCAACTGGGCGGGCTGCGCCTCGACCACCTGCGCGAACCCGCCGGGCAGGATCGAGATCATGAAAGCGCCGAAAAAGCCCTTGATCGCCCAGGCGCGGGCGTGCTTCGCGATCTGGCCGCGCTCCCACCCTGCGCGCCCGGCGATCATCGCGCCCACGTGCCAGGTCGAATCGCGCGGCGAAACCATGAAACGGTCGAGCCACAGGACGTAAGGGACCGACAGCGCCATCAGCGGGATCAGCGCGGCGGCGAGCACTTCCATCGCGAAGAGATAGGAGCCGTCCCAGTACCAGCGGCACAGGCCGTAAAGCGCGGCGAGCGCGGCGAAGGTCGCCCACAGGCCGATCAGCTTGACGAGGCTGGTCGGCCAGGTTTCGGCGAGCGGGCGGGCGAGCGACCAGTCGAGCCCGGTCGAAGGGCGCAGGTGAACCTTGTCGACTAGGACCGACCATGCCGCCATCGGCCCCGCGGTGAAGACCATCGCGGCGAGCGCGGCATAGGGGCCCGACAGCACGCCGCGCTCCGGCGACAATTCGCCCGTCAGGCCGAGCGTGTCGGCGATCTGCGGATAGCTGCGGCACACCAGGATCCACACCGCAAGGCCGAGCAGCCCGGCCAGTCCCACGCCGGCCGAAACGTCGCTTTCGGGCAGGCGTGCGGGGGCGCCCGTCGTGCTTTCGGGCGGGCGCGCGGGCGCGTGCGGGGCGGAATCGGCGCTCATCAGGCGGCCAGCCATAGCGCGAAGTGGTTAACGACCCGCTCAGACCGGCGCGCGCCCCGCGCGCGCGGCCTATTTCCAGGCGTGCACCGTTCCGCTGTCGTCGAGCACGTATAGGAAGCCGTCGGCGACGATCGGCGGCAGGCTCACGGGTTCGTCGATGTCGGCGAACATCTGCGCCGAACCTTCGGCCGTCGAGACGCGCCAGATCTCCCCGCGCGAGCTTGCCACCCATAGATGCCCGCCCGCGAGCACCGGCCCGGTCCAGAAGATCGGGTCCTTCTTCTTCTTCTCGTTGCGATATTGCTGCAGCTGGGTGATCCAGCGCACCCGCCCGCTCGACCGGGCGATGGCCAGCAGGCGCGCATCGTCGGTCAGCGTGAAGATCCACTCTCCCGCGATCGCCGGGGTGGAAATGCCCGCCAGCGTCAGCTCCCAGATGCGCTGCCCGGTGACGAGTTCGTAGGCCGCCATGCGCCCGCCCTGCCCCAGCGCATAGACGCGGCCCGAATCGATGATCGGATCGGCATCGATATCGCTGAGCGAGGAAACCTGGGTCGAGATATTGGTGCGCGCCAGCGCGTCGGCCCAGAGCGGCCGCCCGTTCTCGTAGCGATAGGCCGACAATTCGCCCGAGGAATAGCCCGCGATCACCGTGCCCTGCCCGGCCGCCGGAGCCGCCACGCCGAACACGCCCGATTGCGTCGCCGAACCCGATTCGTCCCACAGCAATTCGCCGTTGCGCGCATCGAGGGCGAGGATCTGGTTGTCCTGCGTCATGACATAGACCTGCCCGAAGGCGATGGTCGGAGAGCCGCGCAGGGGCCCGGCGGGTTTCACCTTCCACAAAAGTTCGCCGGTCTCGGCGTTCTTGGCCTTGACCTCGCCGACGCCATTAGTGGCGTAGAGGATGCCGTTATCGTAGCTCACCCCGCCACCGAATGCCGAATTGCGCAGGTTGTCCGCCATTTCGTCTTCGGCCCGGGTCCAGGCGGTCGCGCCGGTTGCGTGGTCGAAGGCATGGATCACGCCCTCGGTGTCCTCGACATAGAGCAGCCCGCCGCCCACCACCGGCGCAGCGGCGAGCCGCCGGCGTTCGTTCGCCCCCGCGATCTTGGCGGTCCAGCGCTTGGTCGGCATGTCCTCGATGGCGAGATGGCCGTAGCTCTTGCTCGCCGAGCCACCGACCTGCGGCCAGCTCTCATTGGCGCGCGCGGGTGGCAGCACCACGCTTACGCCTGCAAGGTCGGGATCGACGCTGGTCCCGCGTTCGATCCGCGAGAGGATCGGCATGCGCTCGCCCACCGTGGGCGTGGTCTTCTCATCGCCGCCGAACAGGCCGCCGCTGCACCCTGACAGCCCTGCCGCCAGCGCGCCTGCGAGGATCGCGCCCCTGATTGCCGTTTTCATCATGTACCGTCCGTTCGTTTCATCACCGAGGGCAGAACCCTTGCCGTTTGCCGGGGCCGTCCCTCCGGCAGACATTGCGGCCGATCCCCCATGCCGCGCCACCTGCCCACCAAGGGTTTTCGATCCGCCCCCCTTGTCATGCGTCGTCGATCATGCGTCGTCGATCATCCGCCATCCGCCTGGGCCTCGTCCTCTTCGGGCAGGACGCCTTCTTCGCGCAGCAACGCCTCGACATCCTCGATCGCATCGACCCCGAGCACGCCGGCAAGCTGCTGGGCGCGGCGGGTCAGCGTTTCGGGCAGGGTGTCGTCCGCCGCGATTTCCGCAAAGATCTCGCCGGCTTCCTGGCGGTTGCCGAGTTCGAGATGGGCGAGCGCGATCAGCTCCGATGCGCTCCCGTAGAACGTGCTGCCGGGACTGGCGAGCGGTTCGAGCTCGGCAATCGCCTCTTCGGGATCGCGTTCGTCGAAATTGCTCGCCACCGCGCGCAGCCGGGCGAGATCGCGCAGGGGTGCGGGAACCTTCCGGTCGGCGGCGATCGAGGTGAACAGGTCGACCGCGCGCTCGATCTCTCCCTGTTCGAGCGCCGCGCCCGCCTGGACGAACAGCGCCGCGGTGCGCGCGCCGACCGACCCGTCCGTCACCAGCGGCTCGACCTGGCCGGTAGCGGCCGCGTAATCGCCCGCTTCGACGGCGTCCAATGCCGTGATGATCGTCTCGGACTGCGCCTCGAGTTCGGCCTCCTCGGCGCTCTGCCAGTAGAGCCAGCCGCCGAACGCGGCGAGGAACAGCACGATGATCCCGGCCAGGGCGGGCCCGTATTTCTGCATGAAGGCGGCGGCATCGTCCTGCCGCACCGCCTCGTCGATCTCGCGGATCAGGACATCGTCCTCGGCCGAGGGCGTCGGCGTAGCCGGCCCCTCGCCCGGTTCTCCCGCGGGTTTCGTCTTGTCCGTCCTGCCGGGGATTAGCGCCACTGGGTTGTCGTTCCTCGTCCTGTCGCCGCGCGGGCCCGGTGGGGCGCGACGGTCGCCGTTTCGCCTGTCAGCGGCTCTTTAGGCAGGTGCGCCGCCTTCCGCAATGCCGCGAGGCCCCTCGCGCAGCGCGCTTGAACCGGCGATGAAGCTAGATCTCGCGGCCCAGCGCCGCACCGTAGAGATCGCGGTAGCGCGCGATCATCGCCGCCTCGTCGTAAAGCTCGCGTGCGCGGGCCCGGTTGGCCGCGCCGATTTCGGCTGCAAGCGCGGGTTCGGCGGCGAGGTCGCGCAGCATCTGGCCCAGGGCCCGCCAGTCGTGGGCCACGCAAATGAAGGGCCGGTTGGGCTCGGCCACCATGGCGCGGATATCGCCCACGGCGGGGGCCGCGACCGGCAGCCCCGCAGCCATCGCCTCGACCACGGACAACGGAAACTGCTCCGAACGGCTCGACAGGGCGAAGATGTCGATCAGGCCGATCACCTGTGCCGGGTCGGGATGCGGGCCGGGCAGGTGGACGCGGTGGGAGATTTCGAGCTCGTCAGCCAGCGCGCGGACCCGGTCGCGTTCCGGCCCGTCGCCGATAATGACGAGGTGCCATTCCTCGCCCAGCAGCGTGACCGCTTGCACGAGGTCGCCGAGCTGCTTGACCGGGCGCAGCCCCGCCAGCGTGCCGACCCAGCGTTCGCCCTCGCGCTTGACGACGCGGAAACCGCCCGGCTCGGGCGGGCGGGCGAAGCGTGCGGTGTCGATGCCGTTGGGGATGCGCGAAAGGCGGGCGGGCGACACTTTCCAAACCTCGCGCGCGATCCGCTCCAGCCCCATGCTCGGCACGACCAGGCCGTTCGTGCGGGTGAGCGCGATGCGGCGATACCAGTTGCGCCGCGTCTTGAGCCGGGTGGTCTCGTCCTCGTTGAAGCCGTCCTCGTGGTGGATGAGCGGCGGCAGGCCGAGCGGCCCGGCAAAGACGGTATGCGCCATGACCGCGTCCATCGCGCCCCAATTGTAGGTCAGCACGAGGTCGTAGCCCTTCATCGCCTCGGCGATGGCGACCAGGCGCCCGGGCGAGGGGAAGCCGGTGAGCGCGGGGAAATCCGCCGGGAAGGAAACCCGCACTTTGCGTTCCAGATGCGCCTTGGCCGCCATCTCGCCCGGCTCGGCAGAGACGACGGCATGGTCGAGCGCACCGCCGAAAGCGTTCATCAGCTTGACCGCGCGCAATTCCTTGCCCCCGGCCGCGAAAGTCGAGTGGCAGTGCAGGACGCGCGGGCGGGCGGCGGAAGCGTTCACGCGATTCCGGCGAGCAGCGCGTCGATCGCGGCGCGCGCTTCCGGCTCGTCGAGCGTCGGGGCATGGCCGACGCGCGGGACGGTGACAGTTTCCATGAGCGGGTTGATGTCCTTCATCCGCGCCGCCGTGGCGGGCGAGATGAGGTCGGAAAGCTCGCCCATGACGAGCAGCATCGGCGTGCCCGCCAGCGCTTCGAACGCGCTCCACAAATCGCCCGGCGCGGCATTGCCGGGCTTGGCGAAGGGTTCGGCGATCGCCATGTCGTAATCGTAGCTGATGCGCCCGTTCTGGCTCACCACCATGGTCCGCTTGGCCATTTCGAGCCAGTCTTCGAGGTCATAATCCGGGAAAGCCTCGCCGTGGACCTCGCCCAGCGAGCGCGCGGCGTGGATCCAGGTGGGATAGCTGCGCCCCTGCCCGACATAGCCCGAAATCCGCTCCAGACCGGCGGTTTCGATTTCCGGCCCGATATCGTTGAGCACCGCGCCCGCGATCCTCTCGGTGCCCTTGCCGCTCCCGGCCTCGGCATATTTGCGCGCCAGCAGCATGGTCATCAGCCCGCCCATCGACGTACCGATGGCGACGAAGCGTTCGATCCCCTGTTCGGCGAGCAGCTTGTCGACATCGGCGACATAGGTGAGCGGGTTGTACGTGTCCGAATCAGGGGCGTGGTCGCTCATCCCGCGTCCGCGCATGTCCGGCACGATCACCCGGCGCGAGGGCGCGATATGTTCGGCAAGCTCGGCGAAATCGCGCGCATTGCGGGTCAGCCCGTGCAGGCACAGGACCGGGGTTTTCGTTCCCCCTTCGGGACCCGGATAATCGCGGAAATGCAGGGTGAGCCCGTCCGGGCTGGTCCAGTTGCCGTCTTCGTAGGGTGCGGCCATGGGGGCGGGTCGTCCTTTGCGTTTTCTGAGCCTTGGATGCGACACCAGCGCATAGGCCGTGCAGCCGCGCTTGCAAGGGCGCAGGCGCATCGCCACTATCGCGCGGATGGACGAGGACAGGCAACAGGCAGCATATCGCCCCGCACCGGCAATCGCGCAGATCGAAGAGTGGATCGCCGATCCGGTCGCACCGGCGGACTTCCCGAAAACCGAGATCCGTTTCCGCAATGACCGCGCGGCGGCCGAGATCGGGCTGGCGGGGCTCTCGGATGCGCAATGGGCCGCGCATTTCGGGCGTTTCGAGCCGTTGGAGGACAATCTGCCCCGTCCGCTCGCCCTCAGATATCACGGCCACCAGTTCCGGGTGTACAATCCCGATCTCGGTGACGGGCGCGGCTTCCTCTTCGCGCAGATGCGCGGGCGCGACGGGCGGCTGATGGATCTGGGGACCAAGGGTTCCGGCACCACGCCCTACAGCCGCGCGGGCGACGGGCGGCTGACGTTGAAGGGCGCGGTGCGCGAAATCCTCGCCACCGAAATGCTCGAGGCGCTGGGGGTCAACACATCGCGCACCTTTTCGGTGATCGAGACGGGCGAGCAGTTGTGGCGCAACGACGAACCCTCGCCCACACGCTCGGCGGTGATGGTGCGCCTGTCCCATTCGCATATCCGCATCGGCAGTTTCCAGCGCCTGCTCGCGCATGAGCAGCAGGCCGAGATGGAGCAATTGGTGGATTACTGCCTGCAGCATTTTCCCGGCCCGCCCCCGCCGGATGGCACGCCCGCGCGCGAGGAACCGGCGATCCGGCTGATGCACAATGTCGTCGAACGCATGGCCGACCTCGCGGCGAGCTATATGGTGGCCGGTTTCGTCCACGGCGTGCTCAACACCGACAACATGAACATAACCGGCGAAAGCTTCGATTACGGGCCGTGGCGCTGGCTGGAGCGCTGGGACCCGGATTTCACTGCAGCCTATTTCGACCATGGCGGGCTCTATGCCTTCGGACGCCAGCCCGAGGCGATCCACTGGAATTGCGGGCAGTTCGCGGTCGCGCTGCGCCTGCTGGCCGACAGCGACCCGCTGGTCGCGGCGCTGAACCGCTTTCCCGATCTCTACATGGCAGCCGTCGCGCGGCGCTGGTGCTGGCGGCTGGGTGTCCGGCCGCGCGGGGCCGAGCCCGATCGCGCGCTCGTCGCGGCGAGCGAAAAGGCGATGCGCGAAAGCGGCGAGCGGCCCGATGCGTTCTTCTTCCGCCTGCGCAAAGCGTTGGCGGCGGGCGAAATCCCGGCCGAGCTGGCGGAGGCGCTGGAAGGCTATGAAAGCACGGGCTGCGAACACGAATACTGGTCCGACGACGCCCCCCAATCGATGGGGATCGATCAAGTCGAGGAGATCTGGTCCGCCATCGACGAGCGCGACGACTGGCAGCCCCTTGTGAACAAGGTCGCAGCGCTGCGCCGCATGGGCGCGGCGCACGGCCCTGCCCCCGTCCCGGCCGGGCACGCACCGGACAGTCGCGAACCGGCAGGCGAGGCCCGCTGACCTCTATCTTTTCCCCGTTTGCCCGGCTAATTCCCGATGCCCGGCAAACAGGCGGGCCGTCGCCTTCGCCGAAGGGGCCGAGACGAATGAGAGGGGCATGAGCGACAGAGCGATCCTGGTCTCCACCGCACCGGCGACGGGCGAGGAATTGTGGCGCGGCAAGCACGGCGATGTCGATGCCGCCGTCAGCCGGGCGCGGCGCGCCTGGCCCGAATGGGCCTCGCTCCCGCTCGCCGACCGGATCGACGCGGCGCGTCGCTTTGCCAATGCGGTGCGCGACCATGCGGACGAATTCGCCGAACTGATCGCGCGCGAAGCGGGCAAGCCCCTGTGGGAAGCGCGCACCGAGGTGGACGCGGTCATGGGCAAGGTCGACATTTCGGTCCAGGCCTATGCCGAACGCACGGGCAAGAAGAAATTCGACAGCGGCATCCAGGGGACCGCCGCTTTGAGGCACAAGCCGCACGGCGTGCTGGCCGTGCTCGGCCCGTACAACTTTCCCGCCCACCTGCCCAACGGGCACATCGTGCCCGCGCTGATCGCCGGCAATGCGGTGCTGTTCAAGCCGTCGGAAAAGACCCCGGCATCCGGCGAGATGCTGGTGCGCTGCTTTCACGAGGCGGGCATTCCCGAAAGCGTCGTCCAGCTCGTCATCGGCGGACCCGACGAAGGCAAGGCGCTGGTCGCCCATCCGGGGATCGACGGGGTGCTGTTCACCGGGTCGGCGCAGGCAGGCATCGCGATCAACCGCAAGCTCGCCGCCAATCCGGGCAAGATCGTCGCGCTGGAAATGGGCGGTAACAATCCGATCGTCGCGCTTCCCACGCCCAAGCTTTCCGATGCCGCCGCGCTGATCGTACAGAGCGCCTTCACCAGCGCCGGCCAGCGCTGCACCGCCGCCCGGCGGTTGGTGGTCACCGACAGCGTCTATGACGACCTGATCGGCGAACTCGCCGCGCTGACGAAGAAACTGGTCGTGGGCGACCCGCTGAACGATCCGCAGCCCTTCATGGGACCGGTGATCGACAACGACACCGCCGAAAGGCTGAGCGAAAGCTTCGTCGCGCTGATGACGGAAGGGGGAAGAGTGCTCGTCCCGATGCGTCGCCCGATTCCCGACCGGCCTTTCCTCGCCCCCGGCATCATCGACGTGACCGACATACCCGACCGGCCCGATATCGAGCTGTTCGGACCGCTGCTGCAGGTCATCCGCGTGCCCGACCTCGATGCGGGCATTGCCGAGGCGAACAATACGCGTTTCGGCCTGTCGGCCTCGCTGATCGGCGGGAGCCCTGAGGATTACGGGCGGTTCTGGGCCAATGTACGCGCGGGGATCATCAACTGGAACCGGCCGACCAACGGGGCTTCGTCGAAAGCGCCCTTCGGCGGAATCGGCCTGTCGGGCAATCACCGCCCGGCCGCCTATTACGCCGCCGATTACTGCGCCTATCCGGTCGCCAGCACCGAAATGGACCAGCCGCGCGCCAATATCGGGATCGGGCTGAAGCCCTAGCCGGTCACTCGCGCCACCAGATCAGGTCGACCGCGCTCATGCCGCCCGGTCCCGCGCGCACGGCCACCACGAGATTGCCCGCCTCCCCGCGCGCCGTGACGGAGCCTTCGGGCCGCTCGAACAGGTCGGGGGACAGCCCGGCGCGCGCCGCGCGGGTGAAATGGTAATGCAGCACGTCCTCGCCCGCCGCCGGGGTGAGATAGCGGATCACCCGCGCTTCGCAGCCGCCGCTCGTGCCGCCTGCCGCCTGCTGCACCATGCCGTGCGGCATGATCCGCGCTGCGCGGGGCAGGTCGGCGGCAAAGGCGAAGCCTTCGGCCAGCCGTCCGGCGCAGGCATCGGACGCGCCCGCGGCGGCGAGCATGGCGGGCGCGGTGCGCGCCGCCGCGAGCCCGGCGGGACCCTTTGCCGAATCGGCTGCGGGCAGGTCGGGCACGCGGCCCTCTTCCAGCAGCTCTAGCCGCGCCGCCTCGCGCGCGGCGAGCGCCGCCTCCTCGCTGCGCCGGGGCGGGGGCAAGGCGTGGCTGACGGGCACGGTGACGGCGGCATTGGCCCCGTTGCGATGGGCAAGGTCGGGGTCGATCATCAGCGGATCGTTCAGCGCGCGAGCGACCAGCGGGTCGGTGGCGAGCGGATCGACTTCCCGCCCTTCATCCGCGCGCTCTTGCCCGCAAGCGACAAGCGCGAACGCGATCGGCAGGGCGAGAAGGACAAGGGGGCGCGTCATGGTGCGAAAAGGCGTGGCACGGCGAGGGTTAAAATCCCGCCAACCATGTAACGCCGCAGAGGTGCGGCGCGGGCGGGGCGGACGCAAAGACGCCCCCGCTTTCCGCGTGGGAAAGGAGGGCGCCTTCCGCGGCTGGTGGGAGCCGCGCCCGGACCATTGGTGGGATGGCCCAAGAGGACGGCGGAGCCTCGCATCGAGGTGTCCGCGATCCGATTTCGTTCATGTATAAGAGACCCACGCTGAACAAAGCTGCATCCGGTGCGACAGGCACGGTTCAGCTTGGCCGCGCGCCTGCGGCTTGCGCGCGCGCCGCGGGCGGCTTACCTGCCGCCGCTCGATGACTGCGCCTTCTTCTCCATCCGGGCCCGATTCCCCGCCGCGCGAGCCCTCCGGCCTGCCCGCCGCGCTCGCCGCCTATACGATCTGGGGATTCCTGCCGCTTTACCTGCTGCTGGTGCGGCACATCCCGCCGTTTGAATTCGTCGGCTGGCGGATCATCTGGACGCTGCCGCTGTGCCTCCTGATCGTCGCGGTGCGCCGCCAGTTTCCCGCGCTGCGGCAGGCGGTTTCCAATCCGCGCACCATGCTCGCCCTGCTGGCGAGCGCGACGCTGATCGGGATCAACTGGTTCGTCTATATCTGGGCGATCACCGAGAACGAGGTCTATGCAGCGAGCCTGGGCTATTATCTCAACCCGCTGCTCAACGTGCTGCTCGGCACCCTGGTGCTGGGCGAAAGGCTGTCGCGGATGCAATGGCTGGCGGTCGCCATCGCCGCCATCGCGGTCGCCATCCTGGCGGCGGGCGCGATCACGACGCTGTGGATCAGCCTCGCCCTGGCGCTCAGTTTCTGCCTTTACGGGCTTGTCAGGAAACAGGTCCCGGTCGCCTCGCTGCCCGGCCTTACGGTCGAAAGCGCGCTGCTGCTGCTGCCGGCCGCGGGCATCGCGGCCTGGTATGCGCAGACGCCCGCCGGGCCCTCCTTCGGGACCGACCTTGGGCAGAGCCTGCTGATCGCCTTTTCGGGCGTGGTGACGGCCGTCCCGCTGCTGCTGTTCGCGATCGCGGCGAAGCGGATGGAATATTCGACGCTGGGCTTCATCCAGTATCTTGCGCCAACCATCGTCTTCCTGCTCGGCCTGACCGTGTTCGGGCAGGAATTGCGGCCCGTCCAGCTCGGCAGTTTCCTGCTGATCTGGAGCGCGGTGGCGATCTTCACCGCCGACCTGTGGGCGAAAAGCCGCCGGGCAAAGGCCGCGCGCAGCCTCGCGGCGCGCTGAGCGTCGCGTCAGGAGGCGATGCGCCAGCCGAGCGTCTGCCCGGCATGGAACGGCACGATCGCCGCTCCGGCCAGCGCGAGTTCCTCCGGCACGCGGCTTTCAGCGCGTTCGAGCGTGATCGTCTCCTCGTTCACCGGCAGCTTGTAAAAGGCCGGCCCGTGGAGCGAGGCGAAGCCTTCGAATGCGCCCAGCGCGCCCTCCTCGTCGAACACGGCAAGATAGCTTTCGAGCGCGTACGGCGCGCCGAATATCCCCGCGCAGCCGCAGGCCGATTCCTTGTCGTGGCGGAAATGCGGGGCGCTGTCGGTGCCGAGGAAGAACTTCGGCGATCCCGAAGTCGCCGCCGCGCGCAGGGCGATCCGGTGCGTCTCGCGCTTGGCCACCGGCAGGCAGTAATTGTGCGGCTGGATGCCGCCCACCAGCATGGCGTTGCGGTTGATGTGGAGATGCTGCGGGGTGATGGTCGCGGCGACATTCGGCCCGCAGCCGGTGACGAAAGCGACCGCGTCGGCGGTGGTGATATGCTCGAACACGACCCGCAGGCGCGGGAAATTCGCCACGATGTCCTTGAGGTGGCGCTCGATGAATTCGGCCTCGCGGTCGAACACGTCGATGTCGTGATCGGTGACTTCGCCGTGAATGCACAGCACGATGTCCTCGGCCTCCATCCGCTCGAGCACGGGGTAGATTTTCCGCACGTCGCTGACGCCGGCGGCCGAATTGGTGGTGGCGTTGGCGGGATAGAGCTTGGCCGCGGTGAACACGCCTTCGGCCGCGCCGCGCGCGAGATCGTCGGCATCGGTCGTATCGGTAAGATAGCAGGTCATCAGCGGCGTGAAGCGCACCCCCTCGGGCACGGCGGCGAGGATGCGGTCGCGATAGGCCGCCGCCATTTCGGTCGTGGTGATCGGCGGGGTCAGGTTCGGCATGACGATCGCCCGGGCGAAGCGGCGCGCGGTATAGGGCACGACGGCGCGCATCACATCGCCGTCGCGGAAATGCAGGTGCCAGTCATCCGGGCGGCGGATCGTCAGAGTCTGGGTCATGGCACAGCCCTGTAAGCCCGCGCGCGGGGTCTTTCCAGAGGCTTGAAGCGGCCCTAGGAGGCTCCTTCATGACGACGATCGGCTTCCTCGCCTGCGAGACGACGCTTCCGGGCAGCGGCGCGCGCAGACGCGGCGATGCCTATGAGCACGACCTGACCATCGCCTTACTCGAAGCCGCCTGCGCCGCAGAGGGCCTGGGCTTGCGCGTCATCGACTGGGAAGCGCCGTTGGCCGCGTTCGACGGGGTGGATGCGGTCATGCTCGGGACCGCATGGAACTATCAGGACAAGCCGCAGGCTTTCCTCGCCCGGCTCGCGGCGCTCGAAGCGCGCGGGATCGCGGTCCACAACCCGCCCGAGATGGTTCGCTGGAACATGACCAAGACCTATCTGCGCGCACTCGCAGGCAAGGGCGCGGCGACGATCCCGACCCTGTGGCTGGAGGATGTCACCGCCCGGGATGCGCAGGCTGCCTTCGGCCGGTTCGACTGCGACAGGCTGGTGGTGAAGCGGCAGGTCGGCGCGGGTGCGATGGGACAGGTCCTGCTCCACCGCGACGATCCGCCCGAAACCGACTGGCGCTTTGGCCATGCGGCGATGGTCCAGCCCTACCTCACCTCCATCGAAAGCGAGGGCGAATTGAGCTTCGTCTTCATCGCCGGCGAGCTTTCCCATGCCCTGCGCAAGCGACCGGCTGCGGGCGATTATCGCATCCAGTCGCTCTATGGCGGCATCGAGACCCGCCACGAACCCTCGCCGGACGAGGCACGGGCCGCGCGCGGCGTGCTCGCCGCGCTGCCTTTCGCCACCCCGCTCTATGCCCGGATCGACATGCTGCGCGCAGGCAGCGACGCGGAAAGCGACCTGCTGCTCATGGAAGCCGAACTGATCGAACCCTATCTCTACCCCGAACAGGGCGGGCACGTGGGCCAAAACCTTGCCCGTGCGCTCACCCGATCGTGCCAGTTGGAAGGGAGCCGACCATGACCGCAACCCTGCTTGCCCATCGCGCCGTGATCCGCGTGTCCCCGCGCGATGACAGCGAGGATGTCCACGCTTTCCTGCAAGGCCTGCTGACCAATGACGTGCGCGCCGAAAGGCTCGCCGAAGGGCCGGTCTACGCCGCGCTGCTGACCGCGCAGGGCAAGGCCCTGTTCGACTTCCTCGTCTGGGGCGACGGCGCGCCGGAGGGGTCGGACGTGCTGATCGACTGCGAGGCCGATGCCGCCGAGGACCTTGCGAAAAGGCTCGGCCTCTATCGCTTGCGCAGGGCGATCGACATAGCCCGCGACGATACGCTCGCCGTCCACTGGAGCGCGGACCCCCACGAGGGCGCCAGCGCCGATCCGCGCCTTCCCGCGCTCGGCTATCGCTGGCTTGCTCCCGGGAATGATGGGGAAGACGGCGCCGACGATGCCTGGCTCGCCCACCGACTCGCGCACGGTGTGCCCGAAGGCCAGGGCGAACTCGGCGACATATTGTGGCTGGAAACCAATGCGGTCGAACTGGGCGGCGTGAGCTTCGACAAGGGCTGCTATGTCGGACAGGAGAACACCGCCCGGATGAACTGGCGGCAGAAGGTCAATCGGCGGCTGGTCGTGGTGGACCTCGCCGATTCGCAGGAAAAGCGGCGCAAGGCGGCCTATCCCGATCACGGCAAGGCGGTCGATCACCTGCGGGTGGACGATCTCGATCCCGACCGACTGCCCGAATGGCAGGCGGCGGGCGTGTCCGCCTGAACGGCGCGCCGATAGTGTGGCGACCGGCGCGCTCCTACTCGGTGCGCTGATACCTCGCGAGCGAGGCCTCGAGCTGTTCGGCTGCGCGGATCCGCGCCGCATCGCGCGGCAGGCCGAGCGAATTGGCCAGCGCCGCGCCGATCAACGCATCGCCCATGGCCAACAGGACGAGGCTCAGCGTCTCGCGATGGACCTGCATCGGATCGCCGCCATGCGCGGGCGCATCCGGTGCGATCTCGTCGACCAGTTCGTGGATCGTGCTCACGATCGGGTCGAGAGCGTCTTCATTGCCGGTCAGCAGCATCCAGCTTGCCAGCGCGCCCGCCCCTTCGCGGTCGAAGGCATCGAATGCGAGGTCAACGACTTCGCGCGGATGGCCAAGGCCCGCCCGGCTTGCCCGGACCGCCTCGATGATCGTCTCGCACACCGTGCGCGCGAGATGTTCGGCCAATGCCTTCTGCAGCCCCGCGGCCGAGCCGAAATGGTGCAGCAGGTTGGCATGGGTGCGCCCGATCCGCCCGGCGACCGCTTTCAGCGTCACCGCCTGCGGCCCGGCCTCGATCAACAGCGCCCGCGCTGCCTCCAATGCGGAACTGCGTGATTCTTCGGGCGTTAACCGTTTGCGACCGGTCATGCGTTTAGGGTATGGAGCGTCATGGCCTCCAGGGGATTAACGGGGTTTGCGCACATGAACAAGCATACGGCACTGGCACGCGAAGACGCTTTCGACGCACCCGGCAGCGCTCAGGCGGGGGCGACAGGCACGCCCGACGACCACGAACTGACCGTCCGCAACGAACGGTTCGACCGCAAGGCGCTGGTGCCGCGCCACTGGCATTCGGGCGATCCGGTCGCGACAGCGTGGTACAATTCGGTCTCGGCCAGCCTGCCGCGAGGCGAGGCCTTCTTCATCGACACATTGCGCGAATTCCGGGACCAGGTGCCGCCGAAACTGTCCAGCGAGATCAAGGCGTTCTGCGCGCAGGAGATCAACCACACCCGCGAACATGTCGCTTTCAACCGGCTCGTTTCCGATCACGGCTACAATGTCGAATCGATCGACCAGGGCATCCAGGTCATGCTCGCCCTGACCGAAGGCCGGCCGATCGAATTCAACCTGGCCATTACTATCGCGCTCGAACATTTCGCCGCGATCATCTCGCGCCACCTCTTGAGCCATCCCGAATATCTCGAAGGGGCCGACCCGGTCGCGGCCGAGATCTGGCGCTGGCACGCCACCGAGGAGGTCGAGCACAAGGGGCTGACCTACGATGTCTGGCTCTACGCGACGAAAGACTGGAGCGACTGGAAGCGCTGGCGGGTCAAGACTTTGCTCGCGATCCTGATCACGCGCAAATATTTCAAGAACCGCGTGCGCGACGCGCTCGGCCTGATGGAACAGGACGGCATCCCGCGCTGGAAGGGGCGGCTCAAGCTCGCCTGGTTCCTGTGGGGCAAGCCCGGCATGATGCGGCGGATGTTTGTCGAATGGGCCGCGATCCTCAAACCCGGTTTCCATCCGTGGCAGCACGACGACCGCGCGCTCATCGCCAAGTGGCAGAGCCCCTATGCCGATGCGGTGATGCCCGCGGAATGACGCCAAGCCGCGCGCGGACCGATCAGGCCGCGCGCTGCGTCACACTATCGGCCTCGTCCAGGCGCAGGCGATATTCCGCCGCTTCGACCTCCTGGCCGCGCGCGCAGGAATGGCGCAGGACAACCTGCCCCGTCGGTTCGAAGCCGAGCTTGCGAAGCACCTTGCCCGATGCGGGATTGTCCAGAAAGTGCGATGATTCGACGGTGCCGTGGCCGAGCACGCGCGCGATATCGAGCACGGCATGACCCGCTTCGGTGGCAAAGCCCTGCCCCCAATAGCGGCGCGCGATCCAGTAGCCGAGCTCGACCCCGCAATCCCTGCCACGCCGGACCGGGGCGAGCCCGATGCAGCCGATCACCTCCGCGTCGGCGGCGCGGGCGGCGAGGAACGTCGGATAGAGCGGATCGAAAGCGCGCCCGGCAAATTCGCGCGCATGGCTCTCGTCATAGGGCCACGGAACCGCGGCGAGGTTGCGCACCACGCCTTCGTCGGCGATGCCGCCCAGAAGGCCATGCCAGTCCTCGGGCCAGATCGGCCTCAGGAGCAATCTTTCGCTGCGATGAAACACGAGTTCTCCCTTCCTCGCCCCGCGCCGTCGCCGATAGGCGCAGTGCGTGACATTTTAATGGCCGCGAAATCGGGCGATCCCGACGGCTTTGCAAAAGAGGGAGAACCGGGGGCGTGAAAGGCATGCCCATACGACAAGGGGGAGACGGGTCGGCCCCATCTCCCTCCTGGTCGCCGGATGTTTACCGGCTGGGACCGTCCCGCTGGACGATCCCGTTGTCGAATCGCCCGATTATTCGGCCGCTTCGGCCATCGCGTCGACCGATACGTATTTGCGGCCAAGCTTGCCCTTGTGGAATCGCACCACGCCCGCTTCGAGCGCGAAAAGGGTGTGGTCCTTGCCCATGCCGACATTGCTGCCGGGATAGAACTTGGTTCCGCGCTGGCGCACGATGATGTTGCCGCCGATCACGTCCTGACCGCCGAACTTCTTGACGCCAAGGCGCCGGCCTTCCGAATCGCGACCGTTACGCGACGAGCCGCCTGCTTTCTTGTGTGCCATGACTTAGATCCTTGCGCTTACTTGTCTTTGCCCGATGCGGCTTCGGCCTGGTCGACCTTGGCGCGCGGAGGCTTGCCGTCGAGAAGCTCCTGCGCCTGTACGGCCCATTCGTCCTTGATCGGACGATTGCCGAGCTTGAGCTCGTCGTTCCACTTGTTCGCGGTTTCTTCGTCCCAGCCGGCAATGTCTTCCCAGCTGTTGATGCCCGCCGCGCGCAGCTTCTTCTCGATTGTCGGACCAATCCCTGAAATCAGCGAGAGGTTGCCGGTGTCGAGATCGGACTTGGCCGCGGTCTTGGTTTCCGCCTTCGGAGCATCGTCCTTCTTGGCTTCGGCCTTGGGAGCGGCTTTCTTTGTCGCAGCCGCCTTTTTCGCGCCGCCCGTTCCGACATCGGTGATGCGCAGCAGGGTCATCTGCTGGCGATGACCGGCCTTGCGACGGTAATTGTGGCGGCGACGCTTCTTGAAAACGACGACCTTCTCGCTCTTCGCCTGGGCGATGATTTCGGCCGAGACGGTGACCTTGGAGGCATCGGCGAGCGAATCGCCCTCACCCGCCAGCAGGACATCGCCCAGCGTGACCGTGTCGCCGGCCTCGCCCGCGAGCTTTTCAACGGCAATCTTGTCTCCGGCGGCAACCCGATATTGCTTGCCGCCTGTGCGCACTATCGCGAACATGGCTTTATACTCTCAATCTCGTGCTGTGCCCGGCCATGGCAAGGTTTCGACGGTCGAAAGCCTCGCGCCGACCGAGCGGCAGTGGGCGCTGCGACGATGCAGCGCCGGAAAGAAGCGTGCCGTTAGGCGAAAGGGCTCGCCAAGTCAACGCTGCGCCCTGCATAAAATGCGAGGCATGTTGCGCGTCTTGCGGCTTTGCGCGGCCGAAGTGTCATGTTAACGAGACACTTGCAATATGACACTTTCCCCGCCCCTTCTTGCAGCCCCCCTCGCGGCCCTGCTGTTGTCGGCCTGCGCCGGCGGGAGCGGCGACTATCCTTCCCTCGCGATCCGCGATGTCGAGCGGCAATATGGCCGCTTCGTGCCGAGCGAGGGCACGCCGCCGCCGACCACCGCGCCCGCTCCGCCGCCCGCACCGGTCGCCCCGGTCGCCGATCCGCAGCGAATCGCGGCGCTGGTTGCCGCTGCCGACGCGTCTTTCGGAACATTCGCCGCGCGCGAGGACCGGGTCTCCGCGCTCGTTGCCGCGGCGGCCGGGCGCGCCATCGATAGCGATGCGCGCGCCGAAGCGCTCATCGCCCTTTCCGACCTGTCCGCCCTGCGCAGCGCAACCGCAATGCCGCTGGGCGATCTCGACTTGCTTGCGGCCGAGGCCGCCACCACTTTCGCACCGACGGCCGATATCGACCAAGCCCGCACGCGCGTGCTGACGCTGGTCGAACGCCAGGACGCGGTGCTGGCCGAACTCTGGGCGGAGATGGATCCATGAACCTGCAATGCACAACCTGCCCCGTTCGGGAAACCGCGGCCTGTGCAGTGCTCTCCCCCGAGGAACGCGACGCCATGGCTGCCGCCGGACGCATGCGCACCCTGAAACGCGGCGAAATGCTGTTCGCCGCGGGTGACGAAGACGCGGCCTGCGCGACTCTCGTAACGGGTGCGCTCAAGGTTTCGGCGATCGATGCCGACGGCAATGAACAGATCCTCGCCCTCGTCCACCCGTCCGGCTTCATCGGCGAATTGTTCGCCCCTTTCGCGCATCACGACGTCGTCGCGCTGACCGAAAGCAGCCTGTGCACCTTTGCGCGCGGCGATTTCGAGCGGGCGATCGACGATCACCCCGCGCTCGCCCGCGCCTTGCTGCGGCGCAGCCAGGAAGACCTGCTCGCCACCCGTGCCCTGCTCGAGCTTACCGGCCATGCCAGCGCCGAGGCGCGGCTTGCCGCGCTGCTGCACGATTTCGCCGCCGCCGCCAGCCAGTCCTCGTGCCATCTCGCGGGCGAATTCGACCTGCCGCTGACGCGCGGGGAAATCGCCAACATGCTCGGCCTGACGATCGAGACGGTCAGCCGCAAGCTCGGCGAACTGGAGGATACCGGGGCGATCATTCGCAAGGGCAAGCGCGGGATCGAAGTGCTCGACCCCGCGCTGCTGCATGAAATTTCGGGGCGCTAGGGGGAGAGGTCTGGCGCCCCTCGGCGGCAAGCTTTTCGCTCCCGGCCGAAACTTGTGGACACGCCCGCCTCAGGACACGAGCGCCGCGATGGTCGCCGCAGTGACACCCCAGACCAGCACCAGCACCGGCAAAAGCAGGACCTGCACCGCCGCATCGCGCGGCGCGAGCTTGCCGGTGTGGGTCATGATGCCGAAGCTTTCGAACTGGCCCAGCGTCAGCGGCCTGCTGTCATTGCCCCGCATCCGGGTCCAGATCGCGGGAACACCGAACCCGGCGAGAATGAACAGCGCGAAAATCGTCATCGGGATCGCCAGCGCCGGATTGGCGAATGCCAGCGCGGTCACGCCGATAAAGCCAAGATAGCACGCCACCGTGCCGCCATAGAGCGCGGCCGGAAGACCGAAACTGCGATCGCGCGCGGGCGCTTCGACCGGTGCATCGACGATCCGCGCGTCGCCGCGGGCAAGGATGTCCTGAACCTGTTTGCTCATCATCTCTCTCCTTCGATGGGAGAGAAATTACCGCGTCCCGGCCAGGCTTCGTTGATCGGGATCAAACCGGCGAATTTTTCAGCGCGCCGCCGATTTCTTGACCGGCCCCGCTCTGCCAGCGGGCAAGATCGGCATGGTCCTGATCGCGCGGTTCGATCCAGCGCCATTCGCTTTGCCCGTTCGTGCCGACGCGCCTTTCGCGCTTCCAGAACCATGCCGCGCTCTTGAGGTGGTCCATGCAGAAATCGACCGCCGCGATCGCGTCGCGGCGGTGGCGCGCGGCGGCGGCGACGCAGACGATTTCCTGCCCCGGCAGCATCACGCCGATGCCATGGATCATGCCCAGCGAAAGCAGGTCGAAGCGCCTTTCGGCTTCACGCGCGAGATCCTGCATCCCGGGGAGGGTAAGCGGTTCGTAGTGGATCAGCTCGAGCGCTTCGACGCCGTCGTCCCCGCGAACGCAGCCGATGAAGCTGGCGAGCCCGCCCATCGGCCCCGCCTCGCGCGCAATGCGTCTGACGAAGCCGCTCGTGTCGAGATCGCCGGCCCCCAGCTGCACGTCGATGAAGCGGGCAGGCACGATCGATCAGCCGCCCGAAACCGGCGGCAGCAGCGCGACCTCGTCCCCGGCCTTCGCGGCAAGCGCGGTCTTGTCGCCGAGGACCTTGCCCGCGCAGGCGACATGGACCCGCTCGGCGGAGATTGCCCGCGCAAGCTCGGGTTCGAGCGCCAAGAGCAGGCCCGACCAGTCGAGCGGGGCGGAGACGATGCGGCGGTCGGTCCCGGCCAGCTCGGCCAGCGGGCCGAGAAAGACGAGCTCCACGCTACCGCCCTCGCTGTCGGGTTCAGCCCCCATGTCAGCCGCCGGTGAGCGACATGTGGCGCGGCAGGTGCGGTTTCGCCCCGCGCTCGTCCATGCGGAAATGATGCTTTTCGGGCTTTATCGCCATCGCGCGCTCCAGCGCGGCGGCAAGCTCTTCCTCGGGCCGCGCGGAGCGGAGCGCGGCGCGCAGGTCGACCCGCTCCGCCCCGCCGAGGCAGGGATAGAGCTGGCCCGTCGCGGTCACGCGCAACCGGTTGCAGCCCGAACAGAAATTGCCGGTATGCGGCGTGATGAGGCCAAGCCTGCCGCCCGTCTCGGCGATATCGACATAGCGCGCCGGGCCGCCGGTCGCGTGGTCGCTTTCGGTCAGCGTCCAGCGCTCCTCCAGCCGGGCGCGAACATCGGACAGGGGCAGATACTGGTCGAGCCGCTCCTCCTCGACATCGCCCAGCGGCATGACCTCGATCAGGGTGACATCGTGGCCTTGCGCGTGCCCCCAGGCAATGAGATCGGGCAATTCGTCCTCGTTCACGCCTTTCAGCGCGACCGCATTGAGCTTGACGCGCAGCCCCGCCGCGCGCGCGGCGGCGATGCCTTCGAGCACCTGCGGCAGCGCGTCGCGCCGGGTGAGCGCTTCGAACCGCGCGCGGTCGAGCGTGTCGAGCGAGACGTTGACCCGTCGCACCCCGGCCCTTGCCAGCCCTTCGGCGTGCGCTGCGAGCTGTGTTGCATTGGTGGTCAGCGTGAGTTCCGATAGCCCGTGTCCGAGCCGCCGCCCCAGCATGTCGAACAGGTGCATGATATCGCGCCGCACCAGCGGCTCGCCCCCGGTGATGCGAATTTTGGTCACGCCGCGCTCGATGAAGCCGCAGGCGAGTTCGTAGAGCTCCTCCAGCCCGAGGACCTCGCGCTTGGGCAGGAAGGTCATGCGCTCGGGCATGCAATAGGTGCATCTGAGGTCGCAGCGATCCGTGACCGAGAGGCGCAGATAGGTGATCGCGCGACGAAAACCGTCGACCAGCGGGCGCGGCTCGTCATTGACCGCGATGACGTCGCGCCGCCGCGTTAGGTGGTCGATGGTGGTATCGGGCCGCTGTTCGCTCATGAAAGCGGGATATACTGCCCCGTGATGCCCGGCGCATCTGCCAAATATGCGAGCGCCTCTTCGCGCGCCTTGCCCGGCGCCCCGCCGACGACGTTCACGCGTTTCGGCGATGCGGCGCGGGCGAGGTCCCGGGCGAGCGCGCGCCGCCAGTCGTCGTGGTCGGTCCCGGCTGCGGGCATCACGATGGCGAGTGCGTCCGCCCCCTCGCCCTCTCCTTCACCCGCCAGCATGCGCCGGGCCCTGTCGAGATGCTGGGCGTGGAACGCTGCGCTCGCCGCGAGCGGCTTTCCGGGCAGCGCCTCGACCGTGAGGACGACCTGCAACGCCTAGCCCTCGCCCCGCGGGCGTTCGCGATGCAGCGTCATGCCGATGCTCTCCCCCGCCTCGGCGATGGCGAGCTTGACGATTCGGACCGTCACCGCCTCTACCCGGTCATCCTGCACGAACAGCGTCTCGCAGATATGGTCGGCCACCGCCTCGATCAGCTTGAAATGCACGCCCTTGGGCAGCCCTTCGGAGGCAGCGAATTTCAGGTCCATGTAATTCTTGCTGGCATCGAGCGGCGTGTCGGGATCGTAGCGCTCGGCGGGCCGGTAGCGCGCCTGGACGGTGATGCGCAGCGGCTGCGGCTTGCCGGTTTCCTCGGAATAGATACCCGTGAGGACATCCACTTCGAGATCGGCGACTTCGAGGGTAAGCGAATCGGTCATCGTATTCCTTGGGCGCGGGTCGGGGTCCACAGCGCGCTGAGGCGGCGGCGATACAGCCAGAAGAGGACAAGGAACAGGGCCATCCAGAACGATCCGAACGGCCAGTTCCCCGTGAGGACGAGATGATGGAAGAAGATCACCACCACGAACGGACCGAGCAGGACAAGCCCGAGCGGCGCGGTGCGATCGAACAGCGTGGCAAGTCCGCCCGCGAAGAAGCCGGCATACATGAGCTCGCCCATGAATCCGCTTTCGCGCAGGGCCGCCATGAAGGCCGCGGCGCGCTCGTTTCCGTCGCTCGGCAGGTCGATCGGCAGGCCGAAGCGCGCGGCAAGGAAGAGCGCGCCGAAGACGAGGAACCATCCCCCGAGGACCCAGCGCAGTGCGCGGGTGATCCATTTGCCGAGCGTCTTCATTCGCCATTGCTCCAGCGCGCGAAGATTGCGGTCGGCAGGCGGCGCCGGGGCCCGTCTCCGGCGGGTTCCTCCAGCACGGCAAGGTCGCCGTGCTCGATCGTGCCGGGCAGGTGGGCGAGCGCTTCCTCCATCAGCCCGGCCAATGCGAGGCTGCTCATGCGCACGGCATAGACGGTGAGGAACAGGAAACGGCTGTTTTGATCGAGCAGCTTCGCGCAATCGCGCACGAGGCCGGGCAGGCCTTCCTCGAGCCGCCATGTCTCGTTCTTCGGCCCGCGCCCGAATTTCGGCGGGTCGAGGATGATGCCGTCATAGCGTCGCCCCCGGCGAACCTCGCGCGCGGTGAACTTGGCCGCGTCATCGACCAGCCAGCGGATGGGCTTGTTTTCCATGCCGGACAGCGCGGCGTTCTCGCGCGCCTGCGCGACCGATTTCTTCGATGCGTCCACGTGGGTCACGCGGCCATGGCGCGACAAAGCGAGCGTGCCGAGCCCGGTATAGCCGAACAGGTTGAGCGTCTCGGCCTTTTCCATCCCTGCAAGGCATCCGCGCATCCAGTCCCACACCACCGCCATGTCGGGGAAGAACTGCAGGTGGCGAAAGGGCGTCGGGCGGGCGGTGAAGCGGACCTCGTTCCAGCCAAGCTCCCAGCCCCCCTCGGGAAGGTCGGCGGCGAAATCCCAGCGCCCGCCGCCGTCCTCGTCCGAGCCGGGGACGAATTCGCCCGCCGCGCGCCAATCGGTCCCGGTCTCGCCGGTAAGCCGCGGCTGCCACAGCGCCTGCGGCTCGGGGCGAATGAAGGCGTGGGGGCCGAAGGCTTCGAGCTTGCGCCCGGCCCCGCTGTCGATCAGGCGGTAAGCGTCCCAGCCATGGCATTCCATCACCAGCGGTTCTCTCGCGAGCCGCGCCATCAGCCCGTCGCCGGGTCAGCCAGCGCGCGGGAAAGCACGAAATCGCGGGATGCCTCGTAATCGCCGGGAAGCTCGGTGAAGCTTTCCTCGCGCGCGAACAGGTCGCCGACTCGCCCGGGCAGGCTCGGGCGCACGCCGATCGCACGCTCGACCGCCTCGGGGAACTTCGCCGGATGCGCGGTGGCGAGCGTGACCAGCGGCGTGCCCGGTTCCACCGCTTCCTCGAGGCTGCAGGAAAGGCTGGCATGCAGGCCGACGGCGGTGTGCGGGTCGATCACCTGCCCGGCATGGCGCCACGCCCATTGCAACGCGCGCGCGGTCTCGTCCTGGTCGGCACGGCGGGAGACAAAGAGCGCGGCCGCTCCCTCCCGCTGCGCATTGGTGAGCTGCATGGCCCGCGCACGCTCGAAGCCGCGCATCTGCTCGGCCATGGCGACACCGTCGCGCCCGCCGCAATCGAACAGCAGGCGTTCGAAATTGGAGCTGACCTGGATATCCATCGAAGGCGTATGGGTGCGCGTCACCTCGCCGGCGCTGTAGTCCCCGCTGGTGAGCGCGCGGTGGAGGATGTCGTTGACATTGGTGGCGACGATCAGCCGCTCGACCGGCAAGCCCATTTTCTGCGCGACGTAGCCCGCAAAGATATCGCCGAAATTGCCGGTCGGGACCGAATAGGCAACCGCCCGGTCGGGCGCGCCCAGCTGCAGCGCGCTGGCGAAATAATAGACCACCTGCGCCATCAGCCGCGCCCAGTTGATCGAATTGACCGCGCCGAGCGACAGCGGCCCGTTGATCGCTTCATCGGCGAACATGCGCTTCACATGCGCCTGCGCGTCGTCGAAGCTGCCGTCTATGGCGAGATTGTGGACATTGGGCGCGCGCACCGTCGTCATCTGGCGGCGCTGGACATCGCTCACCCGGCCTTGCGGATGGAGCATGAAAATCTCGACCCTGTCGAGCCCCGCCACCGCCCGGATCGCCGCCGAACCGGTATCACCGCTGGTCGCCCCGACAATGGTGAGCCGCTCGCCCCGGCGATCGAGAAAGGTTTCGAAAAACCGTCCGAGCAATTGCAGCGCCACGTCCTTGAACGCGAGCGTGGGACCGTGAAACAGTTCTAGCAGCCAGTTCTGCGCATCGAGCTGGACCAGCGGCGTGACGGCGGCATGGCCGAATTCGCCATAGGCCTCGTGGCAGATCGCGCGCAGCTGCTCGCCCGAAAGCGCGGGCTCGACGAAGGGCTGCATCACTCGCGCGGCGAGATCGGCATAGGAAAGCCCGCGCAGGCTGCGGATTTCCTCGGCCGAGAAATGCGGCCATTCGCGCGGCAGGTAAAGGCCTCCGTCGGCGGCGAGCCCCGCCAGCGTCACGCCTTCGAAATCGAGCGTCGGCGCGCTACCCCGTGTCGATATGTATTCCATGCCGCTTTGCGGTTAGCGCCCCGTACGCCGTGCGGCAATGCCGCGAATGCGCAGGCGTTTCGTTTCGGTCTTCGCCAGGCGGTCATGGGACATTCGCATCATTCTGTCTCGCGCAAGCATGCGCGTCATTCTCTCTCGCGCAAGCGTGCGCGTCATTCTCTCTCGCGCAAGCGTGCGCGAAGGGCAAAGCCGTAGATGACAAGCGCGGTCAGCGCGAAGAAGAACCACTGCCCGGCATAGGCGAGGTGGTTGTTCGGCAGGTCGGACGGGTCGGGCTTTGCCGACTGGGCGAGTCCCGCGAGCGCCGGGTCTGCAACCACCTTCGGGCCCGGTCCCATTATGCCGGTCACGGCACCGCCGGCCCACTGCGGGGCATCCGGCTCGATCGAGAATCCAAGCGCGACTTCGACCGTGCCCGCACCCGGGATAGTGCATTCGGCGACATGGACCCAACCCTTTGCACCCCGCGCATTCGCGCCAGCCGTGCTGCGGATTCCCTCGACCGAATCGCACATGAAGCTCACGCGGCGATAGAGATAGTCGTCTTGCCAATCGCTTTCGGGACCCTCGGCACGCAGCGGAACAGGTTCGGCATCATCGGCAATATCGGAATAGCGCGCGATCAGCGCCGCCTTCTCGTCCATCCGTCCCAGCTGCCAGATGCCGAGACCGATCATGGTCGCGACCGCTGCGAGGACGAGGATCGTCGGCAGGACGGGAAGACGGCGGATCATCGCTGGGACGGCTCCTGCACGCGGGCGATCTGGTATTGGCGATAGAGCAGAGCGGTCCGGTAGAAGCGCAGGGCGAATATCACGCCCCCCACGGTCAGCGGCGCCCATACCAGCGCCGAGAGCCACAGCGGCGGCCTCAGCACCGCATCCACGCCGAGCGCGAGCGCGATCAGCACCGCCGCCAGCACCATCGTAAAGAGCCCGGCGAGCCGCCCGCCCCGCTCCAGCGCGCCGAGATCGAGCCCGCACGCCTCGCAGGTCAGCGCGATCCGCGCGGGCGCTTCGAATAGGGTGCGCTCCCCGCAGCGGGGGCACAAACCGAAAAGGGCAGCCCGGCCAAGGCCCGGCTGCCCCTTTTGCGCATCAGGGCCGGGGCCCTCATGCATCAGTGATATTCGGCGCCCCAGCCGCCCCAGACATAGACGGTGATGAACAGGAACAGCCACACCACGTCGACGAAGTGCCAGTACCACGCCGCCGCTTCGAAGCCGAAATGCTGGCGCGGGGTGAAGTGGCCGAGATAGGCGCGGTAGAGGCACACGGCGAGGAAGATCGTGCCGACCAGCACGTGGAAGCCGTGAAAGCCCGTCGCCATGTAGAAGGCGCTCGAATAGGTGTTCCCGCCGAAGCTGAACGGCGCGACCGAATATTCATAGGCCTGGATGAAGCTGAACAGCACGCCCAGCGCGATCGTCGCCCACAGCCCCTGCTTGAGACCCTGCCTGTCGCCATGGATCAGCGAATGGTGTGCCCAGGTGACCGTGGTGCCCGAACACAGCAGGATCAGCGTGTTGAGCAGCGGCAGGCTGAACGGATCGAGCACTTCCTCGATCGCCTTGGGCGGCCACACGCCGCCGATGACCTCGGTCAGGGTCGAGGGGAAAAGCGAGAAATCGAACCACGCCCAGAACCAGCCGACGAAGAACATGACTTCGGACGCGATGAACAGGATCATGCCGTAGCGCATGTGCAGCTGAACCACGGGCGTATGGTCACCGCGCTGGGCTTCGACGACGATGTTCTTGAACCACATGAAAAAGGTCGCGATCAGGCCCGCAAGCCCCGCCCACATAACGATGGCTGCCATGTTGCCGAACAGGTCGGGATACCAGCTCAGCACCATCCCCGTGGTGAAGGCCAAGGCCGACATCGAGCCGACGAAAGGCCAGATGTCCGGTTCGAGGATGTGATAGTCGTGGTTTACATTGCCTGCCATTGTTCTCGTTCCCGTCCCTTAGGAATCAGCTTGCGATCGTCAGCGCGCGAGCCCGCTGGTTACGGGCTCGGTTGCGCGGTGAAAAGTGTAGCTCAGCGTGATCTGCTCGACATCGGCCATGAACTCGTCGTCCTGGATCGCGGGGTCGACATAGAACAGCACCGGCATGTGAACTTCCTGGCCCGGCTGCAGCGTCTGCTCGGTGAAACAGAAGCACTGCACCTTCTGGAAATAGAGGCCCGCCTGCGCGGGTTCGACATTGAACGTCGCCGTGCCGGTGATCGGCGCATCGGAATTGTTGATTGCGGTATAGGTTGCGATGTCGCGTTCGCCGATACGGACGGTCTCGGTCACCTGGTCGGGCTTGAACGTCCAGGGCATCCCGCTCGCGGTGGAGGCATCGAACCGGACGGAGATGGTGCGGTTGACCCCGGCGGCTGCCGCGCGCGCGGCATCGTCCTCGCTGGCGACCTGCGTCGTCCCGGCAAAGCCGGTCACGCGGCAGAACAGGTCGTAGAGCGGCACCGCCGCATAGCCGAGGCCGAGCATGAACAGCGCGAAGAGCATCGCGTAAAGCCCCGTGCGCAGGTTGCGGCGCGAGGTTTCCTCGGCGCGGTGGACCGGGTGTGCGGATGCACTCATCTCAGTCTCCCATCCTCACGACGGTGATCGCGTAGAACAGCACCGCGAAGAACAGCAGCGTGCCCCCGACCACCAGGTTACGGCTCTTGCGACGACGCTTGAATTCTTTTTCCTCCTCCGGCGTCATGCAAGCATTCCAGGCCCGATCAGGCCGTTCGCAAACAGCACGCGATCCGCGACCAGCGCGGCGAAGAGCGCGAACAGATAATAGATCGAGAACTTGAAGAGCACCTTTTCCTCGCGCATCGGATCCTCGCCGCGCCGTTCGCGCAGGCCGACCGGGACCGCGAGCCGGGTGAAGAGCGCGGACAGGACCACCGCGACCGAGCCGTAGACCCAGCTGGTCCCGCCGATTACCCAAGGCGCGATGGCAATGGGCGCAAGGACCAGGGTGTAGACGAGGACGTGCTGGCGCGTCGTCTTCTCGCCCGCAACCACGGGCAGCATCGGGATACCGACCTTGGCATAGTCCGACTTCACGAACAGGGCGAGAGCCCAGAAATGCGGCGGGGTCCAGAAAAAGATGATCGCGAACAGAAGCACCGGCATGGCGGTGATCTCGCCCGTCACCGCGACCCAGCCGATCAGCGGAGGAAACGCGCCCGCACCGCCGCCGATGACGATGTTCTGCGGCGTGCGGGGCTTCAGCCACATCGTGTAGACGACCGCGTAATAGACGATCGCGATCGCGAGCGTGGCCGCGGCGAGCCAGCCGATGGCGACACCCATCAGCACGACCGAGATGGCGGACAGGAACACGCCGAAATCGCGCGCGTCCTCGCGCCGCATCCGGCCCGAGGGCAGCGGCCGCTTGGCCGTGCGCTTCATGCCCCTGTCGAGGTCGGCTTCCCACCAGTGGTTGAGCGCCGCCGATCCGCCCGCGCCCATCGAGATCGCCAGGATCGCGGTGAAACCCAGCACCGGGTGGATCGTCCCGGGTGCAGCCAGCAGGCCGCAGATCGCGGTGAAGATAACCAGCGTCATCACGCGCGGCTTGGTCAGCGTGAGGAAGTCACGCCATTCGGCCGGCATCTTAGCCGTGATCGGGTTTGCTGCGTTCTGCATCGTCGTGTTCTCTATTCGAAGGAAGGCGCACCCACCGGCGCGCCCTCCCCCATGTTTCCCTTTCGAAACAGCCCCGCAGGGAGGCCTCTCGCGTCAGGCATTCGCCGGCGTTTCGCCCAGCGGACGGTGATCGTGGTAATTGTGGTGGTCCTCGATCACCGGCAGCGTCTCGAACTGGTGGAACGGCGGCGGGCTCGACAACGTCCATTCGAGCGTCGTCGCGCCTTCGCCCCACGGATTGCCTGCGGCCCTACGCCCGGCGGCGAGCGAGTAGGCGATATTCACGAAGAAGAAGATCATCGAGAACGCCATGATGTAATAGCCGTAGGTGCTCACCTGGTGCCACAGCGTGAAGGCCTCGGTGTAGTCGGGATAGCGCCGCGGCATCCCCTGCATCCCCAGGAAGTGCTGCGGGAAGAAGATCACGTTCACGCCGATGAAGAAGAACCAGAAGTGAAGGTGCGAAAGAAGCTCGGAGTGCATCCGCCCGCTCATCTTCGGGAACCAGTAGTAGAAGCCGGCGAACATCGAGAACACCGCGCCCATCGACAGCACATAGTGGAAGTGCGCGACGACGTAATAGGTGTCGTGCAGGTTGTCGTCGATCCCGCCGTTCGCCAGCACGACGCCGGTGACGCCGCCTACGGTGAACAGGAAGATGAAGCCGAGCGCCCAGACGAGCGGCGACTTGAACTCGAGGCTGCCGCCCCACATCGTCGCCACCCAGCTGAAGATCTTCACGCCGGTCGGAACCGCGATCACCATCGTGGCGGCGGTGAAATACATCTTCGTGTTCACGTCGAGGCCGACGGTGTACATGTGGTGCGCCCACACGATGAAGCCGACGACGCCGATCGCGACCATGGCGTAGGCCATGCCGAGATAGCCGAAGACCGGCTTGCGGCTGAAGGTCGCGACGATCTGCGAGATCATGCCGAAGCCCGGCAGGATCATGATGTAGACTTCCGGGTGACCGAAGAACCAGAACAGGTGCTGGTAGAGCACCGGATCGCCGCCGCCCGCCGGATCGAAGAAGGTCGTGCCGAAATTGCGGTCGGTCAGCAGCATGGTGATCGCTGCGGCCAGAACCGGCAGCGCCAGCAGCAGCAGGAAGGCCGTGACCAGCACCGACCACACGAACAGCGGCATCTTGTGGAGCGTCATGCCCGGCGCGCGCATGTTAAAGATGGTGGTGATGAAATTCGTTGCGCCGAGGATCGAGCCCGCGCCCGCAAGGTGGAGTGAGAAGATCGCGAAATCGACCGCGGGGCCCGGCGAACCGGTGGTCGAAAGCGGCGCATAGACCGTCCAGCCCACGCCCGCACCATTGCCCGCACCGCCCGGCACGAACATCGAGAAAAGCAGCGAGAAGAAGCCCGCCACCGTCAGCCAGAACGATACGTTGTTCATGCGCGGGAAGGCCATGTCGGGCGCGCCGATCATCAGCGGCACGAACCAGTTGCCGAAGCCCCCGATCATCGCCGGCATCACCATGAAGAACACCATGATCAGGCCGTGCGCCGTGATGAACACGTTCCACATGTGCAGCGCGGTGTTGAGATCCGCGCTGCCGCCCATGAACCCGGCCCACCAGGTGAGGTACTGGATCCCCGGCTCGGCCAGCTCGAGGCGCATGATGCCCGAAATCGCAGCGCCGATGATCCCCGCGATGATCGCGAAGATCAGGTAGAGCGTCCCGATATCCTTGTGGTTGGTCGACATGAACCAGCGGGAAAAGAAACCCGGCTTGTGATCCGCGTGATCCGCGTGATCTTCCTGGTGGATGTCGAAGCCTTCAGCGGTGGTGGCCATCGTTTCGGTCTCTCAGGTTTCGTAGCTAATCAATCGGTTCAGGCGAGGCTCAGTCGGCGAGCGCGACTTCGGTCACGTCCTCGACCGGCAATTCTTCCCCGTCGGGCGCTTCCACAGCCGCGCCTTCACCGGGCATCGTGCCGCCCTGCGAGCGGACCCATGCTGCAAATTCCTCGGGCGGAAGGGCCTCGATCGCGATCGGCATGTACGCATGGCGCGTGCCGCACAATTCGCTGCACTGGCCGTAATAGACACCCGGCTCGTCGATAGTGAGCAGCTTTTCGTTGAGGCGGCCCGGGACCGCGTCCTGCTTGAACCAGAGCGAGGGGATAGCGAAGGAGTGGATCACGTCCGCGCCGATCGTCTGGATACGCAGCGGCACGCCGGCGGGCACGACCATGCGGTTGTCGACCGCAAGCTGCGGCGGCTCGCCGTTCCGAACCGCATCGGCATCGGAGAGCATGTTCGAGATCACCTCGATCTCGCCATGGTCGGGATAGGAATAGCCCCAATACCACTGATAGCCGGTCGCCTTGATCGTGACCGCGTCCTCGGGCGGGGTCTCGTATTGGCGGGCGAGCAGAGTGAGCGAAGGCACCGCGATCACCACCAGGATCGCGGCGGGAACGATCGTCCAGACCACCTCGATCCAGGTGTTGTGCGTGGTGCGCGAAGGCTCCGGATTGGCGCGGCGGCTGTAGCGTACGACGACGTAGAGCAGCAGCGCGAGCACGAAGAGCGAGATCGCGGTGATGACCGGCAGCAGGAACCAGTTGTGCATCCACAGCGCATATTCGCCGTCCTTCGAATACTGGTCCTGGAAGGTCAGCGACTTCGCGATCGCACCCGGCTCGCCGCTGTTCGGGTCGGTCGGCATGCCCTTGTTCTTGGTCGGCGCCATCGGGGTATAGGCCCCCTCGGCCTGCGGCGGGACGGTCTCGCTCGCCACCACTTCGCCCTCGGCCGCGCTGACGGGCGGCTCGCCGAAGGCTTCGCCGCTGCCGGGCGCTGCATCCTGCGCGAGCACGGCCTGCGGGGCGAGGAGCACCGCGAAGGCGGCGAACAGCGACAGGGTAGCAAGTTTTATACGGGCGTTCATATGACCCATCATCATGTGCCTAAGTCGTTTCCAGATCTGATCCCATGCTGTCCCACCACCGACCCTGCGAAAGGGTGCGGGGAACAACGAAGCGCCGACACCTTTGCCAGCCTTGCGGGGTCCCTTAGCCGCGCTTGCCCGCGCCCTCAAGCGCTACTAGGGAGATTTTTATGCAAGCTTCCATGCCGCGCGCGCAAGCCCGCGCAATTCCTGGGGTTTCGAGGCGCCCCGCCCGCTCCTATCGACAGGCTTTTGCGACATGAACACACCCCCAGGCAGCGCCATGACCGAGGACGAAGTGCTCAAGGAATTCCGTGAGAGCGGCGCGCTGCTCGAAGGCCATTTCAGGCTCTCCTCGGGCAAGCATAGCGGCCATTACCTGCAATGCGCCCGCGTGCTGATGAACCCGGCCCGCGCTGCCCGTCTCGCCGAGGCGGTGGTCGCCGGGATCCCGGGCGATGTGGTGGAGGCGGTGGATGTGGTCGTCTCGCCCGCCATGGGCGGCATCATCATCGGCCACGAGGTCGGCCGGGCGCTGGGCAGGGACGCGCTGTTCCTCGAACGACCCGAGGGCACATTTCACCTGCGCCGCGGCTTCGCGCTCGAACCCGGCGCGAAAGTGCTCATGGTCGAGGACGTGGTGACGACGGGCCTGTCGAGCCGCGAGGCGATCGCCGCAGTCGCGCGCGAGGGCGGCGAGGTGATCGCCGAATGCGCGCTGATCGACCGGTCGTGCGGCGCTGTCGATCTCGGCGTGCCTTTCTATCCCCTCGCCGCCTTCGATTTCCCGACTTACGCGCCCGAGGACATCCCCCCCGACCTTGCCGCCGTAGCTGTGACCAAGCCGGGTAGCCGGAAATAAGCCCTTCCCCTAAGAGGCGCGCGCAATGCCCAGGACACTCCACCCCAACCCGCTCCGGCTCGGCGTGAATATCGATCACGTCGCAACGATCCGCAATGCGCGCGGCGGCGACCATCCCGACCCGGTGCGCGCCGCAGAAATCGTCGCACGCGTGGGCGGGGACGGCATCACCGCCCATCTGCGCGAAGATCGCCGCCACATCCGCGACGAAGACTTGCGCCGCATCCAGGACGCGACCGACCTGCCCTTGAACCTCGAAATGGCGGCGACCCGCGAAATGCTGGAAATCGCGCTGCGCCACAAACCGCACGCCGCCTGCATCGTGCCGGAAAAGCGCGAGGAACGCACCACCGAAGGCGGGCTCGATGCGGCGGGGCTCGACAACCAGCTCGTGCCCATCGTCGACGAATTGAAGGGTGCCGGCATCCGCGTCTCGTTGTTCATCGAACCGGCCGAACGGCAATTGGACGCCGCGCTGCGCCTCGGCGCGCCGGTGGTCGAATTCCACACCGGTGAATACGCCCACGCGATTCTCGACGGTGATTCGACACGCGTTGCGGCGGAGCTGAAGCGCATTTCGGACATGGCCGCGCTCGCCGCGAAGAACGGGATCGAGCCGCATGCGGGGCACGGCCTCACCTTCGACAATGTCACCCCGATCGCCGCGATCCCCCAGATCGCCGAGCTCAATATCGGGCATTACCTGATCGGCGAAGCGGTCTTCATCGGGCTCGAAGAGGCGATCCGACGGATGCGCGAGCTTATGGACACCGCGCGATGAAGGGGCCGCACTAGTGGCGGGCGAAGCGCCCGAGCTCACCGCCGAACAGAAGCGCTGGGCCTTCTTCGGCTCGACCCTGTTCCTCACCGCCGTCGGCTTTCTCGGCTATGCCGTGGCGGAAGGGGTCATGCTCGCATTCGCCATCGGCTGGGTGGTCCTGCAGGTTTTCGGCTATGCCGGATCGCTTTCGCGCGCGAAGGGCGATTTCGCCCATCCCCTGTTCAAGAGCCAGGTGATGATCCATTTCGTCGTCCTCGGCCTGCTGGTCGCGCTGGTCCTCAGGGGGCCGCCGGGGAGTTAGTTGATGAAATACGCGCGGGGGCACGCTCCCCGCGATTTCGCGCGTAGGGTTCACGAAAGGCATCTCCAACATGATCATCGGTCTCGGTTCGGACCTGTGCAACATCGATCGCATCGCGGGCTCGCTCGAACGCTTCGGCGAACGCTTCGAGCAGCGCGTCTTCACCGAAACCGAGCGCGCCAAGGCCCGCCGCCGCCCCTTCACCATCGCGGGAACCTATGCCAAGCGGTTCGCCGCCAAGGAGGCGTTTTCCAAGGCCGTGGGCACGGGCTTCAGGCGCGGCGTGTTCATGAAGGATATCGGCGTCGTGAACGCTCCCTCGGGCGCACCGACCCTCGCGCTGGCGGGCGGCGCGGCAAAGCGGCTTGAAGAATTGACGCCCCACGGGCATGAGGCGCGCATTCACCTGACCCTGACCGACGATCATCCATGGGCCTATGCGCTGGTGCTGATCGAGGCCCTGCCGATCCCGACCGACCAGCCCTGACCTGCCATCCGAGACGCTCCTTGTGACCGACGACAAAGCCAAGCCCGCGACCGACACTTCCGCCAGCAGCGCGCCCGCTGGCGACACGGCAGGTGCGGATGCGCCGCCGCCCATGCAGACACGGGCCGGAAAGGACGGCGGAAAAGGCGGCGACGGGAAGGAGCCGGAAAAGGTCAACTGGTTCGCCGAGATCCGCGGCCTTGCCCTCATGCTGCTGGCGGTGCTCGCCTTCCACAGCCTCGTGGCAAAGCCGTTCTACATCCCTTCGGCCTCGATGATGCCGACCCTGTGGGTGGGCGACCGGCTGATCGTCAGCAAGTATCCCTATGGTTGGTCCTGGGCCTCGGCCAGTTTCCATCTCCTGCCGCGCGGCGACTGGCGCATCCTGCCCGAAACACCCGAATATGGCGACATCGTCATCCCGGTCCACCCGATCCGCAACGAGGATTACATCAAGCGCGTCGTGGCCCTGCCCGGCGACACGATCGAAGTGCGCGATGGCCGCATCAGCCTCAACGGCACGCCGGTGCGCCGCGAACAGGTCGCCTCGGTCCAGCTGCCCTTCGAGCCCGAGCTTTACTGCAACCGCATCGACGGGCTCGCCACGCCCTGTCTCGACGCCTTCGAGGATTACCGCGTGACCACCCCCGAAGGCGTGTTCTTCGAACCGCCGACCTTCCGCGAGACCCTGCCCAATGGCGCGACCTATCTGGTGATCGACCACGAAGAGGTGCTGTTCGACGATTTCGGCCCGCTCACCGTTCCGCAGGGCCATGTCTTCGTGATGGGCGACAATCGCGATCATTCCGCCGACAGCCGCGCGAGCATCGCGCAGAGCGGGCTCGGAGGGCCGGTCCCGCTCGAAAATATCGGCGGGCGCGCGGAATTCATCACCTTCAGCCTCGACGGGTCGACCTCCTGGAACCCGGCGAGCTGGTTCACCAGCCTGCGCGGCGACCGCGCCTGGACGACGCTGCGCCCGGCGATCGCGCAAGGCACCGCCGTCGGCAAGGCCGCGCAGCGGACGGCGGAGTAAGGCGGACGGCAGTCCGGCGCGCCTGAAAGGACAGGGCCATGGCCAAGAAATTCCTCTATCTTGTTGCGATCGTGATCGTTTTCGTGCTCGCAGGGGCGATCGCCCTCAACCTGTTTTCCGCCGAACTGACCCGCTTTGCGATGGTCCCGTCGAGCGAATTCTCCCCGCAGGAACCGCTCGAGGAGAACGCCTACGAGGACCCGGAATTGTGGTATTCGCGCCCCGGCATCGGTGTTACCGACCCGGCCCGCTGGCAGCCCGCCTATGCCCCCGAAACCGCCGTGCCCTCGGGCGTTGGGGAGGAGGCGAAGGCCCGCGTCCTGTCGACCGAGGCGCCGCCCTTCGCGCTCTTCTTCGTCCACCCGACGAGCTATCGCAGCACCGCCAACTGGAACGCACCGCTGGGGCAAAGCGACGACCCCGACGCGCGCGAGGCGGAGGAATTCGCCCGCATCTTCCTGCGCGGCCTCGCGAGCCCGTTCAACGCGGCGAGCGAGATCTGGGCCCCGCGCTATCGCCAGGCCACGATGGGTGCCTTCCTGACCGAGGGGCCGGAGGGCCGGCAGGCGCTCGATGCGGCCTATGCCGATGTGCGCGAGGCGTTTCGCTATTTCCTCGATTCGGTGGATGAGGACACGCCCATCGTGCTGGCCGGGCATTCCCAGGGCGCGCTCCACCTGATGCGCCTGCTGGCCGAGGAGGTGGAGGGGTCGCCCGCCTCCGAAAGGCTGGTCGCGGCCTATGTGATCGGCTGGCCGATCTCGGTGGAGCACGACCTGCCAGAGCTCGGCCTGCCGGCCTGCGCGACGGCAAACCAGACCGGCTGCGTGCTGTCATGGTCGAGCTTTGCCGAGCCCGCGGACCCTTCCGCCGTGCTGGAGACCTATGCCAATTCGACCGGGCTCGACGGCGAGATGCGCGGGTCAAGCGAGATCCTGTGCACCAATCCGCTCACCGGCCGGGTCGGCGGCTCCGCCCCGGCGAGCCGCAATCTCGGCACGCTGAGGCCCGACGAAAGCCTCGCCGACGGCGAATTGGTGCCGGGCGCCGTGCCGGCGACCTGCGAGGATCGCGGCCTCTTAATGATCGGCCCGCCGCCCGAGATGGGCGCGCTGGTGCTGCCGGGGAACAATTACCACGTCTACGATATCCCGCTGTTCTGGGCGAACACCAAGCGCGACGTGGTGCGGCGGGTGGAGGCCTTTGCCGGAGCGCCTGCGGGCGGGGATGCCAAGGGCGGCGGCGATGCAGGCGCCGAACGGGACCGGGCCGGGGACGCATCGAGCTGATTACCGAGCACGCCCCCGATTTCGCCGAAGCGCTGGCCGAGGGCGGCGCGCTGCTCGGGCTGGATCTCGGCACGAAAACGATCGGGACTGCGACGGCCGATGCGGGCTGGCGCTTCGCCACCAACGGCACGACGATAGCGCGCGGCAAATGGGGCCGCGACCGCGCGACTCTCGCCGCCCTCATCGCCCAGAGGGCCATCAAGGGCATCGTCATCGGCCTGCCGCGCAACATGGACGGCTCCGAAGGCCCGCGCGCGCAGGCGAGCCGCGCCTATGCGAGAAATTGCGCCGAGGCCTTCGCCTTGCCGGTGCTGCTGTGGGACGAACGCTGGTCCACCAAAAGCGCCGAGGCGGCGATGATCGGACAGGGCACCAGCCGAAAGAAGCGCGCGGCAAGCATCGACAGCCACGCCGCCGCGATCATCCTGCAGGGCGCAATCGACCGCCTGGCGGGCGGAGTGCTGTAAGGCCGCCTTCAAAAGGGGGATTGGATGCGCGCCCCGCCCGCCCTAGGGACATCGCTCATGAGCGAGCAGCCGAAATTCGACGCGCAGCAGGCGGGCAAGTACTTTTTCCGGGGCGGGCATACGGGCTGGCTGGGGCTCGAATATGTCGCGCACGGCGAAAACTGGGTGGAACTGAAATTGCCCTGGCGCGAGGACCTGATCGGCGAGCGCGACCGCCATGTCCTCGCCTCCGGCCCGATCGTCAGCCTTATGGACATGGCGAGCGGGATGTCGATCTGGCAGACGACGGGCGTGTTCACGCCGGTCGCCACGCTCGACCTGCGGGTCGATTACCAACGCCCCGCGCGCGAGAAGAGCGCGGTGTGGGGGCGGGTCGAATGCTATCGCACCACACGCTCGGCAGCCTTCGTGCGCGGCATCGCCCATGACGGCGAGGAAAACGATCCGGTGGCGCATATTGCGGGGGTTTTCATGCAGGTTTCCTACGATCCGGAAAAACGGCTCGAGGCGCAGGCCGAAAACGCCAAGACCGAAGGGCGCGACGATGACTGATCCCGGCACAGCCGAACTGACCGCCTATGCCCGCTCGCTCGGGATCGAGGTGGAAGGCGAGGAAGGCGGCCTGCCCGTGCTCGCGGTCGATTTCACCCGCAATGTCGAAGGGCGCCCCGGCCATTTCCACGGCGGGGCGACGGCGGGCCTGCTGGAGACGGCCGGCTATGCCGCCCTGCGTACCCGGCTGCTGGCCGAGGGGCGCGATCCGCAGTTGAAGCCGATCGGCATCACGGTGCAATATCTCTCCGCCGGCCGGTCCAAGCGCACCTTTGCCCTCGCCCGGATCGCGCGGCTGGGGCGGCGCAATGCGAATATCGCCGTGGAGGCGTGGCAGGACGACCGCTCCCGCCCGATCGCGAGCGCGGTGATGAACATCCTGATGGCCTAATTCGGCGGGTCCGCGCCGCCGGGCACGACTTCGAAGCCGTCCTCGCGCAGGCGGAATTCGAGCCGCTCGCCCTCGATCTCGGTGGTGACCGTGACCGCGCCTTCTTCGATCCTGAGCCGCGAGCCGTTGTCGTCGAGCGGGATTTCCGCGCCCTCGGGCACGTCGAAGGGCTGCACCGGACCTTCGGGATCGGGCGAAGCGGCGGGTTTCGGTGCCGGGGCGGGCGCGCCGAGGCGCAATGCGCCGCGCATGAAATCCTTCCAGATGCGCGCCGGCAGGCTGCCGCCGGTAATGCCGTCGAGCGGCGAATTGTCGTCATTGCCGACCCACACGCCGACCACCAGCCGCTCCTCGCCCTCGCCCGCATAGCCGACGAACAGCGCGTCGCGGTAATCCTGCGTCGTGCCGGTCTTGCCGTAATTGGCGACGGGCAGCATCGCCGCGCGCCCCGTCCCGCGATTGACGGCGGCGCGCAGCATCCGCTCGATCGCCTCGTGGTGGCGGCGCGAAAGGCTGTCCTCGCGCGTCGTCAGCCAGTCGAGCCAGCCGCGCTCCTCCCGCTCGAAGGCGCGCGGCGTGACCGGGAAGGCATTGCCCGCCACGCCCGCATAGGCGGCGGTGAGTTCGATCAGGGTCATGGTCGAGGTGCCGAGCGCGAGGCTCGGGTCGCCTTCGGGCAGGTCCGAGGCGACGCCGAGCGCGCGCGCCATGGCTATGACCCGTTCCGACCCGACCTCGTTCATCAACCGTACGGCGGCGACATTGCTCGACGTGGCGAGCGCGTGCTCGAGCGTGATCGTATCGGAATAGGTCCCCCCGGCATTTTCCGGGCGATAGGACCCGTCCTCGAACGGTGTGCCCGCAATGGTGTCTTCCGGCTCCCACCCTGCTTCGAGCGCGGCGAGATAGACGAACAGCTTGAAGGTCGATCCGGGCTGGCGGCGGGCCTGGGTTGCACGGTTGAAAGGCGAGGCACGGTAGTCCTTTCCCCCGACCATCGCGACCACCTCTCCCGTGGGCCGCATCGCCACCAGCGCGACCTGCGCCTCCCCCAAAGGCGCGCGCGCGACCACCCGGCCGGCGAGCGATTGCAGGCGCGCATCCAGCGTGGTGGCGAGCACCTGCCGCGAATAGCTTGCCTCCATCCCCTCGCGCGCGATCGGCAGCGCCCAGTCGGCGAAATAGGTGCCGGTGGGAAGGTCGTTCCGCGTACGCACGTCGAGCCGCGGCGCGGGCAATGCCTCGGCCTCGGCCGGGGTGAGATAGCCCTCCTCCACCATCGCGGCGACGACGAGGTCCATGCGCCGCTTCGCCCGCTCGTAATGCCGGGTCGGGGCATAGGCGGACGGGGCCTGCAACAGCCCGGCCAGCATCGCGGCCTGCTGCGGCAGGAGATTTTCGGGCTGGCGATAGAAATAATGCAGGCTCGCCGCGCGCAGCCCGTACTGGTTGTCACCGAAATAAGCGTTGGAAAGATAGCGTTCGAGGATTTCGTCCTTGGTCAGCCACGCCTCCAGCCACAGCGCGATGAGCGCCTCGCGCGCCTTGCGGGTGAGCGTCTGTTCGGGGGTGAGGAATGTGAACTTGGCAAGCTGCTGGGTGATGGTCGATCCTCCGCCCCGCCCGGTCCAGAGAGCGCGCGCGATGCCGCGCGGATCGATGCCCCAGTGGGAATGGAACCGCCGGTCCTCGATCGCCATGAAGGCCTGCGGGACATGCGGCGGCAGCTTGGCGATCTCGACCGGCGCATCGACCATCGCCCCCTGCCGCGCGATCGGCGTGCCGTCGCTGGCGAGCAGCGTGACCTGCGGCGCGGCGATCGGCTCGAGGCTTTTCGACAGCGGCGCGGTGACCGCGAGCCAGCCGATCAGTGCGATAACGGCAAGCGCCGCAGCAGCAAGCGCGCGCAGCGCCCACCACAGCCTGCCGCGCGCGCGCCAGTAATCGCGCTGCCATGGGCGCAGGCGGCGGCGTTCCTCGGCCTCCAGCGCGCCGTCGAGCCGGGCAAGGCGGTGATCCCAGTTCGCATAGTCGGGCGCGGGCACAGCGCGCGGTGGGGGCGGAGCGTCGTCATCGGCCGGCGGGAGCTGCGATTCGTAAAGCGGGAAGAAACCGGGTGCGTCCGCGCCTTCCTCCTCGCGCCCGTTCGCGCGCGCATTCTTGCGGAATCGCTCGAACAGGCCCATGCCCGGTGTATTAGCAGGCTAATACGGGCTGATACAAGCGGGATCGCCCGCATGCGGATGGGCGAGGCAGCCGGATCGGCGCGGCAGGCGCCTCAGCGCCCGACCGTCACCGTCCCCTTCGCCGCGCCTTCGGGCAGGTCCTCGCCGAAGACGCGCTGGTAATATTCGGAAACCAGCGTGCGTTCGGCCTCGTCGCATTTGTTAAGGAACGACAGGCGGAAGGCGAAGCCGACCGACTTGAAAATCGCCGCGTTCTGCGCCCAGGTCATTACGGTGCGCGGGCTCATCACGGTCGAGATGTCGCCGTTCATGAAGCCCTGCCGGGTGAGCTCGGCGACCTTGACCATGTCGGCGATGACCTTGTCGTCGGTATCGGGAGTCTTCGACTTGACGATGGCCTGCTCGGTATCGGCGGGCAGATAATTGAGCGCGACGACGATGTTCCAGCGGTCCATCTGCGCCTGGTTGATCGCCTGCGTGCCGTGATAAAGCCCGCTGGTGTCGCCGAGGCCGACCGTATTGGTGGTCGCGAACAGCCGGAACCACGGATTGGGCGTTATGACCCGGTTCTGGTCGAGCAGGGTCAGGCGGCCGTCGAATTCGAGGATGCGCTGGATCACGAACATCACGTCCGGGCGGCCCGCATCATATTCGTCGAACGTCAGCGCGACCGGGTGCTGCAGCGCCCAGGGCAGGATGCCTTCCTTGAATTCGGTCACCTGCAGCCCGTCCTTCAGCACGATCGCATCGCGCCCGACGAGGTCGATCCGGCTGATATGGGCATCGAGGTTCACGCGCACGCTCGGCCAGTTCAGCCTTGCTGCGACCTGTTCGATATGGGTCGACTTGCCGGTGCCGTGATAGCCCTGCACCATCACCCGCCGATTATGCGCAAAACCTGCGAGGATCGCGAGCGTCGTGTCGGGATCGAACACGTAATCCTCGTCGAGTTCGGGGACGTGTTCGTCATTGCCGCTAAAGGCGGGGACCTGCCAGTCGACATCGATGCCGAACGTTTCTTTCACGTCGACCGTGGTGTCGGGCTGGGATGGCATGGCGCTCTGGCCGGCGAATTCTTCTGAGGAATGGCTGTTCATCGCAAGAGCCCGGTTAGAGGGACGCAGGCAATGCTGCAAGTCGCGCGGGCCTGCTAATTTTGCAAGTGCGCGGCGCGGGCCGCGAAGATGCTCGCAAATCACGCCTGCAGGCATTACTTTGTGTCCATGTCGGACCCGCTCGAAACCCTGCGCCTGCGCCTTGTCGGGCAGGTGCGCGACCTCTTCAACGAGACCGGCCAGCAGCCGGTGCCGCCATCCGACGAGGCGCTGTTCGCGCGCGATACACCGATCCGCATGGTGCATGCCGATATCGTGGGCATGATGACGGGCGGGATCAGGGGCCTGTTGTTGCAGATGCTGCACCCGGCCGCGCTGCAGGGCGTGCTCGACCATTCCAATTTCCGCGCCGACATGCACGGTCGGCTGCGCCGCACCGCGCGCTTCATCGCCGTGACGACGTTCGGCCACCGCGACGAGGCGATGAAGGCGATCGAGCGGGTCAATCGCATCCACGCCCATGTCGGCGGGACGCTGCCCGGCGGCGAGCCCTATACCGCGACCGATCCGCGCACGCTGGCCTGGGTCCACGTGGTCGAGGCGCAGAGCTTCCTTGCCGGATATCTGCGCCATGTCCGGCCCGACATGCCCTTTGCGGAGCAGGACGAATATTACCGGCAATTCGCGATCATCGCGCGGGCGCTCGGCGCCGATCCCGTCCCCGAAAGCCGCCGCGAGGCCGAGGCGATTTTCCGCGAGCTGCGCGCCGACCTCAAGACCTCGCCGGAGGCGCGCGAGGTCGCCCAGCTGGTCCTCACCTCCAAGCCCGAGGGCACGCCGCAGGCGCTGCAGGCCGTCGTCGCGGCCGAGGCGGTGGCGATGGTGCCGGACTGGGCGCGCTCGATGCTGCGGATCCAGCGACCGGTGCTCACCGCGATTCCTGCGCGTGCGGCAACCTGGGGTGTCGGGCGCACGCTGCGCTGGGCCTTTCGCCAGACCTGACCGGGCGCGGCTTTCGTGCTATGCCGCGTCGCGGGACGGGAGGACAGCATGGCCTATATCGACGGATACGCCTTTACCGTGGACAGCGCGCGCAGGGCCGAATTCACCGCCTTTTGCGAAAGCGTCGACACGTGGTTCCTCGAAAACGGGGCGCTGCGCGTGGTCGAGACGTGGGGCGAGGAGGTGCCCCGCGGCAAGGCGACCGACTTCCACCGCGCGGTCGCCGCGCGCGAGGACGAGACGGTGTGCTTCAGCTGGATCGAATGGCCCGACAGGGCGACGCGCGATGCCGCGATGGAGCGCATGGGCGAAGCGGCGGGCAGCGACCCGAGGCTCGACCCGGAAGCGAACCCGCCGCCCTTCGACGGTGCGCGCATGATCTTCGGAAGCTTCACCCCGGTCTTCGACCGGACCGCGACGGGAACCTGACCAATGGCCGAATTCACCTTCTACACCGTGGCGATGAGCCGGGGGCAGATTTCGCGCTGGGCGCTGCACGAGGCGGGCGCGGACTACGACCACGTCGTGTTCGACTGGGACAATCTCCCTGCGAATTTCACCGACATCAACCCGATGGGAAAGGTTCCCGCGTTGGTCCACCACCACGGGGATGACAGCGGCGGCCACGATCACGTCGTCACCGAATGCGCGGCGATCAATCACTACGTTGCCGAAACGCACCCGCAGGCGGGCCTTCTGCCCGACGCGCATGAGCGCGCGGCCTATTTCCGCTGGCTGTTCTTCGCCGCCGGCCCGCTCGAACAGGCGATCATGGCGCGGATGATGGGCTGGGAGGTGCCCGAGGGGAAGGACACGACCGCGGGCTTCGGCACGCTCGAGCGGACGCTCGATGCGCTGGACGGCTGGCTTTCGGCGCATGATTTCGCCGCCGGAAGCCGCTTCACCATGGCCGACACCTATGTCGGCAGCCAGTTCGTCTGGGGCCTGCGCTTCGGCTCGATCCCCGAGCGACCCGCTTTCCGCGCCTATGTCGACCGCGTCACCCAGCGCCCCGCCTACGCCGACGCCAACGCGATCGATGCAAAACTGATTGCCGAAGCCAATGGAGAGTCGGGAGCCTAGCCGATCGCCGAGCTCTTGCGCAGGACCTGGTAGGCCTCGACCACGCGGTTCAGGCGTTTCTCATAGGTCCGGTCGCCGCCATTGCGGTCGGGATGGTAGCGCCGCACGAGTTCGGAATAGCGCCGCCGCAGCCGCCTCCTGTCGGTGTCGGAGCCGAGGCCCATCGTTTCCAGCGCCGCGGCCTCTTCCTTCGAGAAGCGCCCGCTCGCAGCCATTTCCGCCTCGCGCCGGGCGCGGCTGCGTATGCCGCTCGCTCGGGCCGAGATCGCATCCAGCGGATCGTCGTAATCGGCCCAGCGCGGCATACCGTCGATCCCGCCGCCGGCCTGCATCCGGGGCCCGAAAGAGGGGCTTTCGGTGCGCCACCCGCTTGCCGGCGACTGGGCGCGATAGATTTCCTCCGCGCTCATCCCTTCGAACCAGTCGTAACCGGCATTGAATTCGCGGACATGTTCGAGGCAGAACCAACGCCACTCGCCCGGTCCGTCGAATCCGCTCGGGCGTTCGCCCGGCGCGCGGAATTCGCCCGGCTCTTCGCATCCCGGAGCTTCGCAGGTGCAGCGGGTGCCTTCGTGGCGGCCGTGGAACCGCCCTTGAGATCGTGCAGCAGACATAAGGCTTGAGAATGGCGCGGCGCATGCCAGATTCCAAGGCATCGGGAGTTGCAAAGAGGTGAAGCGATGGCCGGAACGGTTGCAGACGAGATGGAAGCCAAGCTGCGCGGGGAATTCGACCCCACGCGGCTGGAGATCATAAACGACAGCGCGAAGCATGCAGGCCATTCGGGCGATGACGGGTCGGGCGAATCGCATTTCACGATTGTCATCGAGGCCCCCGCCTTCGCCGAGATGAACCGTCTCGCCCGCCAGCGCGCGGTCATTGCGGCGCTGGGAGACATGGTGGGCGAGCGGGTCCACGCGGTCGCGATCCAGGCCAGCGCGCCCACCCAATGAATGTCGCCGCGAGCGGGACAGCGCTAAAGCGCCTGCGCCGTTCGGCCAGGTTGATCGTGCTCGCCCCGGGGCCCCGGGTCCTGATGTTTCGCTATGACATTCCCGGCCGCGACCCCTTCTGGGTGACGGCGGGGGGCGAATGCGAGCCGGGCGAGAGCTTCGAGCAGGCGGCGCGGCGCGAATTGTTCGAGGAGACCGGCATCACCGCCGAACCCGGCGAACAGATCGCCCGCACTACGCCCGAATTCGTCACCCCCGAAGGCGAGCCGGTGCGCGCGGACGAACGCTATTTCATCGTGCGCGTCGACAGCCCGGACATCGACACGTCGCGCCAGACCGATCTGGAGCAGGCGTGGATGAACGAGCATCGCTGGTTCGCCCTCGATGAACTCGACGACTGGCACGAGGCGCTCTACCCCGAAACCCTGCGCAGCCTGATCGAGGAGCACACGGCATGACGATCGCCCAGGCCATCACACCCGTGACCCACGATCTCGGCCAGTTCGAGGTCCGCCGCGCCCTGCCCGCCCGGGAACGCACCATGGTCGGCCCCTTCATCTTCGTCGACGAATTCGGCCCCGCCGATCTCACCGGCGGCGAAGGCATGGATGTGCGCCCACATCCGCATATCAACCTCGCCACCGTGACATGGCTGTTTGAAGGCGCGATCGACCACCGCGACAGCCTCGGCACTTTCGCCACGATCCGCCCGGGACAGGTCAACCTGATGACGGCGGGGCGCGGCATCGTCCATTCCGAGCGCAGCCCCAAGACGGAGCTTGCGACCAAGCCCGGCCTGTTCGGGATGCAGACCTGGCTCGCCCTGCCCGACGGGCGCGAGGAAATCGACCCCGCCTTCGAAGCGCAGACCGACCTGCCGTGGATCGAGGACGGCGCGGCGCGGGCCTGCGTCATCATGGGCGAATTGTGGGGTGCGCGGGCTCCGACCACGACCCATGCCGCGACGATCTATGCCGAGATCGTGCTGAGTGCAGGCGGCGCGCTGCCGATAGAGGCCGAGGCGGACGAGCGCGCGGTCATGCTGGTCGAAGGCGCGGCCAGCGTCGACGGCATCGCGCTCGCCCCTTACGAACTCGCCGTCCTCGCGCCGGGCAAGACGATGCGGCTCGCGAGCGAAAGCGGCGCGCGGGTCATGCTGCTGGGCGGCGAAGCATTCGCCACGCAGCGCCACGTGTTCTGGAATTTCGTCTCTTCCAGCCGCGAGCGGATCGAACAGGCGAAAGAGGACTGGCGCGAAGGCCGCTTCCCCGCAGTCCCCGGCGACGAAGAGGAATTTATCCCCTTGCCTGACAGGCCCAAGACCGTCAGCTATCCATAAAACGCGAATTTCGGGGAGGATTTCATGGACTATCGCGGCAAGACCGCCTGGATCACGGGCGCGTCTTCGGGCATCGGCGCGGCGCTCGCGCGCGACCTTGCGGGGCGCGACGCGAACGTGGTGCTGTCGGGCCGGGACGAGGCGCGGCTGGCGGCGGTCGCCGCGGATTGCGGCGAGGCTCTCGTCCTCCCCTTCGACGTGCGCGACGAGGCGGCTTTGGCCGAGGCGACCGCGAAAGCCATCGGGTGGAAGGGCGGCGTCGACCTCGCCTTCGCCAATGCGGGCGTGTCGCAGCGGAGCCGCGCGCTCAAGACCTCGATGCACGTCTACCGCGACATCATCGACATCGACCTCACCGCCCAGATCGCCTTTTCGCAAGGGCTGATCGGCCACATGACCGAGCGCGGCAGCGGCGCGCTCGCCTTCGTCTCTTCCATCGCCGGCAAGGTCGGCGTGCCGATGCGGACCGCTTATTGCGCGGTCAAGTTCGGCCTTGCGGGCTATGCCGACGCGCTGCGCGCCGAATTGTCGCAGACCGGCGTGAGCGTCCACGTCATCTACCCCGGCTCGGTCGCGACCGACGTGGCGCGCAACGCTCTCGTCGCCGACGGGTCGAAACGCGGGCGCAGCGACCGCGTGATCGACGAGGGCATTCCCGCGCCCGATGCGGCGAAGACGATGCTCGACGAAATAGCCGCAGGCACGCGCGAGATCATCGTCGCGCGGGGCATGGAAGCGGGCATGGGCGAAATGCGCCGCACCCCCGATGAACTGTTCGACCAGGTCGCGGCAATGGTGGCGAACGGTTACATGGAAAAACTCGAGGCGGAGGGCTGACACGATGATGGAGCAAAAACGGGTCGAGCTGGCGAACGGGCTGCATCTCGATGTCGTCGATGAAGGTCCGACCGATGCCCCCGTGCTGATCTTCCTCCACGGCTTTCCCGAAAGCCACCGCACGTGGCGTCACCAGATCCGCCATTTCTCGGACCGCTTTCGCTGCATCGCGCCCGACCAGCGCGGCTATCGCGGCTCCTCCAAGCCGCAGGAGGTCGAAGCCTACACGCCGGACAAGCTGATCGGCGACGTTTTCCTGCTGGCCGACGCGCTGGGCATCGCGAAATTTACCATTGTCGGTCACGACTGGGGCGGCGCGATCGCATGGGGCGTGGCGCTGTCGGGCCAGCACATGCGGGTCGAGCGCGCCGTGATCGCCAATGCGCCGCACCCGCAGATCTTCCAGCGCCTGCTCTACACCAACCCCCAGCAGCGCGAGGCGAGCCAGTATATTCGCGGCTTTCGCGATCCCGCCAATGACGCGCTGGTGAAGGAGCACGGGCTGACGGGCCTGCTGCTAAAGGAGGTCAAGTGGGACCGCCCCGACGCCATGGAGGCGGAGGAACGCGACGCGCTGCTGCGCGACTGGCAGAACCGCGACGCGGCCTTCGGGATGCTCAATTACTACCGCGCCTCGCCCATCGACGTGCCGGAAATGGACGCGCCCTACGAAATCCCTGCGGGCTATACCCCGCCCGACCTGCCGAAGCTGGCCATCCCCACGCTGGTCATCTGGGCGCTGGACGACCTCGCCCTGCCGCCCGAAAATCTCGACGGGCTGGATGAGATCGTCGACCCGCTCACCATCGTGCGCGTGCCCAATTGCGGGCATTTCGTGCCGTGGGAGGCTCCGGACGCGGTAAACCGGGCGATGGAGGAATTTCTCTCCGGCTAGGCACCCTGCCCGCCGAGCCATTCGACCCATGCGCCATGCGGGTGGGCGCGGGCGAGCTTGACCGGCTGGCCGCGATGCTCGCCGCCGTCCCACAGGCGCACGGTGAGGTCGTGGGCGAAGGTTTCCGGATCGGTTTCGAGCGCCAGCCATGCGAGCGGACGCTCCTCGCTCGCCTCGGCGCCCGCCGCCTCCATCCGCGCGGAGATCGCGTCTTGCGTTGCGGCGGGAAGATATTGCCACATGATCGAATGGAACAGCGCGCACGTCGTCCCCACGGTCTGCGGCCGGTCGAGCTGCTGCTCGACAAAGGCATCCGCATCCATCCTCGCCACTTCGGGCGCGCATTCGGACGCGAGCGCGATCGCCGCGTCGATCCGGGCGAGCCGACCGGGTGCATCGGGCCAGACATAGGCTTTCAGCCGTAGCGCGGCCTCGGGGTCGGCGAGGTCGATCGGCGCAAGGTCGCAGCCGCTCAGGGCGTCAATGGCGAATCCCTCGGGCGGAGCGGGCGGCGAGGTGCCGCGCCATTCCGGCTCGATCCGCATGATCGAGCCTGCCGGGCCGACTTCGGTCTCGCCGAGGCGGAAGGCGAACCGATCGAGCATGGTGTTGACCCCCGCGCTCGCGCCCGTTTCGAACAGGGCGAAACGCGGCTGCGCGCGCCGGGCGAGCCACAGCAGCCCGGCCATGATGCTCGCCGAACGGCCCGCCTCGTTGGTCTGTGGCGGGCGATCGAGCCAGGGCAGGAGGAGGGTGTCGAAGCTTTGGGCAAGTTCGCACACGAGCGCGTCGATCTCTTCCTGCGCCGTCACCTGCCCGGCATAGACCCGCTCCAGCCGCCGGTCCGCCCCGGTCAGCACAAGGTGGTGCAGCCCGCCCGTGACCCTGAGCGGCAGCGCGTCCTTGAGCGTCAGGCCCTGCCAATTGGCGATCCGTCGTCCGGTCGCCGTGTCGCTATCGCGCAGTTTCGCCAACGCCCGGATCACGCGGGCCGTTGCGGGAGCGCCGTTGCGTTCGGCATGGCGGGCCTGCCATTCGAGCGCCTCGGCGAATTGCTCAAGCCCCATGATCGCCCCAGCCATCGCGTATCCTCACTCCCGTCGTTTCCGGCGCAGGCTGCGCTCGTTATTGCCCTTTCGCGGGCGAGTGCCTAAGTGCGCGGCTCCATGACCGACCAGCTGACTTTCGCCGTGCCCAAGGGCCGCATCCTCGAGGAGGCGCTGCCCGTAATGGCGCGCACGGGCATCGTGCCCGAGCCCGGCTTTCACGACAAGGCCAACCGCGCGCTGTCCTTCTCCTGCGAGCGCGAGGACATGGCGCTGATCCGCGTGCGGGCCTTCGACGTCGCGACGTTCGTCGCGCATGGCGCGGCGCAGGCGGGAATCGTCGGGTCGGACGTGATCGAGGAATTCGACTATGACGACCTGTATGCGCCGGTCGATCTCGATATCGGCCATTGCCGCCTCTCGGTCGCGCGGCTGGCCGGGGACGCGGATGCGGACAGCGGCGCGAGCCACCTGCGCGTCGCAACCAAGTATCCCAATCTCACCCGCCGCCATTTCGAGGCGGCGGGCGTGCAGGCCGAATGCGTGAAACTGAACGGCGCGATGGAACTCGCCCCGTCGCTGGGCCTTGCGCGGCGGATCGTCGATCTCGTCTCGACGGGGCGGACGCTCAAGGAGAACGGGCTTGTCGAAACGAGCCGCATCCTCGACATATCCGCGCGCCTCATCGTGAACCGCGCCGCGCTCAAGACGGACCCGCGCGTCGCCGAGCTGGTCGCCGCCTTCCGCCAGGAAGCCGAGGCGCGACGGACCGACACGGCTGCGGACAGGATACCCGCCTGATGCGCATGCTTTCCACCAGCAATCCCGAATTCGAGACGCATTTCGCGCGGATCGTCGCCGACCGCCGCGAATCGACCGAGGACGTCGCCGCCAGCGTCACCTCGATCCTTTCCGCGGTAAAAAGCCGGGGCGACGCGGCGCTGGTCGAATATACCTCGCGCTTCGACCGTCACGATATCGCCTCCGGCGGCGACTGGTCGATCCCGCCCGAGGCCTGCGAGCGCGCCTACGGGGCGCTCGACGGTGAATTGCGCGATGCGCTCGATCTCGCCGCCGCGCGCATCCGGGCCTATCACGAGGCCCAGCTGCCCGAGGACCGCGACTATACGGACGAGACCGGCGTTCGCCTCGGCGCGATCTGGCGCGCAGTCGATGCGGCCGGGCTTTACGTCCCGGGTGGGCGGGCGGCCTATCCCTCCTCGCTGCTGATGAACGCCATCCCCGCGCGCGTCGCGGGCGTCGAGCGGCTCGTGATCTGCACGCCGACGCCGCACGGCAGGACCAATGACCTCGTCCTTGCCGCCGCGCACGTCGCGGGCGTGGATGAAATCTGGCGCGTCGGCGGGGCGCAGGCGGTCGGCGCACTCGCCTACGGGACGGACCGGATCGGCGCGGTCGATGTCATCACCGGCCCCGGCAATGCCTATGTCGCCGAAGCCAAGCGCCAGCTTTACGGCGTGGTCGGGATCGACATGGTCGCCGGACCCAGTGAAATCCTGGTGATCGCGGATGCCGACAACGACCCCGACTGGATCGCCGCCGATTTGCTCTCCCAGGCCGAGCACGACCCGACATCGCAATCGATCCTCATCACCGACGATGCCGCCTTCGCTGCGCTGGTCGAGGACGCGGTGACGGTGCAGACAAGCCTGCTTTCGACCGAGCAGGTGGCGCGCGAAAGCTGGAACGCGAACGGCGTCATCATCGTGGTCGAGGACCTTGCAAGCGAAGCGCCCGCGCTGGCCGACAGGCTGGCGGCCGAGCATGTCGAACTCGCCATCGACGATCCCGAGCCCATGCTGCGCGCGATCCGCCATGCGGGAAGCGTTTTTCTCGGCCGGATGACGCCCGAGGCGATCGGCGATTATGTCGGCGGGCCGAACCATGTCCTTCCCACCGGGCGGCGGGCGCGCTTTTCGAGCGGGCTGTCGGTGCTCGATTTCATGAAACGCACGAGCTTCCTCGAAGTGAACGATGCCGCCTTCGCCGCAATCGGCCCGGCGGCCGCCACCCTTGCCCATGCCGAGGGCCTGCCCGCCCATGCCCGCTCGGTCGAGTTGAGACGCAAATGACCGGCCCCAATCCCCGTTCCAAGGCGCGCTCCAGCGCGCGGCTCGCCGCGGTTCAGGCGCTTTACCAGCAGCAGATGGAAAAGACCCCGCTCACCCGCCTGCTGGACGAATTCCACCAGCACCGCCTGGGCCGCACGGTGGACGATGACGAGCATGGCGATGCGGTCTATGCCGAGGCGGAGGTCGCATTCTTCGACGATGTCGTGCGCGGGGTCGATGCGCGCCGGGCGGAGATCGACGCGGCCCTTACAGCGCGGCTTGCGGGCGGCTGGACGCTCGCGCGGCTCGACAAGACCATGCTCCAGGTCCTGCGAGCAGGGGCCTACGAACTCATCGCCCGGCCCGACGTGCCCGCGGCCGCGGCAATCAACGAATATGTCGATGTGGCAAAGGCCTTCTTCGACGACCGCGAGGCGAAATTCGTCAACGGTATCCTCGACGCACTCGCCCGCGAAGTGCGCGCGTAGGACCGACGCACTCGCCCGCGAAGTGCGCGGCTGAGGAGCCCCCCGCAAGCTCTTGCATGCGCCGGTCCGGCGCTTGCACGCTTACGGCTTCCCCTCAAATCCTATCCGGTTTAAGAATGCGGTTTGGAGAGGACAGGATTGGGATGGGATCGCAATCATGAACGAGCTGGATTTCGTCACGGCGCTGCGCAGCCTGCCGCTGCATCCCGGCGCGCAGGGGCTCAAGGACGATTGCGCGCTGATCGAGATCGGCGACGAGGTGCTGGTCATCAACATGGACTCGATGGCCGAGGACACCCATTGGCGACCCAGTGCCGACCTTGCCGACGTGGCCTGGAAACTGGTCGCGCTCAACCTGTCCGACATCGCCAGCAAGGGGGCCGAACCGATCGGCGTGCTGCTGGGCTATGCGCTGGGCGGGGACGAGGATAATCGTTTCCTTGCCGGGCTGGCCGATGCGCTTACCGAATACGATGTCCCGCTGCTGGGCGGCGACACGATCGCGACGACCGGTGCGAGCACTTTTTCGATCACCGCGATCGGGCGCGCGACCTGTCGTCCCATCCCCTCGCGCACCCGGGCGCAGGCGGGTGAGGCGCTGTTCGTCACCGGGCCGCTGGGCCGCGCCATGCTCGGTTTCGAAGGCGACAGGGACCATCTCGATGCGTTCAACCGCCCGCGCCCGCGCCTCGCCGAGGGAATGGCGCTCGCGCCGATCGTCGGCGCGATGATGGACATTTCCGACGGCCTGCTGCTCGATGCCTATCGCATGGCCGAGGCAAGCGACGTCACCGTCCTGATCGACCCGCAGCTGGTGCCCGTCGCGGCCCCCGACCGGGTCGATGACTGCATGCGCTGGGGCGACGATTACGAATTGCTCTTCACCGCGAGCTGGGATGCGGAGATCCCCATCGACGCGGTGCGGATCGGATGCATCGAGGAATCGGGCGCGGCCCCTCTGGTGCTGGGCGCATCGAGCTACACCGATCCCGATTCGCTGGGCTATCGTCATGGTTAGGCCTCGCATCGGCCACGGACTGCTTCCGGGATCGCTTTCCCGGCCGATCGAACCCGTTTTCGAATCGTTCACACCATCCCCTTGTCGGGCCGCAGCCGCCAGCACGGCCTGCCGCGCGCCCGCATCGAACTAAAGATCCATTGCCGCGCCTTGGCGGCAGGCGGAATCGCGGAAGGACGGGGGCATTCGCTCCCCGAACATGGACACCGGGCAAACCGGGCCGTGTGCGCGTTGTGGGAGGGGATGTGTCATGGAACTTGTCCATATTTCGATCGGGCTGGGACTGCTCGGCGTGATCTACGGCTTCGTCACCGGCAGGCAGGTGCTGGGCGCGAGCGCAGGTAACGCGAAAATGCAGGAAATCGCCGGCGCGATCCAGGAAGGCGCAGGGGCATATCTGGGCCGACAATACACGACGATCGCGATGGTCGGCGTGGTCGTCGCGGTGCTGGTCGGGGCGTTTCTGGGATTCGTGCCGGCTCTCGGCTTTGCCATCGGCGCGGTGCTGTCGGGCGGGGCGGGCTATACGGGGATGAACATCTCGGTGCGCGCCAATGTCCGCACGGCGCAGGCGGCGAGCACGGGGCTGCAGGAAGGCCTCACGCTTGCCTTCAGGGCGGGCGCCGTCACCGGCATGCTGGTCGCAGGCCTTGCATTGCTTGCCATCGCGGTGTTCTTCGCGGTGCTGATCGGGCCATTCGGCCTTGCACCGAACGACCGGATCGTGATCGACGGGCTGGTCGGCCTTGCCTTCGGCGCCTCGCTGATCTCGATCTTCGCGCGGCTGGGCGGCGGGATATTCACCAAGGCCGCCGATGTCGGCGCCGACCTTGTCGGCAAGGTCGAGGCGGGTATTCCCGAGGACGACCCGCGCAATCCCGCCGTGATCGCGGACAATGTGGGCGACAATGTCGGCGACTGCGCCGGGATGGCCGCGGACCTGTTCGAAACCTATGTCGTGACAGTCGGCGCGACCATGGTGCTGACCGCGCTGCTGCTGCCCGCTATCGGCGACCTGCTGCTGGTGCTCATGGCGTTGCCCCTGCTGATCGGGGGCGCGTGCATCGTCACCTCGATTATCGGGACCTATTTTGTCCGTCTGGGTGGCGGGACCAACGTCATGGGAGCGATGTACAAGGGGTTCCTCGTCACCGCCGTGCTCGCCGTGCCGCTCATCTGGCTGGTGACGCAATACGCGCTCGGCAGCGTAGGGGTGGGCATGGGCACGGTGCTCAACCCGCAGGCCCTCTCCCCGGCGGGGGCGGCCGCGCTGGGCGAAGCGCCGATGGTCGAATTCACCGGGACGGACCTTTTTCTGTGCGCGCTGATCGGCCTTTTGCTGACCGGCGCTATCATCTGGATCACGGAATATTACACCGGCACCGCCTATCGCCCGGTCCGCTCGATCGCCAAGGCGTCGGAAACGGGCCACGGCACCAACGTGATCCAGGGCCTTGCCATCAGCCTCGAATCGACCGCGCTGCCGACGCTCGCGATCATCGCGGCGATCATCGCGGCCTACCAGCTCGCCGGGCTGATCGGGCTTGCTTATGGCGCGACCGCGATGCTCGCGCTGGCCGGGATGGTCGTGGCGCTCGATGCCTATGGCCCCGTCACCGACAATGCAGGCGGCATCGCCGAGATGGCGGGGCTCGACGACAGCGTGCGCGCGAAAACCGACCTGCTCGATGCGGTGGGCAACACCACGAAAGCGGTGACGAAAGGCTATGCGATCGGCTCCGCCGGTCTTGCCGCGCTGGTGCTGTTCGCGGCCTACACCGCGGATCTGGGCGAGTTCTTCCCCGATGCGGAAGTCGATTTCAGCCTCGAGAACCCCTACGTCATCATCGGCCTGCTGCTGGGCGCGCTGCTGCCCTACCTGTTCGGCGCGATGGGCATGACAGCGGTGGGCCGGGCGGCGGGCGATGTCGTCACCGATGTGCGCGAACAGTTCGCCGCCGATCCCGGGATCATGGCCGGGACCAGCCGCCCGGACTATGCCCGGACGGTCGATCTCGTCACCAAGGCGGCGATCAAGGAGATGATCGTGCCCTCGCTGCTGCCGGTGCTGGCTCCGATCGTGACCTATTTCGCGATTCTCCTGCTCGCGGGGCAGGAGAACGCCTTTGCCGCCCTTGGCGCGCTACTGCTCGGCGTGATCGTGGGCGGGCTGTTCGTGGCGCTGTCCATGACCGCAGGCGGCGGGGCGTGGGACAATGCCAAGAAATATATCGAGGACGGCCATCACGGCGGCAAGGGCTCCGATGCGCACAAGGCTGCGGTGACGGGCGACACGGTGGGCGATCCCTACAAGGACACGGCCGGCCCGGCGGTGAACCCCATGATCAAGATCACCAATATCGTCGCCCTGCTGCTGCTCGCCGCGCTCGCCGGGGCGCATTGAGAGCGCACGCCCCCGCAGCCGCGCCGCCCAGCGTGGTCCTGCCCTTTCGGGGGACCTTAACCTTTACCGGGAGCTAACGTCCCACGCGCGTACAGGCCCTATATGCGTGCGAGCGCCAGCTCGCCCGACATGCCATAAGGCCGATGGGCGCGGGGGCCGACCCTCCGCTCCGAACAAAGGGGATCACGCGCGATGGACCTGGCGAATGCGCCGCAGCTGTACCGGCGAGAAGCCCACGCCCCTGCCACGGCCGGACCGGTGGCCGACCGGATCGCGCTGCTCGACCTCGCCGCGCTGGAAAAGCCCGCCTTCCGCACGCAATGGGAGCGCCTTGTACGCGAAGCGAGCGAGCCCAACCCCTTCTTCGAGCCGTTCTTCCTCGTGCCCGGTCTCGCCCGATGGGGCGCATCGGCCCGGGTGACGGTCAAGGCCTTCTTCCGCGGCGATACGCTTTGCGGGCTTTATCCTGTCGTCCGCGCGCAGCGTTATTATGGCTATCCTCTGGCCCATGCGACCGGCTGGCTGCACGCCAACGCCTTTTGCGGCGCGCCCCTCGTCGCGCGCGGAGCGGAGGAAGCCTTCTGGCGCGCCCTATTCGAGCATTTCGACCGTTCGGCCCGGCGCGCCTTGTTTCTCCACCTGCCCGTGCTGCCCGAAAAGGGTGCGCTCGCCGTGGCTCTCGAAAACGTGCTTGCCCGGCAGGGCCGCGCGCGCAGCGTGGCACGCCGCGAAAGCCGCGCCATGCTCGCCTCGGACCTTTCCCCCGACGCCTATCTCGAAGCCGCTATGCGCGCCAAGAAACGCAAGGAACTACGCCGCCAGCACAACCGCCTGGCCGAATTGGGCGCTCTCGCTTTCGAACGGCTCGAAGGTGGCGAACGCCTCGAACAGTGGACCCGGGAGTTCCTCGAACTCGAAGCGGCGGGCTGGAAAGGCGAAGCGGGCTCGGCGCTTGCCAGCCAAGCGGACACGCACGGTTTCTTCGCCGACGCGCTGGCGGGCGCTGCGACGGCCGGCCGGCTCGAACGGCTCGCGCTCCGGCTCGACGGGACGCCCGTCGCCATGCTCGCCAATTTCCTCAGCTCCCCCGGTGCCTTCAGCTTCAAGACCGCGTTCGACGAAAGCCACGCCCGCTTTTCGCCCGGCCTGCTGCTGCAGCTCGAGAATCTCGCTCTTCTGGAGCGGCCCGGCATCGCATGGGCCGACAGCTGCGCGGCCGAGGGCCATTCGATGATCGAACGGCTCTGGCGCGAGAAGCGCGGGTTCGCCAGCCACAACATCGCCATCGGCTCACCTGTCCGGCGCGCGCTTTTCGCCGCGCTGATGCGGTGGGAAAACCGGGGCGGCAAACAACGCCGCAGGAGGTCCTGATGAATGCACCTATCCGCCGTTTCGAGCCGAGCGTGCAGCATGTCTTCGACGAGGATGCGCGCCGCACCTTTGCTGCGCATTATCCCGTAGAACCGCACAAGCTTGCTCATGGACTTTCGAGACAACCCCTGCTCGCGATCCCGGCGCTCGCCGAACTGGCGGCGCGCCTGCCTGCCGCGAGCGTCGAATACAATCGCGGCGACGTGCCCATCGGCATCGAGGGCAAGCCGGAAGCAACCGGGCTTTCGATCGCCGAAACCATATTGAGGATCGGGCAGGCGAACAGTTGGGCCGTTCTCAAGAATGTCGAAAAGGTTCCCTCCTACGGCGCGCTGCTGCACGACCTGCTGGGCGAGATGAAAGGCGCGATCGAGGCGAAAACGGGCGATATCATGGACCCGCAGGCCTTCATCTTCATCTCCAGCCCGCACGCGGTGACACCCTATCATTTCGATCCCGAGCACAACATCCTGCTGCAGGTCGCAGGCTCGAAGGTCATGACGCAGTTCCCGGCGGGCGACCCGCGTTTCGCCCCGGACGAAGCCCACGAACAATACCACCTGGGCGGCCCGCGCGAGCTGCACTGGGACGCGGGCTTCATGGATCATGCGCGCGAATTCCCGCTCGACGCGGGCGAGGCGGTCCACGTGCCCGTCATGGCCCCACATTTCGTGAAGAACGGCGCTGAAAGCTCGATCTCGCTGTCGATTACCTGGCGTTCGGAATGGAGCCACGGCGAAAGCGATGCGCGCTGTTTCAACGGGATCGTGCGGCGGCTGGGTCTTTCGCCGCAGGCCCCCGGACGCTGGCCCGAGACAAGCCGCGCCAAGGCGCTGGCCTGGCGGGCCTGGCGGCGGCTGTTCGTGGCTGGCTGACGCGCGCGCTTGACCTTGGCGGTGGCGCGCCGCATTGCCGCGCGCCATGACCGATACGCCAAGCCCCGACACGTCTGCCCCCGAAAAGCTCGTCGCCGGCCTTGTCCGACTGTTAACGGTCGAGAAACGCGCTGCCGACGTGTGGCTCGGCCATCCGCAGAAAGGCGGCGTGGGCCGCGTTTTCGGCGGGCAGGTCCTGGCGCAGGGCCTGATGGCGGCGCAGGGTTCGATCCCGCAAGGCAAGGTCGCCCATTCGCTTCATGCCTATTTCCTGCGCGGCGGGCGCGAGGGCAGCCCAATCGAATACCGCATCGCGCGCGATTTCGACGGGAGGAGCTTCGCCAACCGCCGCGTGGTCGCGGCGCAGGAGAACGAGGACGGGTCCTGCACTCCGATCCTCAATCTCACCGCGAGCTTCCAGACCCCCGAGGACGGCCTCGAACATGACGATGCGCCGATGCCCGGCGTCGCGGGACCGGACGCGCTCAAGCCCGATATCGAAACGCGCCGCGAACTGGCCGAGGCAATGGGCGACAAGCTCGACGAAGCGCAGCGCGCGGTCATGCTCCGCCCCCGCCCGATCGAGATGCGCACTCTCGACCAGCTGCACTGGATGAGCCGCGAACCGCGCGAGCCGCGCGCGCATACATGGTTTCGCACTGTCGCACCGCTGCCCGACGACCCGCTGCTCCACCGCGCGGTCATCACCTATGCCAGCGATTACACCCTGCTCGGCACGAGCGCGCTGCCGCACGGGCTGTCGTGGATGCGGGGCGAACTGGTCGGGGCGAGTCTCGATCACGCGATCTGGTTCCACCGCGAAGCGCGCGCCGACGAATGGCTGCTCTATGCCACCGACGCGCCGTGGTCGGGCGGCGGGCGCGGCTTCAACCGCGGGCGGATCTTCGACCGTCAAGGGCAGCTGGTCGCGAGCGTCGCCCAGGAAGGCATGATGCGCAAGCGACGCGCGAAGAAGGACGCGTGAGCCCTTGCGGACTTCGCCGACCGCGCGAGCGGTGGGATCGGCGGCCCGACCGGGCCGCCATGTTACTCAGTGCGCCATGAAGATCGGCAATTGCGGGTCCGACAGGCTGCGGCGCGTCACCCCGCCGAGCAGCATTTCCGCGATCCGCGAATGGCCATAGGCACCCATCACCATATAGCCGCATTCGCGCATCTGCGCCGCCGAGAACAGGGTGTCGGAAATCTTCGCCTGCCCGCGCGGGATCTCGATCACTTCCGAGGACACGCCGTGGCGGCTGAGATATTTCGCCCCCTCGCTCGGCGGAAAGTCGAACCGGTTGCGCCCGTTCTCCTCGGCCACGCTGGCGAGATAGACCTTCCCGGCGTGCTTCAGCAGCGGCACTGCGGCGCGCAGCGCGACGCAGGCTTCCGACGAGCCGTTCCACGCCACCAGCACGTCCTGCCCGAGATCGAGACTGGTCGTGTCCTTGGGAATGACGAAAACCGGCACCGGCGCTTTCAAAACCAGTTCGCCGACCATGGCCGAGGGACCGCGCCCCTCCTCGCCGACATCGTTCGGGCCGACGAGGATGACATCGTGGAGCGCCGATTGTTCGAGCAGCCGCGTCTCCGCCATGCCATACATGAAACGCCATTCGAACGAGACGCCTTCGTTTTCGAGGTCCTTTTCGATTTCGGCGCGCAGCTCGTCGGCCGCTTCCTTGATCTTCGGCATCGCGGCGGCGAGCGCGGAACCGTAGAAATCGCCCGGCGCGAAAACCTCGTAGCTGACCGCCTGCAGGCAGGTGATGTGCGCGTCGCATGTGCGCGCGATATCGAGCGCGACCTGCATGCGCGCTTTCATGCAGCTGTCGCCTTCGATGTGAAGCAATATCGATTTCATGACCTGTCTCCCTCCAAGTGCGGATGGTTTGCCCCGACCGGCGCCAGGCCGCCTTGATCGGGATCAAAATTCGCCGCGCCAGTCCTTCCAACACGTAAGGCGTGCACTTGCAAGCCGGGCGGGCTTGAAACCGGCCGGCCGCGCGTTAGGCTCGCGCGCGAGGAGAGAGAGCGCATGGAGATCACCCGCCAGCCGCCGGTCAGGACGAGCCTGGAGCCATCGAATCATCCTTATCTGTCCGGGCCATGGACCCCGCTTCATGAAGAGGTCGACATGGCCGAACTCGAGGTGATCGAGGGCGCGATCCCTGCGGATCTCGACGGGATCTATCTTCGCAACACCGAAAACCCGGTCCACCAGCCGCTCGGCCGGCATCACCCGTTCGACGGCGATGCGATGATCCACGCCGTGCGTTTCTCGCGCGGGCGGGCAAGCTATCGCAACCGCTTCGTGCGCACCCATTGTTTCGAGGCCGAACAGATCGCCGGCGGCAGCCTGTGGGGCGGGCTGATGGACCCGCCGGGAACTTCGCGGCGCCCCGGCTTCGGCGCGCATGGCGCGCTGAAGGATACCGGCTCGACCGACATCGTCGTCCATGCCGGAACCGCCTATGCCACCTTCTACCAGTGCGGCGAAGCATGGATGGTCGATCCGGTCACGCTTGAAACGCTCGGCAAGGCGCCCTGGGGGCCGCTGGACGGCGTCTCCGCCCACCCCAAGGTCGACGAAGATACGGGCGAGCTGATGTTCTTCAATTACTCCAAGCACGCCCCCTTCATGCATTACGGCGTGGTCGATCGGTCGGGACGGCTTGTCCATTACGTGCCGATCCCGCTGCCCGGCCCGCGCCTGCCGCATGACATGGCGATCACGAAAAACTGGTCGATCCTCAACGACATGCCGCTGTTCTGGGACGAAAAGCTGCTCGAACGCGGCATCCACGCCGCGCGACTGCACGAAGACCTGCCGTCCCGCTTTGCCCTGATTCCGCGCCGCGGACAGCCGCACGACATCCGCTGGTTCGAAGCCGCGCCGACCTATGTCCTGCACTGGACCAATGCCTATGAAGAGGGCGACGAGGTCGTGCTCGAAGGCTATTTCCAGGACAAGCCGATGCCCGACCCGATCGAGGATGCGGGCGAATATGCGCACATGATGGCCTATGTCGACGAGCACAGCTTCCAGAGCCGCCTGCACCGTTGGCGCTTCAACCTTAGCACCGGTGAGACGAAGGAGGAGCGGCTCTCGGACAGGATCGTCGAATTCGGCATGATCAACCCGGCCTTTGCGATGAAGAAGAGCCGCTATGTCTGGTCGACCACGACGCGGCCGGGCTGGTTCCTGTTCGACGGTTTCGTCAGGCACGACACGGAAACGGGCGAGGAGGAAGTCTACCGCCTGCCCGAAGGCATCTATGCCAGCGAGGCCCCGGTGGTGCCGCGCAAACCCGCCTCGATCGGCGAAGCGGTCAGCGAAGAGAACGCCTATCTCGTGACCTTCCTGATCGACGAAAACGCCGGTGCGTCCGAGTGCGCGATCCTCGATGCCGGCGACATCGCGAAGGGCCCGATCTGCCGCATGGCTCTGCCGCACAAGATATCGAGCGGGGTGCATTCGACCTGGGTCGAGAACGACCGGCTTGGCCGGGACGCGGAAGCGCGCAGGATCCCCGGCGCAGCCTGACGGCCTAGATCAGGCGGAACAGCATCCGGGCGCGCACCCACTCGGGTTCCATGAAACCCAGGCCCCTGGCCTGCTGCCTGTTGAGCGGTTCGAGCGAATAGCGCCCGTCCCGCGAGACGGCGAAGATAGCCCGCACGATCGTGCCATACTCCGGATGGCGCACGATCACGATGTCACCCCGGACATAAGCGCGCCTGCGCGCAAACAGCGCTATGGTCCCTCCGGGCAGGATGCGTCGCATCCGCTTGCACGGAACCCATGCAAGTCTAAGGCCGAACATACATCTTCCCGCTCGCGTCTTGTTTTTTCTCACGCGACATGGCCGAAACCCGCCGCTGGGCGGGCGCATAAATCGGCGAAAAGGACTGAACAACCCCTTTGGGCCCGATTGGGGAAAACACCCGCTCGGCAATAATGGGAATGATCACGGGGCATGATCTCGGGCCCAGTCGACCAATTTCGCTAGATCAACCAATTGCTTTGCTGCGGCATGGCTGCGCTCCTGCCCGAGCCGCTGTGCGAGCCGGCCCGTAATTGCGAAGAGCGGCGCATAGGCCACGGTCACGGCGCGGCGCGCTGGCATGAGCGCGGCCACGATCAGCGCGCGGCGATCGGCCGGATCGCGGTCTCGCCGCACGAGGCCGCGCGCCTCGAGCCGGTCGATCAGGGTCGTCACGCTGCCGCTGGTAAGGCCGAGCGCAGCGCCGAGCGCGCGCGGCGCCTGCGGCCCGTTCTCGACCAGTATCCGCAATGCGCGCCAGTCGTTCCGGCCGACACCGAGCCGGCCCGCTGCCTCGACATCGAAGCGGTCGATCGCGCCCTGGAACGAACGCATCGCATCGGACAGGGGGGACTGCTCCGCACAATTCGGTTGCTCCACGAAGGGCGGTTGCTCCGCGAAGGGCGGCTCCGGATTGCGCGAATCTTGCGCAGGGATGGCTGCATCATTGGACATGGGCAACCACTTCGCCCCGAAACGCTCGCCAATCAATTCAGCGCAAATGCGTGTATCCGGCCGGGCAAGCATCCCGATAGCCAAACGGCTCGATCATCGGAAGGCTTGACCGTCAAGCGATCCGTCCGCGACTCTCCGGTACGTCACCCGTTCGCATGGTAGAAATCGTAGACCACGCGCGCGACCTTGTCGCTCACGCCGGGCGCGCGGCGCAGGTCTTCGAGCGCCGCCGCTCGGACCTTGCTGGCGGTCCCGAAATGCAGGAGCAACGCGCGCTTTCGCGCCGGGCCGATGCCGGGAATTTCGTCCAGCGGGCTCGCGGTGATGCCTTTCGACCGCTTCGCCCGGTGCGCGCCGATGACATAGCGGTGGACCTCGTCGCGCAGGCGCTGGGCATAGAACAGGACCGGCGAATTGGTCGGCAGGGTTTTTTCCCGGCCGTCGGGAAAATGGAACACCTCGCGGCCCTCGCGTCCGTGGTGCGGGCCCTTGGCGATGCCGACCACGGGCACGTCCTCGGCAAGGCCGTATTCCTCGAGCACGCCCATCACGCTGGACAGCTGGCCCTTGCCGCCGTCGATCAGGACAAGGTCGGGCAGCACCGCATGGTGGCCCTTGCCCCGCTCCTCGCCATTGTCTTCGCCGCCATCGGCGAAACGGCGGAATCGGCGGCGCATGACCTCGCGCATCATCCCGAAATCGTCGTTCGATTGCGCCTCGCGGATGTTGAACTTGCGATATTGGGACTTCTCGAAGCCCTCGGGACCGGCGACGACCATCGCGCCCACCGCCTTCGCGCCCTGGATATGGCTGTTGTCGTAGATCTCGATCCGTTGCGGCGGCTCTTCCAGTTCGAGGAATTCGGCAAGCTCGCGATGGACCTTGGCCTTGGTTCCCGTCTCGGCCAGCCGGCGGTCGAGCGCCTCCACCGCATTACGGCTCGCCTGCGCCATCAGCTTGCGCCGGTCGCCGCGCTGGGGGACCGAGAGCACGACCTTGCGCTCCGCAAGTTCGGAGAGCGCCGCCTCGATCAGCTCGCGCTCCGGCAGGTCGCGATCGACCAGCACAGTCGGCGGCGGCGGCACTTCCTCGTAGAATTGCAGCATGACATCGGTCAGGACCTCGGCCTCGTCGACCTCTTTCACATGGCGCGGGAAGAAGGCGCGGTGGCCCCAGTTCTGGCCGCCGCGGATGAAGAAGGCCTGCACGCAGATCTGGCCGGCCTTGGCCGCCAATGCAAAAACATCCGCATCGCCCACCGCCTTGGCATTGATAGCCTGCGACCCCTGGATGAAGGTCGCCGCACGCAGCCGGTCGCGCAGGATCGCGGCGGTCTCGAAATCGAGATCCTCTGCCGCTTTCGCCATCTGCCGCTCGAGATCGGCCTGCACCGCGCCCGATTTGCCCGCGAGAAAGTCCTTCGCCTGCCGCACGAGGGCCGCATAGTCGTCTTCCGAGATGCGCCCGACGCATGGGGCCGAGCACCGCTTGATCTGGTAGAGCAGGCAGGGCCGGTCGCGGTTGTTGAAGAAGCTGTCGGTGCAGGAGCGCAGCAGGAACAGTTTCTGCAGCGCGTTCAGGGTGGTGTTGACGCTCCCCGCACTGGCAAAGGGACCGTAGTAATTGCCCTTGGCCCGGCGCGCGCCGCGATGCTTGTGGATGCGCGGGAATTCATGGTCGGCGCGCAGCAGGATGAAGGGAAAGCTCTTGTCGTCGCGCAGCAGCACGTTGAAGGGCGGGCGGAAGCGCTTGATCAGCTGTGCCTCGAGCAGCAGCGCCTCGGCCTCGGAATTGGTGGTGACAATCTCCATGGAGCGGGTCTGCGAGACCATCCGCTGGAGCCGACCCGACAACGCCTTCCACTGGGTGTAATTCGCCACCCGCGCCTTCAGGCTGCGCGCTTTGCCGACATAGAGCACGTCGCCGCGCGCATCGACCATGCGATAGACGCCGGGAACGGGACGCAGTGTCTTCACCGTCTCGCGGATCGCCGTGACGCCTGCATCGAGATCGGGCTGGGCGCGCGCGACCGTAGAGGCCGCGCGGCTTTCGTCGAAGCGCTCGGCCCCTCTCGGATCGTGCGGTGCGCCGGCCTCGGTTCGGGACATGGCTGACGAGATAGGGCGCATCGGCGCGTGATGGAAGATGCGCGCCCGGCGATTGCCACAAGGTGCGGGGGCCTTGCCGCCACCGGGGGTGCGCCGAAATCGCAGTCAGATGTATTCGTCCCTCAAAATACACGTAAAGACGCAATGGATTCGCCCAATAGGCACGATTATTCAAATATACATCAACAACTATCGAATCGGGTTGCCTTACTTTTAGTTAACTTATCTTTTCATAGCGGTTTTATTGGGGGACAAGAGGTATGAGTAACACCGAACATCATGGTATGAAGCCGTTGGAGGGCCTTTCGCCCTACTGCCGGATGAGCCAGTATTCCGTACCCCGACGCGAGGATCGCTTCGGGCGGCTTTTCGGCAAGCTTGCCCCCGCATATACGCGGCCCGAAATCCTGCAGGCGATCGGAGCGCCGAACGGACCGATGGACGGCAAGAGCCAGGCCGACCGGACCGACACGGTCGCGGTCGGGCAGGTCTTTTTCGGCCAGTTCGTCGACCATGACATCACGCTGGACGCATCGAGCACTTTCGGCAGCGTGGTCGACGATCCCGGCACGATTCCCAACCTGCGCACGCCGACGCTCGATCTCGACTGCATCTACGGGCTCGGTCCGGAGGCGCAGCCCTACCTGTTCGAACAGGGCGGCGATTTCGGCGGGGTGCGGCTGCTGACCGGGGCGGACAATCCGGGGCAGGCTGGCCTTCCCGAGCACGACCTGCTGCGCGCGCCCAATGGCCGCGCGATCATCGGCGACCCGCGCAATGACGAGAACCGGATCATCAGCCAGATCCAGCTCGCCATCATCCGGTTTCACAACCATGTCGCCGAAACGATCCATTCGGAAGAAGGGCTGACCGGGCATTCGCTTTACGAAGAGGCGCGCCGGGTGACGACATGGCATTACCAATGGGCGGTGGTGCACGATTTCCTGGTCGCCATGTGCGGGGCGCCGGTGGTCGAGCGAATTCTGGGCTGCGGGCGGCAATTCTATTGCGGCGACGTTCCCTTCATCCCGGTCGAATTCTCGGTCGCGGCCTACCGGTTCGGCCATTCGATGATCCCGATGAAAGTACAGACCCAGAAAGGCGGGAACACGTTCGAGCTGTTCGGTTCGACTCTCGGTTCGGGTTTCGACCCCTTGTCGGACCCCGACGCGGTGGTGGACTGGCACGAACTGCTTTTCACGCCCGAAAACCGGCAGGTCGAACGCGCGCTCAAGCTCGACACGAAGCTCGCGGGCGACCTGCTCGCGCTCCCCTTCATCGCCGCGCCCGACGAACGCTCGCTTGCGACCCGCAACCTGCTGCGCGGCAACACCTTCCTGCTGCCCGGCGGGGAGAAGGTCGCAGAGGTCGTCGGCTGCCCGCAGGCGCAGATCGACACGGTGCTCGACCTGGTCGAACAGGTGAACGGCGATCTCGGACGCGACGGCATCCCGCTGTGGCTCTACCTGCTTGCCGAAGCCGAGGTCATCGGCCGTGCCGAAGCGAACGGCAGCGACAAGGAGGGCGAGGGTCTCGGACCCGTAGGTGCGACGATCGTCGCCGAGGTCATCATCGGCCTGCTCGAGCTGGACGACCGCTCTTTCCTCGGCGCGAATCGGAACTGGTCCCCGCGCGCGGAATGGGACACGCTGGGCAAGCTGGTCACCGCCGCCCAGCCCTGAGCGCGCAATCCGCACCGCCTCACCAAACGGCCCCGGCTGGGGCGGTGCAGCTTGCGGGGCGGGACGGCCATTGGCGACCCCGGGCCGTCCCGTCCCGCGCTTTTTGCCCCCTTCCTTGACGGCGCGCCCGGCCCTATCGCGCGCTTCATGGAACGATATGACGCGATCATCCTCGGCGCGGGCGCGGCCGGCCTGATGTGCGCTGCGCGGGCCGGCCAGAGGGGCCTTCGCGTCGCCGTGCTCGAACGGGCGGAGAAGCCAGGGAAGAAGATCCTCATCTCGGGCGGCGGGCGGTGCAATTTCACCAATCTGGGTGCTGCACCGGAGAATTACCTCTCGGCCAACCCGCATTTCGCCAAAAGCGCGCTCGCCCGCTATACGCCCACCGATTTCATCGCGCTGGTCGAAAGCCACGGCATCGCGTGGCACGAAAAGACGCTCGGGCAATTGTTCTGCGACGGCTCGGCCAAGCAGATCGTCGCGATGCTGCTCGCCGAGTGCCCCGACAGCGTGGAGGTGATCTGCAACGCCGATGTCACGGCGGTCTTGAAGGACGGGGAGGATTTCGCCGTCTCCGCTTCGGACGTGAGCTATGCCGCCCCCACGCTCGTCATCGCGACCGGAGGCCCTTCGATCCCGAAAATGGGCGCGACCGGCTTCGCCTATGATCTCGCCCGGCAATTCGGGCTGAAAGTGGTCGAACCGCGCCCCGCGCTCGTGCCGCTGACGCTGGGCGGCGAGGACGTGCTGTTCCGCGAGCTTTCCGGCGTCTCCGCTCCGGTGCGCGCGCGGGCGGGCACGGGCAGCTTCGACGAGGCGGCGCTGTTCACGCACAAGGGTCTGTCGGGTCCTGCGATCCTGCAGGTCTCCTCCTACTGGCAGCCGGGCGGCGAGGTCGCGGTGACCTTCGTGCCGGATGCCGGGCAGGACTGGCTGGTGGAACTGAAGCGCGACCGGCCCCGGGCAAGCCTGCGCGCCGCGCTGCGCGAACACCTGCCCGACCGGCTCTCCGATGCGCTTGCGGAGCGGCTCGGGGTGGAGCGCGAACTCGGGAACGTCCCCGATGTCGCCCTGCGCGAGGCGGGTGCGCGGCTCGCCGACTGGCGCTTTCGCCCGACCGGGACCGAGGGCTTCGCCAAGGCCGAGGTGACCATCGGCGGCATTTCCACGGACGAACTCTCCTCGCGCACGATGGAAGCGAAGCGCGTGCCCGGCCTATATGCGATCGGAGAGGCGGTGGACGTGACCGGCTGGCTCGGCGGCTACAATTTCCAGTGGGCCTGGGCAAGCGGCGTCGCCTGCGGGGAGGGGATCGCCGAGCGACATCAAGGTTGCTGACCCCGGCCCGCAGGGCCGCAAGGGCGACCGCCCGCCCGCAGGCCCGAACGGGCCGAGGACATCGCACCCTCGAATGCGGGTGCGCAAAAAAATCAAAACAACTTCCGGATGTCGATGCCGAGGAACAAACCGTTGGGGTCGATCAGCAGCGGCTGGTAATTGATCGGCACGTTGCCAGCCTCGTCCGTCACCCGGCGCTGCGCATCGAATACATTATCGGCGCGCAGCGACACGCGGACATTGTCGAGCCATTTCTCCTCGCTGCCGGTCAGCTCGTCGATATTGGCGAAGATGCGCAGATCGAATGTCACGATGTCGTCGAAGAACAGGTCGGTGCTGCCCGGCAGCCCAGACCCGTCGAGGCGCGTCTTGCCGGTATAGCGGCCCGACAGGCGCACGCCGAGCCCTTCGCCGAACACGCCCGCCTCGAGCCGAGAGGAATGGCGCGGCAGGCCGAAAGCGCCGGTCGCATCGCCGTCGAGCTGGTCGAGCACGGGCACGCCGGGGGCGATGAGGATCTCGTTGGCAAGCTCGATCGTATGAGTGAGGTTGACGAAGTAGAAAAATCCGCCCGGCCGCCCATCGCCTGCGAGCGGGTTGAAAGCCGGGCCGCCGCCGCCGCCGCGCTGTCCCTCGTTCCCGCCTCTCTGGCAGATGCGCGAACGGAACCGCTCGAGCACTTCGTCGGGGATGGTACCGTCCGGCCCGCGCGACTGGTCGATGCCCATCTTGACGAAGGCCGGATCAACGCCGGGGAGAAGCTCGGACACGTCCTCGCCCGCTTCGATCTTGGCGATCAGTTCCCGGAGCGCTGCGATGCCCTCGTCCCCGCACAGGCGGGCGCGGAAGGCCCTGTATTCCTCGCTATCAGCGTATTCCTCGCTATCGGAGGGCGAGCCGCCCCCGCCCGGAGTCGCCGGAGCGCCTGCCGGGGGACCGGAGCGCCCGCCCATCATCGCCGGATCGATCGCACAGATCCGCTCGCGGAACATGGCGAGGCGTTCGGTGTCGATGGTCCCGTCGTCGCCGCGCGCGCGGGCGATCATCGCCTTGAAACGGTCCGCATCGAAACCGGGGATCTCGTCCGACAGGTCCTCGCCCGCTTCGACCCGCTCGATGAGGTCGGTGAGCCATTCCACCCCGTCATCGGCGCACAGCCGGTTGCGGAAGGCCATGAATTGCTCCCGCCGGCTGGCCGAGGACGCGCCGCCGTTTTCGCTCCCCCCGCGCGAGGCACCGGGAGGCGGCCCACCCGACGCCCTGCCGCCGTTCCTGCCGCCGCTCTCGCCGCCGCCGCGCGCACCCGGAGGACCACCTTGCTGCTCGCCCTGACCAAAGCGCCCCCGCGTGCCGAGCGTGAATTGCAGCCGATCCGACCGGGTCTCGGCAAAGCTGACCGGACGCCGGTCGACCGCGACCAGACGCCCGCCCGCATCGCGCGTAATCCGGTCGGGGAAGGCGGCCTCGATCGCGGGGGTGATCTGCGGAAAGCCCGAGGTCACGTTGTCCGAACGGTTGCGGATATATTCGACCGTGAAGCGTGTTCTGTCCCAGAACGGCAGCTGCCAGTTCGCCTGGAAGCGCCAGTCGGTCTGGGTCTCTGCCGGAAGGCCCGGATTGCCGCCGGTGATGACGGTCGCGAGCACGGTCTCGCCGGTAACGAAATCGAACACCGGCACGTTGGGCTGCTCGACCTCGGGATTGCCGAGCTGCCTCAGCCCCGGAGCGACTTCGCGGTAGATATAGGTCGCCGACAGTTCTAGACTTTCGGTCACATCCCAGTTCAATCCGACCGAATAATCGCCGAGCGTGCCGAAATCGGAAAGGTCGTTGATCCCGGCATTGAGATTGAGCGTGAAACTGCCCAGCGCGTCGGCGAAACCCCGCCTGCGGCTGGTGATCGGCACGACGAGGTTGGCCCCGGTCGAAATGTCGCCGCGGGTCAGGTCGACCGGCAGGCTGCCTCGGGTGTCCGAGGCCTCGACATTGTTCCAGTCGTAACCGACATCGAAGGTCGCTATCAATTCGCCGCCCGGTAGGTCCGCAAGCGGGCCGTTGAAGGTGTGCAGCGTCGTCGCGTTGATCCCGCGCGTGCGTGCGATATCGGCACCGCCGTCCACCGCCGCGGGCAGGGGCGCGTCGAGCGCGAGCGTCCCGGCCAGGGCCTGCGCTTCCAGCGTGGCCGTGTCGAAGCGTCGGTCGATCACCTGCTCGAGTTCGGACAGGCCCGCATCGAATGTGCCGGTGTACTGGAAGGCATTGATCCGCTTGCTGAGCGAACCCGAGGCGTTGAGGAAATCCTCGGCCCGCGTCTGGGTGAGCGGGGTCTCTTCGCCGAAGGTCCGCGTCAGGCTGTCGCCGCCGGGGTTCGTCAACGTAACGAGGTTGAGCCCATTCAGAGCGCGGCTGTCGTTGCGCTGGTAATTCACGTTCGCCGAGATCGAAATGCCTTCGTCGATGAAGGCCTTGGCATAGCTGAGATTCGCATCAAGCGAGCGCGTGTCGGCGAGCAGGCTTCGGAATTCGGCCTGGTCGGGGTCGGCCTCGAGGTCCGACGTCGAACCCGGCGTCTGGTTGATCCCGCGCTCCGCCTCGGTCAGGAGCGAGCGGTCGCGGGCGGTGAAATTGGCATTGATCCGACCCCCGTCGGCGATGCGCAGGTAGCCCAGTTCCTGCTCGGTCTGGAGATAGCCGCCCCGGCTCGGCCCCTCGAATTCCAGCTCGACCTCGGCATTGTCGTAATTGTCCTTGAGGATGAGGTTGATCACGCGCCGGTCGGGCGGGAAGCCGAAACGCTGGGCGACTTCCTCGGGAAACACCTCGACCCTGGCGAGCGCCTCGGGCGGGTATTGCGCGAATTCGCGAAAGGAGCCGACCCGGATCCCGTTGACAAGCACGACCGGCCGCCCGCCCCCGCGCCCGCGCGCCGATCCGGTGCGCGCCTCGATCTGCTGGATAAGGTCGCTGATCGAGGCGACACCTTCGGATGCGATCGCTTCTTCGTCGAGTTCGAGCAACGGGGCCTGTTCGACATCGAGTTGGCCGCGCAGGCGCTGGGCACGCACCACAATGTCGCCCCCTGCCCCGGTCGTGCCGCCGGACCGCTGCTCTTCGGTTCCCTGCCCGGCGGGAGCCGGTGCCTCGGCACTCTCGCTGCCCCCTTCGGCATCCTGTGCGCCCACCGGGATCGCGGCGAGCGAGAGCCACACGGCAGAAGAGCTGAGGGCGGCCCGCACGAGCGGGCGCGAGGAAGCAAAGCGGGTCATGCGGCTCTCTCTTGAGCGGAAAACGGGGTCGGACAAGCGCTTCATTTGTAACGCTTTGCACCCGGACCTACGGACTGTGCGCGTGAGGGGATGCAGCGCGCAGCCCCGGCACGGTCGCGCTCCTAACGCACGACCCTTCCCTTTTGTCCCGTCCATCGCTAAATGCCGCGCTCACATCGACGAACGCATTGTGCGTTGCAACACGGGTGCAAGGAATTTCATGGCGAAAGAAGAACTCCTCGAAATGCGCGGGCGTGTGGTCGAGCTGCTGCCCAATGCGATGTTCCGGGTGGAGCTTGAAAACGGCCATGAAGTGCTCGGCCATACGGCGGGCAAGATGCGCAAGAACCGCATTCGCGTGCTGGTCGGAGACGAGGTCCTGTGCGAACTGACTCCGTATGATCTCACCAAGGCGCGGATCACCTATCGCTTCATGCCGGGCCGCGGCGGTCCCGGCCCGCAGTAAGCCTGCGCTGCCCGGCTGATGGGCGCGCCTCACCTGACATTGGCATCGGCCTCGCCCCGGCGGCGCGACCTGCTCGCGCGGCTCGGCCTCGCGCCTGACACGGTCACCCCCGCCGACATCGACGAGACGCCGCAGGGGGGCGAGCTTCCGCGCGACTATGCGCTGCGCATGGGGCGCGAGAAAGCGCTTGCCTTAGAGGCTCCCGGATTCGTGCTGGCGGGTGACACCGTGGTCGCGGCAGGACGCCGCATCCTGCCCAAGACCGAGACGCGCGAGGAGGCGCAAAGCTGCCTCAAGCTGCTGTCGGGCCGCCGCCATACCGTCCTGTCGAGCGTCGTCCTGCGCGCCCCCGACGGAACCCTGCGCGAACGGCTGAGCGAGAACACCGTGCGCTTCAAGCCGCTCTCGCGCGAGGAGATCGCGGCCTATCTCGCAGGCGGCGAATGGCGCGGCAAGGCGGGCGGCTATGCGATCCAGGGCGCGGCGGAAGGCCTTATCCAGTGGATTCGCGGGAGCCATTCCAGCGTAATGGGCCTGCCGCTCTACGAGACGCGGGCGCTGCTCAAGGCGGCGGGGTTCCCGATTGCCTGACTCCGGGCCTCGATGGCTGGTCGAGGACGGCATCGGCGAGCGACGCGCGCTGCTCGTCAAAGACCGCGAGGCCCTTGCCGCGAAGCTGCTGTGGCCGGGCGAGATGCGCGCGGGCGATATTGTCCCGGCACGGCTCGTCGCCAAACGGGCGGGCAAAGCGCGCGGCACGGCGCGAACCGAAGCGGGGCGCGAAATCCTCGTCGACCAGCTTCCCTGGGGCGTGACCGAGGGGGCAACGCTGACGGTGCTCATTACGCGGGCAGCGATCGCCGAGCGCGGACGGCTGAAACGCGCGCAGGGCCGGGTCGTGGACGGCGTGCCGAAAAATGAGGCAGCGCCCTGGCCGAACGCATCCGCGCGCGTGGTGCGCCGCTTTCCGTCCGGATTGTGGGAAGAGGCCTGGTCCGGCGCCTCCAGCGGGTCGATCACCTTTCCCGGCGGCGAGATCCTGTGCTCGGTCACCCCGGCCATGACCGTGATCGACGTCGACGGCGAAGGGACCCCGCGCGATCTCGCGCTTGGCGCCGTTCCCGCCATCGCCCGCGCGATGGTCCTGTTCGATTGCGGCGGCAATATCGGCATCGACTTTCCCTCGATCGAGACGAAGGCGGATCGCCGTGCGGTGGACGAGGCGCTAGGCGCGGCGCTCGCCGATTTCCCGCATGAGCGCACCGCGATGAACGGCTTCGGCTTCGTGCAGGTGGTCGCGCGGCTCGAAGGCCCCTCGTTGCTCGACCGCTTTGCGACCAGCCGCGTCGGAATGTGCGCGCGCATGGCGCTGCGTCGGGCGGAGATACTCGATGGCGCGGGCACGGTGCTGGCGACAGTGCACCCCGCGCTCAGGGCAAAGCTCGGGGCCGAATGGCTCGACGAACTCGCCCGCCGCACTGGGCGCGAAGTGCGCGTGGAAACCGATCCCGGCCTTGCGCTCGAAGCGCCGAGTGCGCAGATTGTCGCGCCATGACCAGCGCATCGCACAAACCCTGCCCGATCTGTCGCAAGCCCCGCAGCGTGGATTTCAGCCCGTTCTGCTCGCAGCGCTGCAAGGACCGCGACCTCGCCCGGTGGTTCGGCGATGGCTATGCCGTGCCCGGCCGCCCGGCGAGCGAAGAGGAACTGGCACAGCGCAGCTGGGACGAGCAGGACTGAAGCCTGCACGACGCAGGGCGCAAGGGCAGAATTCCCTCTTGCCAAGCCCGCCGCCGTGTCCCATAGGCCCGCTCTCATTCGCTCGCCGGCATGGGTTCCATGTCGCCGCGGAGTAGGAAGCCCAAGTAGCTCAGTTGGTAGAGCATACGACTGAAAATCGTAGTGTCGGTGGTTCGATTCCGCCCTTGGGCACCACTCCCTTACTGACGCGAGGCCGCAAGAACCCGACATGTCCCGCCGCACCAAGATCTACGAAGGCAAGGCCAAGATCCTCTATGAGGGCCCCGAGCCGGGCACGCTGATCCAGTATTTCAAGGACGATGCCACCGCGTTCAACGCCGAGAAGAAGGGCACGATCAACGGCAAGGGCGTGATCAACAATCGGATCAGCGAACACGTCTTCTCCCGCCTCGCCCATATCGGCATCCCGACCCATTTCATCCGCCGGCTCAACATGCGCGAGCAGCTGATCCGCCAGTGCGAAATCATCCCGATCGAGGTGGTGGTGCGCAATGTCGCGGCCGGCTCGATTTCCAAGCGGCTCGGGATCGAGGAAGGCGAACCGCTGCCGCACACCTTGATCGAATATTACTACAAGGACGATGCCTTGGGCGACCCGCTCATCGCCGAGGAACACATCGCCTGTTTCAACTGGGCAAGCAATGAGGAGATGCACGACATTTCCTCGATGGCGATCCGAATCAACGATTTCTTGTGCGGCATGTTCTCCGCGATCGATGTCCGCCTGGTCGATTTCAAGCTCGAATTCGGACGGCTTTACGACGGCGATTTCAGCCGCGTGATCCTTGCCGACGAAATCAGCCCCGATGGCTGCCGCCTGTGGGACATGGGCTCGGGCGAGAAACTCGACAAGGATCGCTTTCGCCGCGATCTCGGCGGCGAGGAAGAGGCCTATCGCGAAGTCGCCCGCCGGCTCGGCCTGCTTGCAGGCGAAGACAGCGGACCGGGCGAAGTGCTCGACCTGTCCTCGCATCGCTCGCGCCTGCGAACACCGCCCAAGAAATAGAACGATCCGGAGCAGCAGGCAGTCCGGGCCACTTGCCCGGCCTTCCGCCGCCGGTCGCAAGGGCGACTGTTCAGTCGCCACGCCATGCAAAGGCTCCTTTCTTCCAAGGAGCCCAGCCCTTTCGTGCCTGCCCCGAAAAGAGGCACACTCCCCCATGCCCGGTTTGAAGGCAGGAACGGTCGCTGGCTGAAAAAGAAGCAGGCGGTTCCGAGACTTCTTTTGCCATGGCAGCCCGAGGCGCTGGCGGTTCACACCTGCCCACCAAACGGGCACATCTGTCGATTACAGACTGCCCGCCCTTTGGTCATGATTGCAGGCGCCCCGGCACGAATTTGCCGCGGCCGTGCTGTCGGCGGCCGCCTATTGCCGCCAGCTGCCCGCCGGACAGGCAGCGAGGGCCGTGCATTCGCCGGCGGGGGGCCTGTTCGTGGAGGCGTGCACAAAAAAGGGGCCGACAAGTCGCCTCTTGCCAGCCCCATTCTGAATACGGGTCCGGATTCGAAGCCCGGCCTCCCTCTCCTTGTCAGGTCTTAGTAATCGACTCCGAAGGAAACGCCAACCACCCTCGGATCGTTGACGAAAGCGGTGAGGTTGTTGAAGTCGATCGCGCCGAGAATGTTGTCCTCATTGGTGATGTTGCGCGCGAACAGGGCGACTTCCCATTGGCCGTTGCCGCCGCTGTACCCGATGCGAAGCCCGCCTTCGATCCGGCTGTCGGCGTTGAACTCGGCGCTTTCGTAGAGGAAGAAATTGGTCTCGCCGAGATAGATCCAGTCGGTGAAGATAAACAATTCGCCGCTGTCGCCTACCGGCACGCCATAGCGCGCGGTGAAATCGCCGCTCCATTCGGGAGCATTGGGGAAGGGATTGCCGTCCACCAGGGCGCGGTTCTGCCCGCCGAGATTCACTGTCGGATCGAGCACGGTACATTGCGCGCATACGCCCACCGCGAGATCGGTATCGTTGATCTGCGTGTCGTTATAGGCGACGCCGAGAGTCAGGGTGAGATTCGGCGTGGGCTGGACAACGGTGTCGAGCTCGAAGCCCCATGCCTCGCCCTCATTCGCGTTGATCAGCTGGACGAGATTGCCCGCCCCGCCGACCGCCGTGAATTGCGGGTCCTCGACCGTGTAATAGAATACGGCCCCGTTCAAGCGCACCTTGCGATCCGCGAGCTCGGACTTGAAGCCCGCCTCATAGCTGGTGATGTTTTCCGACTGGGCGACCGAAGGCGCAGCGAAAAAAGCGACGTCGCGGCCCTGGATGGTGGGTGCGCGAAAGGCATTGGCGACGCGGGCATAGACGCTGGTCGTGTCGGTCACGTCCGCGAAGACGCTGATGTCCCAGTCGATATTGTCGTCCTGCACGCTCACAGGCTGCAGCGGCGCGCCCGAACGCACGAAGAAATCCTTTTCATCGTCCGTGTAGCGCAGACCCGCTGTGACGCGCAGCGCCTCGGTCAGTTCGTAGCTCGCCTGTCCGAACACGGCCCAGGCGGTGTTGGTGTGGTTGACCGTGACGGGCGGCGGGAAGGTGAAGCCGACCGTGCTGACGTCGAAATCGCTGTCGAAGATGAACGCGCCCACCTGCCAGGACAGCGGCCCGTCGCCATTGGAGGCGAGTCGCACTTCGTGGGTGAGCTGTTCGAGATCGATCGAATCCTGCGTGTCCGAGGCGAACGGGATGAAGCCCGGTCCACCCGGATTGCCGCCATCGATGTCGCCGCGGCTGAAGCCCTTGCTCGTCCAGTAGCTGGTGATCGAGGTCAATGTTGCGAAATCGAATTCATAGGAGCCGTTCAGCACCGCCCCGAATTGCTGGTATTCGGCCGGATTGCCGCCGCCCGCATCATAGAACACGGTGTCGCGGTCATAATTCTGGTTCAATTCGTTGCTGCCGGGCGACAGCACGTTTGCGCGGAAGAATGTCGAAGAGCCGTCGAGATCGCGGAAATTGACCTGGGCGAGAATCTCGCTGCGCTCGTCCGGGGTCCACAAAAGCTGGCCGCGAACGGCGAAATCGGTGAATCCGCCGAGGACGTTTTCCTCACCGGTAAAGCCATTGTCGATCCAGTCGCCGCGGCGCTGGAACTGCGTCGAAACGCGGAAAGCCAGCGTGTCCTCGACAATCGCCCCGCCGACGGCGCCGGTCAGCGAGACCGTGTCGAGCGAGCCGAAGCTGAGACCCGCTTGCACGTCGGTTTCGAAGCCGGGCTTCACGCTCTCGATCTTGACGATTCCCGCCGGCGTATTGCGCCCGAATAGCGTGCCCTGCGGCCCGCGCAGCACCTCGACACGCTCGACGTCGAAGATCGGAAAGCTCTTGAGCGTGACATTCTCGAGCACGATCTCGTCGAGGATGACCGAAACCGGCTGCGAGGCGGCAAGATCGAAATCGGTGTTGCCGAGCCCGCGAATATAAAAGCGCGGGGCGACTCGCCCGTTCGAACTTTCGACATTCAGGCCGGGCGCAGCGCCCGCCAGCGCGGTCGTGTCGGCGGCGCCCGAGAAAATCAGATCGATCCGGCTTTCATCGAGGATGTCGGCCGAGACGGCGACGTCCTGCAGGCTTTCCTCGCGCCGGTTGGCGGTGACGATGATCATCGGCAATTCGCCGTCGGAGGCCTGCACGGTCTCATTGTCCTGCGCGCTCGCGGGGGCGGCGAGACTCACGGCGGCGGCGGACAGAAGGCTGGTCGAGGCCCAGAGGGCACGCACGAACGGGATCGGCTGTGACATGGTGAAGATTCCTCTTTTTTGTCACATGGAGAGCAGCGTGACACTTTGTCCGCTGGCAGATTTGCGCGATTCTGGCGAGATGCGGCAGTGCACAAATGACGTAAAAGTGGCAGGCGCGCGTCATTCCTGCGTCGCCTGTGGCAAATCGGTTACATTTCTCGGCTCGATGGCCTTTTGCCGACCGGGGGAGACTTGCGACACCCCCCTCCCCCTCCGCCCCATCCCCCGCTATACGCCGCTGCGACCATACGCAGCCACGGGACCCCCTTGTCATGAAAGTCCGCATTCTTGTCCGTCTCAAGCCCGGCGTGCTCGATCCTGAGGGCCGTGCAGTGCATCACGCTCTGGATGGGCTTGGTTTCGAAGGCATCGAGGACGTGCGCATGGGCCGGATGATCGAGATGGAAGTTGCCGACAGCACGAATGACGAGACGCTCGCGGCGATGTGCGAACAGCTTCTGGCCAATATGGTGATCGAGGATTACGCCATAGAGAGGGTCGAAGGGGAGCTAGGCTGATGGGCTTTCGTGCAGGGGTGGTGACCTTTCCCGGCTCGAATTGCGACCGGGATATGGCCGTCGCGCTGGAAAGGGTTTCGGGCGAGAAAGCGATCCGCATCTGGCACGGTGATCCCGAGCTTCCAGGGCGGCTCGATCTGATCGCGTTGCCGGGCGGCTTTTCCTACGGCGATTACCTGCGTTCCGGCGCGATGGCCGCGAAAAGCCCGATCCTGCGCGCCGTGATCGCGGCGGCTGAGCGCGGCGTGCCGGTGCTCGGCGTGTGCAACGGGTTCCAGGTGCTGACGGAAGCGGGCTTGCTGCCCGGTGCGCTGATGCGCAATGCGAACCAGACTTTCATCTGCCGCACCGTGCCGCTGACGGTGGAAAACGCGTCCAGCCCCTTCACCCGCGGCTATGACAAGGGCGAAACGATCCGCATTCCCGTCGCGCATCATGACGGCAATTACTTCGCCGACGAGGAAACGCTCGACACGCTTGAAGGCGAGGGGCGCGTGGCGTTCCGTTACGGCGAAACCTGCAACGGGTCGCGCCGGGACATCGCCGGGATTCTGAGCGCGAACGGGCGGGTGCTGGGGATGATGCCGCATCCCGAACGCGCAATCGAACCGGCGAGCCATCCCGCGCTCGGCGGGGCCGACGGGCGGCGGCTATTCGAGGGTCTGATCGGCGCGCTGGCCGATGCGTGACTCAGACGAGTCCGTCAGGCGCTGAGGCGACGCAGGTTCCTGAACAGGCGGCGGGCTTCGTCGTTCGACATCGGGCGGCCGAAGTAGAAACCCTGGATCTTGTCGCAGCCCAAGTTGCGGATCAGGGCCGCTTCGTCCGAATTCTCGACCCCTTCGGCGGTGGTGGTCATTTCCAGGCTTTTGGCCATCGCCACGACGGCGTTAATAATCGCAAGGCTTTCATTGTTGCCCTGCGCCGCTCCCTGGACGAAGCTGCGGTCGACCTTGATCGTCGAGAAACGCAGTTTGCGCAGGTAGCCGAGCGAGGAATACCCGGTCCCGAAATCGTCGAGAGCGACCGAACAGCCCAGCGCCATCACCTGTTCGAGCGCGTTGCGCGCCACGCTCGCATCGCGCAGGAAGATGCTCTCGGTCACTTCGACCTCGAGCCTTTCGGGTCGTAGCCCGCTCGCGGCGAGAGCATCGATCACGTCCTGGTGGAAATCGGGTTCGAGCAATTGCTCGGGAGAGACGTTGACATTGACCTTCACGTCTTCGGGCCATTCGCGCGCTTCCATGCAGGCTTGGCGCAGGACCCACTTGCCGATCGGCACGATCAGTCGCGTTTCCTCGGCCAGCGGGATGAATTTGCCCGGGCTGACGAAGCCATGCTCGCACGAATTCCAGCGCACCAGCGCCTCGAAGCTGACCACATTTTCGCTACGCGCATCGACCACCGGCTGGTAGTGCAGCACGAATTCGTCGAGCCCGAGGGCCTTGCGCATGCTCACTTCGAGCTGGCGGCGTTCCTCGGCCGACGCGTGCAGGACCGGTTCGAAGGTGCAATGTTCGCCTCCACCGATATCCTTCGCCTGATAGAGCGCGAGATCGGCATTGCGCATCAGTTCCTCGACCGTCTTGCCGTCGCGCGGGCCGATCGCCGAACCGACGCTGGCACCGACATAGAGCGTGTGCTGTTCGACCTGGTAGGGCTCGGACAGCGTCTCGATCACCCTGCGGGCGACTGCCCCGATGAGTTCGCGGTCGCTAGCATCGCGGATCACGATGGCGAATTCATCGCCGCCGAGCCGCCCGCACATCAGCTCGTCGTTCATCAAGGCCTGTAGGCGCGCGGAAACCTGAGCCAGCAGCTTGTCGCCCGTCAAGTGGCCGAGCGAATCGTTGACCGCCTTGAAGCGATCGAGATCGACCATCAGCAATGCGCAGCGCGAGCGCCATTTCTCCGCATCACGCAGTGCATCGCCCAGCGCCTCGGTCAGTTGGAGGCGATTGGGCAGCTGGGTAAGCGTGTCGTAGCGCGCGAGATAGGCGATCTTTTCCGAGGACTGGCGTTGCTGAGTCACGTCCGATCCGACCCCGCGAAAACCGGCGAAGCGTCCCCGCTCGTCGCGCATTGGCGTGCCGGACAGTTCCCACCAGCGTTTCTCGCCCTGGATCGTGACCTCGACCAGCAGGCTGGAGAAGTTTTCGCGGTTCTTCAACTTGTCGGCGAGCTCGTGCAGGCTCCGGGGGAACCGGCCATCGCCCCATGCACCGTCGCTTACCAGTTCGAGCAGCGGTTTGCCGGTGACAGCGGCCTGCGAGGTTCCCAGAGCGAACGCGAAGCGCGGGGAGACCGAACGCAGCTTGCGCTGGGTGTCGACTTCCCACAGCCAGTCCGCCTCGTTTTCCTCGAACTCGCGCAGCAGGAGCGATACGACTTCCTCCTTTTCCGCGATCGCGGCCTCGGACAGACGGGCGATGAGATAATGCCGCCCCGTCTCGATCGCGCCGACGACCGAGACGACGGTGAAAACCAGCGATACGATCATGGTCAGCCACTCGCCCGCAATCCCAAGCGCCGCCGCTGTGCCCGCCCCGACAATGCTGGCGAACACCACCACGCCGAGCGGTGCGGCAGTGTTAAAGAAAACGCCCGCCGTGACGAGGATCGCGAGGATGTAAAGCATCGCCCCGAACGCCCCGGACGAGCCTGCAAGGCCGAAGCCGATCACCGCAGCCGCCCACAACAGCCCGGACAGGATGGGAGTCTGGGCCTGGCGGTAAAATTCTCTCGTCGTGATCCGGCGATGCGCGACATCGCCGAGCGTGCGGTCGAAAGCTGCCCCGCGAAGGTGCACCGCGACCAGCGCGGCCATCCACACTGCAAGCCAGGCGAACGGCACGCTATCGCGGTACAGAACCGCGACGAAAACCGCGAATAGCGCATGGGAATAGGAGCGCAGAAAGGTGAGGCCGGCGAGCGCGGAATACTGCAGCCCTCGCAGCCGCGCCCATTCCGTCCCGCCCTGGCCCGACAGGCCGAGCACGGCCGCGGCCGTCAGTCCGGGAATGGCCGGCTGCGCGGGGGAAGGCTGCTGTTCGCTCACGCCCTCTCGATTACCCGGGAAAGGTTAGAGGCCGGTAAATCGGCGCGGCTTCCAGGCGCGCCGGGCATCCGAATGGCCTACAGGGGTTCTTGCGCCTTCCGCTCTTCGCTTTGTCCCAGGTGCAGGCCGGTAATTTCCCCTGCCATTCCCCGGCACCGATCTTAACCGCCCCGGCCCATCATCCGAGCTGACATTCCCGGAATGTCCAACGAAAGGAGAGTGACCATGTCCCAGCAACTGTCAGGATCGTCCGAAGACCTCGGGGAAATGCTCGCAAGCCTCGAACAGCAGCTCATCGCCCTGTACGAGGAAAAGCAGGCCGTAGCGCATGACGGGTCCGATATCGCCGCGATGCACGAGACCATCACCAATCTCGAAGCGCAGATCATCGAACTCTACCGCGAGAAGGAAGAGCTGCTCAGCCCCGATGGGCTGCTAGCCCGCAAGGACGAGACGATCGACAATCTCGAAGCGCAGGTCGTCGAGCTTTACCGCGAAAAAGAAACGCTCGCTCAAGCTGCCTGACGGCCAGCCCGCAACCGTTAACCAGGCATGGCGAGCCCGGCCGCCTTTCGGCGGATCGTCAATCGCGTCCAGGCTTCGTCGGAGCTTCTTGCAAGCCTTTTCCGTTCGCCCGCTGCGAGCAGCCCGCCGCCGCATCGCCGCGATGTGGGAGCGGGTGCCAATGAGTGTCCAACCAGACCAGCTTCATCTTCCAACTTAAGCATACCAGGAGAACCGCTATGTCTTTCGTTACTGCCGAAATCGATTCCAGCCTCGCCAACCTTTCGCGCGAAAGCGCAGACGCTGCCGATTTCGGCATCGTGAAGGTCGACGACGAAGGCAAGATCGAACTCTACAACCATTACGAAGCCGAACTTGCCGGCGTGACCCCGGCCGCTGCCGAGGGCCGCAACTTCTTCACCGAGATCGCGCCCTGCACCAATAACAAGCTTTTCTATGGCCGCTTCAAGTCGGGCGTCGAGGCGGACGATCTCGATGCCGAATTCAACTACACCTTCACCTACAAGCTGCGCCCGACCAATGTCGCGATCCACATGAAGCGCGACAAGGAAAGCAAGTCGAACTGGGTTTTCGTCAAGAAGAAGTGATCCAGGCAGGCGACGGGCCGGGCTGCGCGCAGGGGCGGCCCGGCCGGCCGCCGAGGCGAACGCTATGGACGAGACGTTTTCCAAGGTTCAGGCCCTGCGCCATGCGCTGCTCGACCCGGCCGAGGTCAGGGCGACAATGGGGGTCGTCGCGCTGACGCCGGATGTCACGCCCGAAATCCTCACCGAGGTCGAACGCGACTACCGCGCGCGTTGCGAAAGCATCTGTGCGGCGATGGACGATCTCACTTTCGACGGCGACGAGAGCGAAGCGGAAAAGCATATCCCGCTGACCTGGCTCGCGCTGCGTTACGAATGGTCGCGCGCCAACGACCAGATGCAATACCAGACAATCCTCAAGGGCCAGGCCGACCCGATGACCGTGGCCCATGGCTCGATGCTCTCCAAGATCGCCGAAAAGCTCGAGGCGCTGCAGACGCGCGCCGAATTGTTCTGGACCCTGAAGCTCGCGGCCGACCCGTTCGGCACGGTCGGGCGGATTCCGCAGATGGCGCGCCGGCTGATGAGCGTGACCGCCGCAACCGGGCGAGCCATCGGCGAGGTGCTGCAGGAATTCAACTCCGCCTGCGATTTCGTGAGCGACAGGGTCGAGGAGCGCGATGTGCTCGACAAGCTCGACAAAGCGCTCGCCGCCTCGATCGAATGTGTCGACAACAGCGTCGGGATCGAACTCGGCGACCTCCATGCCGCGCTCGAGGTAGAGCTGGTCGAGCGGCTCGAGCGGGCCGGTGTGACCGCTCTCATCGAGCTCGGGAATGTCGACAGCGCGCAGCTCATCCCGCCGGACGTGTCCGACTTCTTCTTCGCTCTCGCGCGCGGCTGGCTTGACCACTTGTTTGCGCATTCACTCGAACGCACACCCGACGAACGCGAGGCGGCGGGCAAGAACGCCCATCTCACGCTCACCTGGCGGCTCGAGCGCGACGAGCGCAGGCTGGTCTTCGTGATCGAGGATGACGGCCTCGGCCAAGACGGTTTCACACTCGATCGCGAGGCGCTCGCCCCGGGGCTGCAAGTGCGCCAGACCCACCAGCCGGGCGTTGGCAGCAAGCTGGTCGTCGAATCCAATTTCATGCTCAACGGCAATGCGGAGTATCTGAGCTTTTCGGTCCATAACGGGCTCGATCGCTCGACGCTTGCCGTGCCCGCGCAATATGTGAGTTTCATCGAGCTCGTCGATGCCGCTCGGCTCGGCTCGACCGCCAAGCTGCTGGCGACCTCCAGCGGCGATTACTACCCGGTGCTCGACACGTCGCGCGCAGTGTTCGGCGCGGCGGCGGACTATGAACGCAATCTGGTTGTCTTCGCCGATCTCGGCGAGGCCGGGCGCCTGGCCCTGCGCGCAAGCGCGATCCACGGCATCACGCGCGGGCGGGTGCGCCCGCTCCCATTCGATGCCGGCGACCAGAAGGTCGCCGGCGTGCTCAACAATTCCGGGGACCTCGTGATGGTCCTCGACATCGAGGAAATGCTTGCATCGTGACCATCGCCGCGACCGTCCCCGCCCCTTCCGACGCGTTCCATGCTCTGCCTGACCCGGCGCCGTTCGATCCGGCCTTCCCGGCCGCGCGGCGAACGATCGGCGAACTCGCCGCACTGGGCGACGCATCGGTCCAATTCGAGCCGAGCAGGAGCGAGCTCGACCGCGCGGAGCGCTCCTTCGAGCAGCTGATGCAATATCTCGCCGACCATCCCGAAAAGCGCATTTACGGCATCCATACCTATTACGGGGCCGATATCGAAGACCCGCGGGACCCTGCGGACTGGCGGCGCCAGCAGGCCGAATTGCTGCGCTACCTGCATGTCGGCGTGGGAGAAAACCTGCCCGATCGGGTGGTGCGGCGCGCGCTGCGGATCCAGGCCAGGAAATCGTTGAAGGGCTATTCCGCGATCCATCCCGACACGATACGCGGCCTCATCGAACTCTCGAACGGCGACGCCCTGCCAGCCGTGCCGCGCTATGGCAGCCTGGGGGCGAGCGGCGATCTAGTGCCGATGGCCCATGCGATCGCTCCGGTGATCGAGGAAAACGGCGCGCGCGGCCCGCGTGACGTGCTCGGCCTTGTCAACACCAATTCGATGATGAGCGCGCTCGCGGTCGAACTGTTCGGCGATGTCCAGGCCCTCCTATCCCAGGCCTGCCGGGCGACGGCGCTGGCGAGCATCGCGCTCGGCCTCGACGATGAATTCTGCACCGGAGGCACACTCGCCATCAATCCCGCCCATGACCGCAACCGCGAGGCGGGCGCGATGATCGCGCGCGCGCGGCGGCGCTTTCTCGGGCGCAGCGGCGCGGATGCGACCGGACGCAGCGATGCCGGCGCACCCCAGCCGCGCTATTCAATCCGCTGCGCGCCCCAGGTTCTCGGCAATGCAATCGCCCAGCTCGATTTCGCCGCCGAGCGGATCGCGGCCGAAGCTCTTTCGGTCTCGGACAATCCGATCATCGATGCCGAGGGTGGAAGTGTCGCAATCGCGCATGGCGGGCTGTTCTACACCGCCGGGCTCGCGACCGCGGCCGACCAGCTGCTCGACGTTGCGTGCAAATGCGCCGAAATGCTCAACCGGCAGACTTTCCTCCTCGTCGACCCGCACGAGAGCGAGGGGCTGCCGCGCAATCTCGAATGCAAGGCGGGCGATCACGTCAAGGGTATCCACCAGCTCGTCAACGCGCTCGAGCAATCGCTGCGTGCGGGCGGCGTTCCCGCACGTAGCCTGACTTCGCCCGCGGAGGGGTACAACCAGGACATCGTGCCCGGCAGCATGGCCGCTCTGCTCAACCTCGGCGAGCGGGTCGAAATCGCGCGCGAGCTGGCGCGCGGTGTGTCCTTCATCGCTGAGCGCGGCGCGCTGCTACGCCTTCGGCGGCCCGTGCCCGAGCGTCTCACACTTGCCGCGTGGGGCGATTTCCGCGCGCCCGGGTCGTAAGGAGACGCGGGGCCGTGAGGGCGCTGTTCAAGGACCTTTTGAAAGGGAGCGGCACGCCCGTCATCCAGACGGCGGGGCCGGAAGGCGAGACGATCCTGTCGGCCGCCAATATCTGGACGTCGGCCCATGCACGGCGGATCGGACTGCGCGAACAGGGTCTTTTGCCGGGCGATGTCCTGTGTGCCGGGTCGGGCCCCTTTACCGCCGCGATCGATTTCGTGGCCTGCTGTATCGGCGGCTTCACCTACCTGCCGCTCGCGCCGGAAAATCTTGCCGCCCTGAGTGACGAGCTGCGCAAGCGGCCGATCGCCGGGCGCGCAGGGGCAGCGTTTGCCGACGATGCGGGCAGGGTCGCGCACCACGCGGGGCGTCTGCCAGCCAGCCTCGCCGCGCTGCATGAAGCACCCCAGGCACAGCTCGCCCTGCTCTCTCCCGAATTGGCGCATTTCACGGGCGAAGAGCTGGTGCGCGCCATCGCCCGTCTTTCGAAGGACCTTTCCACACCCGTCGGCGGCGCGCGGCTGACCCGTCGCGGGGCGTATGACGATGCCGGTTTCGTGACCGACCTGCTGCTTGGCCTGTACAACCGCCAGACGATTTACTGGCGCGGTGCGCCCCGGCCGGACGAGGTGGACACGCTTGCCGAGCTCTTCGCCCTGGAGATCGACGATCTCGTCCTCGGCCCGGCCATGATCGAACCCTTAGCCGAGGCCGCCGACCGGCTCGCCGCAGCGACGCGCCCGGCGCTTTCCCGCATCCGGCTCCATACCGGCGGAGCGGCGCTTTCGGCGGGGCAGCGCGACTTCGCCGAGGACCTTTTCGGCGCGGTCATTGTCGAGCCTGCGCTTGCCGCTCTGGTGAATTGAAAGCCGCCGGCAGGTTTTGCTTCAGTCACGCCCTAGTTGGGGCCTCATTCCACCGTCACCGACTTGGCGAGATTGCGCGGTTGGTCGACATCGGTGCCCTTCACGACGGCGACGTGATAGGCGAGCAACTGGACGGGGATCGCATAGACAAGCGGCGCGATCAGCGGGTGGACCATCGGCATCTCGATCGTCGCGAGGCAGCCCTCGCCCGCTTCGGCGAGGCCTGTCGCATCGGAAATCAGCACCACCTGCCCGCCGCGCGCGCGGACCTCCTCCATGTTCGAGACGGTCTTTTCGAACAGCGGGCCCGACGGGGCGATCACCACAACCGGCACATCGTCGTCGATCAACGCGATTGGCCCGTGCTTCATCTCGCCCGAGGCATAGCCCTCAGCATGTATGTAACTGATTTCCTTGAGTTTCAAAGCCCCTTCGAGCGCCAGCGGGTAATCCTGTCCGCGCCCGAGATAGAGCACGTCACGCGCCGGGGCGATCAGCGGTGCCATCGCGGCGATATCCTCGTCATGATCGAGCGCGGCATTCAATGCGGCGGGTGCTTCCAGCAGATGGCCAACCACTTCGCGCTCCTCCTCGTTGGTGAATCCGCCCCTTTTCACCGCCATGTGCGCAGCGAGCGCGGCGAGCACGGCGAGCTGGCAGGTGAAGGCCTTGGTCGAGGCAACGCCGATTTCGGGCCCCGCATGGGTCGGCAGCAGCAGGTCGGCCTCGCGCGCCATCGTGCTGGTCGGCACATTCACGACGACCCCGATCGTCTGGCCCTGCTCGCGGCAATGGCGCAGCGCGGCAAGCGTGTCGGCGGTCTCGCCGCTCTGGGAGATGAACAGGGCCAACCCGCCCTCTTCAAGCACCGGATCGCGGTAACGGAATTCGCTTGCCACATCTATGTCGACCGGCAGGCGGGCGAAACGTTCGAACCAATACTTCGCGACCATGCCGGCATAAAAGGACGTGCCGCAGGCAACGATCGTGAGACGTTTCACGCCTGACAGGTCGAAATCGAATTGCGGCAGCGCCACGGCGTTGTCCTCGCGCCGCAGGTAGGAGCCGAGGGTCTGCGCCACTACGGTCGGCTGTTCGAAGATCTCCTTTTGCATGAAATGGCGGTAATTGCCCTTTTCGACCGCTGCGGCCGAGGCGCCCGAGGCGCGGATTTCGCGCTCCACCGGATTGTTTTCGGAATCGAAAACCTGCGCCCCGCTGCGTCCGACAACGACCCAGTCGCCTTCCTCGAGATAGGAGATGCGCTGGGTCAGCGGAGCGAGCGCGAGCGCGTCGGAGCCGAGATACATCTCTGCCTCCCCCGCTCCCTCGGCGCCTTGCGGTCCATATCCGACCACCAGCGGCGAGCCGAGCCGCGCGCCCACCAGCAGGTCGGGATGGCTGCGAAAGGCGATGGCGAGCGCAAAGGCACCCCGCAGGCACGGAAGGACTTCCTTCACCGCATCGATCGGGTCCGCCCCCGCCTCGATCCGGCTCGATATCAGGTGCGCGATCACTTCGCTGTCGGTTTCGCTTTCGAAAGTCCGGCCCTGGGCCGCCAGCTGGCTGCGCAATTCCTTGTAATTCTCGATAATGCCGTTGTGGACGATCGCCACCTCGCCGGTCGCATGCGGGTGGGCATTGGTGGCAGTCGGCGCGCCGTGCGTCGCCCAGCGCGTATGCGCGATCCCGGCATTACCCGGCGCGGGGTCCTGTGCGAGCACGCTGGCGAGATTGGCGAGCTTCCCCTCGGCCCGGCGGCGCACCAGCGCGCCATCGTGCAGCGTGCAAATCCCGGCGCTGTCATAGCCGCGATATTCCATCCGCCTAAGGCCGTCGAGCAGCCGCTCGGCGACCGGTTCGCCGCTGACGATACCCATTATGCCGCACATTGCCTCTGTTCCCTCGATCGAGCGGCGAGCGGATCGGCGCGCCGCTGTTGAATACCTCCTCGCCGCTCTAGCGTTTCAAGTGGCGGCGGCAAGTGCGGGCCGCGTTGATCGGGACCTATCCCCGCCTCGCGCCCGACCGCCACAGATAAAGCCCGGCCGCAACGATGAGCGCGGCGCCTGCCAGCGTGTAGAGGTCGGGCACGTTGTCGAACCACCACCAGCCCATCGCCACCGCGACCAGCATCTGGACGTAGATTGCCGGCGCGATGGTCGAAGCCCCCGCCTTCGCGGTGCCGACATAGACCAGCCAGTGCGCGCAGCTCGCCGTGACCGCGACGATCGCGCAGCGCAGCACGACATGCCATTCCGGCCAGCCGAAAGCGAGCGCGGGCAGGCCCGACAGCTTCGCCGACGCCGCCAGCACGATCAGGATCGGCGCGCAGATCCCGGCGACGAAAACCTGCATCGACAGGGCGCTGCCCTGGCCTGCGCTCGCCCGGTTCGTGATCATGAGCAGCGCGAAAAAGGTGGCCGAAACCAGCGGCAACAACGCGGCCAGCCCGAGCTCGGCAAGGTTGGGGCGCAGGATGACCGCCACGCCGGCGAGAGCGATAAGCGAGACGAGATAGACCGATGGGCGCACCCGCTCCCCCAGCAACGGTCCCGAAAGCACCTGGGTGAGCACAGGCGCAAGGAAAGCGATCGCCATCGCCTCGGCCAACGGCATGATGTAGATCGCAGAGAAGAACGCGACCGATGCGAATGCAAGGCAGCCCCCGCGCGCAAGTTGCAGCCAGGGATGGGTCGGGCGAAAGGCGCTCGCACCCTCCGCGCGCAGCAGCAGTGCGGCAAGCCCCACCGCCCCGAGCGAGAAGCGCAGCGCCGCGACCGCGAAGGCGGGCCAGTCAGGGGCCATCGACTTGACCACCGCATCGCCCACCGAAAGCAGCGCGAAACCGCTTACCGCATAGGCCAGACCCGTTTTCCCGTTATCCGTCACCCGCGGTTCGTTATGCCAGCGGGCTGCGCGTGGAAAGCCTGTTTCCCACGGCCGCGCCGCCCTATTCGGCGAGCTGGCGTGCGCGCTCTTCGGCAATCCGGCGCTCGGCCGCACGGGCGAGCTCGCGCCGCTCGATCGCGCCCGAACGCTCGGCAATGGAATATTTGTCACGCTCGACGATCGTGCGGCGCAAGATCACCTCGGCGACAAGCCCGACCGAGATCATCTGCCCGCCGAAAAGGACCAGCAGCATGCCCAGCATAAGCAGCGGGCGGTCGCCGATCGGACCCATGCCGAGCACCCACAGGACGCTGAGATAGGCAAGGATCGCGAGACCGAGCCCCGACAAAAGCAGCCCGCCCCCGCCGAAAAGGTGCAGCGGGCGCGCGGCATACCGCGTTGTCAGCCACACGGTCACCAAATCGAGCCCGCCCTTCACCAGCCGCTTGGTCCCGAATTTCGACTTGCCGAAACGCCGCGCGCGGTGCTCGACCGCAATCTGTCCGATCCGGTAGCCGCGCGCATGGAGCAGGGCCGGCACGAAACGGTGCAGTTCGCCATACATTTCGAGCTCGCCCAGCACCTCGCGGCGATAGGCCTTGAAGCCGCAATTATGGTCGTTGATCTCAAGCCCGAAGGCCTTGTTCACTGCGCCATTGAAAAGTTTCGAGGGCAGCGTCTTGTCGAGCGGGTCGTTGCGCACCTGTTTCCAGCCGGTGACGCAGTCATGGCCGTCCTCCAGCGCGCGCAGGAAATTGCCGATTTCGCAGGGATTATCCTGCAGGTCCGCGTCCATGGTGAACACGACATCGCCCAGCGCCTCGCGGAACCCGGCCGAGAGCGCGGCAGACTTGCCGAAATTGCGGCGGAAGCGCACCAGGGAAATGCGTTCGTCGGTGGCGGCGAGGCGAGCGATGACTTGCTCGCCGCCGTCGGTGCTGCCGTCGTCGACGAAGATGAATTCGATGCTCCGGTCAAGACGGTCGCATTCTTCAACGATTTCCCGGTAAAGGATTTCGAGGCTCTCGCGCTCGTTGAAAAACGGGATTACGAAGCTGCAATCCAGACTGCCAGCAGCTACTCGATCAATCCTGCCTGCAAACGACATCGCGCGCGGTCCCCCCGAAATGAGCTTCCCGGGGGAGCTACGTCAGGAAAGGAAAGATAACCTTAATGCTGTTTGGTAACGGATTGCGCCCGTGATCCTCTCGGTGCTCGCGACGCTGGCGTTCGCAGCCTTGGGGATGCTGCCCGGCTGGATCGTCATACGCCGGCAAGAGCTCCCCCCCGGCTCTGCCTTCGCCGCGATGACGGTCTCGCTCACGCTTGCAAGTCTCGGGACGGCATTGCTCGGGGCGCTGTGGCACGCCATCTCCGGTGGCCAGCTCCCTGCCTCGGCTATCGCCTTAGTCTCGCTGGTGATGGCGGGCCTCGCATGGGCTCGATCGAGAAGGCTTGAAACGGCGTCCGTTCGCAGCGCCGGGGAGAGGGCCCTTGAATTGGAAAGCCTGCTTGCTGGAGTGGTATTCTGCTCCTTCGGCCTGATCTCGCTGGCGCTTGCAGTCGTATCAACACCAGAGGGCGATCTGCTCGTTAACAAGTGGTATAATGCGGACTGGTTCAAGCACATTGGCCACGTTCACGCCCTTGCCAATTTCGGAGTGCCCGCGCGCGACATCTTCGGCGACGCGATGCCGCTTTATTACTATTGGCTGCCTTACGTCCTGCCCGGAGCGGGAACCGCGATCGGAGGCGAGGCTTGGTCGGCTCTCGCCACTGCCAACACAATCATCAGCGCGCTGTTCGTGGGAACCTTCTACGGTATCATCCGCATGGTGGTGCGGAGAAAATGGGCATTCGCCCTGCTGTTGTTGGCGATCGTCGTTTTCGCTCCCCTCGAGACTTTCGTCGACCTGCTGACGGGCCAGACTATGCAGGAGCTGCTCAATTCCCCCTACGAGCCGAGCGGCCCGGTCTTTCTCTCGCTTCCACAGTTCATTCCCCAGCACACCCTTGCCGTCACCATCTTGTTGTCATGGGCTTTGCTGGCAGCCGACCGGGAAGCCGGCGCCGGGACTATCACGAGGACTGCCGCGCTCGTGGCGCTTGCTTCGGTCATTACCGTGTCCACACTGTTCGCCTTGGTGCTCCTCATCGCATATGGGCTGACAGAAATCGCGCGGCGGCGCGAGAAGGCCATCGCCGAATTGACGATCATGGTCCTGCTTGTCGCAGCACTCGCAGTCATCATCGGCGTCGTGCAGATTGCGAACCCGGACTCGGCTCTCGACAGCCCCCTGTTTTCAAATCCTGCCGATCCCAATCCATGGTACCTGCGAGCCGGAACCGGCATACTGACGGTATTCGGCTTTTGCGGTGCACCGTCGGTTGTCGCAATCTTTGCCGCGCGCCGCTGGGAACCGCTCGATACCAGCGAGCGGTTCGCGAAGACCTTTGCGATATGCTTGCTGATTGCGAGCGTCGCGGTGATCGCCGCAAGTCAGATCTTCGCCCCGCCGCGCATAGCGATCGAGTTGCTGATTAGATCGGCCATATCGATCAGCATCGCGGCCACGATCCTCGGCGCTTGGGCAATTCCCAAGGCATGGCGATCGGGTGGCAAAGCCCGCATCGAACTTAGCTTGGTCATCGTCCTGCTGTTACTCGTCGCGGCTCCGAACATTTACTTGCGTACCGCCTGGCTCAACAATTTCACCCCGGGCCACTTTACTCGCGTCCCGGCAGTCGACCGTGAAATCATGGCCGAATTGAGAGCGGCAAGCCTGCCCGGTGACCGCGTCTGGCAATATCCCGAGCCCCCAGCGCTCGCACGGGACGGCGGCGGGGATAATTGGAGCGCGATCTTTGCGGGACGCACTGTGCCCAATAGCGAGCGCGCCACAGACTTCACTCGCGCCGGACCGTCTATAGAACTCTCCCGAATGTTCTTCGCCGGACAGGATGTCGCTATCCCTCCGGCGATGGATTGGGTCTACGCATCGCGCATTCTCGAGCCTTCGGGTTATGATGCCGTTGTAGAGCGACTATCATCCGATCCTGAATGGACGCGCCGCGAATGTTACGACGACGCCTGCCTTTTCGAACGGGTGAAAAGGAGGCCGTAACCGGCAATCCCGAAGCCCGCATCGCCGAGCGAAGTAGCAAAGCGGGTAAGCAGCGCGAAGGCCGCGATCGCAGCGCCCGATGGTTCTACCTGCGCGGACAGCGCAAGCAGGACCGATTCCCGCACCCCCAGCCCCCCTGGGGCCACGGGGACGAGAAAACCCGCGACCCAGGCGAGCATGAAAATCCCGGCCAGGCGTAGCGGATCGCCCATCCCCAGGGCGATCCCTGCCAGCAGGGCGACGAAAAGCGCGAACAGGGCGAAGAAGGCCAACTGACACCCCGCTGCCCGCGCCAGCGAACCCGGCCCAAGCACGGCCAGCGCCGCGCCAAGGACGATGAACGCGGCGAGACCTGCGGCCCCCGCACCAGCGAGCAGCACCGCTGCGCAAATAAGCGCGGCGGGAACATGCAGCCCGGCTTCGACCAGGCTGGCGCGGACCATCGCGCCCTGCGACAGGCCGAAGCGGGACCCGAGCAACTGGCGCGATCCGTATTGGAAGACCGATCCTGGAATATATTTGGCGATCACGCCCGGCGCATACACCGCCAGCCCCTCGGCAACGCCAAGATGCGCGTTGCCGCGTCCGTGCGCCATCGCACCCCAGCCGAGAGCAAGCAAGGCAAGCGCGAGGCCATAGGCCGCGCCCGTGCCCAGCGCGATACCCCACGCGGCAGGCGGCAGGTTCGCCAACACCTCGTCCATGCCGAGCCGGGCGATAGCGAACCCGCAATAGGCCAGCGCAAGAACGAGCAGGACATTGCCACCCCAGCGCACCAGCCTCGAATCGCGGTCGGGCAGGAGCCTAGCAAGGTCCATGGGCGAGCAGGCTGGTATGATCGGGATAAGGCACGCAATAGGATCGGCCGTAATGATGCGTCTCGACGAGCCCGCAGCCCTCGATCGCGGAGCGATAACGCGCGCGGCCCGAATCGTCGAACAGCACGATCCCGCCTCTCGCGAGGTGCGGGACCGCGCGCGCAAGGCAGGCGGCGCGCTCACGCCCGTCAACAACGATCAGATCGAACTCGCCGCCGACCTCGTCGATCGCGCCGACATAAGGATCGGCGGGCCGGGCAGGTTCCGCGCGTCCGGGCCCGTTGGCAATGGCGCGGTGAAGCAGGGTCACATTCGCATGGCCTCGGGTCTGGCGCTCGAACCGACGCATCCACTTCTCGTGGTGTTCCACGGTGAATATCTCCTGCGCGCGCCGCGCGAGCCACACCGTACTCGCCCCCGAGCCGTATTCGAACACACGCGCGCGCGGACGGGCGCCCAGGAATTCTGCCACCGCGCGAGTCGCAGCGACATTCCACCATGGCAGATCGAGCGCAATCATGCGGTCGGTCTCGTAGATCGCGAAGAGCGAAGCGACCCAATGCCGCCACCCATACGGATCGTCATCACGGCCCCGCCGGGCGAGTCCCGCGAGCGGGGGTAGCGTCCCGAGGCCCTGCATGGCATCAACATAGGTGCGCTTTATGACTTGCACTTGGTTCGTCCCCTGCTTGCGGTTGTTTCCGCCCGGCAGCTCCTTTCGCGCGCGGGCGATCCATCGGAAGGCGGTCTATCAAGAAAGGATTTACCAAAACCTACTCGTCGCCCCGCCTGCCTGCCGCCGCCGCCGTACCGCGCCGTGCATAGGCGCTCACACCGAGGCTGCGAGCAGGCCCGCTTTAGGAAAAAGATAAGGTTTCCCAATTATTGACCGTGTTTCGAGAGGCACCGTTCGCCATCCGGCGGGCAGTGCGCGGACACGACGATAATAAGGCCTCGGGGGCTTCGAGATGAGCGCATTCGGCAAGAAGGGCGGCGGGAACATGAAGCCCGGCGGGCGTCCCGCCTTCGGGGTGGCCCGGCCGATGAAAGGGGGCGCGCGTTCCGGCGAAACGCAGGGCGGCGAACAGTTCCCCCCGCTTCCCGGCGAAGAAAAGCCCGCCGCACCCGAAGCGCCCAAGCCCGCGCAGGCCAAACCGTCGAGAGGCGGCGCGACCTCGGATGCGATGGAACGCCTCGCGGAGCGCATGAGCGCGGTCCACAATTCCGACAGCGAAGTCGGCGGTTTCGAAGCGAGTGTCCACAAGATCAAGGAACAGGTGCTTCCGCGCCTGCTCGAACGGGTCGATCCCGAAGCGGCGGCAACGCTGTCCAAGGAGGAGCTCTCCGAGGAATTCCGCCCGATCATCATGGAAGTGCTGGCCGAGCTCAAGGTCACGCTGAACCGGCGCGAACAGTTCGCGCTGGAAAAGGTGCTGATCGACGAGCTTTTGGGGTTCGGCCCGCTCGAGGAGCTGCTCAACGACCCGGACGTGTCCGACATCATGGTCAACGGGCCGGACCAGACCTACATCGAAAAGAAGGGCAAGCTTGTGCTCGCCCCGATCCGTTTCCGCGACGAACAGCACCTGTTCCAGATCGCGCAGCGCATCGTGAACCAGGTCGGCCGCCGCGTCGACCAGACCACGCCGCTCGCCGACGCCCGCCTCAAGGACGGCTCACGTGTCAACGTGATCGTCCCGCCGCTGTCCCTGCGCGGCACCGCGATCTCGATTCGTAAGTTCTCGGAAAAGCCGATCACCCTCGACATGCTCAAGGAATTCGGCTCGATGAGCGAGAAGATGTGCACCGCGCTCAAGATCGCGGGCGCGTGCCGGATGAACATCGTCATCTCGGGCGGTACGGGTTCGGGTAAGACGACCATGCTCAACGCCCTGTCCAAGATGATCGACCCGGGCGAACGCGTACTGACGATCGAGGACGCGGCGGAACTTCGCCTGCAGCAGCCGCACTGGCTGCCGCTCGAAACCCGACCGCCGAACCTCGAAGGCCAGGGCGCGATCACGATCGGCGACCTCGTCAAGAACGCCCTGCGCATGCGCCCGGACCGCATCATCCTCGGCGAAATTCGCGGCGCGGAATGTTTCGACCTGCTCGCGGCGATGAACACGGGTCACGACGGGTCGATGTGTACGCTCCACGCCAACTCCCCGCGCGAATGCCTCGGCCGTATGGAAAACATGATCCTGATGGGCGACATCAAGATCCCCAAGGAGGCCATTTCGCGCCAGATCGCCGAATCCGTCGACCTGATCGTGCAGGTCAAGCGACTTCGCGACGGCTCGCGCCGCACCACCAACATCACCGAGGTGATCGGGATGGAAGGCGACGTGATCGTGACGCAGGAATTGTTCAAGTTCGAATATCTCGACGAGAGCGAGGACGGCAAGATCATGGGCGAATTCCGTTCGTCGGGCCTGCGCCCCTACACGCTGGAAAAGGCACGGCAATTCGGGTTCGACCAAGCGTATCTTGAGGCCTGCCTTTAAGGCAGGTGATACCGGACCGTAAGGTCCGGTATCTGGGGCCTAACCGGTCGGCGCGCCGCCGCGCTTGCGGCGCTTGCACCGCCGGGATCTTCTGCCAGTAGTCGCACCTACATTATCTCGCCAAGCACGACCGGTGCGCTCATAGAGAGCATGCCGCCGCCGATGATCGCGCAACCGACGAAGATTGGCGTCCAAGGCACCCAGCCGACGGCTTCGAGCCGGTCGAGAGGACGTTTCCTCACCCTTCGCTTTTCCATCAGCGCCGCAAAACCGGCGACCAACCAGAAGACAAGACCCGCCATCGCCATCAACATGGCGTCACTCGCGAGAAGAAGGCGATGGAAAAGGTCGATCATGGCGGGCGCTCCGGGCGGTCTCCAGCGCATTTAGGCGCGCTCGGCGCTTGCGCAATCCCATTGGGAGCCTAAGTCGCGCAAGGATGGATGGCTCGATCGCCCGCCCCCGCCCGCTGCTCGCGCTCGCCATCCGCCTTGCGACCGCAGTCGTACTCGCGACCATGGGAATGCTGGTCAAGCTCGCCGGCGAACGCGGAGCGCACCTGCTCGAACTGATTTTCTGGCGGCAGGCGCTCACCGTTCTAGCAGTCGCGGGGCTGCTCGCCGCCTGGGGCCGACTTTCGACCATCCGCACGAAACGGATCGGGGCACACGCAAGGCGCGCAGCCTACGGTATCACCGGCATGATGTTCGTCTATGGCGCGGTCATGCTGCTGCCCCTGCCCGAAGCGACCGCGATCAGTTTTACCGCGCCCTTTTTCGCGGTGGTGATATCGGTCGTGCTGTTTGGCGAAAAAGTCGGGCGTTACCGCTGGAGCGCGGTGGCACTCGGATTTGCGGGCGTGCTCGTCATCACCTCCCCAGGTTTCGGGCTTGCCGAGGGCAGCGCGATCAATCCGCTTGGAGCCGCCGTGGGCCTCATCGCGGCGTTCCTCGTCGCGCTGATCAGTTTCCAGGTGCAGGACCTCAACACGACCGAGACCCCGTGGAGCATCGTGTTCTGGTTTTCCGCCATCACCGCTCCGCTGATGGCGCTTTCCCTCCCCTTCGTTTCGGGCGTCCACGATCTGGAAACCTGGGGGATCATCCTCGCCATGGCGCTGTGCGGGGCGCTCGCACAGATATTGCTTACCACGTCATTGCGGTTCGGTTCGGCGGCTGTGATCCTGCTGATGGATTACACCTCGCTGCTCTGGGCGACTTTGTACGGGTGGCAGGTGTTCGGCCGAGCCGCGCCCGCGAGCTTGTGGATCGGGGCCCCGCTCATCATCGGGGCGGGCGCGCTCATCGCCTGGCGCGAACGGCAACTCGCCCGCTCTCGCGCCCAACCCGTCGCAGTTTCGGAACGCGGTTAGGTCGCGCTTCTTGGTTGGGTGTGCAACGAAAAGGAGCCAAACCCATGATCCGCAGGACTTTCATCGCCATCGCCGCGAGCACGCTGACCCTCACCGCCGCCGCCTGCAACACTGTCGAAGGTGCAGGCGAAGACCTCGAATCCGCTTCTAACGAGGTCGAAGAGGAAATCTGATGGTGCCGCCTACGGCACTAGGGACCCGCCCGGTCAGGCGGGTCCTTTTTTGTTGCCTTTCACGCCCGTAGTGCCAATTTCGATAGGCGCACTCCCTTGCATCGAAGAGGTCCAATCGCATGAAACTGAAGCTTCTCGGCGTCGCCCTGCTCGGCGCGCTTCTCACCACGACCGCCGCGTGCAACACCGTCGAAGGGCTCGGCGAAGACGTTAAATCGGTCGGCCGCGCGGGCAAGCGCGCGATCGACTGACACGCATCACTTGCGGCGATAGACCAGCGTCAGGTTATTGGCGGGCATTTCGCACCGCGCGGTGCGGGTGAACCCGCTGCGTTCGGCGAGCCGATCGATCTCGGCAAGGTCGCGTATACCCCAGCGCGGATCGCGCGCCTTTAACGATCGGTCGAAATCGAGATTGGACGGGGCGGGCTCGACGTCCGGCTCGAAGAAAGGGCCGTACAGGATCAGCGGCGCGCCCTTCTCGAGCAGCCGCGCCGCACCGTCGAACAGACCCGTGCTCGCTTTCCATGGGCTAATATGCACCATGTTGATGCACAGGATCGCGTCGGCACGATCCACCGGCCAGTCTCGCCGCGCCGCGTCCAGCAGCACAGGTTCGGCCAGATTGTCTCCCTCATAGTCTTCCCGCCAAGCCTCGATCGAGGCGAGCGCCTCGGGCGACGGATCGCTCGGCAGCCATTCGAGTGCCTGGAAACGCGCTGCGAAGAACATCGCGTGTTCGCCCGTCCCTGCGGCGATTTCAAGCACGCGCCCGCTGCCCGGTAATTCAGCAGCAAGCACCTTCGCGATCGGTTCGCGGTTGCGCTGTGTGGCGGGAGCGTGCTGTTTCACGCTCAGGAAACCTGCCTTTCCCGCCCTTCCCAATAGGGCGCGCGCAACTGGCGGCGCAGGATCTTGCCGGAGGGATTGCGCGGCATTTCGGGGATGATGTCGACGCTTTTGGGCGCCTTGAACGCGGCGATCCGTTCGCGGACATAGGCGATGACTTCGCCCTCCTCGACCTCGCACCCGGGCTTGGGCACGACGCAGGCCTTGACCTCTTCGCCCCACTTTTCACTCGGCACGCCGATCACCGCGACCTCGGCGATTGCAGGGTGGCCGAAAATCGCGTTCTCGACTTCGGCCGGATAGACGTTCTCGCCGCCGGAGATGATCATGTCCTTGATACGGTCCTGGATATAGACATAGCCGTCCTCGTCCATGATGCCCGCATCGCCGGTGTGCAGCCATTCGTCGGCGTCGATGGTCTTCTCGGTCGCTTCGGGGAGTTTCCAGTAGCCCGCAGTGTTGGAGGGCGACTTGATGCACACCTCGCCGATCTCGCCTCGGGGAAGCTCGGTATTTTCCGGCCCCCTCACCTCGATCTCCACCCCCGGCACGGCCTTGCCCGCAGAGCGCATGCGCTGGTTGCCTTCAAGGCTGTGATCCTCGGGAGGCAGGATCGAAATCGTGCCCGCGGTCTCGGTCATGCCGTAAGCCTGCAGGAACTTCGTCCCCGGCATGGTCCGCACCGCTTCCTTGAGCAGTTCGAGCGGCATGGGCGCAGCGCCGTACATGAGATAGCGAAGGTTCGAAAAATCGGTCTCGGCCGCGCGCGGGTGCTGCACCACCATCTGCAGCGCGGCCGGCACGATGAACATGTGGGTCGCGCCGTTCTCGATCGCCTCGAGCACGCCGACGGGCGTGAATTCCGCCTGCACCAGGCTGCGCACGCCATTGGCGATGGCGATGTTCATGAGGCCCGTGCCGCCGATATGCGCACACGGCATGGCGATCAGCATGCAATCGCCCTTTTCGTAGAAATTCCATTCGAGCCCCGCATCGTTGCCCGGATTGCGCAGGCCAAGCAGGTTGCGATTGGACAGCACCGCGCCCTTGGGATTGCCGGTCGTGCCCGAGGTGTAGAGTTGCAGCACCGGCTCGTCCGCACCCGGCGCTTCGTAGGTGGCGGGCGGCAGCGCCGCCGCCTCGCGGCGGGCCGCCTCGGCCTCGATCACCTGCGGTTTCATCGGCACGTCGCCCGCCACCTTGCTCGCCGTGTCGACGAATTCGGCACCCGCGAACAGCAGCTTGGCGGTCGTGTCCTTGAGAATGTAGGCGATTTCCGGCGCAGCGAGCCGCCAGCCGATCGGCACCATCACGGCGCCCACCCTGGCAGCGGCGAGATAGAGCAGGAAATACATGTCCGCGTTCTTGCCGAGCCAGGCGATCCGATCGCCCTTGCCCACGCCCCGTTCGCGAAAGAGCGTGACGAGACGCTTCGTCAGGTCGTCCGCCTCGGCAAATGTCGTCACCCGGCCTTCCTGTTCGAAAGCGGAAAGACCGGGGCGTTCCTTCGCCCAGAAGGCGAGGATCTCGTCAAAGGTAAAAAAGTCGTGATGGGCTTGTCGCGCCATGGCCGTGCTCTCTCCCAGCTTGGTCACAGGCCGATGATTAAGCATGACGGACGGGCGAGGTCCACCGCCTAGATGACTAGCTGAAACGGCCGGTCTTTCGCGCGGCGGGCTCGCGCACAATCAGCCAGACAAGCAGGCCCAGAGGACCGGCGATAAAGGTCGCAAGCAGGATGGGCGCCTGCACCAGCCGCGAGACGGCCTTGGCGTCGGCATCGCGCGCAACCCACAGGCCCACGAAAAGGTCGAAGGCAAGGTAATGCGTCCAGCCGATAGTGACGCCCGCTTGCGTCGCGAAGATCGCCTGCACGCCCTCGATCGTGGTGAAATCGGCTCCGCCCCCTTCGGGATTGGGGATCGCCCCGCTCACCACGCCGATCATCGCGACGGCATAGATCAGGCAGAGCAGGCCCACGCCGAGATAGAGGACGCCCGAAAGGACAGCCGGCCAGCGCGGCAACAGGATGAGCGCAGCCCATGCGATCAGCGCGATCAGATTCACCGCATTGAATAGGGTGGGCCAATCCATTCTCCGTCCCCTTTCAGTCCATTTTCGCGCGCCACTCGCGCGCCGCGCGCTTCATCGCCTCATTGTCGTGGGTGAAACGCCCCTGGGCGCGCCGCTGTGCGAGGAACAACGCGGCCTCTGCGACGATATCGGCCTCGATCGATCGGAAGCCGGCCCATTTTTCCGGCAGCAGGGGTTCGACCACCGGGCTCGCCATCAGGGCGAGGCGTTCGGCAAGCCGCCAGTCGCCCTGTCGTTCGCCCTTGAGCAGGCCGGGGCGCAGGATGTCGAGGCGCCGGAAACCCGTTTTCGAGACCAGGGCTTCGGTCTCGCCCTTCACGCGCAGATAGAGGCTCTTCGCATCGCGGTCGGCCCCTGCGGCGCTGATCAGGACCATGTTGGGAATACCCGCGGCGTGCGCTGCTGCCGCGGTTGACACGATCAGGTCCTGATCGACCGCGCGAAAGGCGGCCTCGTCACGGCCGGCTTTCTTCCACGTCGTTCCAAGGGCGCAAATCAGCGCGCGCGGCCGAACCGCGTCGAAGATCTCTCCCCATTTGCCAGGTTCTGCGACGAAGACTTCGACCCTCGCGCCCTTTGGCAGCGGAACCTCGCGCCGGGCAATGCCGACGATGCGACAGCCCTCGCCCGCGCTCGAGATCGCGATCAGGCGGCTGCCGATCAGCCCGGTCGCCCCGACCAGCGCGAGCCGCACGGGGCCGGAACGGCGCGCCGGGGCGTCGGCTTCGGACCGCAAGGGACGGCTCAAGGGCGCGCTCGTTCAGACATTGGATAGCCCAAGGGGGCGCTCCCCGTAAATCTCCGCGCAGGCGCGGATTGCGAAGCGGTCGCTCATCCCGGCGATGAAATCGGTGATCACGCGGCTGCGATGCGGTTCGCGCTCGGGCAGGCGCGCCCGCCATTCGGCGGGCATGAGCTTCGAATCCTGCGAATAGGCCGCGACCAGCCGGGCGACCACATCGCGTGCGCGCTCGGCAGCGGCAATCTGGTCGGGATGGTAATAGAGCTTGTCGTACATGAAGCGCTTGAGATGGCGTTCGCTCGCCGCCATTGCTGGCGAGAATCCGGCGAGTTGCCGCCCCGCAGCGCGCACTTCGGCGACCGAGGCGATATCCTTCACATGCGCGCGCGTGTGCTCGATGACGTCGTTGACCATAAGGCCGATCTGGTCACGCACCAATTCGCGCAGCAGCCTCTCGCGCGGGGCATCGGGAAACCGCTTTTCAACGCTGCGCCATTGGTCGGCAAGCGAATCGAGCTGCATCAAGTCTTCGAGATCGAGAAAGCCCGCACGCAGGCCGTCGTCGATGTCGTGATTGTCATAGGCAATGTCGTCCGATACAGCCGCGACCTGCGCTTCGAGCGAAGGCCATGTGCCCAGATCGAGCGGATAGGCCTCGTCGAGTTCCGCCAGCGCCCAATTCGGTGCAGTGACGGGGCCGTTATGCTTGGCGAGCCCTTCGAGCAGGTCCCAGGTCAGGTTCAGCCCCTCATGCCCGGGATAAGGACTTTCGAGCCGCATCACGGTGCGAAGCGCCTGCGCGTTGTGGCAGAAGCCTCCGTGACGCAGCATGGCAGCGGACAGCGCCGCTTCGCCGGCATGGCCGAAGGGGGGATGGCCGAGATCGTGGGCAAGGCACAACGCCTCGGTCAGATCCTCGTCGAGGCCGAGCGCGCGAGCGATAACACGCCCGATCTGAGCGACCTCGAGGCTGTGCGTGAGGCGCGTTCGGTAGTGATCGCCTTCGGGCGCGATGAAAACCTGCGTTTTCGACTTGAGCCTTCGGAAACTCATCGAATGGATGATCCGGTCGCGGTCGCGCTGGAAATCGGTCCGCGGACCGCGCTGCTCGTCGCGCGGTACTTCGTCACCCGCACGCCCGGTCCATTCGCGCCCGCCATGCGCATACGGATCGGCTGCATAGGGCGCGCGTCTCATCACGGCCATGCGCTTAGGTCAGCGGGCGGAATGGCTCAACCGGAACAGAACGGCAACTCGGACCGAGTGAGAGGGATAAGGGAGGAAAGGGGCCACTCCCCGGGTGCATTGGGGGGATGGAGAGCGGCCCCAAGGGCCATCAGGCCCTGGGCCAACGGTGCGACCCGAAGACCCGGAACTTGTCGTTACATTTGAATGACAAGAACTGCGGGGGAAGTAGGTGTGGGGTTTGGCCCTGGCATCAGCCGCATTGTCCTAATGCGGCCAACCGTGCCTGGAGAGCGGCCAATCGAGTTTTAGTCGACGAGTTCCTGGTCAAGCACCCAGTCCGCGGCCGCCTCGCAGTGGATGCGCGTCGAGTCAAAGACGGGCAGAACATTGGCGTCGATATCGACCACGAGATTGAGCTCGGTGCAGGCCAGCACGATCGCATCGGCGCCTTCCTGCGATTTCGCGGTGATGATAGTTTTCATCTGGCGCTGTGCATCCCGGCTCACCTTGCCGACCATCAGTTCGTCATAGATGATCCTGTCGAGCGTCTCGACATTCTTCATGTCAGGCGGCAGCAGATCGATCCCGTGCGCGACGAGCCGTTTGCGATAGAAACTTTCGGTCATTACGTTGCGCGTGCCGATCAGGGCGGCGCTTTCATGGCCCGACCGCTTGAGCGTGCGACCGACATATTCAGCGATATGGAGGATCGGGATCCCGACCGAGCCTGCGACATCGTCATAGACCTTGTGCATCGAATTGGCGCAGATGATGAGTGCCTCGGCCCCGGCCTCTTCCAGCCGCTTAGCGCTCTCACTCAAGACCTCGCTCGCGCGCTGCCAGTCCTTCTCCTCACGCAGGGCGAAAAGCTGCGCGAAATCGAGGCTTTCGATCAGCAGCGGCGCGCTCGCCATGGGGGCCGCGCGTTTCTGGACGATCCGGTTGATGCGATCATAGTAGATGCCGGTCGACACCCAGCTCATCCCGCCGATCAATCCAAGTTTGCGCAAAGCCATGCCATGATCCCGTCTGCCTCAGGCCGATCTCTAGCGAGGAAGCGCCGAAACAGTCCATAGCATGCGTTGAGGCGAGGCTAATTCCCGGTCGTGGGCACGAATTCGCGCGCTTCGAGCCATTCACGCAGTGCGGCAAGGCTGCGCCGGGGTGCTTCCTTTTGCGGCAGGTGGCCGACCCCATCATAGGCGACGAGGGTCGTCGAAGGCATGACCCGATCGAGCCAGCGCCCGGCGGCAAGCGGGATAAGCCGATCTTCCTTGCCCCATATAATCAATGCGGGCGCATTGATCCCGGCGATCTCGGCCTCGGTCAGAGGGTCATATTCACCCGAAAAGCGTTCCAGCGTCGCCTGCCTGTTGCCCGGATAGCGCAGCAATTCCCAATACCGGTCGATCACCTCGTCGCTCACCACCGATTCGACCGACACGCTTTGCTCAAGGCTGCTTTCGATCAGCGAGCGCGGGGTGATCTGGGTGACGATCCGGTTGATGCCGGGCATCTGCGCAATGGCGAACCCGATATTGCCGCCATCCTCCTGCTCCTCTTCCGCCTCGATCTCGTCGCGTAGCATCGGCCCGCCGCTTGCATCGACGAGGACGAGGCCGTCCACCCGCTCAGGGTAAGTCGCGGCAAAAGCGAGGGCGTGCTTGCCGCCCATCGAATTGCCACCGACGACGAAGCGGTCGAGCCCGAGTGCATCGGCCACTTCACGCACATCCTCGGTGTAATTGGCGCGGCTGTAATCGCCGTCCGGATCGGGGCCGGTCAGGCCGTGGCCGACCTGGTCGAAACGGATCACGCGGTATTCGTCCTCCAGCCCGGCGGCCCATTCGTCCCATGTGTGGAGGTCGGAATTCGAGCCGTGCAGCAGCACGATCGGCAAGGCATCGCGCGGCCCGGTGTCACGCAGGTGGACCACTGTATCTCCGCCGATCTCGATGAATTGCGATGGCTCGCCGCCATATTTCGCGCGCATCGCCTGCGCATCGGTATCGGGCGTGCGAAAGACCAGGAACAGGATGACGAGTACCGCGACCAGGGCGAGCGCGATGCGAATGGCCCATTTCATTGCAGCGGCATCTCCGAAATCCAGCGGCGCACGACATCGACGCCGTCATGGTCGACCGTCTGCTTGCCCAGTTCGGGCATGGCGACCCCGGGCTCGGCGGATTGCATCCGGTAGGCGAGGATGGAGGCATCGGGATCGCCGGGGGCGATACCGAAGCGCAGTCCGCCGGCGCCGCGACCTGCAGCAACCGGAGGCTTGCCTATGCCCAGAGCGTGGGGATCCTCCTGCTCCCAGCGCAAGTCCAGTCCGGAGTTCGAAGCGGCCCCGCCCGGCTGATGGCAATGGGCGCAATTCACATCGAGATAGGCCCGGGCAAGAGCCGCGACATCGCCGCGCGTCGACGCGTTCCACCGGGGCAGGGTGTCGTGGCCTTCGGGCATGGCCGTGAGCATGCCGGCCCGCTCCATTTCGGCGAGCCACCCGGCCGATAGGTTGCGCGCCTTCGGTCCGATGGGGATCACCGCGCCGCCCTTCGAATGGCAAGTCTTGCACTGGTTCTTGTTCGGGATCCGGTAACTGATCGTTTCACCGGCGGGTGTCGTGATCGGAATCCTTGCGCCAGCCACAGCCAACCTTGCTTCGGTCTGTTCCTCGTTCCAGCGATAGGGCAAAGCCAGCCAGCCATCGGCGCGGTGGAGCAGCAGGCGCGTTTCGATATAGCGTTGATCCGCGCCCTCGCCGAAAGCGAATGTCTTGATGATCGCCGTGCCGACCGGGAATTGCAGCAGCCCGTCCGCATCCGGTCGTATCGCTTCGCCTTCGGGCACGTAGACATAACGCAGCTTGTCCGCCCCGTCGGACCATAACGGGGTGTTGAGTTCATAGGCAATCAGGCGCTCGTCAGGAAGGCGCGCGGCCCGGTCGAGGAAGAAACCGTATTCGGCAAGGGTGCGCGGCATGGCGCGCACCTCCCCGTCCGCCTGCACCTCGCCCCGGATCGCCGCATCGTTGATAAAGGGCGGCGGCAGGGCATCGAGGCGGGGGGAAAGCGTCAGGCCGCAGGCCAGCGCGGCGGCGCCGGCGGCAAGAAGCCAGAACGAGTGCTTCACTGCAGCCGCGCCTCCAGATCCGCAGGCGCGCCGATCTCGCCCATGTCCCAGGGCGATGTATAGGCCGGCACGTCGAGCGGGCCCGGCTGCGCCTCGGCAAGCGGCTGGCCCTGCCGCGACAGATTGAGCGACCAGCCGCGAATGTCGGGATGGGTGGCAAGCGCGGCAATGTCCGGGCTGCCCGGATCGGACAATCCATCGCTGACCAGTGGCGGAAGAGTGCCGCCGAACGCGGCGAGCAGCATCTCGCCGCCCGGAAGATCGGGATCGGTCGCGCCCGCATCGACCGTATTGTCCGCGATCACCACCTCGCGCGGATAGGGATTGTAGCGGGCATCGTCGAACCCTTGCGTATAGGCGATCACCATGAAGGGCGCGGTGGGATTGTCCATCACCACGTTGTCCTCGACCCAGACCTTCTCGTTCGCCATCACCATGATACCCGTGCCGCGCGGCACGCCGCCCACGATATTGCCCGGAGGCGCGAAATTGGGCGTGTTGTTGCCTGAGACGAGGTTGTTCTTCACCAGCACGTTGCCTCCGCCCATGACCGGCAGGCCGGGCAGGTCGAAGACGAGGATGCCGCCGGTATTGCGGCTCACGTAATTGTCGGTGACGATCGCATCGCGGCTGTTCTCGATCTCGATCCCGGCGACATTGTCGGTCGCGATGGAATTGCGCACGGTGATCTTCTTAGACTGGCCGACATAGATCCCTGCGTCCGACGCGCCCGAGACTTCGGAATGGCTGACGAGCACGCCGGTGCTTTCGACAGGGTAGATGCCGTAGGCGCCGTTCTCCGGCTTCGGCCCTCCGGTCCAGGTCACGCGGATGCGGTGATAGACGATATTGTCCGCGCCTTTCGACTTGATCCCGTCGCCCTTGGGATTTTCGAGCGCGAAATCACGCAGGGTAACCTCGTCGGAAGTCACGAGAAGCCCCTCGCCCGCGCCTTGCTGGGTGGTGAAATCGAGCACGCTGAGCGCCGGACCCGCCCCGCGCACCGTCACGCCATCGACATCGAGGCTGAGCCCGTCGGTGAGCGTGTAGCGCCCCGCCTCGAGCACGATCTCGTCGCCCGGCCGGGCAAGGATGAGCGCCTCCTGCAGGCGCTCTTGCGCACCCTTTCCGGGCGCGATGGTGTGCGTTTCGGCGGCGAGCGGCGCGGTCGACAACAGCAACAGCGCGCCAAGGGCCAATCTTCTCATTGTTTCTCTCCCTCCGTTACCGCTTATCTGGCCCATAAAAGGGAGCGCTGACAAGGCTTCAGGTGCCCGTAGCCGCCTTGAGACCCTGCATCGAGAGCCGCCGACCCGGAGCGAAGCGAAGCGAATTGCGGAACGCTTCCGCCGCCTCGTCCCTTCGCCCGAGCGCCAGCAATTCCTCGCCGAGCAGTTCCCAGCTCGGCTTGGGCATGGCGGGCGGACCGAACACGGTTGGCAGAGCGGATTCGGCCTCGGCCGCAGCGCGCAGCGCGGCAAGGCCGCCTTGCGCATCGCCCTCAGCGAGCAGGCGAACCGCCTCGACCTGCGCGATCGCGCGTTCGACCCACGGCATCGTGCTGCGATCATCGGGCGCCATGCGTGCGAGGAGGTCGGGAACCGCCGCGGCATCGCGCCGCATTTCGGCAAGCGCGGCTGCGACGGCATCGGGATCCTCCCGGCGACGCAGCGCCTCGACATGGGTGAGTGTCAGGCGCGGGAGCAGGAAAGCACGCGCCTCCTCGTCAATCGGTTCGGGCCATTTGCCGGTATCGACCGCCTGCCATGCGGCCATCACGCTGTAACTGCGGACGGGGCCATAGGCAGGCTCGCCGCTCTCGGCCACCGCGCGGCAGGCCGCCACACGGTCGCTCGCATCCTTGCCCTGCTGGAGGAGGGCATAGACAAGCCATTCATTGTAGTGTCCGCAATCGGAGGGCGCGCGCCCCGCAGCGATGCGCTGGCGATCGACCACGGCATCGGCCTTGATGTTCGCCGCTTCCGATGCCTCCCAGTCGGCAAGGGCGTGGAAGATGTGGCTCACCATGTGCTGGGCATGGCCCGCATCCGGCGCGACCGTCGCATACCTTTCTGCCATGCGTTCGCCGAGCGGGGCGTGGACCGGGTCGTCATAGGAATGGATGAGGTAGTGGAGAATGCCCGGATGCCGCTCATGCGTCATGAAACCGGGTTCGAGGATTCCCGCCGCCGCCATGTAGATCGGAACCTGCCGCCCTCCGTGGGAAGAGCCGAGCACGGCAAGCCCGGTGAAGGCGCGCACGTCGATGTCGTCGGGATAATCGGCCAGCATGGCGCGCATCTTCGCAAGATAGGCGAGGTCGCGCTCTTCCTTGGTGCCTTGATCGGAATAAAGCGTTTCCAGAGCGTCGAGCCACGCCGACTCAAGCGCGTTGCGCGCTTTGACGGCGCGCGCTTCGCGCGTCGGAGCGAGCCGGGCGAGAATGGCGCGCGCGGCGTCGCGGTCCTGTTCCTCCCATAGCGGGTGGTTGTGCGTCATCGCCTCGCCCCAATAGGCCATGACGTACTCGGGATCGGCCGCCTGCGCCTCGCGGAAGGCTTTCGCCGCGCGGCGATATTCAAAATTGTGCAGCAGGGCGAGACCACGCAGGAAATGCGACTTCGCAGGCTCGTTGGTCTCCGCCTCGAAGACCATGTATTCGGTCCCGACACGCTCGCCTGAGGCATCGGCGGTCTGGGCATGGGTTGCGCCTGGAATGGTGCAAGCGAGCAAGGCGGCGGCGAGCGAAAGTCTGATCATTCTGGTCCCTTCCTTTGCGCCACTGTGCGCAAGGGCCCAGGACAAGGCAAGGTGTCAGAATCGCTCGCGCAGCAATTGCACCCCGCAGCCCGCCGCCGTGGTCGCGAGCGCTTCGACAGCCTCGGGATCGTCGACCCGTCCGAGCCGGTCCAGCGCCTCGCGCACGGAACGCGGCACCGCCCTTTCGCCTTCTTCGGGCGAAAGGCGTTCCAGCCTGCGCAACTGCCCGATCGTGAGCCGGTCGACGAGCCGCTCGCCCATGCATTCGGCCATGGGCGCGGGCATGCCGTTCGCAACCAGAGCGTCCTCGACCCGGGCAGCGGTCACCTGTTCGAGCACGCCGTCCTCGCGCAGGACAAGCCATGCGCCCGCCGCGATGACGACGATGGCGACGAGGATCGCGAGGAGGCGCATGGGACGCACGCCCTTGCCGCCTTCGCCCGCCATGCTAGTCGAGCGCCTTGACGATTTCCTCGACCATCTTCTTCGCGTCGCTGAGCAGCATAGTGGTCTGGTTCATGTAGAACACGTCGTTGTCGACCCCGGCATAGCCGACCCCGCCCATCGACCGCTTGATGAAGAAGACCTGCCGCGCCTTGTCGACATCGAACACGGGCATGCCGAAGATCGGCGAGGACTTGTCGGTCTTCGCCGCCGGGTTCACCACGTCGTTCGCGCCGATGATGAAGGCGACGTCGCAATTGGCGAATTCGGAGTTGATGTCCTCCAGCTCGAACACCTTGTCATAATCGACGCTCGCTTCGGCCAGCAGCACGTTCATGTGGCCGGGCATGCGCCCCGCGACGGGGTGGATCGCGTATTTGACCTCGACACCCTTTTCCTCGAGCAGTTCGGCCATCTCGCGCAGCGCGTGCTGCGCCTGCGCCACCGCCATGCCGTAGCCGGGAATGATGATGACCTTTTCCGCCTGTTCGAGCATGAAGGCGGCGTCGTCCGCGCTGCCCTGCTTGTAGGGCCGTACCTCGCGCGCCTCGCCGCCCGCGCCGCCCGCATCGTCCGCTCCAAAGCCGCCGGCGATGACCGAGATGAAACTGCGGTTCATGGCCCGGCACATGATGTAGGAGAGGATCGCACCGGAAGAGCCGACCAGCGCGCCGGTGATGATCATAGCGGTGTTGCCGAGGGTGAAGCCCATCGCGGCCGCGGCCCAGCCGGAATAGGAGTTCAGCATCGAGACGACGACCGGCATGTCGGCCCCGCCGATCGGAATGATCAGCAGGAAGCCGATGACGAAAGCGAGCACCGCGATCGCAAGGATCATCCAGCCTTCACCGGCCGCGCCCTGCGGGGAGACGGCATAGAGCCCGATCAGCACCAGGATCGCAGCGAGCGTCCCGAGATTGATGATGTGCCGGGCGGGCAGGAGGATCGGCGAACCGCTCATCCGCCCCGAAAGCTTGAGAAAGGCAATGACCGAACCGGAAAAGGTGATCGCCCCGATCGCAATGCCGAGGCCAAGCTCGATCCGGCTGACGAGCAGGATCTGTCCTGTATCGTCGAGAATGCCGAACGCGCCCGGGTTGAGCCAAGCGGCAAAGCCCACGAGCACGGCGGCCATCCCGACCAACGAGTGAAAGCCCGCGACCAATTCGGGCATCGCCGTCATCGCGATGCGCCGCGCAATGACGAATCCGACCACCCCGCCGATGGCGATGGCAATCGCGATCTCGACGATATTGGCAATGTCGTGGGTGACCAGCGTGGTCGCCACCGCGATCACCATGCCGATCATTCCGTTGCGGTTGCCCGCCCGGCTGGTGGAGGGATGCGACAACCCGCGCAGGGCGAGGATGAAGAAAACACCCGCAATCAAGTAGGCGAGCGGGACCCATGCAGATACGCCTTCGGCCGCGGTCGCGGCATGAGCGGGGCTGGCGGCAAGGGAGGCCAGCCCGGCAAGGCCGAGCACCGGGCCGAGGGAAGTGACGAAACGGCCCATCCTCACTTCTCCTTCTTCTTGTACATGGCGAGCATGCGCTCGGTCACCGCAAAACCGCCGAAGATGTTGATGCTCGCAAGCACCACGCCGGCAAGGCCCAGATACTTGGCAACATCGCTACCCGCTTCGGCGGAAGCGATCAGCGCGCCGACCACGATCACCGAGGAAATCGCGTTCGTCACCGCCATGAGCGGCGTATGCAGCGCCGGGGTGACCGACCACACCACGTAATAGCCGACGAAACACGCCAGCACGAAGATCGAGAGGATTGAAATGAAGTCCATTATTCTTTCCGTTCTGCGGTCCACGGGTTGACGAAATCGCGACCTTCGCTCCAGCTCTGACCGACGAGCGTGTCGTCGACGAGACAGGCGGCGTGATGATAGGCCCCGGAAGCGTCGCGGGTCCTGAAAGCGATACAGGAGCGACCCTGCGCTTCGCCGAGCCGTCCGGCTTCGATCTGCGAGCCGTAGAAGCTTCCGCGGATTTTGCGATCGGACGAAAGCCGGATTTCCATCGGCTGGCTGTAGGGCGCGTCATCCAACGACAGCCTCAGATCGACCGTCCAGTCGCCCTCGACCGGATGCGGTGGTGCACCTTCCACGGCGCCCGCGAGGGCCGGAAGCACAGCGTACGATAGAGCAGCGGCGGCGAGGGGTAGATTCACCCCTTCAGCCTCGCGTTCACCACTTCGCCGCCCTTTGTCAGCCGGATCGCATCGCCGATTTCCTCGTCGAGCTGCGGCTTGCCCGCTTCCTTGTCCCAGAAGGCGGAGAGGAAATTGAAATGGTTGCGCGCGAACAGGGCCGAGGCATCGGCCGCAAGGTGCGCGGGGGTGTTCGAAAAGCCCATGACCTTCACGCCGTGCTTAACAACGACCTCGTCCGGCTTCGAGCCTTCGACATTGCCGCCCTGCGCGACTGCGAGATCGAAGATCACGCTGCCGGGCTTCATCGTCGCGATCTGTGCGTCGGTGACCAGCACGGGCGCCTTGCGCCCCGGGATCAGAGCGGTGGTGATGACGAGATCCTGCTTGGCGATATGTTCGCTGACGAGTTCGGCCTGCTTGGCCTTCTGTTCATCGGTAAGCTCGGCCGCATAGCCGCCTTCGCCCGCCGCCTCGAGCCCCTCGGCAAAGACCGCCTTGGCACCGAGCGAGGTGATCTGTTCGGCGGTTTCGGGGCGAACATCGGTCGCCGAAACCTGAGCGCCGAGGCGCTTGGCCGTGGCGATCGCCTGCAGGCCCGCGACGCCCACACCCATCACGAAGCAACGAGCGGCCTGCACCGTGCCCGCCGCGGTCATCATCATCGGGAACGCGCGGCCATATTCGTCTGCCGCAGCAAGCACTGCCTTGTACCCGGCGAGGTTCGACTGGCTGGAAAGAACGTCCATCGACTGCGCACGGGTGATGCGCGGCATGAACTCCATCGAAAGCGCCTCGAGCCCGGCCTTGGCATAGACTTCGACCCGCTCGCCCTGCTGGAAAGGGTCGAACAGCGCGGCCACCCACGCGCCCGGTTTCGCGCCGGCAAGCAGCGCCGCCTCGGGGGCCTGCACACCGAGCACGATGTCCGCGTCCTTGACGGTCGCAGCCGCATCGCCGAGTATCGCCCCCGCTTCCGCAAAGGCCTCGTCGGTGATCGACGCGGTTGCCCCAGCCCCTTCCTCAAGCGCGACCTCATTGCCGAGGCCGATGAACTTCTTCACCGTCTCCGGCGTTGCCGCGACGCGGGTTTCCCCGTCGGCGCGTTCTTTCAGGACTGCGATCTTCACTAAGGCCCCCCAGGTTTTCGGCCAGTTGTTGCGCGCGATTATCCGGCGATGAGCGAGACGACGAAAAGGGTTATGAGACCAATGACCGGAACGGCCCATTTGAGCGCGGTCATGAACGACTCGTAGGTCGAGCGTGCCTTGTCCATGTCGTGCGTTGCCATCTTGCGATATTCCCCTTGGAAGTGCCTAACGATCTTTTGAGCAAAAGGTTGCCCGGAAAAATGATAGGCAGCGCGTTATCCGACCCGCCCGCTGCGCTCAAGACCGTCGAGCCAGCGAATCGCGCCTTTCTAGCCGGACGCGCCCTTCGTGGCCCAATCCAACAGGCTTAATCCCGTCTTTACCCGCAAAGCGTAAACCGGACCGGCGTTTCACCCCGGGACGGTTCTACCGGGGCATCGAGGGAGCATGGGCATACGCCGATGTCGGATAAAGCGATCCCGGATGTGAATCGGCAGCTTGCTGCCGGGGCCGAAAGCGCGGAGGGTGCGGGCGATTGCGCGGGCGAGGAAGACGCCGCGCCGCGCATCGTAATGCTCATCGACGACGAACCGGCGCAGAGCCGCCTGATCTGCGCGATCGCTGCACGCGGCGGCTGGCGCACCATCGTAGCGCCCGATGCCGAAACCGCGGTCGCCATGCTCGGCACGCGCCAAGGTATGCAGCTATCCGCCATCCTGCTCGACCAGTGGGTCCCGGGCGACGATGCCTGCGCACTCATCGCCGAGCTCAAGCAGCGCCGCCCGGCCTTGCCGATCCTGATGCTGACAACCAGCGCTTCGCCCGTTCTCGCGGTCGAGGCGATGCGCGCGGGCGCGAGCGATTATCTCGTCAAGCCCATCTCGCCCGACCGGCTGATCGAAGCCCTGCGCGCCGTCACGGCGCGCGAAAGCCAGCGCGACGAACTCGCCCCTCTGACCGAGAAAATGGGCGCCGATCTCGATTTCGACGCTATGATCGGAACAGCGCCCGGTTTCCGCACCGCCCTCGCCCAGGCCGCCAAGGCCGCGCGCGGGCACGGCCATGCCCTGATCGAGGGCGAAAGCGGGACGGGCAAGGAAATGCTGATGCGCGCGATGCATCAGGCCAGCCCGCGCGCGAAAGAGCCGCTGCGAATCGTGAATGTCGCGAGCATCCCCCCCGGATCACTCGAATCGGTCCTTTTCGGACACGAGCCAGGCGCCTTTCCCGGTGCATTCGATCGCCAGATCGGCGCGCTCCAGCATTGCGACGGGGGTACGCTTGTCCTCGACGAAGTCGACCGCCTCTCGCCGAGCGTGCAGAAACGTCTTGCCGAAGCGCTCGAGAGCGGCATCGTGCGCCCGGTCGGCGCGAGTTACGGCTATCGCATCGACATGCGCCTGTTCGTCGCCAGCAATATCCCGCTCGCCGCGATCGTCGGCGACGGGGCCGGAAAGGGTGCCTTCGACAGCGAACTCGCCAGGCGTCTGTCGGCGACGCGGATCGTCCTGCCGCCGCTGCGCGAGCGAACAAGCGACATTCCCGCACTCACCCGCCATTTCCTCGCTCGGATCGGCGAACAGCCGGGCCTCAACCATCTTTCGATTTCTGACAGTGCATTGTCGCTGCTCGCGGCCTATGACTGGCCGGGCAATGTGCGCCAGCTGCAATCGGTGCTGTTCCGCGCGGCGGTCTATTGCGAGGGCCAGACCCTGACGGCGGAGAGCTTTCCCCAGCTCGCCGAACTCCTCGGCGAGCGCGGCGAGGCTGCAGCCCCCGCCTTCCAAGAGGGCGCGGGCGTGATGCTCTATACCGAAGACGGCAACCTGCGCCCGCTCGAGGAGATCGAGGCCGACGTCATCCGGCTTGCCATCGGTCATTATCGCGGGCGCATGACCGAAGTCGCCCGCAGGCTTGGGATCGGGCGCTCGACGCTCTATCGCAAGCTGTCCGACCTCGGGATCGACAACGCGGCCTGAAACACCGCTTGATCGCGCGGGAGGCCCGCACTAGCCCCCCTGCATGATCGACACACGACGCGATTTCGATGGGTGCAGCGCGCTCGTGACCGGCGCCGGCTCCGGAATTGGCGCGGCCTGCGCCGAAACTCTCGCCGCGCGCGGTGCGTCGAGGCTGTTCCTCAACGACATCAAGCCCGATGGTCTCGACCAGCTCTCGCTCGGCGATTGCGAGGTCGTGCCCGTCATCGGCAGCGTCGCGGACCCGGAACTCTGGGCGAAGCTCGAGCCCGACCTCGCCGGCCTCGACCATGCCATCGTCAATGCCGGGATCGGCGCAGGCGGGGCCTTGACGGAGCTCGACCTAGCGGCCTGGCGGCGGGTGATGGACGTCAATCTCGACGGGGCCTTCCTTACGCTCTCGACCGCGATGCGCGCGATGCGCGAAACAGGCGGGAGCGCGGTGGTCGTCTCCTCGACCACCGCGCTCAAGCCCGTGCCGGGGATCGGCCCCTATGGCGTCTCTAAGGCGGCGGCCGCGCACATGGCGCGCATCGCCGCGGTCGAGGGCGCGGCGCAGGGCATCCGCGTCAACGCCATCGCACCGGGCGGTGTCGACACCGCGATCTGGGAATCCTCGCAGGACTTCCAGCGCTCGGTCGAGGCACATGGCCGCGAGGCGACGCTGTCAGCGATGGCGAAGACCACGCCTTCGGGCCGTTTCGCGACCGCCGCCGAAATGGCCGAGACGATCCTCTTCCTGCTGAGCGATGCCGCCGCCAACGTCACGGGACACGTCATGGTGTCGGACGGCGGCTACACCCTCTAGCGCAGGCCGGTCACCACTTCACGGTCCGGCTGGCGCGCTCCTCGCCCTGGTTGCCGCGCAAGGCGACGGTGAAGGTTCGCGCCTCCCAGTCGATGTCGATCAGCCCGAAATTCTCCTCCGAGATGAAGTCGGTGAGCCGCTTCGGATCGGGTTCGCGCGCGGTGTTGCTCGCGGTGTCGTTGAACGCGAGATTGAGCGAGGAACTGGTCAGCTCCCACAATTGCTCGCCACCGGCCTCATCAGGCGTGTCGGTGTAGATGCCGCCCGCGTGCCGGTCGCCCGAAAGCAGCACCAGCCCGCTTTCCTCGCGCGCGGCGAGCAGGCGGTAGAGCTTGGCGCGTTCGAGCGGCAGGTTTTCCCAGCTTTCATAATCGTGCGCATCGGTCAGGATCTGGATCGAGCTTGCCACGATCCGGAAATCGGCGGGCTTTGCCAGCTCCGCTTCGAGCCACCTCCACTGCGCCTCGCCCAGCATTGTCTTGTCGGGGTCGCTGCTCGGGACATAAGGGCCGAGCGGCGGGCGCGGGCGCTGATAGGGCATTTCCTCGAGATCGGAACGGAAGAAACGCGTGTCGAGCAGGATGACCTGGACGCGCCGCCCCTCCTCGCCGACCAGGCGCGACGAATAGACGCCCGGGCGTGAGCGGACCTCCTCGCCGGAGCCCCAGAAGGTTTCGAAAATCGTCTCGGACCATCGCCGGGGGCTGAAGCTCGCGCCCGCATCGTTGAAGCCGTAATCATGGTCGTCCCACACCGCCATCATCGGCACGGCCTTGCGAAAGGTGGCGAGTTCGGGGGTTTCGGCCTGTTTGGCATAGGCCGCGCGCAGGGAGCCGAGCGCGGCGTCGCCCGCCCAGCCGTTGTCGCCGTAATTGTTGTCGCCGATGAAGAGGAAAAGCTGCGGGTCGGCCGCCGCGATCTGCGCCCACATGTGCTGCGAACGATTCTGGTGATTGCAACTGCCGACCCCGATCCGGGTCAGCACCGTGTCCTCGGCAAGCGCCGCTCCGGGCGGCGCGACGGGCAGGTCGATCTGGCGCTCGAGCTTGGCGTAATAGGGCGCCAGCATGTCCTCGGCGGAAAGGTCGACTTCGGGATGGGCTGAAAGCGGGGCGAGAGCGGCGGCCGAAGCCACGGCGAGAAGCAGGGGAAAGCGCATGAGCGTGAGTCCTGGAAATCTACGGGATTGAATCGACAGACTGTCCTGTGCCGCGTCTCCATGACGCGATTGCGACAACGGGCAACCCTTCAGGCGAGTGCCGGCAAACCGCTGAAATCGGTCAGCGCCGCATCCCTCAGCCCACGCCACACATTGCGCGCCTGCACGGTCTCGGCGACGTCGTGGACGCGCAGGATGTGCACCCCCGCCTCCATCGCCTTCACCGCCAGCGCGATCGAGCCGGCAAGACGGTCCTGCGGTCCTTCCTCGTTCGACAACGCCCCGATCATGCGCTTGCGGCTCACTCCGACGAGCAGCGGCGAGCCGAGCGCGTGGAACAGCGGAAGGGCATTGAGCAGGGCCAGATTGTCGCCGAGAGACTTTCCGAAGCCGATGCCCGGGTCGAGCAGGATATTCTCTTCGGCGATGCCGCCGGCGATCGCCTTGTCGCGGGCGAGACGGAGGAAATCGAACACCTCGCTCACCACATCGTCATACCCGCCGCCCTTGTGCAAGTCGTCGCCCGTGCCCGGCGCATGCATGAGCACGACCGGGCAGCCATAGGCCGCGACGACTTCACTGGTGCGCGGGTCGTAGCGCAGCGCCGAAACGTCGTTGGCGATACTGGCGCCCGCCGCCAGTGCCTGTTCGATGACGCCGGCGCGGCGCGAATCCACACTGATCGCCGCGCCCATCGCCGCGCAATACCGGACCGCCGGGACCACCCGCTCGATCTCCTCGGTCTCGAAGGTCGCTTCCGCCCCCGGGCGCGTGCTTTCCCCGCCGATATCGATGATCGCAGCGCCCGCCTCGAGCATCTCCGCGGCGTGGGTGCGGCCAGCGTCGATATCGTCGTGATAGGCCCCGCCATCGCTGAAACTGTCGGGTGTGACGTTGAGCACGCCCATGACCTGCGGCTGGTCGAGCCTGATGACCCTCTCGTCCGCCCGGATCGGCGGATGGACGCGGGCGAGATTCGCCCATTGGCGCCGCGCCTCGGCTTCCTCGAGGGGGCCGAGTCTGTCGAAGACACGCTCGGCATCCGCCACACCGAAGACCCGCCGATCGCGAACCACGTCGTTTTCGCGCAGGACCAGTGCGAAGCGGCTCGCATAGGCCATCGAACCACCCAGCCTGATCGCGCCCGGGCCTTGCTCGCCCGCCTCCGCCTGGGGCCCGGGGGAAAGCGCGACAGGGTGGAGATAGACCGAACTCACCTCAGTCTTCGCTCGCAAGCAGGTAGAGCTGGCGCGCGGCATCTACCGGAACGATCTCGCCGCCCTTCTCGTAATGCCAGAAGCTCCAGCCATTGCAGGACGGCGCGCCCTGCAGGTCCTTGCCGAGACCGTGGATCGAGCCGACCTTCCCCGCGCAATCGAGCGAGCCGTCCGCCCGGACGACCGCGAACCAGCGGCGCTTCTTGTCGAACACCTTCGTGCCGGGCGCGATCAGTCCGTTCTCGACCAGCGTCCCGAACGCGACCCGGGGCGCGGATTTCTTCGACTGCATCGTGGTCAGCGCGCTCTCGTCGAGCGGCAATTCCTTCCCGATGCGCTTCAGCGCGACCTCGCGGTAGAAACCTTCACGCTCGCAGCCGATCCAGTTTCGGCCAAGCCGCTTCGCCACCGCCCCGGTCGTGCCGGTGCCGAAGAAGGGATCGAGCACCACGTCGCCCCGCTCGGTCGTCGCCAGCAGCACGCGGTAGAGCAGCGCCTCGGGCTTCTGCGTCGGGTGGGCTTTCCTCCCGTTTTCCTTGAGCCGCTCCCCTCCGGCACAGATTGGTATCACCCAGTCGCTGCGCATTTGCAATTCGTCGTTCAGCGTCTTCATCGCGCGGTAATTGAAATGATAACGCGCCTTTTCGCCCATGCTCGCCCAAATCAGCGTTTCGTGCGCATTGGTGAAGCGCGTGCCCTTGAAATTGGGCATCGGATTGGTCTTGCGCCAAACGATATCGTTGAGGATCCAGAAGCCGGTGTCCTGCAGGATCGCGCCGACCCGGTAGATGTTATGATAGCTGCCGATCACCCAGAGCGAACCGTCGGGCTTGAGCACCCGCCGCGCTTCGGTAAGCCAGTTCCGCGTGAAATCGTCATAGGCCCGGAAGGAATCGAAGCGATCCCATTCGTCGGTGACGGCATCGACCTGGCTGCCGTCAGGCCGGTTGAGCTCTCCGCCGAGTTGCAGATTGTAGGGCGGATCGGCGAACACGCAATCGATCGAATTGTCCGGCAGCGTGCGCATCGCCTCGATGCAATCCCCGGCAAGGATCGTGCCGAGAGGCAGGTCCGCGCGCGCTGCTCCGGCGGTGTTGTCTTCCGCCGCGGCACGCAGTTCAGCCTTCTCCAACACGCCCACGTTTCGTCTCCCCTGCGCCTTGCCGATCTCAAAGTTATCCACAGGCATGAGTCCAAGCGGAGTCCTCGTCAACCCGGTAAATCCTGAGGGATCGTGGTTAAGGAAAGGTGATCGTCGCAGAACGAAACGAGGCCATATCAAGATATGGAGTCCGCAGGCACGCCGAGGACTCCAGATGGGGTGGTGTTGCGCCGAGGACTCGCCTTGTCGCTCGATATGCCAGGCTAGGAAAAAACCAGCACCACGTTGCCGGCAAAGGCGGCGACCAGCAGCGCTCCCGTCCCCCGTCCAATCCGCTTCGCCCTCCACAGCAGGGCCAGCAGGACCAACGCGCTCGCGGTCAGCAACGCCATCTGCACCCCGGCAAGATCGACAGGCAGCGGGAAGGGAGCGATGCTCATGGTCGCCCCGCCGATCAGCAGGATATTGTAGATATTCGATCCCACGACATTGCCCAGCGCCAGGCCCGAATTGCCGCGCAGCGCGGCGGCGATCGAAGCGGCGAGTTCGGGCAGGGACGTGCCGACCGCGACCACGGTCAGGCCGATCACGGTCTCGGGCACTTTCAGGATCGTCGCAAGCTCGATCGCGCCGTAGACCAGTGCATTGCCCCCCGCGACCAGCACGCCCAGTCCGCCTAGGAACAGCGCGACGGCGAGCCAGGCGCGCACCGGCGCCGCACCTGGCTCGCTTTCGGGCGGGGAGCTGCCCGGATGGCGATAGCGCCACACGATGTAGGCGACGATCCCGGCGAGGAAGGCGAAACCGATCCAGCGCGCTCCCAGCCCCGACAACGCCAGCACCCACAGCAGCACGGTCAGCCCAAGCGCCGTGACCGCGTCACGCCTTCCGGTCCCGACGAGGACAATCGGCGCGACCAGAGCCGAAACGCCCAGGATCAGCAGCGTATTGGAAAGGTTCGAGCCGACGATATTGCCCCAGGCGATATCGGGCGAGCTGGACAGCGCCGCCTGCACGCTTGCTACCATTTCGGGCATCGACGTCGCGAATCCAACGATGACAAGCCCCGTGAAGAGGGTCGAAACGCCCAGCTTGCGCGCTATTCCCACAGCCCCGCGCACCAGCAGTTCGCCGCCGACGGCCAGTCCGACCAGCCCGGCCAGCGAATAGAGGATTGCCTCGATCATGATCGAGGGCGCCTAGCCGAAAGGGCGCGGCGAGAGAAGGCCGCGCTGCGCGGCGCCTTGCAGGAGCGTCGCCTGCACGGGGCCTCTAAAGAAGTGCGGCCTGAGCAACGGGCGCGAACGATCGGCGGTGGAGCGGGCTCGGCCCGTTAAGGCGCAACGCCTCGCGATGCTCGGCCGTTGCGTAGCCCTTGTTGCGCTCCCAGCCGTAGGCCGGGTGGACCCGAGCTGCCTCGATCATCAACCGGTCGCGCCATTCCTTCGCAACGATCGAGGCGGCACTGATGCATGGTTCGATCGCGTCGCCCCCGACGAGGGCGCGCGCCGGCCAGCGCCAGCCTTCGCAGCGCCCATGGGGCGTCATGTTCCCGTCGACCAGCACTTCGCGCGGCGGCGAACCAAGCGCCGCGCACAAATCGGCAACACAGCGCGTCATCGCCTCCATCGTCGCCATGAAGATGTTGATCCGGTCGATTTCTTCCGGTTCCACCACGGCGACGGCCCAGCGGCATTTCTCGCGGATCACGAGATCGAGTTCGGCCCGGCGGGCCGGCACAAGTTTCTTGGAATCGTCGAGCCCTGTGGGTATCGGCTCGCACAGCACAACAGCGGCCGCGACCACCGGCCCGGCCAGCGGCCCCCGCCCGGCTTCGTCGACGCCGATGACCATTGGGGAGGCGGGCCTTGCGGCACTCATGCCGTTCTCGGGAGTTATCGTATCCATGAAAAAGCTGAACCCAGTCCTGATCGCCTTGTCTCTCCCCGCGCTCGCTCTCGCAAGCTGCGCAAGAGCGGATTCCGGGGATAGCGCCGCCCCGTCCGGCAGCGAAAGCGCGGAGCGCCCCTATTCGAGCGAGGTGATGGCGATCTTCGATGAACCCTGGGCGATCGAATTCGCGCCGGGCACGGGCGTCCTGTTCGTCACCCAGCAGGGCGGCACTCTCAAGATCATGGACACATCGACCGGGGAAATCGGCACCGTCTCGGGCGTTCCCGAGGTGGATTACGGTGGGCAAGGGGGCCTTGGCGATATCGCCTTCCTGCCGGGCGAGGCCGACATGAATATCACCGGGCGGACGATCTATCTCACCTTCGCCGAGGCCGGGGAAGGGAATACGCGCGGCGCCGCGCTCGGGCGCGGCACGCTCGATTGCAGCGCGACGAACGACTGCGCGGTCGAAGGCTTCGAGGTGATCTGGCGGCAGGCACCAAAGGTGACCGGACGCGGGCATTATTCGCACCGCATCCAGGTCTCCCCGGATGGCGAACACCTGTTCGTCGCGAGCGGCGACCGGCAGAAGCAGACACCGGCGCAGGACCTTTCCAATACGCTGGGGACGATCGTCCGGCTGAATCTCGACGGCACGCCCGCCGCCGGCAACCCCTTCGCGGACGAGTCCGGCACGCCCGATGCGATCTGGTCATTCGGCCATCGCAACATTCTCGGCATGGATTTCGACGCCGAGGGGCGTCTATGGGAGATCGAGCATGGGCCGGCCGGAGGGGACGAGCTCAACCTCGTGCTCGAATCGCGCAACTATGGCTGGCCTGAACGTTCCTATGGCGACAATTACAACGGAACGCCGATCCCCGACCACGAACCGCGCGACGGTTTCGAAAAGCCGAAGGTCCACTGGACCCCGGTGATCGCGCCGGGCGACATGATCATTCATTCGGGCGACATGTTCGAAAGCTGGCGGGGCGATGCGCTCATCACCGGGCTCAAGACCAAGGCTCTGATCGTGGTTGCGATCGAGGGCGAGGAAGCGCGCGAGATCGCCCGCTATGACATGAGCAGCCGGTTGCGCTCGATCGAGGAAGGCCCGGACGGCACGGTCTGGATTGCCGAGGACGGCGACGAGGGCCGCCTCCTGAAGCTCACCCCGCGCTGATCGGCCCCGCCCCGGCGACGGCCCCGCAGGCATGACAGACAGCGCAACCCTGATACCGCTGACCGCGGTCCCTCCCGCTATGGTCGAGGACTTGCTCGACCGCGCTTTCGGCGAGGATCGCCATGCCCGCACGGCTTATCGCATAAGGGCGGGGATGAGGGCACTCGACGCGCTCAGTTTCGCCGCGCTCGACCAGGAGGAGATGCTGGTCGCGACGATCCAGTGCTGGCCCGTCGCCCTGGTCACGCCGGATGGCAGCCCGGTCCCGCTGGTGATGGTGGGGCCGGTCGCGGTCTTGCCGGAAAGACAGGGCGAAGGATTCGGCAAGGGGCTGATGGCAGCAATGCTTGATGCCGACGCACGGCTCGCGGCGCAGACGGGGGCAAGCTTTCCGCAGGTTCTCATCGGCGATGCCGACTATTACGGGCGGTGGGGCTTTTCCAATGCGCATACGAAGGGCTGGCGTTGCCCCGGACCCTTTGAACAGGATCGCCTGCTTGCGCGCGGGGCGGCGCTGGCCACCATGCCGACCGAAGGCATGCTCGGGCCGTGGCCGGAGCCGGGTCGGCAAAACGGATCGTGAACCGCTCGCAGCGCGATTATTGCGCCTGCCGATACGGGCGCGCCGCAAACGGCACGTCTCCCCTTCACGGGAACGCGCCGATCTGGCAACGCATTGGACGATCATGCCATACGATCCACCCCCCTATCTTGCCGAGATGACTCTCGCGCAGATCGCCGAGCAGGTTGCCGCCCGCAAGATCCCCCCGGTCGAGAACTGGGCTCCCGAAAAGCTCGGCGAAAGCGATATGCGCATCGGCGCCGACGGGACCTGGTTTCACGAGGGAACCCCGATCACGCGCCCGGCCATGGTGCGGGCCTTTTCGGGCCTGCTCACCCGCGACGAGAGCGGCCAGCACTGGCTGATGACGCCGTTCGAGAAACTCGCGATCGAGGTCGACGACGCCGCCTTCATCGCAGTCGACTGCGCTTTGAAAGAAGGCGAGATCGCCTTCCGACTCAACACGGACGAACTGGTCGTCGCCGGGCCGGAAAACCCCCTGCGCGCGGCGGGCGACCCTGATACGCCTGCGCTGTACCTGACCGTGCGACGCGGCTGCGAGGCACGCCTCAATCGCTCGACCTATGCCCAACTCGCCGAAATCGCGCTTTCGACCAATGGCGATGAATGGATCGTCTCGAGCCAGGGCGCGATCTTCTCGCTGGTGCCCTGACGCGCGGCATGGATGACCTGTTCGACCGGCTATCGCATAGTCTTGCTCGGGGGCACGAGAGGGAAATAGACGACCTACTTTCCGATGCCCGTTTCGCCACGGGCGAGCCGACTCCCGCCGCAGTGCTGATCGCGGTGACCGACCGGCCGGAGCCGGGCGTGGTCCTGACCCAGCGCCCGCGCTCCATGCGCGACCATCCCGGGCAGGTCGCCTTCCCGGGCGGCAAGCTCGACCCCGGCGAGGACGCGATCACCGCAGCCCTGCGCGAAGCCGAGGAGGAGCTGTCCATGCCGCGCAAAAGGGTGCGCGTGGTGGGCGAAACCGACCGCTACCAGACCGGGACGGGCTTCATCGTCACGCCGGTCCTGGCGGTGATTCCGCCCGATCTCCCGCTCGTGCCTCATCCCAGCGAAGTCGAGGCCTGGTTCGAAGCGCCGCTCGACCTGCTGCTCGACGAGCAGGCATGGAGCGCCAACGAGGTCTTCTGGCGCGGGGCCACGCGACGTTACCTCGAAATGGACTATTCCGGCTTTCGCATCTGGGGGGTGACCGCCGCGATCATCGCCAATCTCGCACGGCGAATCGCGCTGGAGGACGTGCTGCCGGGCGCGCGGCGCGCATGATGCGCGCGCGTGCTTGTGGGACGTGTACCTCTTCGGGTAACCCCACTCCATCAGCTGAAAAAGAGGGCCGTGAGGGGCCCGGCGCGGAAACGATATTTCGGTGAACCATTCGCTCGAACATGCCGACTGGACGAAGCGGGCGGGCCTCGCGGCGCTTACCCGCGCATTAGGTCCGGAAAATATCCGCTGGGTCGGCGGAGCGGTGCGCGACGGACTGCTCGAAATCCCGGTGCACGATGTCGATTGCGCGACTGTGCTGCGCCCCGAAGCGGTGATCGACCAGTGCGCCGAGGCCGGGATCAGGACCGTGCCCACAGGGATCGAGCACGGCACCGTCACCGCCATACTCGACGACGGACCGGTTGAGGTGACAACCTTGCGCCGTGACGTGGCGACGGATGGCCGCCGCGCAACGATACGCTATGCCAGCGACTGGCAGGAGGACGCCGCGCGGCGCGATTTCACGATCAACGCGCTGTATGCCCACCCGCTCACGCTTCGGATTTTCGACTTCTTTGGCGGACTGGACGACCTCGACGCACGGCGCGTGCGTTTTATCGGCGATCCACGGCAGCGCATCGCCGAGGACCACCTTAGAATCCTGCGCTATTACCGCTTCCAGGCGCGTTTCGGTGCGGAGCTGGACGAGGCGGCCGAGGAAGCCTGCGTGCAAATGGCGGCGATGCTCAAGGGGCTTAGCCGTGAACGCGTAGCGAGCGAGCTGCTTTGCCTGCTGGCGCTGCCCGACCCGCACGAGACGGTGGCGCGGATGCATGGGCGCGGCGTGCTCGGCATAATCCTCCCCGAAACCTGCGACATTCAAGTCGCCGCGCTTGCCCGGCTTGTCGCGGCCGAGCGCGAACAGGCCGTCGCAGCCGAGCCGCTGCGCCGCCTCGCAGCGCTGCTACCGCCCTCACGTGAAGTGGCCGAGACCGTCGCGGCCCGCCTGCGCCTGTCGAAAGCCCAGCGCACGCGCTTGGCCATAGCCGCCGATCGCACGAGCGACGATGTCACCGACATCCACGCCCTCGCCTATCGCCTCGGGGTCGGGAGCGCCGTCGACCGGCTGCTGCTCAGCGGAGAGGATGCGCGCCCGCTCGATGGCTGGGAGCCACCCGTCTTCGACCTGAAAGGGGGCGAAGTGGTCGCGCAGGGTGTTGCAGCAGGGCCGCAAGTTGCAAAAATTCTTCAGGCGGTGGAACGACGCTGGATTGCGGAACATTTTCCGGATGCTGCGAGGGTGCGCCAGATCCTTGCCGAAGAAATCGACTAAGCGATTGAAAATGCGTTCAGCGCGGCTTCATGCCGCAGATGGGAAAAGCAGGCTCGGGTCGCTCAGGTTGTCACGGCAGCCGATTTTTCCTAGGAACCGTTTGCGGGTTTTGCACATTCCAAACCCGCGCGTATCCATCCGCACCTGGCTCGCTCTCGGGGCTTCGCCGCTCCGAAATCGCCCGCTTGGTGTCCACGCGCCCGGCCCGCGTCGTCCGCCCAGCGCGGCGGCATCTGGTTGAACTGAAGAACGGAGTAATCACGCATGAAACTTGCCAAGCTGGCTTTCCTGGCCACCGCCCTGGCGGCGACCCCGATCGCGGCTTCCGCGCAGGACGTGGGCGACACGATCTACGGCAATGACGGCAATCCCATCGGCACGGTCACCGTGACCGACGAAGGAACCGTCACGGTCGATACCGGCACCTACAAGGCGCCGCTACCGCGTGGCGCAATCGCCGAACGCGCGATCAACGATGCGGGCGACATGGGCTTTCGCGTCGAGGCGACCAAGGCGCAGATCGACGGCATGATGGAGCAGCAGGTCGCGCAGGCGAAGGCCGCCGAAGAAGCGCGCAAGGCCGAACTCGCCAAGGCCGAAGCCGAAGCGATGGCCAAGCTCGAAGAAATGCTCGTGGTCGGCGCGCCGATCGTGACGGCCGATGAACAGCCGCTCGGAATGGTCGAGACGATCGAACAGGAAGGCGAGATCATCGTGGTCAAGGTAGAGGACGAGGAACTGATCAGCCTGCCGCGCACCCTGATGTGGGTCGATGACGACGGCACGATCATGGCCCGCGCCAACTATTCCGACATCATGGCGGCCGCCCACGGCGGCTGAGCCTTACGTCTCGCGGTTTCTGGTTGAAAGAAAGGGCCGGCAGGAGAAATCCTGCCGGCCCTTTCGATTTGCAGGTTCGCAAAGCGGGGCCCGGCTGACCGGCGACCGCAAGCCCGCGCGGCCGCCCCGCCCCGCTGGCTCCCGGGGGGGGCTCAGGATAACGCTGCCCTTATGCACGGCGCATCAATCGAACCTGTTGTCCTTCGGGAATCCCTGCGGCGGCATGCGGCCTGCCGCGCCGCGCGCGACCTTCCATTGCCAGATATCGTTTTCGGTGCGCGTGCGGCCCTGTGAACCGCCCATGGTCCAGCTCAGGCCGTCTTCCAGCCGGAATGTCGTCGCATCGGCCAATCCGCCGTCCCGGTAGCGCTGCAATTGCACGCCCTGCCCGCGCGTCATTTCTGGCATTTCCTCGATGTTGAAGACGATGAGCTTGCGATTGTCGCCCACGGCCGCGACGTGATCGTGCCCTTCGCCGACCTGCCGGACCACCTGCAGCCTTGCGCCGCCTTTGAGGTTCACGACTTGCCGCCCCTTGCGCGTTTCGGCGAGAAGGTCGTCGCTTTTCGAAAGGAAACCCTTCCCGCTCGAAGCCGCAAGCAGCAATCGTCCGCCTGCTTGATGGACGAGCATCTTGGCGATCAAGCTTTCCGCTTCGAGGTCGATCATCGTTCGCACGGGTTCGCCGAAACCGCGCGCGCCGGGCAGCCTGTCGCAGCCGAGCGTGTAAAAGCGCCCGTCGGACCCTGCGATCAACAGCTTGTCGGTGGTGTGCGCATGCGCGATGAAAGCGAGAGCGTCGCCTTCCTTGTACTTGAATTCCTGGTCCAAAGGCACATGGCCCTTGGCCGCGCGGATCCAGCCCTTCTGCGACAGGACGACCGTAATCGGCTCCTTCTCGATCATTGCGTCCAAGCTGAATTCGACTGCGGGCGCGGCTTCCTCGATCCGCGTGCGGCGCGCACCCAGGGCCGTGTCCTCGGCATAGTGCTTCCGCAGCGATTTTAGTTCTTTCTTGAGCCGCGTACGCTGTCGCCCCGGGCTTTCGAGCAGCTTGGTGAGTTCGTCCTGCTCGGCCAGCAGGTCATCCTTTTCCTGCCTGAGCTGCATTTCCTCGAGCTTGCGAAGCGAGCGCAGGCGCATGTTGAGGATCGCCTCGGCCTGGCGTTCGGTGAGGCCGAATTCGGCCATCATCACCGGCTTGGGCTCGTCCTCGGTGCGGATGATTGCAATCACCCGGTCAAGGTTGAGGAAAGCGATGATGTAGCCCTCGACCAGTTCGAGGCGCTTTTCGATCTGCTCCAGCCGGTGGCGCGTGCGGCGCTGGAGGATCTCGATCTGGGCTGCGACCCAGTTCGCCAGCAATTCCTTCAGCCCCATGACCATCGGCGTACGATTGGCGTCGAGCACGTTGAGGTTGAGCCCGAAACGCGTTTCGAGATCGGTCAGCTTGAAAAGGCTTTCCTTGAGCAGGTCGGGATCGACATTCCGGCTGCGCGGAACGAGCACGATACGGATGTCCTCGTCGCTTTCGTCGCGCACATCTTCGAGGATGGGCAACTTCTTGTCCGCGATGGTCGCCGCGATCTGCTCGATCAGCTTGCCCTTTGCGAACTGGAAGGGAATTTCGGTAATGACGAGCTGCCATTGCCCGCCGCCCAGCCGCTCGATACCCGCCTCGCGATCAGCCGCGTTCGCGGCTTCGGGTGCGCGGAACACGCCCCGGACCCGGAAAGAGCCGCGCCCGGTCGCGTAGGCTTCGGAAAGGGTTTCGGGACTGTCGACGACCTGGCCTCCGGTCGGGAAATCCGGGCCCGCAAACAGCTCCATCAGCCGTCCATGATCGACATTGGGGTTGTCGATCAGTTCGAGCGTGGCGTCGATGATCTCCGCGACATTGTGACTGGGGATGTTGGTCGCCATGCCGACCGCGATCCCGCTCGCCCCGTTGGCGAGCAGGTTGGGGAACAGGCCGGGCATCAGCTCCGGTTCCTGCTCTTCGCCGTTATAGGTCGGGATGAAAGTGACGGTGCCTTCGTCGAGGCCCGCCATCAGCTCCATCGCGGTCTTCGTCAGCCGGACTTCGGTGTAGCGGTAGGCGGCCGCGTTATCGCCGTCGATATTGCCGAAATTGCCCTGCCCCTCGACCAGGGGGTAACGCAAGGAAAACGGCTGGGCGAGGCGGACCATCGCATCATAGGCGGCCACATCGCCATGCGGGTGATATTTACCCACCACATCGCCGACGACGCGGGCCGATTTCTTGAACGCGCTGTCGGGCCTCAGGCCGAGCTGCCGCATCGCCCAGAGCAGGCGGCGATGGACCGGTTTAAGCCCGTCGCGCAGGTCCGGCAGCGAGCGGGCGGTAATGGTCGAGAGAGCATAGACCAAATAGCGCTCCTCGAGCGCAGAATCGAAGGGCGCGTCGACAATCTGGTCGAAGGGGTCTTCCGGCGGGGCGGGCGTGCCGGGAGTGGTCGTATCTGTCATGGCTAAAGCCCCTAGCAAGGCGCGCGCGCTCGGGGGAGAGGCGTTTCCACAGTCTCGCTACGCGGCCGCGCGGCCCGCCGCCCACGACCTGCCGGGCGAGACCCACGAGCGAGCGAGCCGGACGGAACGCGACCCCGCACCTTTCCGTTGAGAAGTCAAACCCTTGAAAGGAGCATCACTATGAAACGCATTCTTGTCATCGCCACCGACGGCTTTGAGCAATCCGAATTGACCGAACCGCGCGCGATTATGCAGGACGCGGGCGCCGAAGTAACCATCGCCAGCCCCGAGGACGGCTCGATCAAAGGCTGGGACAAGGACCACTGGGGCGAAAGCGTCGATGTCGACATCACGCTGGACGAGGTTTCGAGCGGCGATTTCGATGCGCTGATTCTGCCCGGCGGCCAGATCAACCCCGACCTGCTACGGCTCCAGCCGCGCGCAATCGAACTGGTCCGCGAATTCGACGCCGCCGGAAAGCCGGTTGCGGCAATCTGCCACGCGCCCTGGCTGCTGATCGAAGCGGGTCTCGTCGAGGGCAGGACCATCACGAGCTGGCCCTCGGTTCGCACCGACCTCGCCAATGCGGGTGCGAATGTGGTCGACCGCGAAGTCGCGGTGGACGGCCACATCATCACCAGCCGCAATCCCGGCGACATCGCGGCCTTCACCGACGCTCTCAAGCAAGCGCTCGCAATGGAACGCGTCGGCGAAAACGCCTGATCCAACGGGAAAAAGTCGGCCGTCATTGACTTCGTCAAAGCTGCGGCCGGTCTCGACCTCCCCTCTGCGGGGCCGGTCGTGGCAAGCGCCCCGTCGTGCCGCAAGGCGCGGCGGGGTTTTGCGCATCCGGCGCGGGCCTAGTCGGGCCTGCGGTACTCCTCGAGCTCTTCCATCGTCGAACAGTCGGTAAGCAGCAGGGCATAGCCCTTGGTCGCTTCGAAATGCGCCATGACCATTGTCAGCAGGACCGTCAGCGGCACAGCCAGCAATGCGCCCGGAATGCCCCATAGGATCGACCAGAACATCAGCGCAACGAGCACGACCAGCGGAGAGATGGCGAGCCGTTTACCCATCAGCCTGGGATCGAGAAAATTGCCGATCACCTGTTCGATGGCGAGCAACCCCCCGCCGATGATCGCCGCCGTGCCGATGTCGCGCGTGAACAGGACATAAAGCACGGGCAGCACCCCGCTGATGATCGAGCCCACTGTCGGCACGAAATTGAGCAGCACGGTGAGAATGCCCCACAGGACGAGGTAATCCACCCCGAACAGCGCCAGCCAGCCCATGTAAAGGGCTGCGCTGATGAGGCTGATGACGAAGCGAGTCGTGAAATAGGCGCGGAATTTCTGGCCCACGCTGCGCCCGATCTCGATCCAGCGGCGATCGCCGCCCTGGCTCGACAGGGTGAGAAGCTTGCCGTGCCAGTTCTCCGCTTCGGTCAGCATCAGCAGCATGAGGAAGACGATGAGGATGAGCCCGCCCAGCGTGCTCGCCGTCATGTCGAGTGCGGCGAGCGCGGTGGAGACCAGCGGACCGTCGGCCGATAGCGCACCGCCTCCCTGCGATTCGCCGAGAAAATCGGGCATCGGCCCGGGCAGCGCTCCGAGCCGTTCGCGCAGGGCCGGACCGACATCGCGGGCAAGGCCGTAGACCTGTTGCGCAGCGAGACCGAGCCCGACGAGGAAAATCGCGAGGATCGCGACCACCAGCAACAGGCCCGCAAGCGCCCCTGTCCACTCCAGCCGCCGGGGCATGCGTTCGCGGATCGGCTCGACCAGCGGCCACACGCCCAGCGCCAGCAGCAGAGCGGCGAAGAACGGCATGGCGATGGTCATCGTCTCCATGAGGAGCCAGAAAATCGCGGCGAAGGCGATCGCGCCGAGAAAGGCGTTGCGTGCGCCGGTCCTGCGGCCGGGCGCGCTATCGGGGCGCGTATTGCGTGACGTGTTCTGTTCCATGCAACTTTTACAAACGAGGCGCGCGCGGGCCTGTTCCGGCGGCTGGCGATCCGGCCGCAAGGCAGCAAGGCGCGCGGCGGTTTCGCCTTTCCCGGCTGCCCGTCTCTCGCATACACGGCGGCCACGGGCCCTGATCGTCCTGCTCGCGGCGCCCTTCGCTACATCCGCCGCGCGTCGACGCTTTCGCCCGGCACGCTGACGGTCAGCCCGTCCATCGCCTCGGTCAGCGCGATCTGGCACGACAGGCGGCTCGTGCGGCGCGCGCCGGCCGCAAAATCGAGCATGTCCTCTTCCTCCTCGCTCGCTTCGCCGAGCCGGTCGAACCAGTCGGGCGCGACGATGACATGGCAGGTCGAGCAGGCCATCTGCCCCTCGCAGGTTCCCTCAAGCGGCAGGCCAGCCGCCTGGCCGACGCGCAGCAGGCTGTCTCCGGGTTCGCCCTCGGCCCCCACCACGCGGCCGAGCGGATCGATGAAATTGACGCGAATGCCCATACCTCCTCAGGTCCTCACGGCCACTGCCCGCCCGCGGCATCGAGGATATCCTCGGCCGCGCGTTCGATTTCGTCCACCTTGGTATACCGTCCAAAGCCCAGGCGGATCGAGGCTTTCGCCTCGCGCTCGGACAAGCCGATCGCCGTCAACACATGGCTTGGCCGACCCGATCCGCTGGCGCAGGCGCTTCCGGCGGAAAACATGACATTGCGGCAATCCGACATCAGGCGGGCGACATCGAGCCCTTCGCGGCGGATGTTGAGATTGCCGTGCCATCTTTCGGTCGCGCTGCCGTTGAGGGTCCAGCCCGCGAACAGTTCGCGCGCGCGGGTCCACAGCGCCTCGATATGTTCGCAATCCGCGGCCATTCGTTCCTCGGCGATCTGGGCAGCCGCCCCGAACCCGGCGCACAGGGCGGGCGAAAGCGTGCCCGAACGCAGCTTTGCTTCCTGCCCGCCGCCGAACATCAGCGGCTCGACCTCCACTCCGTCCCGGAGCCACAGCGCTCCGATGCCCTTCGGCCCGTGGATCTTGTGCGCAGAAATCGCGATCATGTCGGCATCGAGTTCGGTGAGCGGCACCCGGCCATAGGCCTGCACCGCATCGACCAGCACCAGCACGCCTTGCTTCCGCGCGCGTTTGGCTATCTCGCCGAGCGGATGGCGCGTGCCGATCTCGTTGTTGATCGCCATCGCCGCGACCAGCCCGCAGCCCGATCCGAGCGCATCCTCGAGCGCGCCAATGTCGGCGCGCCCGTCGCGTTTCACCGGCAGGACCGTGAAGCGTCGTCCCCGAGCTTCCACCGGGCGCGCGCAATCGAGCACGGCGGCGTGTTCCGTGGCGAAAGTCAGCACGTCGCCGCGCGTCCCCCTCAGCGCGGTATTCAGCGCCTCGGTCGCCCCGCTCGTGAAGACCACGCGTCCGCCCGGCGGCAGCAGCGCGGCAACCCGCTCGCGCGCTGCCTCGACCGCGGCAGAGGCCGAGCGGCCCATGCGATGCGCGCTGTGCGGGTTGCCGAAGCCGCTGCCTCCCGGCCCCTCGAGCCAGCGCAGCATCGCCTCGCGCGCCTCGGGCGCGAGCGGAGTCGTCGCCTGGTAGTCGAGATAGATCATGCGTCCGCGAACTCCAGCCATCGCTGGCAAAAGCGCGTTACCTCCTCGCGGGTTGTCGACCACCCGAGCGAGACGCGGATCGTGTTCGCGGCGATGCCCTCGTCCATTCCCATTGCCTGCAGCACATGGCTCGTCTTCATCGTGCCCGAGGAACAGGCCGACCCCTGCGAGACGGCTAGGCCCGCCATGTCGAACCGCATGACCTGCGCGCTGGCGCTCATCGTCGGCATGGCGAGCGCGCGGACATAGGGCATCGGGTCGGAGAGAATATCGCCCAGCCACGTGCCGCCTGCCGCGCGGCAATCGGCGGCCAGCGAATCGAGCGGTTCGAGCACTTCGGGCGCGACGTAAGGGGTGGCGCAGGCTTCGAGCGCGGCGGCCATGCCAAGCGCGCCGGGCAGGTTCTCGGTCCCGCGTCTATATCCGCGTTCGTGCCCGCCGGTGGGTGCGAGCATGGCGAAATCGCGCACCAGCAGCGCACCGATACCGATCGGCCCGCCGAACTTGTGTGCCGAGACGATCGCCATGTCGCAGGGCGGCAGCGCGAACCTGCCCGCGCTCTGTGCGCAATCGGCCAGAAGGAGCCCGCCCGCATCGCGCACGATCGCGTGAACGGCCGCGAGATCCTGGGCATTGCCGGTTTCCGAATTGACCTGCTGCACCGCGACCAGCGGTCGCTCGCGCCGGACGGCTTCGCACAAGGTTTCGAGGTCGAGCGCGCCGTCGGGGCGCACCGGCAGGCGCTCGGCATCGGGGACAGCTTTCAGGATCGCGTCATGCTCGACCGTGCTCACCAGGCGCGCACCCGCCTGCGCGCGTGTCAGGGCGAGTTCGGCGCTTTCGCTCGCGCCCGATGTAAAAATCAGCTCCCCGCTCCAGTCGAGCGCCGCCTTGATCCGGGCACGCGCATCTTCGAGCAAGCTGCGCGCCTTGCGCCCCTCGGCATGCGGGCTGGAGGGGTTGGCCCAGGACGCAAAGCCCTGTTCCATGGCTGCCCTCGCCTCGGGGCGCAGCGGCGAAGTCGCCGCATGATCGAGGTAAATGCGACTCACGCTGGCCTCACCCGACAAAAAATTGCGAAAATGGCATCACGGCCTATATAGAGCGCGCTTTGGCGGGGACCAACCGGTCGCCCGCATTCGATTCTACGCAAGGTTCACACCCGGATGCCCTCAGTCATCTTCCCCGGCCCCGAAGGCCGCCTCGAAGGCCGTTTCTCCCCGCCCCCGCGCCCGCGCGCGCCGGTCGCGCTGATCCTCCATCCCCATCCCGAAGGCGGCGGGACGATGAACGACCGCATCGTGCAGCGCCTCTACCAGACCTTCTCCGATCGCGGTTTCGCCACCCTTCGCTTCAATTTTCGCGGTGTCGGGCGCTCTCAGGGGAGCTTCGATTCGGGCGTCGGCGAACTCAGCGATGCGGCCTCGGCGCTCGACTGGGTGCAGTCGATCCACCCCGAAGCGCAGCAGACCTGGGTCGCAGGCTATTCCTTCGGCGCGCTGATCGGCATGCAACTGCTCATGCGCAGGCCGGAAGTGCGCGGCTTCATCTCGGTCGCGCCGCCGGCGAACATGTACGATTTCTCCTTCCTCGCCCCCTGCCCCGCTTCCGGGATCTTCGTGCAGGGCGCGGCAGACACGGTGGTCCAGCCGACCGCGGTCCAGAAGCTCGTCGACAAGCTGCGCACGCAAAAGCACATCACCATCCACCACGAGGAAATCCCGCGCGCCAACCATTTCTTCGAGAACGAGATGGAGGAATTGATGGGTTCGGTCGACAATTACCTCGATTTCCGGCTCTCGCCCGATTGTCCGATAAAGTGACTTCGTACATACGGGGGCTTTGTTCGGCGAAAGCATCGCGCAATTTTGTTGCAGTTTTAGGATAGGACCTGATTAGCAACGGGTCCCGATCGCCAACCCGAAACAATTTTGTTATTCGGCTGCACGGTCTTATCCTGACCTGCGCGCGGGGGCCTTCCTACTTTTCCAGCGCCCGCAGGCACAGGGAAAGGCTCCGTCCCATGAACCCTCCCGCCTATCGCGCGACACCCAACCCGGCCACGCGTCTCGGCGGTCTCGGCGTGCCCGCCGCGATCGCCGCCCGGATCGTTGCAGGGCCTGCCGTCACCGCCATTGCGCCCGAATACTAGCCCTCCCCGGCCCGCTCCAGCCCTTCGAGCGGGGTCGTCCCGTCGGATGTCGGCACCGTCCAGATCAGCACGTTCGCCACCGCGATCAGCGCCAGCAGCACCATGAGCGCGGGGTTCCTGACCTCGCCTGTGCGCCGCCACAGCACGAAAGCGCCGCCAAGCAATGCGAGCGCCGCCAGCATGACGATGGAAAGCACGATATCGGTTGTCATGGCCGCGCTTCCCCACTTCCGCGAAGATCAGGGGCGCTTGATCGATTATGTAACATGGGCGCGATAGACCTTTCGCGGGGTCGGACAAGCACAGGAGGAAGAGTATGGGGATTTTCAGTTCGATCAAGGATGCGATCTGGGGCGAGGACGAAGCGGACGACGCGGACAAGGCCGAAAAGCCCGCCCCGGCCCCGGCGGCCAAACCCGCCGCACCGGCAGCGCCCGAACCGATGAGCGAAGTCGACGTCGCCTTCAAGCTGGATTCGATCGACGGCTCCGACAGTCTCAACTGGCGCACCTCGATCGTCGACCTGATGAAGCTCATCGGCCTCGATGCCAGCTACGCCAATCGCAAGGAACTGGCCGAGGAAATGGGCATGACCGACTATTCGGGAGAGGCCGAAGAGAACATCGCGCTGCACCGGCACGTGATGACCAGGCTGGCCGAAGCGGGCGGTCGCGTGCCCGCCGATCTCAGGGACTGACACCGCTCGCGGTGCGATTGACACGATGCGGGCGGGCATTAACACCCGCCCGCATGAGAGAGAGACATCGCTTCCCCCGCACCTCGATTTCCCGCCGCCAGGCTCTTGCAGGGCTCGGCGGAACCTCCGCGCTTGCCCTGCTGCCGGGCTGCGCGGGCGGCTATTCACAGCCCAGCCTGCGCGATACCCCGCCCGCCTCGCTTTCGCCCGACCGGATGCTGGACACGATCGCCTATGCCATGCTCGAACACGAGCCGGGCCGCGCGACGGGGCTGGGGATCGACAATGGCGACCATGCTGGGTGGCGCGGCACTTTCGGCAAGGTCGGCGCGGAAGGGCGCGAGGCCTATGCCGCGACCCTGCGCGATGCGCTCGACCAGGCGCGCGCCTATCCGCGCGAGGATCTGACCGCGGACCAGCGGATCGGCTTCGAAGTGGTCGAGACCGCGTTCGAAAGCGCGCTGGAAGGCATGGCCCTGCCCTATGGCGAGGTCGCGGTGGGTTCCTGGCGCAACGCGCCCTATGTCGTGATCCAGAATGTCGGCGGCTATATCGACTATCCGCGCTTTTTCGGCTCGACCCAGCCGGTGCGTTCGGATTCGGACGTCTATTTCTACCTCAACCGGCTCAGCCAGGTCCCCACCATCCTCGATGCCGAACGCGAGCGGATGCGCGCGGCGCGCGGGCTGGGCGTGGTCCCGCCCGACTTCCTGCTCGACAAGGCGATCGCGCAGATGGAAGCGAGCATTGCGGCGGCCGCCGAGGGCACGCCCTATGCCGGCCCGCTGGCCGAGGGGATCGGGCAAAACCTTCCCGAAGGCAGCTTTGGCGAACAGGTCGAAATGGCGCGCGACATCAGCCGGCTCGACATCGCGCCCGCGCTCGAACAGCAGCTCGACGAACTCAAGGCCCAGCGCGCCGTCGCCACGTCGGATGCGGGGCTGTGGGCGCGCCCGGGCGGCGAGCAATGGTATGACTGGGCGATCCGCGCCTCGACCACGACCACGCTTTCGCCCGACGAGATCCACCGACAGGGCAAGGAGGAACTGGCCGAACTGCACGGCCGGATGGACCCGATCCTCAAGGAGATCGGCTATACCAAGGGCTCGGTCGGCGAACGGATGCAGGCGCTGTCGAAAGACCCGCGCTACAAGTTCGCCCCCGGCGACGAAGGCCGCGCCGAGATCATGGCCTTCATCGAAGAGCGCATCGACTGGATCAGGGCGCAGATGCCGCGCGCCTTCACGCAGCTGGTCGATCCCAATCTCGAGGTGCGCCGCCTGCCGCTGGCCGAGGAACCGGGCGCGCCGGGGGCCTATGGCGGGGCGGGGAGCAAGGACGGGACCATCCCCAGCCGGATGTGGATCAACCTGCGCACCACCGACCTGCACCGCAAATACGACCTCGCCGACCTCACCTTCCACGAGACGATTCCCGGCCATGTGTGGGAGGGCGAATTTTCCAACCGCCTGCCGATGATCCGCTCGATCCTCGCCTTCAACGCCTTCAGCGAAGGCTGGGCGCTTTACGGCGAACAGCTCGCCGATGAACTGGGCGCCTATGACGAATTCAAGGTCGGGCGGCTGGGCTACCTGCAAAGCCTCGCCTTTCGCGCCTGCCGGCTGGTGGTGGACACCGGGCTCCACGCGAAACGCTGGACCCGCGAGGAAGGCCGCCGCTTCTTCGTCGAGGAGAACGGGTCCAAGCCCGAGGAAGTCGCATCCGAGGTCGATCGCTATTGCAGCTGGCCCGGGCAGGCCTGCGGTTACAAGGTCGGCCACACCCGCATCGTCGAGGAACGCGCGCGCGCCAAAGCGGCGCTGGGCACGGCCTATGACCTGCGCGAATTCAACACCGCCGTGATCCTTGGCGGGAATGCGCCGCTCAACGTCGTCGAGAACACGGTGAGCCGCTACATCGCCTCCGCGCGCGGGTGAGGGGTTATTGCGGGCGGGATGCCCGGCATCCCCCCTCGCCGATGCGGGCTTGACCCGGACGCACCCATCCGCGCCTGCAAATCCTGACGCTTGCGGAGCTATTCCAGAACAAGCGGCCCGATATTCCGTGGGTCGATACGTCCGGCCAGAAAAAGGCGAAGCGCGAGGACAGGTCGACGCAGGGCAAGCTGCTCTGACCGGCCCGCGCCGGTTCAGCTCTTCCCGCCGAACAGCCCCTTCGCCATGCCGGCAATATCGTCCATCGGATTGCCGTCGCCGTCGAAATCGAGCAGCTCCGCGAGCGAGGACGGGTCCTCCTGCACCATCCGGGCGAATTCGGACAGCGAACCCTCTCCGCCGACAGCCGAGACGATCTGCGAGAGCACGCCGGTGTCGAGCCCGGTCCGCTCGGACGCGAGTTCGACCGTGTCTCCGTCCATCTGGTGCGTCTGGCCGAGCACGGCGATCGCCTTTTCCGCCATGGCCGGATCGATCCCGACCGTGCTGGCGAGATTGGCCACGTCGTCGGGCGCACCGCCGATGTTTTTCAAGATACCGTCGAGCATGCTCATGTCTGTCCTCCCTGTTTACGCACGATGGGAATCACGCTTCGTCCGATCATGGCAGACCGGTGTGACGGTGCAAGGACGCTTCCGCGCCCTTGCAACCGGCCCAGCGCCCCCGGTGTCAGGCCGCGGCAGGGGCCGTGTCTTGTTATGCCGCGGCAGGGGCCGCTTGGCGCACGCCTTCGTCGACATGCGCTTCGAACTCGGCGAAATTGTCGATGAACAGCTGCACCAGCTTCGCCGCCGTCGCGTCGTAATCGGCCTTGTCCGCCCAGGTGCTGCGCGGGTCGAGGATCGACTGTTCGATCCCCGCTTCGGCCAGCGCCGGGGCCGAGATCGGCACGTCGAAGCCGAAATTGGGGTCCTGCCGGAATTCGACATTGTCGAGATCCCCGTCGAGCGCGGCATTGAGCAGCGCCCGCGTCGCCTTGATCGGCATGCGATTGCCCACGCCGTATTTCCCGCCGGTCCAGCCGGTGTTGATGAGCCAGCACTGCACGCCGCCCGATGCGATGCGTTCCTTGAGCAGATTGCCATAGACGCTCGGATGGCGCGGCATGAAAGGCGCGCCGAAACAGGTCGAGAACGTCGCTTCGGGCTCGGTCACGCCGATTTCGGTCCCGGCGACCTTGGCGGTGTAGCCCGACAGGAAGTGATACATCGCCTGTTCCGGGGTCAGCCGCGCGATCGGGGGCAGCACGCCGAAGGCATCGGCGGTCAGCATCACCACATTACTCGGCACGGGGCCGAGATTCTTCTCGCTCGTGTTCGGGATGAAATCGATCGGATAGGCCCCGCGCGTGTTCTCGGCGAGCGAGTTGTCGTCGAAATCGAGTTCGCGCGTGTCCGGGTCCATCACCACGTTTTCCAGCACCGTGCCGAAACGCCGCGTGGTGGCGTAGATTTCCGGCTCGGCCTCTTCGGACAGGCGGATCATCTTGGCATAGCAGCCGCCTTCGAAATTGAAGACCGCCGTGTCAGACCAGCCGTGCTCGTCGTCCCCGATCAGCGTGCGGCTGGCATCGGCCGACAACGTGGTCTTGCCCGTGCCCGACAGGCCGAAGAAGACGCTGGTCTTGCCGTCGGCGGAAATGTTGGCCGAGCAGTGCATCGGCATCACGCCGCGGGTCGGCAGGAGGTAGTTGAGGATGCCGAAAACGCTCTTCTTCATCTCGCCGGCATATTTCGTGCCGCCGATCAGGATCAGCTTCTCGGAGAAATTGACCGCGATCACCGTCTCGCTGCGGGTGCCGTGACGCTCCGGGTCGGCGCGGAAGCTGGGCAGATCGATGATCGTGTATTCGGGCGCGAAACCGGCGAGTTCGTCAGCCGTGGGGCGCACCAGCAGGGTGCGGATGAACAGGTTGTGCCAGGCCAGCTCGTTGATGACGCGCACGTTCACCCGGTGTTCCGGCTGCGACCCGCCGAACAGGTCGGCGACGTAGAGCGTGTCCTTCTCCGCCACGGCCTCCATGAAATCGGCCTTGAGCGCGGCGAAATGTTCGGGTGTCATCGGCACGTTGACCTTGCCCCACCACACGCTGTCCTCGGTCTCGTCATCGCGGACGATGAACTTGTCCTTCGCGCTGCGGCCGGTATGCGCGCCCGTCTTGACCACCAGCGCGCCATGCCGGGACAACGCACCCTCGCCATTGGCAAGCGCGGCCTCGACAAGCTCGGGAGCGGAGAGATTGGGGTGGATTTCGGCGGGGGTCTGGATGCCCTGGCCGGCAAGCGAATGGGCGAGCGGGGTCAACTTTGGTGTCTCCTGAACCGGATGGCGCTGATGCAAACTCGATTGTTTCCGTCTGGGCTGGAAGGCCAGTGCATGCACCCGACACTCACGCGACCGAAAGGCGATTCGCGGCGCATCCGGCCCCCCGAGCCTGTTCGGCATAGGGACGCGCCGCCGCGTCGTCAAACCGGGCTGCAAGGGCCCGCCCAAGGCACGGCGCGATCCCGCCGACATTGTCTTGGCCGGTCGCAGGCGCTAATTCGCTGCGGGGGCACTTTGTTTTCGCAACCTGCCCATGCGCCCGGCCAGCCGGGCGGCGGGCGAGCAAGCGCGAGAAAGGAAGGACACCCGATGCCGGCCAGCGGCGATCCATACGGTGAGAGCGGGCCATCAGGTGAAAGCTGGGCGCAAGCCGGCCCCGGCTCCGGTGGCGGTGGCGGTGGCGCACCCGGCTCAGAATCCGAAGCCGCCGGAAACGCAGCAGCCGGGCTCCCGGCGGGCGGCAGCGAGCGGAGTACGGGCGGCTCGGAGATCGCGCTGGTCGACGACGATCGCAACATCCTCACCACCGTCTCGATCGCGCTGCAGGCCGAAGGATTCGTCACGCGGCTCTATTCGGACGGCGAAACGGCGCTGAAGGCGCTGCTCGACAACCCGCCCGACCTTGCCGTGTTCGACATCAAGATGCCCAAGATGGACGGGATGGAACTGTTGCGCCGGGTGCGCGAGCATTCTCCGCTGCCGGTCATCTTCCTGACCAGCAAGGATGACGAGGGCGACGAGGAAGCCGGGCTCGAACAGGGCGCGGACGATTACATCTCCAAGCCGTTCAGCCAGCGCCTGCTGATCGCGCGCATCCGGGCAATCCTGCGGCGGGCCGAGCCGGTGCGCACGGGCACCGTCGAAAGCGGGGAGGCCGCGCCCGCCCACCCGATGATCGCGCGCGGGCGGCTGTTCATGGACCCGGCGCGCCATCACGTCACCTGGGACGATCGCCCGGTCAGCCTGACCGTGACGGAATTCCTGATCCTCGAGGCGCTCGCCGCGCGGCCCGGCGTGATCAAGAGCCGCAACCAGTTGATGGATGCGGCCTATCCCGACGACGTTTTTGTCGACGACCGCACGGTCGACAGCCACATAAAGCGGATGCGCCGCAAGTTCCGCAGTGTCGATCCCGAATTCGGCGCGATCGAAACGCTGTATGGTGCGGGGTACAGTTTCAGCGATGCCTGACCTGCGGCTCCCTGATGGTTCCTGCCATGTCTGATCGCCGGGGCCTTGCGCGCATGCCTTCCCCTGCGCGGGTTCCGGGGCGCCTGCCGCCGGGTGCGCGGCGCGGCGCGACCGACGCGCAAGCCGGCGTGCGCTGGGGCGAGCAATTCACCACCACGGGCCGCTTCGCGCTCACGGCGCGCATCCTCGTCGTCAACATCCTCCCGCTTGTCCTGCTGGGCGGCGGGCTGTTCTATCTCGATTCCTATCGCACCCAGCTTATCAACGAACGTTTCAAGCTCGCCCGGATCGAGGCGCAGATCACCGCCGAGGCGCTCGCCGGGGCGACGCGTGAGCGGCAGGAGGCGCTGCTTGTGCAAATCGGCAAGGAACAGCGCATGCGCCTGCGGATGTTCGATGCCGAGGGGCGGCTGCTCGCCGACAGCTTCGCGCTCGACGAGCCTGCCTTCCAGTTCGACGACATCAGCGACGATGGCTGGGATCAGCAATTCGCGCGCTGGCTCGACCGGACGGTGGACACGATCGTTTCGGCGGAACCGGTGCAGGACTATGTCGAACCCGAAGCGCAGGAGGCGGACGCCTGGCCCGAACTCGCCCGCGCGCGCGAGGAGGGGGTGAGCCAGGTGCGGCTTTACGACTGGCGCGACGGCACGCCGGTCATCACCGCGGCCGCGCCGGTCGGGCTCAACGGGGCGACGCTGCTGACGGTGCGCAATGCGGTCGACATCACCGAAAGCGTGCGCGCCGCGCGCTCGACCCTGGGAATCGCGGTGCTGTGCGTGCTCGCCGCCTCGATCCTGCTCTCGCTGTTCCTTGCGCGCACCATCGTCACCCCGCTGCGCCAGCTCGCCAAGGCGGCGATGCGCGTGCGCGCGGGGCGCGAGCGCGAGGTCGAGGTCCCGCGCCTGCCCGAACGCCGGGACGAGATCGGCCTGCTCGCCCGCGCCGTTTCGGACATGACGGGCGCTCTGCGCCACCGGATCGACGCGGTCGACAGCTTCGCCGCCGATGTCGCGCACGAAATCAAGAACCCGCTCGCATCCTTGCGCAGCGCGATCGAATCGCTCGCCAGCGTCGAGGACCCCCGGCTGCGCCACGAACTCCAGCAGATCGCCACCCATGACGTGCGCCGCATCGACCGGCTCGTCTCGGAAATTTCCGATGCCAGTCGGATCGATGCCGAAATGAGCCGCGCCACGCTCGAGCGGATCGATCTTGCCGATCTCGTAGGCGCGATCGTCGGCAGCCGCGAAAATCGTTCGGAGAACGAGGGCCGCGCGATCGAATTGCAGGCGCGCGGGTTCGCGCCGGTGGTCGCGGGCGTGGGCGCGCGGCTCGAACGGGTGGTCGAGAACCTGCTCGACAATGCGGTCTCGTTCTCGCCGCCCGATGCCCCGATCGAGGTGGCGATCGACAATGACGGCGACTGGGTGACGCTGTGTGTATGCGATGCCGGCCCCGGCATTCCCGAGGATTCGCGCGACAAGGTGTTCCAGCGGTTCCATTCGGTCCGCCCCGAGCAGGAGGATTTCGGGAACCATTCCGGGCTCGGCCTGGCCATCGCGCGGGCCATCGCAGAGGCGCATGACGGCACGCTGACCGCCGAAAGCCGCCCCGACGGACAGCGCGGCGCGTGCCTGCGCCTGTGCCTTCCCGCCGCCTGAGAGCCCATGACCGGCAAGCAGAGCACGGTGATACAGGCGAGCGCGGTGGCGATTGCGGGCCGCGCGCTGCTTGTCGAGGGACCACCGGGCAGCGGCAAGTCGAGCCTCGCTCTCGCGCTGATCGACCGCGGCGCGATGCTGATCGGCGACGACGGCGTGACCCTTTCCCGCGCGAGCGGCGGCGCCCTTCTCGCCGCCCCGCCGCCCAACATCGCCGGGATGATCGAGCTGCGCGGGATCGGGATCGTGCGCCTCGAAACCGCCCCGCCCGCCCCGGTCGGGCTGATCCTCACCCTGCCCTCCCCCGGTAATCCGCCGCCGGAGCGCCTGCCCGAACGCGCGGAGCGGCGCACCCTGCTCGGCTGCGAGATCCCCGTCCTCGGCTTCGATCCCGGCACGATTGCCCCGGCGAGCCGCGCCGAATGGGCGCTGCGGCTGCACGGGCTCGATCCGCGCTGAGGCGGCCGGGTCCTGTGCGAGCAGGTGCAAAAAAGGCGCTTTCCTTAACCGCTTCATGCAGCGAAAATGGGCGGCATGACCCGCTCGACCGATCCCGAGGCCCCGCCCGGCGAATCCCGCCAGCGCCTGCTGCTCGTCACCGGCCTTTCGGGCGCGGGCAAGTCGACCGTGCTCGACGTGCTGGAGGATCTTGGCTGGGAGACGATCGACAATTTTCCCGTGCGCATGCTCAAGCGACTGGTCGCCCGGCCGGGCGATGAGCACGGGAAGCTCGCGATCGGCTTCGATTCGCGCACGCGCGGTTTCGTGCCCGCCGATGTCATCGCGCTCGCCAAGGAACTGGCGGGGCGCGATCATCTCACCACCAGCTTCATGTTCCTCGACGCCGCCGATGCCGAGCTCGAGCGGCGCTACAACGAAACCCGCCGCCGCCACCCGATGGCCCAGGGTCGCCCGGTGCGCGACGGGATCGGCGCAGAGCGCGAACTGCTCGAGCCGCTCAGGCGCTGGGCCGATATCGTGATCGACACCACCGCCCTGTCCACCAACGACCTGCAGGCGCGGATGCGCGAATTGTTCGGCGAGAAGGACGGGACGGACCTGACGCTGACCGTGTCGAGCTTCGGCTTTGCGCGCGGGATGCCCCCGCTCGCCGACCTCGTCTTCGACATGCGCTTCCTCGACAATCCGCACTGGGTGGAGAGCCTGCGCGAGCTGACCGGGCGCGACGAAAGCGTGGGCGCGCATATCGAAAAGGATCCCGCTTTCGGCGATGCCTTCGCACGCATCCGCGACCTGCTTTTGACCCTGCTCCCGCGCTACCACGCGCAGGGCAAGGCCTATGTCCATGTCGCTTTCGGTTGTACCGGGGGAAGACACCGTTCGGTCTACACCGCAGAGTGCATGGCGCGGGCCTTGCGCGAGCACGGATTTTCGCCCACTGTCCGCCATCGCAACCTCGGCTCGCGCGCCGCCGACGAGCTGGAGCGCACGCGGGCCGGGGCCACATGACCGATCCTCTCTCCAACGCAGCGTGACAACGCCCGGACAACACGGAATTTTCTCCCGCATGATTGGTTTGATACTGGTCACCCATGGCCGCCTTGCCGACCAGTTCGTCGAAGCGATGGAGCATGTCGTCGGACGCCAGGACGGGATTGCGACGGTCTGCATCGGCCCCAATGACGACATGGAACAGCGCCGGGCCGAAATCGCCGACGCGATCGGCACGGTCGATGCGGGCCAGGGGGTCATCATCCTCACCGACCTGTTCGGCGGGACCCCCTCCAATCTCGCCATCTCGCTGCTCGACGCGGGACGGGTCGAGGTCATCGCGGGCATCAACCTGCCGATGCTGATCCGCCTTGCCGGCGCGCGCAAGACGATGGGCGTGGTCGAAGCGGTCGAGGCCGCGCAGAGCGCCGGACGCACCTACATCACCGTGGCGAGCGAGCTGCTCGGCGAGGATTCCCGCACCCCGCCGCGCAAGGCGAGCGGCGGGTCGGGCTGACAGCGGGAACGGGCCGGGGAGAGGGGCCTTGGACATGAGCGAAAGCGAAACCGAAATCCGCCGCACGGTGACGATCGTCAACCGCCGCGGCCTACACGCCCGGGCGAGCGCACGTTTCGTCGGCGCCGTCAGTGCGCTTGCCGACGGCGTCGATGTGCGCGTGGCGAAGGACGGCAACAGCGCCTCGGGCGGCTCGATCCTCGGCCTGATGATGCTCGGCGCGGCCAAGGGCGACGAGGTCGAACTGGTCGTCGCGGGCGCGAACGCAGCGGCGGTGATGGAAGACCTTGCCGCGCTGGTCGAAAACGGCTTCGGCGAGGAATAGGCGCGTCGGGCCGCCGGGAAATCCATGCACAGGCACATCACCGGCTTTTCCAATCCGACGGTCAAGCACCTGCGATCCCTGCGCGATCGCAAGCACCGCCGACGAGCGGGCGAATTCCTGGTCGAAGGGCTGCGCCTGCTGGAAGATGCGCGCGCGAGCGGGCGGTTGCCGCGGCTGCTCGTGAAGGCCGAAGGGCGCGAGACGCACGAATTACTTGCCCGGATCGAGTCCGAAGTCGTGGCGGCGGGCGGCGAGATCGTAACCACGACGCCCGACATCCTCACCAAGATCACCGGCAAGGCGAACCCGCAGGCGGTTGCCGGCGTGTTCGGGGAATGGGACACGGGGCTGGCCCGGCTCGACCGCGGCGCCGCAGCGATCTGGCTGGTCGCGCAGGACCTGCGCGATCCGGGCAATCTGGGCACCATGCTGCGCACGGGCGATGCGGTCGGCGCGGGCGGGCTGATCCTGGTGGACGACTGCGCCGACCCCTTCAGCGCCGAAGCCGTCCGCGCGAGCATGGGGGCGGTGTTCACGCAAGCGATCGCGCGGGCTCGGTGGACCGAATTCGCCGAATGGCTGCGCAGCGGGGAGGGCCAACTCGTTGCTGCGTCCCTGCGCGATGCCGTGCCGTATCGCGGCGCGCCCTATGCCGCGCCCTGCTTCATCCTGATCGGCAACGAATCTCAGGGCCTGCCCGAGTCCTACGAGGCCGCATGCGACCTGCGTGTGACCATGCCGATGCGCGGCCGCGCGGATTCGCTGAACGCAGCCGTGGCGGGCGCGGTGCTGGCCTACGAGGTGCTGGCGGCGCTGGAAGGGTGAGCGCCCGCTATTCCGCTGCGTCGCGCGCGCCCTTGCCGTCGTTACCGAGCGCCGGATAGTCCTTTTCCACCGCCGCCGCATCCTCGGCACTATAGCGCGGCGCGGCTTCGACCAGCGGGACTTCCTCGATTTCCTTGGCGATCTCGAGTCCCTTTTCCGCCATTCGCCGGCCGGAAGTCAGCACGTTGCGTTCGAAGCTGCCGACGAACTTGTTGTAATTGTTGACCGCTGTCTCCAGCCCGCCGCCGACCCGCTTCATGTGTTCTGCCGCAACCCGCAGGCGGTCGTGAAGCTCCGCGCCCATCCGTCCGATTTCGGCGGCTTCGGCTGCCATCCTGTCCTGCCTCCAGACCTGCGCAACCGTGCGCGCGATCGCGACGAGGTTGGTGGGCGTTGCCAGCAGGACCTTGTTATGGAAGGCGAAGTCCCACAATTCCGGATCGTGTTCGAGCGCGGCGGCGACGAAATGTTCGCCGGGGACGAACATGACGACGTAATCGGGCGCATCGTCGAACTGGCTCTGGTACCCCTTGGACCCCAGCGTCTGGACGTGGTTGCGCATGGATTTCGCGTGAAGATCGAGATGGCGCACCCGCTCGGCATCGTCCTCCGCCTCGAACGCGGCCTGATAGGCGTTCAATGACACCTTGGCATCGATCACCAGCTTCTTCTGCCCCGGCACGTTGACGATCGCATCGGGCCGCAGCCTGCCGCCTTCGCCCGTATCGACCGATTGTTCGAGATGGAAATCGGTATGCTCGGACAGGCCACATTGTTCGAGCACGTTCTGCAGCGCCCGTTCACCCCAGCGCCCGCGCGCCTTGGGCGCATTGGTCAGCGAATTGCCGAGCCGCTGCGCCTCGCGCCGGACTTCCTCCTGCGACAGGCGCATGCTTTCGATCTGCTGGTGCAGGCGCGAAAAGGCATCGGAGCGCTGCTTTTCGAGACTGCCGACCTGTTCTTCGTATTTCTGCAGGCGCTCGCTCACCGGCTTGAGCAGGTTGGCGACCGCTTCCTTGTGCTGCACCTGCGCTTCGCCCAGCCGCTTGGTCGCTTCGCTGTCGAACCGTTCGCGCGCGGCCTCAAGCACCTTGGCACCGGTATTCTCGAATTCCTTGAGCAGCTTCTCGCGCGATTCCTCGAGCAGGCGCTTCTGTTCCTCGAACCCGGCGCGTTCGGCGCGGAAGGTCGCGTTCTCGCCGCGCATCTTTTCGAGTTCGCTCGAAAGGCGGTCGGCGTGCGAGGCGCGTTCGTTCGCCGCCGACAGCGCCGCCTTCGCATCCGAAAGATCGACCCGCGCCTCGCCCAGTTCGGCCGCTGCCGTCTTGAATTCCTCCTCGCGCGAGGCGAGCCTCTCACGCAGGTCGGCGACCGGGCGCGCGCCGAACCAGTGGCCGGCGGCAAGGCCGAAAATCGCGCCGACCAGCAGCGCGGCGAGAGCGAGAATTGTCGGGTCCATAATTTCTCCCCATTGCCGTCGACGACATAAGTCGCCGACGGCACGGTGTTGCTAGCCCCGGCAGTGGCGGACCATATCGAAGTATGCCTCTGCCCGCGACGCGAACCCGCGGCGAGAGGAACGTTCGATAGTCCCATCAGCGTCGATAACGAGCCAATGCCAACCATCTGCCAGGCAACACAGGTCATATAGATGGCTAATCATGCCACCTCCTGTGCTTGGGCTGTAGCCATCGCAGATTGGAGAAGGATGCGTACCCGCTCGCACGCTACTCAAGATGAGGGCAATGCGTTGAGGTAAAGAACCTTATTCCACTAGCTTAGCCACGCGAGGCGTATCCTCGCAATTCGCATCGCCTGCTTGCGAATCGGTCCGATGTTAACAGAACATGTAGGGAACGCCAGAGGCTTCCCAACGATTTCCCCGACTATCGGCGCGCCTGCCCGCCCGACCTTGTCTGTCACGGCGTGCGCTCCTGCCTGCGATCCCTCCGGCACGATTTCGGAACCTATCCCCAGCCCGGCTCGCTTCATTCGCAAAGGAGGAGCGAACCCCATGTCGATCACAGAAATGCTCGAAGAACACCCGCTTTCGGCCGGCGACCACGGCGACCAGCTGGGCGAGGCGGTGAAGCACGCCATGTATGGCGCGGCGATCATGAATGCCTGCGCCGATGCCTGCCTTGCGGAAGCCGACGCGAAGGACCGCGCCGAATGCATCCGCCGCTGCCTCGATGCCTCGGATGCCTGCACCGCGTTCACGCTTATCGCCTCGCGCCGGGTGGGCGGGCACGTCAAGACGATCAAGGCGGCAGGTGCGGCGGCGATCATCGCCTGCGAGGAATGCCACGCGCTGTGCAAGCAGCACGAGGACGCGCATTGCCAGCGCTGCGCAAGGATGTGCGAGGAAGTGATCCGCGACGCGAAGGCCGCCGTGCATGGCCTCGTCGACAGCGAAGACGCGGACTGACCCCCTTTATCGCAATGTCGCGCTGATTCGGCACGGAGCGCCGCAAGCGCAAGCGCGCGCCCCGCAGCGGGCGCGGCTCCGCCGCGCGTCTAGCGAGGACGAAGGCGCGGATGCGCCTTCGCAAACAAGCTACGCCGCCTGGCGCAGCTTCTTGAGCTTCTTCAAAGCCATCGAGCGCTTGAGCCGCGACAGATGGTCGATGAACAGGATGCCTTCGAGATGGTCCATCTCGTGCTGGAGGCAGGTCGCCAGCAGCCCTTCGAGATGTTCCTCGTGATGGTTCCCGTCGAGGTCCTGGTAGCGCACCGTGCAGGTCGCGGGCCGGTCGACGTCGGCGTAGATGTCGGGGACGGACAGGCAGCCTTCCTGATAGGTCGACAATTCTTCCGCCGGATCGACGATCACCGGGTTGATGAAGACGCGCGGGTCCTTCTTCGTCGCCGGGTGCGTGTGCTTGTGCCCGTCGTGCCCATGGTCGTGATCGCATTCGACCGGCTCGGCGTCCGGGTCCTCGGGCTGGAGGTCGATGACGAGAACACGCTTGGGCACGCCGACCTGGATCGCGGCGAGGCCGATGCCGGGCGCATCGTACATCGTCTCGAACATGTCGGAGACGAGCGTGCGCAATTCGTCGTTGAATTCGTCCGGTTCCACCGGGGTCGAGACGGTCTTGAGCCGGGGGTCCGGCACTTCGAGGATTTCGCGGATAGCCATGGACGAAAAGATAGTCGCGCAGTGCGTTTGCTGCAAGCGGGCTGCTTCGATCAGGGTGATCGGCTGACCGTGCGCATGGAGACGTGCCCGCAGGCGCGGCAACGGCTCCGGGTCCGCTTCGTCCCGGCCGCCTTGTAGCGGATGCCGCCGAGATTCCACACGCTTTCGGCCTGGTGGCAATGACCGCATTCGACCATCCACTGGCGGGATTCGCGCTCGACGCCGGGGCCGAGCATCCATTTCGCAAGGCGCTGCGCGAGGTTCATCCCAACGGCCGCCTTGCCCGCAGGGCCTGCGCCAGCGTGCCTTCGTCGAGATAGTCGAGTTCGCCGCCGACCGGCAGGCCGTGGGCGAGCTGGGTGATGCGCAGGCCGTGCACCTCGAGACGTTCGGCGAGGTAATGCGCGGTGGTCTGCCCTTCGAGCGTCGCGTTCATCGCCAGCACGACCTCGTCGACCGCCCCGTCCTTGACCCGGGCGAGCAGGCCGGGAATCGCAAGGTCTTCCGGCCCGACCCCGTCCAGCGCGGACAGGCGCCCGCCGAGCACGTGATAGCGCCCGTCGAACAATCGCGCCCGGTCGAGCGCCCAGACATCGGCGACGTCCTCGACCACGCAGATGGCCCGCCCGTCGCGCTTGGGATCGGCGCAGATGCCGCAGGGATCGCGCGTGTCGACATTGCCGCATGTCGAACACTCGACCAATGTCTGGGAAACCGCATCGAGCGCCTCGAGCAGCGCGGGCAGCGCGGCTTCGCGGTTCTTGACCAGCCACAGCACCGCGCGCCGCGCCGAGCGTGGGCCAAGGCCGGGCAGCCGGGCGAGTGCGCTCGCGAGGGTCTCGATCTCTTGCGATGCCATGGGGGGACAGATAGGGGCGCAGGGCAGTTTCACAAAGCTCGGGCTCCGGCATTATGCGCATCATTGTCATGGGAACGCCCGATTTCGCCGTCCCGGCTCTGGTGGCTTGCCATGAGGCCGGTCACGAAATCGCCCGCGTCTACACCCAGCCGCCCGCGCGCGCCGGGCGAGGCAAGAAGCTGCGCCCCTCCCCGGTCCAGGCGAAGGCGGAGGAGCGGGGCCTTTCCGTGCGGCATCCGAAATCGCTGAAGGGGGCGGAGGAACGGGCCGAATTCGCCGCGCTCGGGGCGGATGTCGCGGTGGTTGCGGCCTATGGCCTGATCCTGCCTCAGCCGATCCTCGATGCCCCCACTCACGGCTGCCTCAACATCCACGCCTCCATCCTGCCGCGCTGGCGCGGGGCGGCGCCGATCCACCGCGCGGTGCTTGCCGGGGACGAGGCGACGGGCGTTACGATCATGCGGATGGAAGCGGGGCTCGACACGGGTGCGATGCTGCATGTCGTCAGGACGCCGATCGCGCGGAAGACGACGGGCGAGCTGACCGGGGAACTCGCCGAGATCGGTGCGCGGGCAATGGTGGATGTCCTCGCCGACCTTCCCGCCTTCCCGCCGCAGCCGCAGGACGACGCGCAGGCCACCTATGCCCCCAAGATCGACAAGGCCGAAGCCCGCATCGACTGGACTTGCGACGCCGAGGCCATCGAGCGGCAGGTGCGCGGCCTTGCCCCATTTCCCGGCGCATGGTTCGAATGGCCGAATGACGATAATGCGGAGCGGGTCAAGCTGCTGCTCGCCGAACTTGCGGAAGGGTCGGGCGAGCCGGGCGAAGTGCTCGATAGCGACATGACCATCGCCTGCGGGTCCGGCGCGATCCGCCCGCTTCGCCTGCAGCGCGCGGGCAAGCCCGCGATGAGCCGCGAGGACGTCCTGCGCGGGCGACCCGTGGAGCCGGGGACGCGGCTTTCTTGACCCGCTTCGCGCTCACTCTCGAATTCGACGGTACGCCCTTTCACGGCCTCCAGCGACAGGCTCACGGACCCAGCGTTCAGCAGAGCATCGAGGAGGCGCTTCACCGCATCACCGGCGAGGAAGCGACGCTCCACAGCGCGGGGCGAACCGATGCCGGGGTCCACGCGCTCGCCATGCGCAGCCATGTTGACATTGCCAAGGACATCGCCCCCTTCCGGCTTATGGAGGCGCTGAACGCGCACCTGCGGCCCGATCCGATCGCCGTGACGCATTGCGAGGTCGTGCCGGGCGACTGGCATGCGCGCTTTTCCTGCGTGGGGCGGCGCTATCTCTACCGCATCGTCAATCGCCGCGCGCCGCTGACGCTCGGACGGGGGCGCGCGTGGCATGTCGCGACCGAACTCGATGCAGACGCGATGCACCGCGCGGCGCAGGCGCTGGTCGGGCGGCACGATTTCACCACCTTCCGCTCGGTCCAGTGCCAGGCGAAGGACCCGGTCAAGACATTGGACCGCCTCGACGTAAGCGCGCTCGAAGGCGAATTCGGACCCGAAATCCACATCCGCGCCGAGGCGCGCAGCTTTCTCCACCACCAGGTCCGCTCGATGGTCGGCTGCCTCACGCTGGTCGGAGCCGGAAGCTGGCCCGAACGCCGCATCGCCGCCGCGCTGGCCGCGCGCGACCGCGCCGAATTGGGGCTTAACGCCCCGCCTCACGGCCTCTACTTCGTCGAAGCCATCTATCCCGAAACCGGAGAGGAAACACCATGACAACGACCGGAAAACAGCTCTTCACCACGCTTGACCCCGACGGCAAGCTGACGCTCGAAGTGGCCGAGGAGACCTTCCCAGAGCCCACCGGCAACCAGGTCCTCGTCAAGATGGAGGCCGCGCCGATCAATCCCTCCGATCTCGCAATCCTGACGGGTGCGGCCGATTTCGACAATGCCGACTATTCGCCCGGCAAGGTCGTGGCCGATATGCCCGAGCCATTCCTGTCGGGCCAGAAGGGCCGCCACGGCCAGCGGCTTCCGGCCGGCAATGAAGGTGCGGGTACGGTCGTCGCCACGGGCGATAGCGATGCGGCCAAGGCGCTGATGGGACAGCGGGTGGCCTGCGTGCCGGGCACGGCCTTCTCGCAATACGCCATTGCCGATGCGATGATGTGCCTGCCGCTGGGCGATCACAGCGCGGAGGAAGGCGCGTCCTCCTTCGTCAACCCGATGACCTCGCTCGGCTTCGTCGAGACAGCGCGGATGGAAGGCCACGATGCGATCGTCCACCTCGCCGCCGCCTCGAACCTCGGCCAGATGCTGAACCGGATCTGCCAGGAGGACGGGATCAAGCTTGTCAATATCGTGCGCCGCAAGGAGCACGTTGACCTGCTGAAGTCGCAGGGCGCGCAATATGTCGTCAATTCTTCGGACGATGATTTCATGGACCAGCTGCGCGCCACGATCGCCGAGACCGGGGCCTATCTCGGCTTCGATCCCATCGGCGGCGGGCAGAACGCGGACCATGTGTTAAAAGCGATGGAACAGGTCGCCGCCTCGCAGATGAGCGAGTTTTCCCGCTACGGCTCCAACCAGGACAAGAAGGTCTACATCTACGGCCGGCTCGATTTCGCGCCGACCATCCTGACCCCGTCCTATGGCCTGCAATGGACCGTGTCGGGCTGGCTGCTGACGCCCTTCCTCCAGCGCGCGGGCATGGAGACGGTGGTCAAGATGCGCCAGCGCGTGCTCGAGAACCTCACCACCACCTTCGCCTCGCATTACAAGACCAAGGTCACGCTGGAAGAGATGCTGACCAAGGAAGCGATCTGCGACTACCGCCAGATGAAGACGGGCGAGAAATATCTCGTCACGCCCTGGGGCTGAGCAGCCGAGCGGCCCCGTGCAGGCGGGGCCGCAGGATGGCTCCAACGGGGCGCGGGGCACCTTCACTGCAATCGGCCCGGTCGCCGCCTTGCAGACCGCCCCGAAAGTTCGAACCGCTGTAAACTCGCCACACAGACAAGGCCGAAAGGCCCGGAAAAGTGGTGCCGGCTGCAGGAATCGAACCCGCGACCTGATGATTACAAATCAACTGCTCTACCAACTGAGCTAAGCCGGCTCCGGGAAAGGCAAGGCCCCTATGCGAAACCTTCCCCGCCCTCAAGTAGCGAAGCGGCAAGGCGGATCAAAACGCGCCGAAAGTCCATCCTTCCGTCGCGGCAATCGGGGGTGTGAGGCCGGGCGGGCGCCAGCGTTCCTCCTCGCGGTGGACCGCCCTCAGCCAGGCGGCGGTGAGGACCGCGTCGCAGGAATGGTCATCAAGGGCCCCCTCCCCGGCCACTGGCGGCGAACCGAGCTGGTCAAGCGCGGCGTTCAGTTCCTCGACGCTGCGCATCTTGGCGCGCGCGGCGCTGCGGCCTGCTTCGATCGCGGCGAGCGAGGTGTAGATCTCGCACACCACCGAGCCGCGCGGCTGCAGCGGGTCGATCGGCCAGACGGGCACCCGCCCCGCCAGCCGGTGCAGCAGCCGCATTCCGGTGAGCGAGGACTTGCCGACCTGCGCCGCCCCGACGAGGTTGAAATTGGAATAGGGCTTGAGACCCATTGCCGCCTGCGCATGTTCGGTCACACGCAGCCGCCCGCGCCCGTGTTCTGCTCCGTCCGCCCCGAAATGCGCGCCCTGGCGCCCGCCATGGCGGCGGAAATAGGGGGCGATTTCGGGATGGTCGACGAAACTGCCCGCAGCGAGGTGATCGTCTCCGGCGGCGAGTGAGTCGACCAGCGCCCACAGGCCGCGCGCATCGGCCGGTGAACCCTCCCATCCGGGAAAGAAGGCCCCGCAATCGGCATGGGGTAGCGCAATGCCGAGATCCATGCCGACCAGCGTCTCGTCCGGCAGTTCCCTGAGCAGTGCGAGCACCTCCCGGCGCGACCAGCCGCGCCCATGGGGCGGTTTCGCCAGCACCGGCGGCCCGCCCTCGGCATGGGCGAGCGCCAGCGCAATCCCGCGGTGCCGCTCGCCCGCCGCGCCCGACCAGTCGACGGCAAGGAAATGGTCGAAGGATCGCGTCAAAACGGAAATTCCTCCAAATTCCGAGACTGGGGGCGACGGAGCGCAGCGTCAAGGCAGGTGCCCGCCATGCCGGGAAATGGGGACGCCCTAGCCACCGCGCCGCTCTTCGCGCAGGCGATTCCAGTGGGCGATACGCTCGCGCACGTCACGCTCGAAGCCGCGATCGACCGGGGTGTAGAATTCCTGCGGCGCCATTGCCTCGGGCCAGTAATCGTCGCCGGAAAAGCCTTCTTCGGCGTTGTGGTCGTAGGAATAGCCTTCGCCGTATCCGATATCCTTCATCAGCCTGGTCGGCGCGTTGAGGATATTGGCGGGCGGCATCAGGCTGCCGGTTTCCCTTGCGCTGCGCCAGGCGGCCTTCTGCGCGGCATAGGCGGCGTTCGATTTGGGCGCGGTGGCGCAATAGAGGCAGGCCTGCACGATGGCGAGCTCGCCTTCGGGGCTGCCGAGAAACCGGTAAGCATCCGTCGCGGCAAGGCACTGGGTAAGCGCCTGCGGGTCGGCAAGACCGATATCCTCGCTGGCGAAGCGCACGAGGCGGCGCAGGACATAAAGCGGCTCCTCGCCGGCGGTCAGCATCCGTGCGAGGTAATAGAGCGCGGCCTGCGGGTCGCTGCCGCGCAGGGATTTATGGAGCGCGCTGATGAGATTGTAATGCCCGTCGCGGTCCTTGTCATAGACCGCCACCCGGCGCTGGAGGAACGCGCCGAGTTCGCCGGAGCCAAGCGGCTCGGCAAGCCCGGCATTGTAGAGCGTTTCCGCCTGTCCCAGCAGGAAACGCCCGTCGCCGTCGGCGCTCGCGATCAGGGCGGCGCGCGCTTCGTCGGTGAGCGGCAAGGGGCCTTCCGCCGCTTCGGCCCGTGCCAGCAGCCTGCCGAGCGCTTCGTGGCCCAGCCGCTCGAGGATCAGGACCTGGGCGCGCGACAGGAGCGCGGCATTGAGGGCGAAGCTGGGATTCTCGGTCGTCGCGCCGACCAGCGTCACTGTGCCGCGCTCGACATAGGGCAGGAATCCATCCTGCTGGGCCCGGTTGAAACGGTGAATCTCGTCCACGAAAAGCAGGGTTTTGCGCCCAGCCTCGGCCATCCGGTCCGCTTCGGCGAAGGCTTTCTTGAGGTCGGCGACACCTGAAAAGACCGCGCTGATCGAGACGAAGCGCATCCCCACCGCATCGGCCAGCAGTCGGGCGATGCTCGTCTTGCCCGTTCCCGGCGGGCCCCACAACACCATGCTGGCGAGCCTTCCGGCTGCGACCATCCGCCCGATCGCACCTTCGGGACCGGTCAGATGCTCCTGCCCGATGACCTCGCCGAGGACGCGCGGGCGCAGGCGCTCCGCCAGCGGTGCGTCGTCGCGCTCCGGGCCGTCGGTAATGCCGCGCGGCGGGGACGGCGGTGTGTTGTCTCCAAACAGGTCTGCCATTCGTCCGGCGACATAAGCTCTCGGTCGGAAAATGCCACGGCACGCTTGCATAGAACCATTCACGATATATCTTGATGCTGTCGAAAAAGGAGGAGAAGATGACAGGATTCGGATATGGTCGCCACCCGCGGCGCGGTTCGGCGTGGCAGTTCTACGCCCCGCTCATGGCCATGGCCGCGGCCGGCGGGCGCCGGGGCAAATGGGACGCGGACTGGAACGCCGACTGGAGCGAGGAATGGGGACCCGGCGGTGGCGGCGGGCGTCGGCGCCGTCGTCGGCGGCGCATGTTCGCAACCGGCGAATTGCGCCTCGCCCTGCTCGCGCTCATCGCCGAGCAGCCGCGCCACGGCTACGAACTGATCAAGGCGATCGAGGACATGACCGGCGGCACCTATGCGCCCAGCCCCGGCGCGGTCTATCCCACGCTGCAATTGCTTGCCGACGAGGGCAAGATCGAAGAGGCCGAAGCGGAAGGGGCGAAGAAGCCTTTCGAGGCGACCGATGAAGGCCGCGCCGAACTCGAAGAGCGCAAGGACGAGGTCGATACGCTGATGGGGCGGCTCGATGAACAGGGCAGCCGCGCGGAAAAGACCCGCTCGCCCGACCTGATGCGGGCGCTCGGCAATCTTGCCAATGTCCTGCGCAACAAGGCGACAAGCGGAGGGCTCGACAAGGCGGCGTTGGAAGAGATCGTCGATATCATCGACGAGGTCGCCAAGCGCATCGAGCGGCTCTGACCAGCGCCGCCTTGCCCGCCATCCTTGGCAGAAGCGCGGGCGCCGTTCGTCGGCAAAGGCGATTGCCGCGCTGGCCTGCCCGGACTAACCTTCCGCATTGGGTCGCGCCTCGGGGGGAAGGGGAGGCTTGGCAATGGCCGATAGGATCGTGGGAAATGGCGCACGCGCAAGAACGCCGTGGCACGTGTGGGTCGTGGGCGTGATCGGCCTGCTCTGGAATGGCGGCGGCGGGGCGGCGAACTACCTGGAGGTCAAACAGGCGAGCCCCGAATTCTTCGCCCAGCAGGCCGAGATGCTCGGAACCACACCCGAGGTGGTGAGCGACTATTTCGCCAATTACCCGCTGTGGGCCGACATCGCCTATGGCTTCGGCGTGTGGGGCGCGGTGGCGGGATCGGTGCTTCTCCTGCTGCGGAGCCGCTTCGCCGGGCTGGCCTTCGCGCTTTCGGCGATCGGATTCGTTTTCGGTGTTGTCTACCAGCTTGTCGCGCCCCTCGAGGGGCTAAGCGCGGGCGTGTTCTTCTGGGGCTTCAATGCGGTGATCTTCTCAACGATCATCGGGCAATGGCTCTATGCAAGGTGGATGGCGAAGGCGGGCGTGCTGACCTGATCGGCGGTTCGGTCCGAAGCGTAACGGCGTGCTCCGGGCGAGGCCGAGCGCGGTTACGCCGCCGCCTCTTGCTCCTGCAGCGCCCGGCGATCCTCGACCAGTCGGATATAGAGCTGGGCGACAACCTGGTTGATCGCCTCCCAGCTGTATTCGCGCGCCCGCGCTTCGCCCGCCGCGCCGTGGGCCGCGCGCAGGGCCGCATCGGTGCAATAGGGCGCGATCGCCTCGGCATAGGCGCCCGCGTCTCCGGGGGGGACCAGCCGGCCGGTCTGGCCCTCGACGACGAGGCTGGAGGCGCCGGTCGCCCCGGCAGCCACCACCGGCAGCCCGCTCGCCATTGCCTCCAGCGTGACGTTGCCGAACGTCTCGGTCACGCTCGGATTGAAGAACACGTCGCCGCTGGCCAGCGCTTCGCCCAGCGCCGCCCCGGTCTTGAAGCCGGCGAAGATGCCGCCCGGAAGCGCTTCCTCGAACCAGCCGCGCGCCGGCCCGTCCCCGATCACCAGGACGCGGTGCGGAACCTGGCGCTTGCGCAGCTGGACGATCGTCTCGGCAAAGATGTCGAGCCCCTTTTCCATCACCAGCCGCCCGAGGAAGACGACCGCAACGTCATCGTCGGCGAGCCCGAGCGAGCGGCGCCATTCGAGGTTGCGCCGCTTCGAGGCGAAGACCGTGCGGTCCACCCCGCGGCTCCACAGGCCGATATCGTCGTGCATGTCCATGGCGAGAAGCTCGTCGATCATGCTCTGCGACGGCGCGACCAGAGCGTCGCAGCGATTGTAGAAGCGCCGCAGGAGGCGCACGACGACCGGCTCGAGAAAGCCCATCTTGTAATAGCGCGGATAGGTCTCGAACCGGGTGTGAACCGAGGCGAGCACCGGCACGTCGTGATCCTGCGCCCACTTCAGCGCGGCGTGCCCCGCCGGATCGGGCGAGGAGAGATGCACGACATTGGGACGAAAGCGTTCGAGGTCGCGCTTTACCTTGCTGCCCAGCCCGGTGGGCAGGCGGTATTCGCCGCGCCCCTTGACCGGCATGGGTATGTTGGGAACGCCGACAAGGTCGCCGGTCGGCGCGAAATCGGGTTTCTCGACCACGGGCGAATAGACCCGCACCGCCGCCCCGTTCTCGAGCAGCGAGCCGACCAGTCGGTTGAGCGCCTGGTTCGCCCCGTCGCGGGTGTAGTTGTAATTGCCGCTGAACAGGGCGATGCGGAGGTCTCGGGTGTGCATGAGAGAGTTCGTTTAGGGGAGCGGCTCCCCGCGCTCAAGCAGCGAAGCGGTAGCGCGACGAGGACTCGCTCAAGCAGCGAAGCGGTAGCGCGACAAGCACACACATGGGCAAGTCGAACGCAGAACGTCGCCGGGGCAACGCTTCGGCGAAGTTTTTGCGCGTCGTCATTGACTTGTCGCGCAACCCGTCTAGGTCCGCCCGTGGGCCACGCGGTCCCAACGCCGCGCGAGCTCTCTGCAAGGAGAGAATACATGACTGCATATGCACGCGGGCTGCTGCACGAGCCGCCCGTCAAACCCGAACGTCCGCAATTTTCCTCCGGTCCGACGGTGAAATTCCCGGGCTGGTCCCTCGACAAGCTCAAGACCGCCTCGCTCGGCCGCTCGCACCGTTCGGCCGAAGGCAAGGGCCGTCTCAAATACGCGATCGACCTCAGCCGCGAATTGCTGGGCGTTCCCGACGATTACCTCGTCGGCATCATGCCCGCGAGCGACACCGGCGCGCTCGAGGCGGCGATGTGGACCATGCTCGATCCCGCGCGCCCCGCGACGGTCGCGGCGTGGGAAAGTTTCGGCAACATCTGGATCCAGGACGCGGTCAAGCAGCTGAAACTGCCGAACCTGCAGGTCCTTTCCGCCGATTACGGCCAGATCCCCGACCTTTCGACGATCCCGCAGAGGAACGACGTCGTCTTCACGTGGAACGGCACGACCTCCGGCGCGAAGATCCCGAACACCGACTGGCTCGAAAAGGGCCGCGAAGGCATCACCATCAACGATGCGACCAGCGCCATCTTCGCGCAGGAGATGGACTGGCCGAAACTCGATGCCACGACCTATTCGTGGCAAAAGGTGATGGGCTCCGAAGCGCAGCACGGCATGCTGATCCTCAGCCCCAAGGCCATCGAGCGGATCGAGAGCTACGACCCGGCCTGGCCGCTGCCCAAGCTGTTCCGCCTGAAGAAGGGCGACAAGCTCAACCGCGCGATCTTTGAAGGCGCGACGATCAACACGCCCTCGCTTCTGGCGACCGAGGATTACATCGCCGCGCTCGAATGGGCGAAGTCGATCGGCGGGCGCAAGGCGATGATCGAACGCGCCGATGCCAATGCGACGATCCTCCACGACTGGATCGAGGCGACGCCGTGGCTGCGCAACATGGTGGATGATCCCGCCCTGCGCACCAATACCGGCGTGTGCATGGTCTTCCAGGGCGAGTGGTACGACAGCCTGACTGACGAGGACAAGGCCGCCGTGCCGAAGAAAATCGTCAAGCTGCTCGAAGAGCGCAATGTCGGGTACGATTTCAACGGCTATCGCGATGCACCGCCCTCCTTGCGCATCTGGTGCGGCGGCACGGTCGAGCAGGAGGACATCAAGCGCCTGCTGCCGTGGATCGAATGGGCCTACGCCACCGTCAAGGGCGCGGCCTGAGCCATTCTTACGGGTGAGCCCCCGCGCAGGCGGGGCCTCATTCCCCATGCTTTCCCCACTGCCGCCAGAGGCCCCGCCTGCGCGGGGACCCGCAGGATTGGAATTTTCCCATGAGCAAGCCCAAGGTACTGATTTCCGACAAGATGGACTCCAACGCCGCACGCATCTTCGAAGAGCGCGGCTGCGACGTCGATGTGAAGCCCGGCATGAGCCCGGATGAACTCAAGGCCGTGATCGGCGACTATCACGGTCTCGCGATCCGTTCCTCCACCAAGGTCACGCCTGAAATTCTCGACGCCGCGACGAACCTGAAAGTTATCGGCCGCGCCGGGATCGGCGTCGACAATGTCGATATCCCCTATGCCAGCGGCAAGGGCGTGGTGGTGATGAACACGCCGTTCGGCAATTCGATCACCACCGCCGAACACGCCATCGCCATGATGATGGCGCTGGCTCGCCAGATCCCCGAGGCCAACACCCGCACCAAGGCGGGCGAATGGCCGAAAAAGGATTTCATGGGGGTCGAGGTCACGGCCAAGACGCTCGGCCTGATCGGGGCCGGCAATATCGGTTCGATCGTCGCCTCGCGCGCGCAGGGGCTGCGCATGAAGGTGATCGCCTACGATCCCTTTCTGACCGAGGACCGCGCAATCGAGCTGGGCATCGAAAAGGTCGATCTCGACACGCTGCTCGCCCGGGCCGACTTCGTGACGCTGCACACGCCGCTGACCGACGAGACGCGCAATATCCTCAGTCGTGAGCGGCTGGAGAAGGCGAAGCCCGGCATTCGCATCGTCAATTGCGCGCGCGGCGGGCTGATCGACGAGGTCGCGCTCAAGGACTGCCTTGAAAGCGGGCAGGTCGCAGGCGCGGCGCTCGACGTGTTCGCGGAGGAACCGGCCACCGACAATCCGCTGTTCGATGCGCCCAATTTCATCTGCACGCCGCATCTCGGCGCGTCGACCACCGAAGCGCAGGTGAACGTCGCGCTGCAGGTGGCCGAACAGATGAGCGATTATCTCGTCAATGGCGGCGTCACCAATGCGCTCAACATGCCTTCGCTTTCCGCGGAGGAAGCGCCCAAGCTGCGCCCCTACATGGCACTCGCGCAAAAACTCGGCAGCCTTGTCGGCCAGCTCGCCCATGGCAGCCTGACCAAGATCAGCATCGAACGCGAAGGCGCGGCCTCCGAGCTCAACGGTAAGCCGATCACCGGCGCGGTGCTGGCGGGCTTCATGCGGCGCTATTCCGACACGGTGAACATGGTCAACGCGCCCTATCTCGCCAAGGAACGCGGGCTCGACGTGTCCGAGATCCGCCACGACCGCGAAGGCGCGTTCAGCACGCTGATCCGGGTCACGGTCGAAACCTCGTCCGGTCCGCGCTCGGTCGCGGGCACGCTGTTCGGAACCCAATCCCCGCGCCTGGTCGAAATCTTCGGGATCGGGATCGAGGCCGAACTCGACGGCGACATGCTTTACGTAGTCAATGACGACAAGCCCGGCTTCATCGGCCGGATCGGGACCATGCTGGGCGGCCACGGGATCAATATCGGCACGTTCAATCTCGGCCGCCGCGATGCGGGGGGCGAGGCGGTGCTGCTGCTCAGCCTCGACGAGCATCCCGGCACGGAAATCATGGCCGAGGCTGAGCGCCTCGAGGGGGTAAAGCTGGTCAAGGCGCTTTCGTTCTGAGCCATCGCCCTTGAATTTCATCGTCACCCCGGCGAAGGCCGGGATCCACACGCGGCGCAGGCTGGATCCCGGCCTGCGCCGGCCAAAGTCCGCCGTGGACGACGACAGAGAGCGATGACCCGACCGACCGACCTGCTGCCCGAAGGGCTCGAGGACCGCCTGCCCGCTTCCGCCGCGCGGATCACCCACGCCATGCGCGCCTGCCTCGAGGTGCTGCACCAGCATGGCTATGACCGGGTGCGCCCGCCGCTGCTCGAATTCGAACGTTCGCTGGCGAGCCGGATGCGGGGGCTGCGCACGCAGGCCATGTTCCGCTTCGTCGATCCGGCCAGCCTGCGGACGCTTGCCCTGCGCTCCGATATCACCCCGCAGGTCGGGCGCATCGCGGCGACGAGCATGCGCGATGCCCCCCGCCCGCTGCGCCTCGCCTATTGCGGGGACACAGCCCTGATCCGGGCGAGCCAGCTCGACCCGGCGCGCGAGCGGCTGCAGCTGGGCGCCGAACTCGTCGGGGCGGATACGATTGCCGCGGCGAGCGAGGTCGTGATGGTCGCCATCGAAGCGCTGCAGGCGGCGGGCCTTTCGGGGATCAGCGTCGATTTCACGCTGCCCGACCTGGTCGATACGCTCGCCGCGCGGGATGGCGACACCGATCCCGACCATATCGCGGCGGTGCGGCGCGAGCTCGACACCAAGGATGCGGGCGGTCTCAGGGCCGTCGGCGGTGCGACCTATCTCCCGCTGCTTTACGCAACGGGCCCGTTCGACAGCGCGCTTGCGGAACTGCGCGATTACGATGCCCGCGGGGCGCTTTCCACCCGGCTCGACGGGCTCGAGGCAATCGCCGGACGCATCGCCGCAGCCCATGGCGAGGACGTGCGCCTGACTCTCGACCCGACCGAACGCTACGGCTTCGAATATCAGAGCTGGTTCGGTTTCACGCTCTATTGCGATGCCCTGCGCGGCGCGGCCGGGCGCGGCGGGACCTATCGCATCGGCGGGAGCGAGGAAGCCGCAACGGGTTTCTCGCTCTATGTCGACCATCTCGCCGAGGCCGCTCCGGAAGCGGAAGGCGGGCGGGTGGCCTATCTCCCGCTCGGCCATGATGCCGGGACAGCGGCAAGGCTGCGCGCCGAAGGCTGGCGCACGCTCGCACAGCTGGGCGAAGGTGAAGACCCCGGCGCGCTGGGCTGCACCCATGTGCTCGAAGGCGAGACGCCCAAAGAACTGGAGGCATCGCAATGACCGGGAAAGCCACCCCCGTCGCGCTCGAAAACGACCCGCTCGCGCCCTATTTCATCGCCCCTGCATGGCGGGTGGGCGACCTCGTCCTTTGCTCCGGCCAGGCAAGCATCGGCGAGGACGGGACCATCGTGGGCGAGAGCGATTTCGACGCCCAGCTGGCCCGGACCTTCGCCAATATCGAGCGCGTTCTGGCCGCGGCGGGGAGCGACCTGTCGAAAGTGGTCAAGGTCGTGATCTACATGACCGACATGGCGCATTTCCCGAAGATCGTGGAGGCGCGGCAGAAATACTTCACACCGCCTTACCCCGCCGACACGACGGTCGAGGTCAAGGGGCTGGCGCTGCCTGAACTGATGGTGGAGATCGACGTTACGGCGGTGGTGTGAGAGATCGAGGCGCGTCGGTTTTAGTGGCCGCTTGTGAGTGGGGTGCGGACGGAACCAGTTGCGTACACCGGCGATCCGTTCGCCCCCCAACGATACTCAAGTTTGAAATGCGGTCATCTCGAGCCGCAGGACCGGTTAGTCGTCCCAGACGAGCCGCCGCAGCATCATCGTGCTGCCAAGCGTCCGATATTCTGCGCGCCCAGCCGAAGCCTCCTGCATTTCCTCTGTTGTCGCTTCGTTAAAAGCGCGCCACTCCTTGGCCCGTGCTCGGCCTTCCTCAGGTGAGACCATCTTGGTAAAGCGTGTCAGCAGATAAAGGTCAGGCTCTCCTGCTCGGGCATGGATGTTCCGCAGGATCTCATATCCTTCGATCCAACCCTTCTCGACACGAAACTCCATGCTCTTGCGCCACATATTGGCCAGATGGTTCATGTACTTAAGTTCGAAACCATCATCGATGTGTATCGCGCTCACCTCGACATACTCGGCAGGCTCCACCGGCCATTGATCCTGAGCAGCCACAGCCGAAGGGGTAAACAGCAAAGCCGAAAGAGCAGCTCCCGCCGCAAACAAGGTCTTGTTCATGCGAATTCCTTTCGTTGAAGAATGGCGGTCATCGCCATCCTTTTGGCCGAAAGGCGGACGCCCCGTTTTTTGTTTCACCCCCCGGATTGAGCAGAGGGAAAGGAATGGCAGTCGATTGTCAAGGCTTGGGACAACCCGCATGCCAAGTCGCAAGTGGCTATAACGGGGTCGTAACCGGACGTTCCGGCTTCTGTCTCCGGGCCGCTACCCCAGCACCTGCGCCAGGAACGCATCCACCGCCCGCGTCTGCGCCTCGCCCGCCTCGGTCCCAAGTTCGCGGTTCATCCGCCCGTGGTCGGTCCCTTCGACTGCCACCGCCTCCGCCTCCACACCCGCCGCACGCAGGCGCTCGGTGAGCATGTCTGACTGCGCCGCCGACGCCTCGCGGTCCGCGACGTAGAGCGCCAGCCAGTGCGGCGCATCGCGCCCGCCGACATGGGTTACAGGTGACAGTGCCTCCTGCATCGCCTCGTCCGTGGTGAAGGCGTTGTAGTAGATCTGCCAGATCTGCGGCCCCGCCGAGGCCATCTGCGCCTTCACGTCATATCCCGCCCCGTCGAGCATGACGACGCCGCGGATCGCCTCGAACGCATCGCCCGCATATTGCGGATCGGTCGCGACCAGCGCGGCAAGATGCGCGCCCGCGCTGTGACCCATCAGCACGATCCGGTCCGCATCGAAACCGATCGCCTCGGCCTGCCCGACCAGCGCGCGCAGCGCCGCTCCGATATCCTCGGCCTGCTGCCTCACCGTCACGTTCGGCACCAGGCGGTATCCGCTCGAGGCGAAGTAATAGCCCTGCGCATTGAGGTGGGCGGGCTTTACCTGCACACGCTTGTGGTTGCCCGCCCGCCAGCCGCCGCCATGGATGAAGACCACCATCGGCAGCGGGTCGATGGCCGTCGCCGGCTCGTAGACATCGACCTGCTGGCGAGGATCTTCGCCATAGAGCACGGTGCGCGCGGGCCGCGCGGTCGGGCGCAGGCCTTCCGGGCGGCTTTCGAGGCGTCCGGAGCGCCCGCGCCCGCGCATCCGTTCGCGCAGTTCGGCGGTGCAGCTGTCGGAAATCTCCGCCCGGCGCTCGCGCAGGCAGGCGCGGAAAGCCGCGCGGTCGGCCTCATCCGTCTCCCAGCACAGCGTGATCAGTTCCTCGCGGCAATCCTGCGACAGGCGCTCACCCTGCCTTTGCTGGGCGAGAACGGGCGTCGCAGCCAGACAGCCCGCGACAAGGACGGCGATGGCTTGTTGTCGGTTCATGAGAAATCCCCTTTCCTTGCGTTCGATGAAAGGTGAACGCACGCGCCGCCCGACCCTTCGCCCGGCTCGCGCGCCACCGCAAGGGCAAGCATGTCCGTAACCCGGCGCGAGGCGCTTGCCCCGCACCGTGCAAGCGCCTAACCCCGCCCGGTTTGCGCGGCCGACAGGCGAGCGCGGCGAAGACTCGCAAAGGACACACATGGCCAACGTCACCGTGATCGGCGCCCAGTGGGGCGATGAAGGCAAGGGCAAGATCGTCGACTGGCTGGCGAGCCGCGCCGATGCCGTGGTGCGCTTCCAGGGCGGCCACAATGCCGGCCACACGCTCGTCATCGACGGGACGACATACAAGCTTTCCCTGCTGCCGTCCGGCATCGTCTCGGGGACGACGAGCCTGATCGGCAATGGCGTGGTGCTCGATCCCTGGGCCCTGCGCGAGGAGGTCGAAAAGCTCGAGGCCCAGGGCGTTACGATCAATGACGACAACCTGGCCGTGGCCGACAATTGCCCGCTGATCCTGCCGCTGCACCGCGATCTCGACGCGCTGCGCGAAGGCGCGGCGGGCAAGGGCAAGATCGGCACGACAGGGCGCGGCATCGGCCCCGCTTACGAGGACAAGGTGGGCCGGCGCGCGATCCGGGTGTGCGACCTCGCCCATCTGGATACGCTGGAGCCGCAGCTCGACCGGCTTTGCGCGCATCACGATGCGCTGCGCGCCGGGTTCGACCAACCGCCGGTCGATCGCGCGGCGCTGCTCGAGCAACTGCGCGACGTCGCGCCTTTCGTGCTGCGTTTCGCGCAGCCGGTGTGGAAACGGCTGAAAAAGGTGCGCAAGGCCGGGGCCAAGGTGCTGTTCGAAGGCGCGCAGGGCGTGCTGCTCGATGTCGATCACGGCACCTATCCCTTCGTCACCAGCTCGAACACGGTCAGCGGCACGGCGGCGAGCGGCAGCGGGCTCGGGCCGAATGCGACGGGCTTCGTGCTCGGCATCGTCAAGGCCTACACCACGCGCGTGGGCTCCGGCCCCTTTCCGACCGAACTCGATGACGAAACCGGCAAGGCGCTGGGCGAGCGGGGCCATGAATTCGGCACGGTCACCGGGCGCCAGCGCCGCGTGGGCTGGTTCGACGCGGTACTGGTCCGCCAGACCTGCGCCATCAGCGGGGTGACGGGCATCGCACTGACCAAGATCGACGTGCTCGACGGGCTGGACAGGGTGAAGATCTGCACCGGTTACCGCTTGCGCGGCAATGTCTATGATTACCTGCCCAGCCATGCCGGGGAACAGGCGGCGGTGGAGCCGATCTACGAAGAGATGGAGGGCTGGCGCGAATCGACCGCGGGCGCGCGCAGCTTTGCCGACCTGCCGGCCAATGCGATCAAGTATATCCAGCGCGTGCAGGAGCTGATCGAATGTCCCGTCGCGCTGGTTTCGACCAGTCCCGAACGCGACGACACGATCCTCGTGCGCGACCCGTTCGAGGATTGAGGCACGGGCGCGGCCGCAGGGCCCGCGCAATTGTCCGGTAACCGGTGCGCCTGTATGCTTCAGGCGTGACGCACCGCCTTCTCGCCGCTTTCCTGCTGTTCGCCCTCTCCGCCTGTGCCGGGCCGCCGGAGGAGATTGTGCGCGCTCCGGGCGACGGGGTTTCGGATATGCGACCGGGCATGAGGGGGCCGGCCTCGCGTGAATTGCCCTCAGGCCGGAGGCTGGTCGCCGACTACCTGCTGGTCGACAAGTCCGAGCGGCTGATGGTCGCCTATAACAATGGCCGGCCGATCCGCGCCTACCGGGACCTCGCTTTCGGTGACGCGCCGATGGGACACAAAAGGTTCGAAGGCGATGAACGCACGCCGGAGGGGACCTACACCATCGACTGGCGCAACCCGAACAGCCGCTATCATCTCAGCCTGCGCATCTCCTACCCCGATGAGCGCGACCGCGCCTATGCCGCGAGCCTCGGGCGTTCGCCGGGGGGCAATATCTTCATCCACGGCCAGCCCAACGGCTATCCGGGACCGCCGCTTCAGGGCGACTGGACCGACGGCTGCATCGCACTCTCCAATGCCGAGATCGAGGAACTATGGCGGCTCGTTCCCGACGGGACACCGATCGAGATCCGCCCATGAACCGAGACCTTACATCCTGATGAAAGAACTGTCGGACTTGACTTGATCGCCCTTTGTTCTACTCTCGTTCTCACCAAGCGAAAGGGCGATTCGAATGAGTGCGAGCGATTTCACCTACGACCCGGCAAGCGATGCCGCCGGACTTCCCTCTCGCATCGCCGTTTTCGCCGATGGTTCGCCGCGACGCGCGGAAATGCTCGGCGACCTTGCCGGGGCCGGTTTCCGCACGATCGACGCCGGCGCGCTGGGCGGGCTCATCGACGGGCCGATCGCATTGATGGGCGATGTCGTGCTGGTCGATTGCCCCGATGTGGAGGCACGACACCTTGCCGCGCTGACCCGGCTCGACATGCGCGTTGCCCAGTCGGGGGCGCGGTTGATCGTCTCCACGTCGATGCAAGCGCTCGATGATGTCTTCGCCGCGCTCGATCAGTGCGAACCGCAGATCCTCGTCACGCCGAGCCGGGCGGACCGGATCGTTGCGGTCGGACGCGCCATGGCCGACATCGCCGATCCGCGCGTGCGCGAGTTGACCGAAGAAGATCGTCTCAGCCTGCTGCGCCTGTCGCAGCAGGTCGAAGCGATCGCGAGCAAGCTCGAAGGCCTTTCGGGCAGCGCTGCCGGGTTCGCCCCGCAGGGACAGGCCCTGTCCGGTCCGGCAGCACGCTCCGCATCGGATGCGGCCGCACGCCAGCCTTCGAGCCCGGCGCGGCTTTACGATTCGCAACACCCTCCCCTGCCCGACCCGCGCATGGTGCGAAAGCTCATCGCTGCGAGGCGGGCGCGCTCGCGCTTCTTCGACGCGGCGCTGTTCGCCGATCCGGCCTGGGACATGCTGCTCGATCTCGTCGCCGCCCATGGCGAAGGCCGGCAGGTCTCGGTCACTTCCCTGTGCATCGCGGCCGAAGTGCCTGCGACGACGGCGCTGCGCTGGCTGAAGCAGATGGTCGATACGGGCATCTTCCGGCGGATCGCGGACGAAACCGATCGCCGCCGCGCCTTTATCGCCCTGTCCGAGAGCGCTCTCGAGGCGATGGCCCGCTATTTCGCCGAAATCGAGGTGCCGCTCGCCGAGGCGGCCTAGCCCGCGGCATTTTCGCGGCGCAGGATGACCGTAAGCCCGCCGCCTTCCGATCCCGAGACGTCAGCCATGCAAGCCGGCCTGCCATTCGCCAGGCAGGAAACGCCGTCACAGGTCACGCGCTGCGCATCGGCCCGCGCCCGCGCAAGGATGGCTGGGGATACGGTCGCATCGGCGCAGACCCGGTCGGCTTCGCCAAGCAGACGGGCCTGCCTGAGAGTGAGATCCTCGGGGTCGTCGCTGTGGATCTCGAATTCGACCGCGAAGGGTGGCTTTGTCTCCGCGACCCCTTCGACCCAATCCGCGACCCGCTCGTGGGAGGCGGGATCGAGCGGGTCCAGCGTGCCGCCTTCGCCGAGAGCCGCATCGATCGCCCGGCGCCGCTCGGTCCCGTCGGGAAAGCGTTCGCGAAGTCGCGGGCGCGCAGCGAAAAGCCCCTCGGCGAGACGGCCCAACGAGGCCGGGAGCAGGCGTTCGAGCCTTAAGCGGACATGCTTGGCGAGCCCCGCCGATGCGCCGCCGGTCCCGATCGCGATGAGCAGCGGGTTTCGGTCGAGCACGCTCGGCGTGGTGAAATCGCACAGGTCCGGCCGGTCGACGACATTCACCAGCATACCCGCGCAACGCAGGTTGATCGCCGCCACCTCGCACGCCTTCGCATCCTCGAACGCGACAAAAGCGAGTCGCACACCTTCGTCGATCGCGCCCTGCATCTCGGTGGCGATCCTCCCGCCCGCACGTTCGACCAACCGCCGCTTCGCCTCGGCTGCCGGCCCGTCGCCGAGCACCAGCACGGGCTGGCCCGCGACCCGGTGGAACAGCGGGAGACTGGCGAGTTCGGGCATGTCAGGCGCGCGCGCTCACAGCCATTCCGGCACGCGTTCGGCGTCCATGATCGCGCTCGCCTCGATACGGTCCGCAACGACCGCATAACGGTCCCCGTCGGCCAGCACTTCCGCAACGAAACCCCGTGAATTGTAGCTCGATGCCATGGTCGCCCCGTAGGCACCTGCGGTTCGGAACACTGCGAGATCGCCGGCGGCCAGCCGGTCGCAGTCGCGCCCCATGGCGAAGGTGTCGCCGGTTTCGCAGATCGGGCCGACGATGTTGCCCGTCATGCTCTCGCCCGTAGGTTCGACCGCGACGAAATCGTGATAGGCTCCGTAAAGGGCGGGCCGCGCAAGGTCGTTCATCGCCGCATCGACGATCACGAAGGGATGGTTGAGCCCGCGCTTCACCCGCACGACGCGGGTCAGCAGCACACCCGCATTACCCGCGATCACCCGGCCCGGCTCGAAAATCAGGGTCACGCCCCAATCCTTCGTCACCCTTGCGACCATTTCGCCGTATTCGGCCGGGCTCGGCAGCTCCTCGCCGCGCCTGTAGGGCACGCCGAGACCGCCGCCCAGATCGACATGGGTGATGGTATGCCCCGCCCCGCGCAGGGCCTCGACCAGCTCGCCGAGCTTGCCGAAAGCGCGTTCGAGCGGGGCGAGATCGGCCAGCTGGCTGCCGATATGAACCGCGATCCCGCGCATTTCGACACCCGGAAGGCTCGCCAGTTGGCCGAAGATCTGGCCCGCCTGGTCGATCGGCACGCCGAACTTGTTGTCCGCCTTGCCCGTCGAGATCTTGTCATGCGTGCCCGCATCGACATCCGGGTTCACACGCAGTGCACAACGCGCGCACCGCCCCATGCCGTGCGCAATGCCGGCGAGCTCCTCGCCTTCCTCTGCGCTTTCGATGTTGAACTGCCCGATCCCCGCCTCCAGCGCGGCGGCGAGCTCACTCGCCGTCTTGCCGACGCCCGAGAACACGATCTTTTCGGGCGCGATCCCGGCGGCGAGCGCACGCCGCATCTCCCCGGCCGAGACCACGTCCGCCCCATAGCCCTGCCCCTGCAGCACCTTGAGCACGGCGAGGTTGGGATTGGCCTTGACCGCGAAGGCGATCAGCTTGTCCGGCACGCCCTCCAGCGCCTCGCGGAAGACGCGCGCATGCCTCTCGAGCGTGGCGCGCGAATAGACGTAGACGGGCGTGCCCACCTCTTCGGCAATGCGCGGCAGGGGAATGTCCTCGGCGTACATGACACCGCTGCGATATTCGAAATGGTCCATGGGTCCTGTGGCCTGGAAGGGGTCTATTCGGGGGGAAGGTCGAAGGGGTCGTCCTCGCGTTCTTCCGAACGGCGGCGCAGTTCGACCGAGCGTTCGGGAGCGGCAAGGGCATCGAGTTTGAGCAATTCCTCGGCATCGGGCGGACCGGGCGCACCATAAGGAGCGGGCGGCAGGCTTTCGCCCGGCGGCGGGGCCAGCGGTGCACGCGCCCCGCACGCGCCGAGAGCTGCGGCGAGCAGCACGAAAACGATTTTCCGCGTCCTGCCGGTCATTCGCCCGCCTCCTCGCCTGCCGCCATGCCGAGCGCACAGCGCGCCCGCTCGACCTGCCGCCGCACTTCGGCGGGCGCGGTGCCGCCATGGCTCATGCGCGCAGCGACGGAGGCATCGACCGACAGCGCCTCGAACACGCGCCCGTCGATCCGCGCGTCGATAGCCTGCAGATCTTCGAGCGAAAGCTCGTCCAGTGCCGCGCCGCGACTGTCCGCGAGCTTGACGACCGCGCCGGTAATGTGGTGCGCCTCGCGGAAGGGAATGTTCGCCTCGCGCACCAGCCAGTCGGCAAGGTCGGTCGCGGTGGCATAGCCCATCTCGGCCGCATGCCGCATGCGCGCAGTCATGAAAGTGGCATCGGCGATCATGCCGGTCGTTGCCGCGATCGAAAGCGCCATCAAGGAAGCGGCCTCGAAGACCGGCGGCTTGTCGTCCTGCATGTCCTTGGAATAGGCGAGCGGCAGGCCCTTCATCGTCACCATCAGCGCGGTCGCGCAGCCGATCACCCGGCCCGCATGACCGCGCACCAGTTCGGCGGCATCCGGGTTCTTCTTCTGCGGCATGATCGAAGAGCCCGTCGAAAGGCTGTCCGGCAACCGTACGAAGCCGAAAGGCTGGCTCGCCCACAGCACCAGTTCCTCGGCCAGGCGCGAAAGGTGCATGGCGCAGGTGCTCGCAGCGAAGAGGTAATCGAGCGCGAAATCCCGGTCGGAGACGGCATCGAGCGAATTGGCGGTCGGCCTCTCGAAACCCAGCGCCTCGCTGGTGATGAAGCGGTCGATCGGAAAGCCTGTCCCCGCGAGCGCGGCCGATCCCAGCGGGCATTCGTTCAATCGCGCGCGCGCATCCGCAAGGCGCGACCGGTCGCGCCGGACCATTTCGTAATAGGCCATCAGGTGGTGGCCCAGAGTCACCGGCTGGGCGGTCTGGAGATGGGTGAAACCGGGCATGATGTCGCCTGCGTGTTCGCCCGCGCGGGTGACGAGCGCGCGCTGCAAGGCGGCGAGGCCTTCGTCCATCTGGTCGATCGCCTCGCGCACCCACAGGCGGAAATCGGTCGCCACCTGGTCGTTGCGGCTGCGCGCGGTGTGGAGGCGCCCGGCAGCCGGCCCGATCAGCTCGGCCAGCCGCGCCTCGATCGTCATGTGGATGTCCTCGAGGTCCCAGTCCTCGGGCACGCCTTCGCGTTCGTATTCGGCGGCGATCTCGGCGAGCCCGTCGCTGATCGCGCGCGCATCCTCGGCCGAGACGATGCCCTGTGCGGCAAGCATCGCGACGTGCGCCTCGGATGCGGCGATGTCCTGCCGCCACAGCGCCTTGTCGAACGGGATCGAGGCATTGATTTCGCGCATGATCGCGCTAGGGCCTTCGGCGAAACGTCCGCCCCACATCGCATTGCCCCCGCTCTCGCCGGGGGAGGCGGCTGCGGGCGCGGACCGGGAAAGGGTGCCCTTGATGTTGCGTGTCTCGTTCATTCTCGCCGCGATGGTCTGTGCGCTCGGCGGCTGCGATAGGGCGAGCGAGGGCGAGGCGCAACCGGCGAGCGCGCCCGCTACGCGTGGTGCGAGCGGCGAGGCGGGCGATCCGGAGGCCCTGGCAGGGATCGTCTCGCGCGATTTTGCGGGCACGCCGCTGCCCGATTTCACCGTTGCCGATCCTGACGGACAGCAGCTCGATCTCACCGCTCTCGAAGGCCGCCCGGTCCTGCTCAACCTGTGGGCGACATGGTGCGCGCCCTGCGTGGTGGAGATGCCGCTGCTCGACGCCCTGGCGCGCGACGCGGCAGGCGAACTCAGGGTCGTGACCGTCAGCCAGGACATTCGCGGGGCGGAAAAGGTCGTGCCGTTCTTCGAGCAGCGCGACTTCGCTGCGCTCGAGCCGTGGCTCGACCCGGACAGCGAACTTGCCGTGCGCATGAGCGAGGGCGGCCAATTGCCGCTCACCGTGCTCTATGACGCCTCCGGACGCGAAGTGCTGCGCGTGGCGGGCGGTTATGAATGGGATTCGGCCGAGGCGCGCGCGCTGATCGACGAGGCGCTGGCGGACTAGGGGTCGGGGGAGAGAAGTCACCCGGCGGCCTTTCGCAATCGGCAGTTTCGACCCGAAATCCGCCCCCCGGATGGCGGTGACGTGTCCGAACCCCTCCCTTGCGGTCGGGAGCAATCCGGCCGAAATCGTCCCCGGACGATTTCGAGTCGCGGATTGCTGGTGGGCGATGACAGGCTCGAACTGCCGACCCTCTCGGTGTAAACGAGATGCTCTACCAACTGAGCTAATCGCCCCTATGCAGGACAAGGCGATTACGGTGCGGCGGAAAGCCGGTCAAGCACCCGCTCCCGGCCCACGGACCGGGCGGGCCTGGTTCCGCCCGCTTTTCTTTGCCTGGCGCTCGCGGCAGGCCTAGGGGCTGGCCCGCGAGCAGGCGCGGTGCATGCATGGTGCAGGGGAAAAAAAGCTTGGCGATGAAGGTTGAAATCAAGACATGGGCAGCGCTCGGCCTTGCGGGCGCCCTGGCGGGCTCGGGCATCGCCGGATGCAGCGATGAAGCACCCGAGACGGAGGGTGACACCGACCGCGTTGCCGCAGGCCTGCAGCCCGGCCCGGAGGGCGAAGGCGGCGAAGGCGGTGAGGCCGGTGAAGGGGGCGAAAGCGGCGAAGGCGGGATCGATGCCGCCGCCGCCGCGCGCGATCCGGTCGCCTACCTGACCGCCCTCGCCGTGGCCGAGGCGCACGCCATTGCCGCCTGGGAGGCCTATCTTGCGGGAAAGACCGATCCCGCCGCCGAAATGTTCGGCCATCCCGTCACCGAGGTGCTGGCGGAGATGGAGCCGGTTCTCACCGAACGCGGTGTCGCCGACCTCGCCCCGCGCTTCAACGAGGCCTCGCAGGCGGTGCTCGACGGGCGCAGCGAGATCGAGGTGGGCGAACGCTACGGCGCGGTCATCGCCGCGCTTGAACGAGCCGAAGAAAACGCCCCCGAAACCGGCGTGGACGGGGCGCAAGTCGCATCGCGCGTCGTCGCCGACTTGATAGAGCGTGCCGCCGCGATGTATCGCGAGGCGCAAAGCTCCCGGCGCTACGAGCCCTATCTCGACGGTTACGGCTTCTACCGCGCTGCGGCCAGCGCGTTCGAGGATGCAGAGCCCGCTATCCTTGCCGCGCGACCCGATCTCGCCGCGCGCATCCGCGAAGCGCTCGAACTGCTCGCCGCCGCCTATCCGGGGGCCGAGCGGCCGGAAACGCTTGACGGGGAGCCGGGCAAACTGATCGCGGCGGGCTCACGCATTGCGCTGGCGCTCGACAGCGCGGCGCAGCAATGACGCACGCACACCCGCGCCCCCGCATCCTCGTGCTCGGCACGGGGGGCACGATCGCCGGGGCCGCCCGCTCGCGCACGGGCAAGGCCTATGGCGCGGGCGAGGTCGCGCTCGAGACGATGCTGGATGAGATCGGCACGCTGGAGCTGGAGGCGGAACTGGCGGCGCGCCCCATCGCGCGGATCGGCTCGCAGGATATCGGCTGGAAGGAATGGGACGCGCTCCACCGCGAAATCGCGGCCGCGCAGGCCGATCCCGAAATCGACGGGGTAATCGTTACCCACGGCACCGATACGGCGGAGGAGACGGCCTTCCTGCTCGACCTCACCCTGCCTGCGGGAAAGCCGGTCGTGCTGGTCGGGGCGATGCGCCCTTCGGACGCGGTGGGCAGCGACGGGATGCGCAATTTCGCCAATGCGGTGCGGGTGGCGGGCGATCCCGAAAGCGCCGATCGCGGCGTGCTGGTGGTCATGGCCGACACGGTCTTCGCCGCCGCCGACGTGCGCAAGGCGGCCACCGCCAATGTCGATGCGTTCCGGGGTTATCCGCGCGGGCCGCTGGCGCGCGTCACCCCGTCGAGCCTCGACTGGTTCGCGCCCACCCACCGCACCGGAAGCGCCGCGCGCTTTGCCTGGCCCGATGCCCTGCCGCGCGTCGGGATCCTGACGGCCGGGGCGGGCATGGACGAAAAGCCGGTCGAGGCGCTGCTTGGCATCGGGTGCGCCGGTCTCGTGCTGGCCGGCATGGGCCAGGGCAATGCGCCGCAAGTGGTGATCGAGGCGCTAGGACAGGCGGCGGCCGGAGGCGTCCCCGTGGTCCGCTCGGCACGGGTCGACGAAGGCATGGTCGACCGCAATGTCGAGGTGGACGATGACGCACACGGCTTCGTCGCCGCCCGAGCGCTGGGCCCGGCCAAGGCGCGCGTGCTGCTGATGGCGCTGATCGCCAACGGGATCACCGAGCCGAAGCGAATCCAGCTGGCATTCGACGGCAGGTGAGCGAGCGGCGCTGACCCGCCGCCTGCAGGGCGCGAACCGCACCCCATCACGCCCCGGGTGGCGGGGCGAGGCCGATATATTGCATCAGGCATGCCTGCCCGACCATGACGGCGAGCCAGTGCAGCCCCGCGGAGATCGTCTGGCCGAGGCGCATTTCATAGGCCATGAACGTGACCCACAGCACCGGCACGACAAAGCCGATCCAGATTACCACCGCACTGCCCAGCGCCATCACCCATTCGCCCGCCTGCGGCGGGGCGAGGATCAGCGCGCCGGCGAGGATGGACGCGAGCCAGAATTCGGCCAGCGCCGCCGCGGCGAGCGTCCTCCAGCCGGGCAGCAGAATGTCCGATGCGCGCAGCCAGACGAGGCCGATGGCCAGCCCCACGAGGGTCGCTGCGGCGATCGGCAGCAGGTTCAGTATAATATAGATCATGATCGGCCTCTTGCCTTCCCAACGCGCGCGCGCCGGCATGGTGCCGACGCGACTCTCGCTTGAGCGTCAGCCGGGGATAGTCCAGACAGCGTGTGCTTTTCAGCAGGAGCGGAGGGATATGGCCATGCTTGATACACCTATCACCCTGCCCTGCGGCGCGGTTCTGCCCAATCGCTTGGCGAAGGCGGCCATGACCGAAGGGCTCGCCACTCCCGAAGGCGTGCCGACAGGCGCGCTCGAACGGCTCTACGGCCTGTGGTCGGATGGCGGGGCGGGCCTGCTCATCACCGGCAATGTTATCGTCGACCGCGACCATCTGGAAAGGCCGGGAAATGTCGTGATCGATCGCCCGCCCGATGCGGCCATGGCCCGTGCGCTGGAGCGCTGGGCGATGGTGGGGACGCGCGCGGGCAATCATCTGTGGGCGCAGATCAGCCATGGCGGGCGGCAGGTCCAGAAAAGCGTCAATCCTGCGCCCAAATCCGCCTCGGACGTACAATTGGCGCTTCCGGGCGGCCAGTTCGCCCGGCCCGTGCCGCTCACGCGCGATGAAATCGCGGAGCTTGTCCGGCGGTGGGCAATCGCGGCGAAGGCGTGCCGGGACGCTGGCTTTACAGGGGTGCAGGTGCACGCCGCGCACGGCTATCTCGTCTCGCAATTCCTCTCCCCGCGCGCGAACCTGCGCGACGATGACTATGGCGGCAGCCTCGAAAACAGGGCGCGTTTCCTGCTCGACATCGTTCGCGCCGTGCGCGCGGCGGTGGGGCCGGAATTCCCCGTCTCGGTGAAGCTGAACAGCGCCGATTTCCAGAAGGGCGGCTTTGCCTTTTCCGACAGTCTCGCGGTTGCAAAATGGCTCGAGGCGGCGAGCGTCGATCTGATCGAGATTTCGGGCGGGACCTACGAACAGCCCAAGCTGATGGGCATGGAAGGCATGGAAGAAGAGGAAGCGCAGGACATCGCCCCCTCGACCGCCGCGCGCGAGGCCTATTTCGTCGATTTCGCCAAGGCGATGCAGGACGAGGTCGCCGTGCCGCTGATGGTGACGGGCGGCTTTCGCACCCGCGCAGCGATGGTGCAGGCGCTGGAGATCGGCGCGGCGGACGTGATCGGGCTGGGCCGGCCGATGTGCGTCATGACCGACGCGCCGCGCCGGTTGATCGAGGGACTGGAACGCCTGCCGCGCTATGAGGACGATCTCGAGGTGATCCCCGGGTGGCTCGGCTTTCTCAAACGCTTGCAGATGATGAAGGCGGTGAACGGCTTTGCCGGGATGGCGTGGTTCTACCAGCAGCTATGGAGCCTCGGCCATGAGGGTCACGGCGAGGACCTTGCGCCGTTCAAGGCCTTTCTCGCTCTCGAGAAGCGCAACAAGGCAATCCTGGCCGCGCGTTCGGACTGATCCGGGCGACGAAAGGTAAGGGGCCGACCGCTCGCGCAGCCGGCCCCCAACCTTTTCGATAAGGCGGATCAGAAAACGATGCGTGCGGTCGCCCTGGCCGAATGCGCCCGGTATCCCTGATTGAAATCGCCGAGATAGCCGAGATCGATCGCGAAGCTCTCCGATACGTCGATCGATGCGCCTGCGGCCAGCTCGAAGCGATCGCGCTCGCGCAGGGGCAGCACCGTGAAGAACGTGCCGAGCTGCGATGAGCTGAGGCGGAAGCTGCGCTCGCTGTCGGTAAGGTCGTGAATCACCGTGCCGGACACGAAGCCGCTAACGCCCTCGGAAAGCTGGGCTGCAATGTCGAGCCCGGCGCGCAGTTCAACGAACGCCGCGTCGCCGCGTTCGACGGTGAAACCGAAGCCGCCGCTTTCGGTAACGTCGTCGAATTCGATCCGCGCCGCGTTGACGCCGATCGTCGGGGTGACCGAGATGTTCTCATCGGCGATCAGGTCATAGCCTGCAGTGGTCCGCGAGGTGAGCCCGTCGAAGTCGTAATTAGAGCGAATCGCGCCCAAAGCCCCGTCGCGCCGGCTGTCGATCTCACCGGTGAGATAGCCGATCTCGGTGTTGATGAAGCCCCGCCCGAGGAAGGCGACGGCCATGTAGGCGCCGAGCTTGATGCTCTCCGCTTCGTTCAGCTCGGTCGGGATCCTGTCTCCCCGCACATCCCGCGTCTCGATGTCGGCATAGCTCGCCAGCAGGCCGAGCCGCACATCTTCCATGAGCGCGAAATCGGCGCCGACGGTGAAGACCAGCTGGTCCGAATTGTAACCGTCGGCTGTCAGCGAGAGACTGTCCTGCTCGGCCCCGCGCACCGCGATCTGGCCCCAGACCCCGGTGCCCTCGCCCGCAAGGTGCCGGTCGAGAGCGGCCGATGCGAGATTCGCTGTCTCGAAAATCTCGCGTCCCATACCCTCACTCAGCGAAGGCAGCGCGTCCGCGCCGGCAATTCCGAGAGCGGTGGCGTCCGGCAGGGCGTTGAGCTGGGCGAGGATCGCGCCGTCGACCGTGCCCGCATTGGCGCCGACGCGCAGGGCATTGCCGAAAGCGGCGAGATTGCTGTCGGCCGAATTCACCAGCGGGTTCACCGCACTGACCTGCACCGCGAGCGAACCGATGACGGCCCGATAATCGAGCAGCAGGTCGTCGTCGAGGATGTTCACGGTAGCGCCATTGTTCGTGAAGCCGGCACCGTCCTGAAGCACCGTGACCCGTTGCCCGACAAGCGCGAAGTCGAGCGGCGTGGCGATCGTCAGCGTGCCGGTTTCCTCGAGCGTGATCGACCCGGTCGCGGTAAGGCTGTCGACCCCGAGATCGACGAGCACCTCGCCGACATGGATCACGTTGCCGTCCACCGTGCGGTTGCCGTCGATGGCGAGGTCGTTCAGCGTCCCGCCCAGGGTCGAGCCGAGCTGAAAGGTCTCGAAACCGGCAAAGTTGTCGCTGTCGAGCGTGCCCGCGAGGATCGCGGTGTCATCGCCCACGCCGCCGCTGATGCCGCCGGTGACCGACGAATTGGACCCTTCGAGGATGAACAGGTCGTCGCCCGCCTCGAGGTCGATCCAGCCGTTCACGACCGCGCCGCTCCACTGCTGGAATTCGTCGTCGCCGAAGCTGAGGAGGACGGCGTCCCTGCGGCCGGTCACCGGGTTTACCGCATTGGCGGTGATGGTGCCGAAATTGACCACCGTCTGGTCGCCGAGATTGGGCGCCGAACCGGGCTCCGAGCCGCCTTCGCCGTCATCGACGAAATTGCCCGAGCTCGCATTCACGCCGATATCGCCGCGGATGATGCCCCCGGCCATGTTCATGACCGTGCCGTCCATGTTGGCGCTGGCATCGTCGAGACCGTCGAAATCGATCCCCGCATCGAGCTCGCGATTGGTCAGGCCCGGATCGGAAAAATCGCCGCCCGGATCGCTGCCCAGGCTCTCGATGATGCCGGTGTTGATGATCATGCCGTTGTCGAGCTCGACCGCGTCGTTCTCGCCGCCCCGGATAAGGCCGTTATTGGTGATCATCACGTCCGCGCCGCCATCGATCGCATCGTCCATCGGCGCGATGATCTCTCCGTCGTTCACCACGGTCAGGCCCGGCCCGTCGGCTTCGACCGCCTCGTCCATCGTGCTCACGATCCGCCCGGTCGCGGTGTTGGTGAGGGTGAAATCCGCCTCGCCTTCGACACCCTTCCAGTCGGACGTGATCAGCCCGCTGTTCGTCACCGTCAAATTGTCGCCCGCATCGACGATCTTGGTGTCGAAACCGTCATTCGAGATCGTGCCCGCGTTCACCAGCACCAGGTTGTCGCCGGTCTGGATCGTGTCGTTGTCGCCGACCGTGTTGATCAGGCCGCCGGCCTCGTTGGTGATCGTCGCATCGTCTTCGAGATTGATCGCGCGGCCA
>NZ_JAVJPT010000001.1:0-200927 GCF_040217515.1 Erythrobacter sp.
GTCTCGCAGATGCACCGTTCGCCCGGCGTGCTGTTCGACCATGACCGCGGCAAGACTCACTCTTCGGGCAAGCTGCTGTTCGCCGCGCGGGTCATTCCCTATCGCGGTTCGTGGCTCGATTTCGAATTCGACGCCAAGGACATCGTCAATGTCCGCATCGACAGGAAGCGCAAGCTGCCGGTCACCGCGCTGCTCTACGCGCTCGGCCTCGACAGCGAGGAAATCCTCCACCATTTCTACGAAACGGTAAGTTGGGAGCGAGCCAAGGACGGCTGGAAGATCCCGTTCGTCGCCGAACAGTGGCGCGGGGCGAAGCCGGCTTTCTCGCTGGTCAATGCCGCGACGGGCGAGGAAATTTTCGCCGCCGGTCAGAAGATCTCGCCGCGCGCGGCCAACAAGGCGGCGAAGGACGGGCTCAGCGAACTGCTTCTCCCGACCGACGAGGTCGTCGGTCGCTATGCCGCGCGCGACATGATCGACGAATCGACGGGTCGCATCTACATCGAAGCGGGTGACGAGCTTACCGCCGAGCATATCGAAACCTTCGACAATGCCGGCATCGACACGGTCGAACTGCTCGACATCGACGAGATCAATACCGGCCCGTGGATCCGTAACACGCTCAAGGTCGACAAGGCGGAGAACCGCGACGAGGGACTTGAAGCGATCTACAAGGTCATGCGCCCCGGCGAACCGCCGACCAAGGAAACCGCCGAAGCCCTGTTCGAAGGCCTGTTCTTCGATTCCGAACGCTATGACCTGTCGGCCGTCGGCCGCGTGAAGCTCAACATGCGCCTCGGCCTCGATGCCGAGGATACGGTGACGACCCTGCGCAAGGAAGACATCCTCGCCGTGGTCAAGGAGCTGGTCGGGCTCAAGGACGGCAAGGGCGAAGTCGACGATATCGATAATCTGGGCTAGCGCCGCGTGCGTTCGGTCGGCCAGCTGCTCGATAACCAGTACCGCGTCGGCCTGCTGCGCATGGAGCGCGCGGTGAAGGAGCGCATGAGCAGCGTCGATGTCAGCACGGTGATGCCGAACGACCTCATCAATGCCAAGCCCGCCGTCGCGGCGGTGCGAGAGTTCTTCGGAAGCTCGCAGCTTTCGCAGTTCATGGACCAGACCAACCCGCTCTCCGAAGTCACCCACAAGCGCCGCGTCTCCGCGCTCGGTCCGGGCGGTCTCACCCGTGAGCGCGCGGGCTTCGAGGTCCGTGACGTACATCCGACGCATTACGGTCGCATCTGCCCGATCGAAACCCCGGAAGGCCCGAATATCGGCCTCATCAACTCGCTCGCGAGCTTCAGCCGCGTCAACAAATACGGCTTCATAGAGACCCCCTACCGCAAGGTCGAAGACGGCAAGGTGACGAGCGAGGTGATCTATCTTTCCGCGATGGAAGAGCAGAAGCACACCGTCGCGCAGGCATCGGCCGAGCTCAACGAGGAAGGCAGCTTCGTCGAGGAGCTCGTGTCCGCACGTCATGCCGGCGACAACCTGATGGCGCCCAACGACCAGATCACGCTGATGGACGTCTCGCCCAAGCAGCTCGTCTCGGTCGCGGCCTCGCTGATCCCCTTCCTCGAGAACGACGACGCGAACCGCGCGCTGATGGGCTCGAACATGCAGCGCCAGGCGGTGCCGCTGGTCAAGGCCGAGGCGCCGTGGGTCGGCACCGGCATGGAAGAAACCGTGGCGCGTGACAGCGGCGCGGCGATCGCGGCCAAGCGCGGCGGGATCGTCGACCAGGTCGACGCGACCCGCATCGTCATCCGCGCGATCGGCGATGTCGAACCCGGCCAGTCGGGCGTCGACATCTATACGCTGCAGAAGTTCCAGCGTTCGAACCAGAACACCTGTATCAACCAGCGCCCGCTGGTGAAGGTGGGCGAGGTGATCGAGCCGGGCGACATCATCGCCGATGGTCCCTCGACCGATCTGGGCGAGTTGGCGCTGGGCAAGAACAGCCTCGTCGCGTTCATGCCGTGGAACGGCTACAACTACGAGGACTCGATCCTGATCTCCGAACGCATCGTGAAGGACGACGTGTTCACCTCGATCCATATCGAGGAATTCGAGGTCATGGCCCGCGATACCAAGCTCGGGCCGGAAGACATCACCCGCGACATCCCGAATGTCGGCGAGGAAGCCCTGCGCAACCTCGACGAGGCGGGCATCGTCTATATCGGCGCCGAAGTGCATCCGGGCGATATCCTGGTCGGCAAGATCACGCCTAAGGGCGAGTCCCCGATGACGCCGGAGGAGAAGCTCCTGCGCGCGATCTTCGGCGAAAAGGCGAGCGACGTGCGCGACACCTCGCTGCGCCTGCCGCCGGGCGTGGCCGGTACGGTGGTCGAGGTCCGGGTGTTCAACCGCCACGGGATCGAGATCGACGACCGTACCCGCGCGATCCAGAACGAGGAAATCGAACGCCTGCGCAAGGACGCCGCAGACGAGCGCAACATCCTCAACCGCGCGACCTACAACCGCCTGCGCGACATGCTGCTCGGCCAGACGGCTACGGCAGCGCCGAAGGGCGTGAAAAAGGGCATCGAGATCAGCGAGCAGGTGCTGCACGATGTCGAGAAGCACGAGTGGTTCAAGTTCGCTGTCGCGGACGACAATCGCCAGGCCCAGATCGAAGCGGTGAAATCGCAGTACGACGAAGCCGTCGGCCTGATCGATGCCAAGTTCGAGGACCGCAAGGAAAAGCTCGAACGCGGCGACGAACTGGCACCGGGCGTGCTCAAGATGGTCAAGGTCTTCGTCGCGGTGAAGCGCAAGCTGCAGCCGGGCGACAAGATGGCCGGCCGTCACGGGAACAAGGGCGTGATTTCGCGCATCCTGCCGGTCGAGGACATGCCGTTCCTCGAGGACGGGACGCCGGTCGATCTCGTGCTCAACCCGCTCGGCGTGCCTTCGCGCATGAATGTGGGCCAGATCTTCGAGACGCATCTCGGCTTCGCAGCGCGCGGACTCGGCCTGCAGATCAAGGAAGAGCTCGAGAAGTGGCGCGCGGAAAACCCGAACGCCGAAGAAGATTATGCCAACGCCAAGCCTCCCGAGGCGGTGATCGACCGGCTCAGGCATGCTTATGGCGATCCTTACGTCGAGGATATCGAGAGCCGATCGACCGACCAGATCGTAGAGCTTGCGGGCAATCTCACGGCGGGCGTTCCGATGGGGACCCCGGTCTTCGATGGGGCGCGAGAACCCGACGTGGCGGACATGCTGGTCAAGGCGGGGATCGATTCCTCCGGCCAGTCGGTGCTCTATGACGGGCGCACGGGCGAGGCCTTCGACCGCAAGGTGACGGTGGGCATCATCTACATGCTCAAGCTCCACCACCTCGTCGACGACAAGATCCACGCGCGTTCGATCGGGCCCTACTCGCTCGTCACCCAGCAGCCGCTGGGCGGAAAGGCGCAGTTCGGCGGCCAGCGCTTCGGCGAGATGGAAGTCTGGGCGCTCCAGGCCTACGGTGCGGCCTACACCTTGCAGGAAATGCTGACGGTGAAGTCCGATGACGTGGTCGGCCGCACCAAGGTCTACGAAGCGATCGTCAAGGGCGACGACACCTTCGAGGCCGGCATTCCGGAGAGCTTCAACGTGCTCGTCAAGGAAATGCGCTCGCTGGGCCTCAACGTTGAACTCAAGTCCCTTTCGGACGACGAGGAAGACGACGACGGCGATATGCTGGAGGCGGCGGAATAGCGGGAGCGGGCCTTCGCGCCCCTCCTACTCGACCGCAGGAATTCATCCCTCGAGGGAATTGAAAAATGAACGAACTGACCAAATTCACCAACCAGATCGCGAAGCCGGAAACCTTCGACCAGATCCAGATCGGCATCGCGTCTCCCGAGCGCATCCGTTCGTGGTCCTTCGGCGAGATCAAGAAGCCCGAGACGATCAATTACCGCACGTTCAAGCCCGAGCGTGACGGCCTGTTCTGCGCGCGTATCTTCGGTCCGGTGAAGGACTACGAGTGCCTGTGCGGCAAGTACAAGCGCATGAAGTACAAGGGCGTCGTCTGCGAAAAGTGCGGCGTCGAAGTGACCGTCACCAAGGTCCGCCGCGAGCGCATGGGCCATATCGAACTGGCTGCGCCTGTCGCCCACATCTGGTTCCTGAAGTCGCTGCCGAGCCGCATCGGACTGCTGCTCGACATGCAATTGAAGCAGCTCGAGCGCGTGCTTTATTTCGAAAGCTATGTCGTGATCGAGCCGGGCCTGACCCCGCTCGAGAAGTTCCAGCTGCTGACCGAGGATGAACTGCTCGAAGCGCAGGACGAATATGGCGAGGACGCCTTCAGCGCCGATATCGGTGCCGAGGCGGTCAAGACCATGCTCATGGACCTCGACCTCGAACAGGAGCGTGAGGACCTGCTCGAAGAGCTCGCCACCACCAAGTCGGCGCTCAAGCCCAAGAAGATCATCAAGCGCTTGAAGGTCGTCGAAAGCTTCATCGAATCGGGCAATCGCCCCGAATGGATGATCCTAGAGGTGATCCCGGTCATCCCGCCGGAACTGCGCCCGCTCGTCCCGCTCGACGGTGGCCGCTTCGCGACGTCGGATCTCAACGACCTCTATCGCCGCGTCATCAATCGCAATAATCGCCTGAAGCGCCTGATCGAACTGCGCGCGCCCGACATCATCGTGCGCAACGAGAAGCGCATGCTTCAGGAATCGGTCGACGCGCTGTTCGACAATGGTCGCCGCGGCCGGGTCATCACCGGTGCGAACAAGCGTCCGCTCAAGTCGCTCAGCGACATGCTCAAGGGCAAGCAGGGCCGCTTCCGCCAGAACCTGCTCGGCAAGCGTGTCGACTATTCGGGCCGTTCGGTGATCGTGACCGGGCCCGAGCTCAAGCTGCACCAATGCGGCCTGCCCAAGAAGATGGCGCTCGAACTGTTCAAGCCGTTCATCTACGCCCGCCTCGATGCGAAGGGTCTGTCGATGACCCTCAAGCAGGCGAAGAAGTGGGTCGAGAAGGAGCGCAAGGAGGTCTGGGACATCCTCGACGAGGTGATCCGCGAGCACCCGGTTCTGCTCAACCGCGCGCCGACGCTCCACCGCCTCGGCATCCAGGCGTTCGAGCCGGTCCTGATCGAGGGCAAGGCGATCCAGCTGCACCCGCTGGTCTGCTCTGCCTTCAACGCCGATTTCGACGGCGACCAGATGGCGGTGCACGTGCCGCTTTCGCTGGAGGCCCAGCTCGAAGCGCGCGTGCTCATGATGAGCACCAACAACATCCTCTCGCCCGCCAATGGCAAGCCGATCATCGTGCCTTCGCAGGACATGGTGCTGGGGCTCTATTACCTGTCCATGGAACGGCAGGAAAAGCACCCCGAATATATCGAGGAAGACGGCGGCGAGACAATCGAGAAGCTGCCGCGTTTCTCCGACATGGCCGAGGTGCACCAGGCGCTCGAGGTCAAGTCGGTCACTTTGCATACCCGCATCCTCGCCCGAGTGCCGCAGGCCGATGAGGACGGCAATGTGGTGATGAAGCGTTTCGTCACGACGCCGGGCCGCATGCTGATCGGCGAATGCCTGCCGAAGAGCCACAAGGTGCCTTTCGACATCGTCAACCGCCTGCTCACCAAGCGCGAGATCGGCGATGTGATCGACCAAGTCTATCGTCACACCGGGCAGAAGGACACGGTCCTGTTCGCCGACGCGATCATGAGCCTCGGTTTCCGCAACGCCTTCAAGGCTGGAATCAGTTTCGGCAAGGACGACATGATCATCCCCGAGGCCAAGGTGAAGCTGGTCGAGGAGACGAAGGCGCTCGTTGCCGATTACGAGCAACAGTACCAGGATGGTCTCATCACCCAGAAGGAAAAGTACAACAAGCTGATCGATGCCTGGAGCCGTTGCGGCGACCAAGTCGCCGAGGCCATGATGGAGCGGATCAAGGCGACCCCGATCGACGAGGACGGGCGCGAGGCCGAGATCAATTCGATCTACATGATGAGCCATTCCGGCGCGCGCGGTTCGCCCGCCCAGATGAAGCAGCTCGCCGGGATGCGCGGGCTCATGGCGAAGCCGTCGGGCGAGATCATCGAAAACCCGATCATTTCGAACTTCAAGGAAGGCCTTAACGTCCTTGAATACTTCAACTCGACCCATGGCGCGCGCAAGGGCCTGGCCGACACCGCGCTGAAGACGGCGAACTCGGGCTATCTGACCCGTCGTCTGGTCGATGTGTCGCAGGACTGCACGATCGTGGAGCAGGACTGCAAGACCGAGAACGCGCTCGAGATGCGCGCCATCGTGCAGGGCGGCTCGGTCATCGCTTCGCTCGGCGAGCGCATTCTCGGCCGGACGGTCGCCGAAGATATCGTCAATGTGGCCACCGGCGAAGTGATCGTGAAGGCCGGTACGCTTATCGACGAGCCGATGGTCAAGGACATCGAGGCCGCCGAAGTGCAGTCCGCCAAGATCCGCTCACCACTGGTCTGCGAAGCGGAGCAGGGCGTGTGCGCGACCTGCTATGGCCGCGACCTCGCCCGCGGGACGCCGGTCAATATCGGCGAAGCCGTCGGCGTCATCGCGGCGCAGTCGATCGGCGAGCCTGGCACGCAGCTCACCATGCGGACCTTCCACATCGGGGGCGCAGCGCAGCTTAACGAGACGAGCCACCTCGAGTCGATCTCGGACGGCAAGATCGAATATCGCGACATGCCCACCATCACCGACAAGAAGGGCCGCATTCTCAGCCTCGCGCGCAATGGCGAAATCGCCGTGATCGATGCCGAAGGCCGCGAACGCGAAATGCACAAGGTGCCTTACGGGACCATGCTGCATTTCGAGGACGGTGCCGAGGTCAAGGAAGGCGACCGGCTGGCGGAATGGGATCCGTTCACCCTGCCGATCATCACCGAGTATTCGGGCGTCGTGCACTACAAGGACCTCGTCGAGGGTACCACGCTCGAGGAGCAGACCGACGACGCGACGGGCATCGCCCAGCGCGTGGTGACCGAGAACCGGGCCACGGGGCGCAAGAAAAAGGAAGAGCTGCGTCCGCGCCTCACCCTGCTTGGTGAAGGCCAGTCCGAAGACGAAACCGAGGCGCAGCGTTACATGCTGGCCCCGGGCACGACGCTGTCGGTCGAGGACGGTCAGACGGTCGACGCGGGCGACATCCTCGCCCGTGCAAGCCGCGAGGCGGCCAAGACCCGCGACATCACCGGCGGTCTGCCGCGGGTCGCGGAACTGTTCGAGGCACGTCTGCCCAAGGACAACGCGATCATCGCCAAGATTTCGGGCAAGATCGAATTCGTCCGCGAATACAAGGCCAAGCGCAAGATCGCGATCGTCCCGGAGGAGGGCGATCCGGTGGAATACCTGATTCCCAAGACCAAGGTGATCGACGTCCAGGAAGGCGATTTCGTGAAGAAGGGGGACACCCTGATTTCCGGCTCGCCCAACCCGCACGACATCCTCGAAGTGCTCGGCGTCGAGGCACTGGCCGAATATCTCGTCAACGAGATCCAGGAGGTCTACCGGCTTCAGGGCGTGAAGATCAACGACAAGCACATCGAGGTGATCGTTCGCCAGATGCTGCAGAAGGTCGAGATCACCGATGGTGGCGATACCACGTTGCTGCCGGGCGAACAGGTCGACTTGGCCGAGATGCTCGAAATCAACTCCAGGCTTCCGAAGGGCAAGCAACCCGCCGAGGGCAAGCCCGTCCTGCTGGGCATCACCAAGGCCTCGCTACAGACCCGCAGCTTCATTTCGGCCGCATCCTTCCAGGAGACGACGCGCGTTCTTACCCAGGCTTCGGTCGAGGGCAAGAAGGACACGCTGATCGGTCTCAAGGAAAACGTGATCGTGGGCCGTCTCATCCCGGCCGGCACGGGCGCTGCTATGAACCGGAAGCGGATTACCGCTTCGAGCCGCGACGCGGCGCTCAAGGCGCAGTGGAAAAAGCAGCAGGAAGCCCTCGCCGCAGCGAACGCCGTCGAGGAAGAGCCCGAGGCCGATGCGGTTCCTTCCGAGGAAGCGATGAAGGCCGCGATGGGCGGCGGATCGGAGACTCCTGCCGAGGAGTAAGCACCGCACGCTCATTTGGTTGCACGGACAAGAAGACCCCGCGGGAAGCCGAGTGCTTCCTGCGGGGTTTTTCGTGCAAGCCACCCAGTGCACGTCAAGTTTGAGATTGCAAATCACTCGCAAGAATGTCATCAGGAGCTCGACGCAAATGAGAGGATGGTTTCATGACGCAGCATCGCAGTCCCACCGACCGGACAAGATCGCTAATCACACAGCTCGCCCAGCCGATGCGGATCGATGCGCTTGGCCCTGTTGCCGGCCGCTTCATCTATTCGCTGCGACTTATCGCCGCGCATGAAAGGGTCCAGCGCGATCCCGTCCCGGAACTGGCGATCAGGCTGGGGGGCATGGAAACCGCTGCAAAGGCACTGGCGATGTCCCAGGCCATTGCCTGGTGCTGGCCGGAAAACGTCCATGTCTCGCGCTTCTGCTGCTGCCACCTGACCTATGATGAGGCCACGATCGGCGCCATGATCGAATCGGCGGCAGGGCATGACCGGGACGGCTTCTTCGAAAGCGTGACAGGCCTGGTGCGCCCCGAGCGTATCGAACGGCTCTGGGATGACGCGCTCGCTCTGGTCTCGGCAGAAATGCGCGCCGGCTGAAGCGATACGCAAGCGCTTGCCGCGCGCGGCGGCTCTGGCTACCGCGTGGCCGATGAGGACCACCCGCTTCGCCCCCTCGCCCACCGGGCGCCTGCATATCGGCAATATCCGCACCGCGCTCCACAACTGGATGATCGCGCGCAAGGAGGGGGGCAACTTTATCCTCCGGATCGACGATACGGATGCCCAGCGCAGCCGGGAGGACTTTGTCGCTGCAATCCGCGAGGACCTGGAGTGGCTCGGTCTCGTGTGGGACCGGGAGGAACGCCAATCCGCCCGGCTCGAGCGTTATGAGGCTGCCTTCGACGCCCTGCGTGCGGCGGGACGGATATATCCCGCTTACGAGACCGCGCAGGAGCTCGAACTCAAACGCAAGATCCAGCTCGGGCGCGGATTGCCCCCGATCTACGACCGTGCGGCGCTCGCGCTGACCGAGGAGGAGCGCGCCGCAAAGGAGGCTGACGGCATCGCCCCGCATTGGCGATTCCGTCTTGATCATGATGAACCGATTGCGTGGGAAGACGGCGTGCGCGGGACCCAGACATTCGACCCCGCCCAGCTTTCGGACCCCGTCATCCGCCGCGCCGACGGTTCATGGCTCTACATGCTGCCGAGCACGGTCGACGATATCGATATGGGCGTGACCCAGGTCCTGCGCGGGGAGGACCATGTGAGCAATACAGCCGTTCAAATCCAGATGTTTACCGCACTTCATGCTGCAGGTTTCGCTGCGCAGCATGGCGCAGCGGAAAGGCTTCCCGATTTCGCTCACGAGGCCCTGCTGGTGGGCAAGGAGGGCAAGCTTTCGAAACGGCTCGGCTCCCTGGGCTGCGACGCGTTTCGCGAGCGGGGTATCGAACCTGAAGCGATCATCGCACTGCTGGCCCGGCTCGGCACATCGCTCCCTGTCGAACCCATCGCCGAGCGCGCGGCTCTGCTTGACAGCTTCGACCTGTCGACCTTCGGCCGCGCCCCTGCGAAGTTTGACGATGCCGAACTGGAGCGCATCAACACCGCCATCGTCCACCAGATGCCGTTTTCAGCCGTGAGCGAGCGCTTGCCCGAAGGCATGGACGAGGCCGGCTGGCACGCCGTCCGTCCCAATCTGAGCACGGTGGGCGAGGCGCGCGACTGGTGGCGGCTGGTGACCGGCCCGATCGACCAGCCCGATTTCGACGAAGAGACCCGCGCCTATCTCGGCGAGGCGGCGCGAACGTTCGAATGGGGCGATGATCCCTGGAGCGCGCTGACTGCTGCACTCAAGGAGAAAACCGGGCGCAAGGGCAAGGCATTGTTCCTGCCGCTGAGGCAGGCGCTGACGGGAATGAATCACGGGCCGGACATGGGGGAATTGCTGCCGCTGATCGGCGAGCAGGAAGCGCGGGCGAGGCTCGCGTCCGGAGCGCGGCGACAGGCTCCCGAGCTTCCCGATATCCGCCCGTGATGGCGGTTGCGGTTTGCAGGCATAGAGCTTGACCAGCAACGGGCCTGTCGCCAGAAGGCGGGAGCTTCGGAGCGCGCCCCAGGATGCAACAATACCGCCCAGATATTGACGGATTGCGAATGGTGGCGGTCGTGCCGGTCGTGCTCTTTCACGCCGGCGTGCCGATGATCGGCGGGGGCTATGTCGGCGTTGATGTCTTTTTCGTCATTTCCGGTTTCCTGATCACCTCGATCATCAAGCGTGAACTCGACGATGGCAGGTTCAGCCTGCTTACCTTTTATGAAAGGCGGGCAAGGCGGATATTACCTGCCCTGGCGTTCATGGTTGCGCTGACCATCGCTGTCAGTACCCTCGCGTTGTTGCCGACGGCGATGGAGCGGTTGGGGCACAGCGTCGTTGCTACCGCACTTTTCGCGTCCAACTTCTACTTTTGGCAAACATTGGGCTACTTCAGCCCCGATGCAGAATTTGAGCCGCTTCTGCATACTTGGTCGCTGGCGGTAGAAGAGCAATTCTACATCCTTTATCCTCCTTTGCTGATGGTGATCTTCGCCACGCCGCTGAGGCGAAGGCTGGCGACCATACTTCTCGTTCTCGCAATCGGCTCCCTCGGAGCATCCATCGCTGCTGTCGCATTCCGACCGACGGCCGCGTTCTATCTGCTGCCCTTTCGTGCCTGGGAGCTTGGCCTTGGCGCGCTGCTGGCAGTGTCGAGCCTGCCGAACATCCGGTCGGTTCCCCTAAGGGAAGCGGCTGGGGCCCTCGCGCTTCTTGCGATCGTGGTGCCGGTGTTTGCTTACACGTCGACCACCCCGTTTCCCGGCCTGGCCGCGCTCCCCCCCGTTCTCGGGACAGCTCTTCTGATCCATCTGGGGCAAAACAAGAACATGGTCAGCACTCTGCTTTCGGTTCGGCCGATCGTAGCTATCGGGCTGATTTCCTATTCGCTGTATCTCTGGCACTGGCCTGCACTTGCCCTGTTTCGAGCGAATAAAGGATCGATCCACTTATCGGCGTTCGAAGCGAGCGCGGCAGTTGTCCTTTCTGTCGCTCTCGCCTGGATTTCCTATCGTTATGTCGAGACCCCTTTCCGCCGGCGCAAGCTTTTCGCGCAGAGGCGCAGTATCCTATCTGGTGCGATAGTGGCGATCGTAATCCTCTCGCTCCTGGGGGTGTCACTCGATCTTCTCAAGGGTCTCCCCCAGCGCGTCCCCGAAAGGGCGCTCCAAGCCGAAGCGGGCGCGCAAGATCGCAACCCCTACCGCCCTCCTTGCCTTGGTCGCAGAGCAGGTCAGGGATGGTGTGTCATCGGGGCGGGAATCGGCGGCTACGAGATCGAATCTGGCCGGGCCGATGCGCTGCTGTGGGGCGACAGCCACGCTGACGCTCTGGTCCCCGCTGTCGAGATGGCTGCTGAAGCAAACGGCCTGACAGTGGCGATTGCGACACTCCGCGCCTGTGCTCCGATCGTGAGAATGGGCCGGGTGAATTCCAGCCGGTCCTCCAAGTGCCTGTCCTTCAACGAGAGCGCGTTCAATAAAGTGCTCGCCAGCGACAACTTCCCTACCGTCATTCTCGCCGCTCGGTGGGCTCTCTACGTCGAGGGTTCCCGTTTCGGTGAAGAAGCGGGCGAAGACGTGATCCTTCAATGGGCCGACCCCATGAAGCCGATTGAGCCGATGCCGGTCGGCAATCCTGCGATATTCGAAGAGGCGCTTGATCAGACTGTCCAGGCTCTACGAGCCAGCGGTCGGGAAGTCATCGTGCTTGGTCCGACTCCCGAGATCGGCTGGAATGTGCCGACAAAGCTCTCCGTGCAGATTTGGAAGGGCCGTGAGGAACCGCTCGGACCGGAAAGGGAGCGGGTCCAGGCACGCACGAACCGCACCATTGAGATCCTGAGATCTGTGGCTGAGAGACATGGAGCACGTTATGTCGACCTTCTCGATCCTGTTTGCAGCGACAGATGCCGACTTTGGATCGACGACGCGCCCGCATTCGTCGACGACGACCACCTCAGTGCGACCGCTGCCCGTGAACTCCTAGCGCCCGTCCTGACTGCCGAATTGCAAAGATTGGATCAATCCCGCATCCGGGCCGACCGCTGGAGCTTGACGGGAGGCTGATCCAGCCGACTGCGGATGATCTGCTATGCGCACCTGAAAGCCTAGCCACCGCGCTGCTTCAGTTCCTCGCCCGACAGCGTGACGATATGCAGCAGGTTGGTGGCCCCCGGAGTGCCGAAGGGAACCCCGGCAAGTGCGATCAGCTTCGATCCCGCGGTTCCGAAACCGTGGCGCAGCGCCATGCGGCGGCCCTTGCCGATCATTTCCTCGAAACTGCCGATGTCGCGGGTGGCGACCGGATGCGCGCCCCATAGCAGGCCGAGCCTGCGCGCGGTGCGCATGGATGGGGTGAGCACGAGCATTGGCGTCGCGGGCCGCTCGCGCGCGACACGCCGCGCGGTCGCTCCGGAGGAGGTGAACACCGTGATCGCGCTGATCGGGACCGTGTCGGCAATGGTCATGCAGGCATGGGCGAGCGCGTCCGACGTCGTCTCATCGGGTAGCGTCTCGAGGAAGCGCACGCGCTCGGTATAGCCTTCGTCGCGTTCGACCTGGCCCGCTATCCTGTCCATCATAGCGACCGATTCCTCCGGCCAGTCCCCGGCTGCGCTCTCGGCTGAAAGCATGACCGCATCGGCCCCGTCATAGACCGCATTGGCGACGTCGGAGACTTCGGCGCGGGTCGGCATCGGGCTTTCGATCATCGATTCGAGCATCTGCGTGGCGACGACCACCGGCTTGCCCGCGATGCGGCTGGCATTGACGATGCGCTTTTGCAAAGGGGGAACTTCGAACGGTTCGAGTTCGACCCCGAGATCGCCGCGCGCCACCATGATCCCGTCGGCAAGCTCGATGATCTCGGACAGGCGCTTCACCGCCTGGGGTTTCTCGATCTTGGCGCAGAGTGCGCCCTCGCGCCCCATCAGCTTGCGCGCCTCGGCGATGTCTTCGGGCCGCTGGACGAAGGAAAGCGCGATCCAGTCCGCGCCCTGTTCCATTGCGAATGCGAGGTCGCGCCGGTCCTTCTCGGTCAGCGCCGGGATCGGCACCTCGGCATCCGGCACGTTAACGCCCTTGCGGTCGGAGATCACCCCGCCGACTTCCGCCGAACACCGGATGCGGTCGCCGTCGGCCTCGCGCACGACAAGCCGGATCTTGCCGTCATTAATGAGCAGGCGTTGCCCGCGCTGGAGGATGCCGAACAATTCGGGATGCGGCAGGCACACCCTGTCCGAATCGCCGGGCGTTTCGTCACGATCGAGCGTGAAATGGCTTCCGTGGCGGATCACCGCTTCCCCGCCGGCAAAGGCCCCCACACGCAGCTTGGGTCCCTGCAGGTCGGCGAGGATCGCGATGGGGCGGGCGAATTCCTTCTCCAGCGCGCGGATTGTCCGTACCGCCTCGGCGTGGTCGGCGTGGCTGCCATGGCTCATGTTGAGCCGAAAGCAATCGGCCCCGGCCCGGAAAAGCCGCCGAAGCATTTCGGGCGACCGGCTTGCCGGGCCGATCGTCGCCAGAATCTTGACCTTGCGACCGCGCGGGTCGATCCTGGCCTCATCGCGTTTCGCCATGGGCTGAGCCTATGGCACAGGAAGTTTGCAACTCAAGGAAAAGCCACGATGAGCGATCGACACGATGCACTCGACGAGATTGACGACGCGGTCGCTGCAGCCGCTTTCCGAAGGCTCGTGCGGCACCTGCGCCATCGCCACGATGCCCAGAACATAGAATTGATGGGGCTTGCGGGCTTCTGCCGGAATTGCCTCGCCGACTGGATTCGCGAGGCCGGCTATGAAGGCGACAAGGCGGCGGCGCGCGAAGTGATCCACGGCATGCCGATGGAAGAATGGAAGGCGACCCGGCAAAGCGAGGCGACCCCCGAGCAGGTCGAGGCGATGCAGCGCTCCATCGCGCTCAACGCGCCCCGCTGACACCTTTGAGGGACCGAATTATCCCCGTCGCATTCCCGACCATTGTGGAAAGCGACCTTCCGCGCCCAATCCGCTTTGCCTATCCGGTGGGCGAACCGATTCTCATCTTACCGGAGACAAAGATATCATGGCCGAAGCCACCGACGACCGCCTGCGCCTTCTGATCGAGCGAATCGAGCGCCTCGAGGAAGAGAAGAAGGGCATCGCCGACGACATCCGCGATGTCTATGCCGAGGCCAAGGCTGTCGGCTACGACACCAAGATTATGCGCCAGGTCATCCGCCTGCGGAAGATGAAGCCGGACGACCGATCCGAACAGGAAACGATTCTCGAGACCTACAAGGCCGCGCTCGGCATGGGTTGAGCGCCGGCGGCGCGCCGGCCCTGCGACCCGCTTTTCTGGCGATCGTTCCAGTTGTCGGACTGCATGCGCATTTCGGGCATGGCCGGACCATGCGCAGCGCGCCCGCCATTGATCCTGCGAGAGGCAATGCCACGCTGGATTGACCCATGACACACAAGCAGGCGAACGACCCATGGCCGCCTTCGTCGAACCGATCGAGGAGGAAGCGGACCTTTCCGGCCACGAAATCGCGCTCGAGCGCAAACCCAGATCGCGCGCGCACGATCCCGGTCGATCCGCGGAAATCTTATCGATGACGGCATCCCCGTGAACGCGGTTGCGCCGGGGGCGACCCGGGCTCCTCTCCGCCCCTGCGGCGGCATGCCCGAGGGGTGATGGACGATTGGGGCAAAGGCCTTGGCATAGGCCGCGCGGGTGAACCGAACCAAGTCGCGCCCGCTTTGCTGTTCCTCGGCTACGAGGATCCCTCGTACCAGAGCGGCCAGGTGCCCCTTCCCAACGGTGGAAGCGTCGTGAGCGGCTGAGCTTGTGGCCGCTGCTGTATTGTGCCAACAACACACGCATACCGTGCACCAAAGGGAGCGAATACATGCCAGGCGAATGGAAGGACGCGCGCGACGTCATCGTTACCACCACACACACAGTCGAGGGCAGGCCGATCCAGGACTATTGCGGCATCGTAGTGGGCGAGGTGATCGTCGGCGCGAACCTTTTCCGTGATCTCTTCGCCAATATCCGCGACATAGTTGGCGGGCGTTCGGGCAGCTATGAACGCATCCTGCAGCAAGCCCGGGACGAAGCGATCGCCGAACTGCAGGCCGAGGCCGCAAGTCGGGGGGCCAATGCGGTGGTCGGGATCGATCTCGATTACGAAGTGATCGGCGACACCGGCTCCATGCTGATGGTAAGCGCGAGCGGGACTGCGGTGAAGGTCTGATCCGGCTTCGCCGGTTCGCTCATCCGCCCGGGCCGAGCAGGAGCGCTATGCCCACTGCGAAGCTGTTATGCGCGGCATGGAGCGCGATCGACCAGGCCAGTCCGCAATGGACCCGCACATAACCGGCGAGCACGCCGAGGACGAATTGCGGGACCAGCAGCGGCAGCAGGATGAAAAGCGCGCCTTCGGCATAATTGGCGAGGTGGACCAGCGCGAAAGCAATGGCGCTTGTCCAGAAGAAGAACGGGAATTTCGTCTCGAAAACAGGCAGCGATGCCCTTCCGCGCAGGAACACGGCGGCCGCTACCGCCAGGGTCAGGCCAACCGACAGGGCGAGAGGCCCGACTAACGAGTCCGGACCGAAGGCGGCCAGCCCTGCCGCTCCAGCAAGGGTAGCGAGCAGCGCCGCGAGTGCCCCCGCGCGGCCCGAGAGCCACCCGCGAAAGACGATCTCTTCCAGCACAGGGGCAACGAGGACCAGTAGCACGATCGTGGCGGCATTCATGTCGAGTTGGGAATTGAGATTTTCCGGCGGCTCGAAGCCGAGCAGGCCCGCCGCGAGGACAAGAGTAGCAAACGCGCTGATGGCGAGAAGGTCGAGCACGAAAAGCCGCGCTGCGACCAGCGCGGATGCGCTCGCCCCTGCATAGGCATCTGGGAGACGAGGTTGTCCCAGGAAGGCGAACAGCGCCGTCCATTGCCCGCGCAAGCCTCCGGCGAGGATGGCACCGGCTCGCCCACTTGTGATTTCACCCGTCATGCGGCTAATGGGCCTCCACTATTCAACACCCGCTGACGACGAGTCCCCATGGCAGGCCATTCCAAATTCAAGAACATCATGCACCGCAAAGGTGCGCAGGACAAAAAGCGTTCCAACCTTTTCTCGAAGCTCAGCCGCGAGATCACGGTCGCGGCGAAAATGGGTGCGCCCGATCCCGACATGAATCCGCGCCTGCGCCTTGCCGTCAACAACGCCAAGGCGCAGTCCATGCCCAAGGACAATATCCAGCGCGCGATCGACAAGGCGAGCGGCGGTGACGACGAGAGCTACGAGGAGGTGCGCTACGAAGGCTATGGTCCCGGTGGCAGCGCTATCATCGTCGAGGCGCTGACCGACAATCGCAATCGCACGGCGACCAATGTGCGCACCTGCTTCGCCAAGAACGGAGGCAATCTCGGCACGGAAGGTTCGGTTCAGCACGGTTTCGAAAGGCTTGGCCTGATCGAATATCCGGCGTCTGCTGGCGACGAGGAAAAGGTGCTCGAGGCGGCGATGGAAGCGGGCGCTCTCGATATCGAAAGCTCGGACGACGGCCATACGATCTGGACGGCGGCGGACGATCTCCACCAGGTCGCGGGCGATCTCGAAAAGGCGCTCGGCGAGGCCGAGAATGTCAAGCTCGCCTGGAAGCCCAATATCACGGTCGAGCTCGACGAGGGCCATGCGGGCACGCTGATGAAATTGATCGACGCGCTCGACGACGACGACGACGTTCAGACCGTCTGGGGCAATTACGAGATTTCGGACGAAGTAATGGAAAAGCTCGGGGCGTGAGCCGCCTTGAATGGCTCTTGGCGCTCGCGCTCGGGGCCGCTTTCCTGATCGCCCTCCTGTGGCGTGTCGGGTTGAGGATCGGGCTTTGAAAAGGGCCGCTGCGTGATCATCCTCGGTCTCGATCCTTCGCTTTCACGAACCGGCTGGGGCGTCATCCGCTGCGAGGGGGCGCGACTCTCGCATGTCGCCAATGGCGAGATACCCACCTCGACCGCCGCGCCGATGGCCGATCGGCTCGCCGCGCTTTACGCAGGGCTTGGGGCGATAATCGCCGAGCATTGCCCGGATCGGGCCGCCTGCGAGGAGATCTTCCTCAACCGCAACCCGCAATCGACCCTGAAGCTCGCCCAGGCGCGCGGCGCGGTCCTCGCCGCCTGTGGCGCGGCGGGGCTTGCGGTGCGCGAACATGCCGCGCGGCGGGTCAAGCAGGCGGTGGTCGGCACGGGCGGGGCGGACAAGGCACAAGTCCAATCCATGCTCAAGGTGCTGTTGCCGGGCGTGGGTATCGCCGGGGCGGATGCAGCCGACGCGCTGGCGGTCGCGATCGCCGATGCGCATCAAGGATAAGGAGACCAAGATGACCATCCATCTTTACGGCATCCCCAATTGCGATTCGGTCAGGAAGGCGCGCAAATGGCTTGAGGCGGAAGGGCGCGACCATGTCTTCCATGACTTCAAGAAGGAGGGCGTCGATCCTGCGAAAGTGAAGGCCTGGATTGCGACGAAGGGCTTGGACGTTGTCGTCAATCGTCGTGGGACGACATTCCGCAAGCTCTCCGAAGGCGACAAGGTGGCGTCGCAGGACAGTCACAGTGCCGTAGCCTTGCTGGTGCAGCGTCCGAGCCTTATCAAACGCCCGGTGGTCGAGCACGAGGGCGGAATTCTCATTGGTTTCAAGGAAAACGAATGGTCGCAAAGCCTTTCCTGACACTGGCCCTTGCGGCGCTGGCCTGTGCCGTCCTGCCGCTCGCGCCCGCCGCCCGCGCGGCTTCGCCGGAGGACATTCTCATCATCGCCCATCGCGGCGCATCCGGGGAACGACCCGAGCATACGCTCGCCGCCTATGAGCGAGCGATCGACCAGGGCGCGGACTATATCGAGCCTGACCTCGTCGTCACCAAGGATCTCGTCCTCGTCGCCCGGCACGAGACCGAACTGTCCGATACCACCGACGTCGCCAGCCGCCGCGAATTCGAGGATCGCAGGCGAACCAAGGATATCGAGGGCCGGCGCGTCACCGGCTGGTTCGCGGAGGATTTTACGCTCGCCGAACTGCGAACGCTGAGAGTCAAGGAGCGGATGCCGACGGTGCGGCCCGCGAACACCACCTTCGACGGGCTCTACCAGATCCCGACATTCGCCGAAATCGTCCAGCTCGTGCGCGCCAAGGAGGCCGAGACAGGGCGGACGATCGGCCTTTATCCCGAACTCAAGCATCCGACGCTGCTGCTCGAACAGGAAGGCATCGATGTCGTCGACCTGCTGGTGCGCGAACTGCGCCAGTTCGACCTCGACGATGCCGATGCTAGGGTCTTCGTGCAGATTTTCGAAATCGGCCCACTGCAACGCCTCGACAAACGTGTCGATGTCCCGCTGATCCTGCTGATCTCGTCACAGGGTGGCCCTTATGACGAGCCGACCATGCGCTGGGACGAGATCATGACGCCGTCCGGGCTCGCCGAAGTCGCGGGCTATGCCGACGGGATCGGACCCTTCATGGGCCATGTGCTGAACGCCGACGGATCGCCCAGCACTTTGGTCGCCGATGCCCATGCTGCAGGTCTTGAAATCCACCCCTGGACGCTGCGGCGCGAGAATGTTTTCCTGCCCCCTGCCGCACGGCGTGAAGGGGGGGAGGCAACCATCGGCTGCTACGATGCGGTCTGGGACGCGCTGGTGAGGGCCGGCGTTGACGGTGTGTTTACCGACAACCCGGCCGAACTCGTCGCGCTCGCCGCCGGGGACCGGTCGGCCGCCTGCGCGGGCTAAGGCCTCAGGCCGCGCGCCGCGCGGCGAGAATGTAGTTGAGCGCCTCGTTATCCGAGAGGTGGAGGCCCTGCGCGGCGCTCCAGGCGATGCCGCGCCGCTCGGTGGCTTCCAGCCCGACCTCGCCCATCAGCTCGCCCAGTTCTTCGGGCGTCACGAAATCGCTCCAGCGATGGGTGCCCCGCGGGACGTATCCGACTGCCTCCGCCGCGCCGACCAGCAGGACCCGACTCGCTGCCGTGCGATTAGGGGTGGAAAGCACCAGCAAGCCTCCGGGGGCGAGGCTTTCGGTGACATCGAACAGGAAGGCGCGCTTGTCCGCGACATGCTCGATCACTTCCAGGCAGGTGACGAGATCGAAACTGCCGATGTCGAGCCTGGCGATCTCGCCCGTCATGTATCGGATGTCGAGCCCGGCTCCTTCGGCATGGGCCGAGGCCGCAGCGACATTCTCTGCCGCCGCATCAACCCCTGTGACATCCGCACCGAGCCGGGCGAGCGGTTCGCAGACCAGTCCCGCCCCGCAGCCGATATCGAGCGCCGCCTTGCCTGCCAGCGGCTTCGCGCTCCCTGTCGCGCCCGTCCAATGACAATCGATCGCCTGCCGGATAAAGCGCAGTCGAACCGGATTGACCTCGTGCAGGGAGGCCATCGGGCCTTTCGCATCCCACCAGTCGCGCGCCAGCCGCGCGAAATGTTCGGCTTCCTCGGGACGGATGGTGGTGGTTGCGCCGCTAGTCGCCATGTCGTTTGCCTTTCCTTGGGCCCTTGCTTAACAGCGCCCCGACGAACCTGCCAGCAGGAGCATGCATATCGTGGCTGATGCGCCCGAGACAACCAAGCGCCCGCGAGTGGTGATGAAATTCGGCGGCACGTCGATGGCCGGAACCGAACGTATCCGGCGTGTCGCTGGTATTGTGCGGGCGCAGGCGGCGGGTCATGGCGGCGAGCCGAACGCGGTGGCGGTGGTGGTGAGCGCGATGGCGGGCGAGACCGACCGGCTGGTCAATTTCTGCCGCGAGGCCAATTCGCTCTTCGACCCGGCCGAGTATGACGTTGTCGTGTCGAGCGGCGAGCAGGTAACGAGCGGCTTGCTTGCGCTCACCCTGCAATCGCTGGGCTGCAAGGCGCGAAGCTGGCTCGGCTGGCAGTTGCCCGTGAAGACCGTCGGCGCGCATGCCAAGGCGCGGGTCGAGACGATGGACGCCCCCGAAATGCTTGCGGCGCTTGAGAGCGGCGAGATCGCGGTCATCCCCGGCTTTCAGGGTGTCAGCGGGGAAGGGCGGATCACCACAATGGGCCGGGGCGGGTCGGACACCTCCGCGGTCGCGGTGGCAGCAGCGGTGGGCGCTGATCGCTGCGACATCTACACCGATGTCGACGGGGTCTACACGACTGATCCTCGCATCGTTGCCAAGGCGCGCAAACTCAAGGCAGTGACCTACGAAGAAATGCTCGAACTGGCGAGCGTCGGAGCCAAGGTGCTCCAGACCCGCTCCGTTGGACTTGCGATGAAGGAAGGCGTGCGCATCCAGGTGCTCTCCAGCTTCATCGGAGACGACGCGCCGCCCGCGGACGACCTGCCGGGCACGCTGATCGTCTCGGACGGGGAAATGGACGAATTGGTGGAGAAGGGCCTGATGGAACGCCAGCTTGTGACCGGCATCGCGCATGACAAGAACGAGGCCAAGATCATCCTTACCCGCGTGCCGGACGAGCCGGGAGCCGTCGCCAACATCTTCGAGCCGCTGGCCGAGGCGAGCATCAATGTCGACATGATCATCCAGAATGTCGGCCGAGACAAGGGCGAAACCGACGTGACCTTCACCGTGCCCCAGGCCGACCTCGCCCGGGCGCAGGCGCTGCTCGAGGATCGCCGGGGCGAGATCGGTTTCAACCGCATCATAACCGACAGCAAGATCGCCAAGATCAGCGTCGTCGGTGTCGGCATGAAGAGCCATGCCGGCGTCGCCAGCACGATGTTCCGCGCCCTGTCGGACCGGGGGATCAATATCCAGGCGATCTCGACCAGCGAAATCAAGGTGAGCGTCATGATCGACGAGGACGAGACAGAGCTCGCCGTGCGCGTTCTGCACACCGCCTATGGCCTCGATGCCGACTGACGGGCGGGCCCGGCCGCCTGCAGCCTGTCGGGCGAGCGACACCGCCGAACCGCGTTAGGAATTCGCGCTAACGCCTTCTTAACCCCGCGCGCCGGACTCCGGTGGCTCCATGCACAGGAGTCGCAACCCATGGCGCTGAAAGCCCATCTCGAAGAAGCCGCAAGGCCTTCCGATCCTTCCTCTTCCGGGGGACAGCGAAGCCAGCCGCGCAGGGCGCTGCATCTCGAAACGAGCGGTGTGCTGCCCGGCGGTCTCGAGGCCAACGTAACGATCCATAACCTGTCGGCGGCCGGACTGTTGCTGCAAACGGACCTCGATCTCGCGGAGGGCGATACACTTGCCATCGAATTGCCCGAGAGCGGAGCGGTCAATGCCGTGATCGTATGGCAGAGCGATCGCCTGTTCGGGTGCGCCTTCGAGGAGGCGCTGCCGCGAGCAGCCCTGGCCGCGGCGCAATTGCGTGGTGCGGATCCGGACGTAATGCGCAACCGGGAAAGGGGCATGCCTGGCTCTAATGTTTTCGCGCAGGGCGAGCCGTTCGGAATGCGTCTCAATCGCCTGCGCCGGGAACGCGGACTGACGCTCGCCGAGGTCGCAGCAGTGCTCGGCGTGAGCAAGCCGACCGTATGGGCATGGGAAAAGGGCAAGGCCAAACCGCTGCCCGAACGTCTCGACGCGATCGCGGCAGCGCTGGGGGTCGCCAGCGATGAGCTTGCCGATCACGGAACACGCGATGCGGGCGCCGCTGTGGTTCAGGAATGTCGCCTACGCATTGCTGCGGCATTCGGAACATTGCCGAGCAATATCCGCATCATGATCGAGCTCGACGGCGCTGACTAGCGTTTCCTACTTATTGGATTTCTATGCCCTCCGGGAAATTATGGTAAACGAAATCACTTGCTGATTCGTTTTTTAGTTCAGTTAGTTAACTCCTGTCACCCATGCGGGTGACTGGCAATAAGATAATGCGGGATTAGTGGGATGAACCCGCTTGAAAACGTTAGTCATTCATTGCGCAACCTGACGGTTGCGGGTCGCAACAAGCCGGGGGCAATCGGCATGATAGAAAAGTGGACCGACGCGGAAGGTCGGAGTCTGCATGGCCTGCTCGAAGAAGCAGCAGGCGATATCGTTCTCAAGCTCGACTCCAAGGGTTTCATCGTTCTGGCTTCGGCCAATGCGGCCGATCTCGGATTCGATCCGTCCGAGCTTTTGTTGATGCCCCATATCTGTGAACTCGCAGGGCCGGAGCATGTCCAGTCGCTCGACGAATTCTCGGCCCGCATTCTCGGCGGGCAGGCGGGCGGCAGTTCGCTCGAATTTCCCGTCGGCCTCTGCCGGGAAACGGACGATTGCCCCTCCGCCGACCGACGGGCCTTTGGTGGCCAACTGCGCTGGTATCGGCTGACGCTGCGCCCGCTCCATGATGAGAGCGGCGCGATTCGGGGGGCAATCGGGCTCATGCGCTCGGTCCAGCACCTGCGCGCTCTGGAGAGCGAACTGCATACGCGCGCGACGACCGATCCCCTGACCGGTCTCGCCAATCGCCATGCGTTTGCCTCAACTCTCGCCCGTTCCATCGACTGTCCAGGGCACGCGCGCGACGGCAAGCCTGCAATGCTGGCCGTTTTCGCGATCGACCGGATGCGGGCGATCTTCATGCAATACGGGCAAGACACTCTGGACGAATTCCTCTGGGGATTCGCCCGCTTCCTCGAGACGATGGTGCGGCCCGGCGATTCCCTAGGACAGCTCGATGCGGAACGCTTCGGCGTGATTCTGCCCGAGACCTCGCTACGCGAGGCGCAGGAATGGGCAGAGGATCTTCTCCGGACCTTCGGTGCGCTCGCCCTGCCGTCGTCGGCCCGCATGCCGCATGTCGCGGCGAGCGCGGGGCTGGCGAGGGTCGAGCATTCGGTTGACCGGACCCTGCGCCAGGCCGAGCTGGGTCTCGTCATCGCGCGGGCTGCGGGCGGAATGCAGGTCGGTCGCGCGCTCGATCATCGCCATTCGCCGATGCGCTCGAGCGAACCGGTAACGATGATCGCGGACCATACGTTTGGAGTTGCCGCGAGCGGGCGCTAAGCGTCTTCTTCATGGCACATATTGCGACGATTCTGCTGCTCGGCTCGGGCGAACTGGGCCGCGAATTCACCATCTCCGCCAAGCGTCTCGGGGCAAGGGTGATTGCCTGCGATGCCTATGGTGGCGCACCCGCGATGCAATTGGCGGACTCGTGCGAGTTTTTCCCGATGCTCGATGGGGCAAGGCTGCGCGCTGCGGTGGAGAAGCACCGGCCCGATTACATCGTCCCCGAAATCGAGGCGATCCGCACCGAGATGCTGGCCGCGCTCGAAGGTGAGGGCTTCAACGTCGTCCCCTCCGCCCGCGCGGCCCAGCTGACCATGAACCGGGATGCGATCCGCGACCTCGCCGCGGGCGAGCTCGGCCTTGCCACCTCGCGCTATCGCTATGCGACCACGCTGGAGGAAGTCGAGGCGGCGGCCGCGCATACCGGCTTTCCCTGCGTCATGAAGCCGGTCATGTCCTCTTCCGGCAAGGGACAGACCAGGATCGAGAGCAAGGCGGGTCTTCAGGATGCATGGGATTATGCCTGTGCCAATATGCGCGGCGATCGGGCCCGGGCGATCATCGAGGAATTCATCGCTTTCGACTACGAAATCACCCTTCTGACGGTGCGGCACAGGAACGGGATCAGTTTCTGCCCGCCCGTTGGCCACCGCCAGGAGCGCGGCGACTACCGCGAAAGCTGGCAGCCAGCTGCGATGAGCAAAAAGGCGCTCGCCGATGCCCAGGCGATGGCGAAGAAGGTCGTGCTGGCGCTCGAGGGCGAAGGGCGCGGCTGGGGGCTCTACGGGGTCGAGTTCTTCGTCAGGGGAGAAGAGGTGATCTTCTCCGAATTGTCGCCGCGTCCGCATGATACCGGCATGGTCACGCTGGTTTCGCAGGACCTGACCGAATTCGATCTTCACGCCCGCGCCATTCTTGGACTGCCCGTGCCCGACAGCATCCCGGCCCGGCCTGCCGCCTCTGCGGTTATCCTCGCAGATAGGGACAGCACGGATTTCGCCTTCGAGGGGTTGGAGGACGCGCTGGCGGTGGACGACGGTGTCGATGTGCGGATCTTCGGCAAGCCGGCGACGCGGCCCTTTCGCAGGATGGGAGTCGCGCTCGCCCGTGGCGAGAATACCGATATGGCTCGCTCGCTGGCGGGCAAAGCGGCGGCCCGCGTGCGGATTGCTTATCGCGGCGGACCTGCCTAAGCGCGCTTTGCTGAAGGATACATCATGACAACCTTTCCCAAGACCAACGCGCTCATGCGGCGCGGAACCGAATTCCTCGGTTGCGAGACCGCGATCCTGTGCGGTGCGATGAGCTGGGTGTCCGAGCGTAATCTCGTCTCGGCTATCTCCAATGCAGGAGGTTTTGGCGTGATCGCCTGCGGGGCGATGACACCCGACCTGCTCGATGCCGAGATTGCCGCCACGAAGGCAAAGACGGACAGGCCCTTCGGTGTGAACCTCATCACCATGCATCCCGACCTCTTCGACCTGATCGCGGTATGCGAGAAGCATGCTGTCACTCATGTGGTGCTGGCAGGCGGCATTCCGCCCAAGGGCAGCGTCGAGGCGATCAAGGGCGGCGCGAACCCCGCCAAGGTCATCTGTTTCGCCCCGACGCTCGCTTTGGCGAAGAAGCTGCTGCGCTCGGGCGCCGATGCGCTTGTGATCGAGGGTATGGAAGCGGGCGGTCATATCGGCCCTGTATCGACCGGCGTGCTGGCCCAGGAAATCCTGCCCGAACTCGGCGAGGAACATGTCGTCTTCGTCGCCGGCGGTATCGGGCGCGGGCAGGCGATCGCGGGCTATCTCGAAATGGGGGCGGCGGGGGTCCAGCTCGGCACGCGCTTCGCCTGCGCTGCAGAGAGTATCGCGCACCCGGATTTCAAGAAGGCCTTTTTCCGCGCATCGGCGCGCGACGCAGTGGCGAGCGTGCAGGTCGATCCGCGGCTGCCGGTTATCCCGGTGCGGGCGCTCAAGAACAAGGGGACCGAGGAATTCACCGTCAAGCAGCGAGAGATCGCGGCAACGCTCGACCGGGAGGAAATCGCCATGGCCGAAGCGCAATTGGAGGTCGAACATTACTGGGCGGGCGCCCTGCGCCGCGCGGTGATTGACGGCGATGTCGAGAATGGCTCGCTGATGGCGGGTCAATCTGTGGGCATGGTGAAGAGCGAGGAGCCCGTCGCCGAGATTATCGCGCAGCTTATGGACGAATGCGAGGCCGCGCTCGGCGGCCGTTGACCTGCCGGGCAGGGCAGTTTCCGCTGCCTGCACCCTCGCCGTTGCGCGCTAGAGCCAGCCAGCATTACGCAGCGGTTTGACCATGGCGCGGCTGACGGGGACCACGAGGCCGCCTTCGAGCTCGAGCCGAATGTCCCGACCTTCGCGCCGATGCCCGGTGACTGCGCTGCGTGCCACCCACCAACTGCGATGGACCTGTTGGCCCGCCCCCGGTGGCATCAGCTCGGCTGCTTGCGCCAGCGGCATCAGCAGCATCTCACTGCGATCCGCAGCCAGCACGCGCACGTAGTGATCCTCTACCGACAGCGCGAGAATGGCTGGAAAGTGAGCGGGCAGGCGCTCATGCAAGGCGCTCTTCCCGACGCCGACCTCGCGTGCGCCGTCAGTGGAAGGTTCGGCAGTCTTGCTTCTATCCTCGCAGTCCTGCCCTTGTTCGCCCCTCGCAGAAGCATGCGCTCGCCAGTAGATCACGAAAAATAGCGCGAAGAACCCGGCTGCGATCAGGATCGTCTGCGGCCAGACGCTCGCGAACTGCGCCCCGAGAGCAGCATCCCTTCCGCCGCTTGACCATAGAAACGCCCACGCGATCAGGGCGGAGGCGATCGGGACTGCGAAGGCATAGCCCCAGACCGGGCCAAGCCCCAATAAGCGGGCAGTCGATGCACCCACAATCGCAACCAGGCGAACTAGGACCCAGCTTCCCACGAAACCAGCCAGCGCGAAAGCGAGCCTGGTGCCAAGCGGAGTGCCGGGGGGATCGAATGGCCCAATCAGCGCGACGAGGCACGCGATCGCCAGCACGATGCCCAGCTCAGCGAGCAGGCGCTGCGTCCTTCCCAGCGTCATCCGGACCATCCGCGCAGCCGCAGGACGTTCCGCGAATTGCCACGACTTACCGCGCATCGTCGCTTTTTTGCCTCCGGGAGACGGTCCAGATCACACATCGACCCTCCAATACTAGCCCAGCAATCGAGGAGACAAGCATGACCTCGTCGACTAAAACGGACGCGACCGGGCCCAACGCCGCCAAGCTCGATACGGAACGCCGCAGCTTCATGTCCTCGCTCGCCAACACTGCGGTGATCACGATTGCGATTACCGTTGGGATGACAGTGCTCTCATCGCTTTCTGGCGGGTTCGGATCACGCGATGCCATGGCGAGCGAGGCGCACGGCTTGAGCTTGCCGATCATCGTTCACCTGGCGACCGTGCTTCCGGCACTGGTGCTCGGGCCCGTTGTCCTGCTGCGTCGCAAGGGCGATCGCATTCATAAGCTGCTGGGCCGCATCTGGGTGGTGCTAATGCTTGCAACAGCGATCGCATCGGCCTTCATCCGTTCGCCCGGAGCCGGGATCGCGGGCACAGGGTTCAGCTTCATCCACATTTTTACCGTGTGGACTCTAGTCAATGTGCCCATCGGAGTATGGCTTGCGCGCAAGGGACAGGTTGCCAGACACCGCGGCGTCATGACCGGTCTCTATATCGGCCTTTGTGTCGCGGGGTCTTTCACGCTCATCCCCGGACGCCTGCTGGGAAACCTGATGTTCGGTTAACGCCGGGCAACCTGCTTGCCGCGAGCGCGCTCCATGTCCCGGTCCTCGTTCGCCCGATGGATGACATAGGCCCGGATCGCCTCGATCTCCTCCTCGCTCATCGAAGCCGCGAAGCCGACCATGCCATTGTCCTTGAGCAGGCCGTCATGCACCACGGCCTTCCACGCACGACGGTCGCCGAGCGAGCCTGAGCGGCGCAAGTCCGGGAGGACGGTCGATCCGACCGCCGCGGGTGCATGGCAGACCGCGCAGTAGCGGCCGTATTTTGCTTCGCCCAGCGCGATGGTCTCGGCCGAAGCGCGGCTGGGCGGTGGGTCCAGTGGAAGTTCGGCGAGTTCGGGTTCGGGCGGCAGTTCGCCGTCCGCGCCGAGCTTGAACACGAGCAGGCGCGATATGTTGCGTACCGGTGCCTTTTGCTCGATCAGCGCGCCGTCGACCGAGAGGGCATAGGCGCCGCCCCAGCCGGCGAGCACGGCGACGTATTGCTCGCCGTCGAGGCTATAGGTGATGGGAGGCGCGACAACGCCTGTCTGGGCAGCGAAGCTCCACAGCTTCTCGCCGTTGGATGCGTCATAGGCGTTGAATTCGCTGCCCGCCGTCCCCTGGAAAACGAGGCCACCGGCAGTCGCGAGCAGGCCGCCGTTCCAGGGCCCCGGATGTTCGACTGTCCAGCGCGGCTCCTGTTTTACGGGGTCCCATGCGACGAGCATGCCTTTGAGGGTCCCCGCGACCTGTCGGCGGATTCCCATGTCCGGAGGCAGGTCGCCCGCGCCGAGATCGAAGCCGACATTGAAACCGCGCGCCCGGTCCGGCTTCCAGTCGGCTTCGGGTGCATACATCATCCCCGCCTCGAACGCCGGGATATAGACGAGATTTTCGGTCGGGTGATAGGCCATCGGGTGCCAGTTATGACCGCCCAGCGCGCCCGGCAGGACGAGCGCGGGCTCGCCGGTCTTGTCGATCCGCGTTTCCGGGTTTTCGATGGGGCGGCCGGTTTCAGGATCGATTCCCTCGGCCCAGTTGAGAGAGACATAGGGCTCGGCGCTGATGAATTCGCCGGTCTTACGGTCGATCACGTAGAAGAAACCGTTCTTGGGCGCCTGCATCAGCACCTGCCGCATCTCGCCGTCGATCTCCATGTCGGCGAGGATAATGTGCTGAGTCGCGGTGAAGTCCCATGTCTCTCCGGGCGTTGTCTGGTAGTGCCAGACATATTCGCCGGTGTCGGGTCGGATCGCGACGATGCTGGAGAGGTAGAGGTTGTCGCCCTCTCCGGTCCCGTCCTCGCCGGGCGAGCGATAGGCGCGGTTCCAGGGCGAGCCATTGCCGACGCCGATGTAAAGTAGGTCGAGCTCGGGATCATAAGCCATGGAATCCCACACCGTGCCCCCGCCGCCGATCGCATCGGACGAGCCGAGCACGTCCATGTTCCAAGTTTCGGCTGCCTTTTGCAGGTACGCGGGGACATCCTCGCCATCCTCGCCATCCTCGCGGCCCGGCACGGTGTAGAAGCGCCACAGCTCCTCGCCGTCACGCGCATCATAGGCCGCGACATAGCCGCGCACGCCGAATTCCGCACCGCCATTGCCGATGATGACCTTGCCGTCGATCACGCGCGGCGCGCCGGTGACGGTGTAGCTTTTCGACTGGTCGACCGTGACTTTTTCCCATTCGACCTCGCCGGTCTCGCGGTCGAGCGCGACCAGGCGTCCGTCGAGCGTGCCGAGGTAGAGCGTGTCTCCCCACGCCGCGAGGCCCCGGTTGACGACGTCGCAGCAGGCCTTGACCGCCGTTTCGCCCGGGACTTGCGGGTCATATTGCCACAGCGGCTCTCCGCTCGCCGCGTCGAAGGCGAAGACCTTGCTCCAGGCGCTCGTGACATAAAGCTTGCCGTCGATCACCAGCGGAGTCGCTTCCTGTCCGCGCGCCGTGTCCATGTCGGCGAACCAGGCGAGACCGAGATCGCCCACATTGTTTGCATTGACCATGTCGAGGGTCGAGAATCGCTGTTCCGAATAGGTCCGGCCATGGGTGATCCAATTCGCTGCATCATCCTTTGCGCCGACAAGCATGGCAGAGGTTATCCCGCTTTCTACCGCGCTCGCCTCGGTGAAAAGCCCGTCGCACCCGCCGAGCGTCAACGCGCCGAGCAGCGCCGCCGGCGCTGCGACCCATCGCATCATCGTCATTGAAATCACTCTCCCATTTCAGGTCCATCTTGCCGCGCGAACGGACGGTTGTCCATTGTCCGTATGCGTGCCACTGGTTGCCGTGGTGGGAGCAAGGAGAAGCCAGCGTGTGCGACGAAGCGAAACTGGGCGAATGGGCGAAACAGGCGATCAGCCGGCGGCGTTTCGGTGCTCTCGCCGGAGCTGCCGCAGTGGCGGCCTGTGCGCCTGGCGAGGCGAATGAAGACGGCGGAGACGGGCCGGGCCTGATGGAAACCGGCGTCACTTTCGAAACCGAAGACGGCACGATGGATGCGTTCTTCGTGCACCCCGACGGCGGCAAGCATCCCGGCGTTATTTTCTGGCCCGATATTGCCGGCCTGCGCGAAGCGAAACGGACCATGGCCCGCCGCCTCGCAGGCGAAGGCTATTCTGTGCTTGTCCTCAATCCCTATTACCGCGACGTGGCGGGTGAGCAGTTCGCCGATTTCGCCGAATTCATCGACGAAAGCGGCTTCGGGAAAGTCGGCCCCTGGCGCGAAAAGCTTACCGCAGAGGCGATCGGGCGCGATGCACTTGCTGCCGCCGGATGGCTCGACAGGCAGACGATGGTCGATACCGCCAAGGGTATCGGCACACAGGGCTATTGCATGGGTGGCCCCTTTACGATCTGGAGCGCGGCGGCAGTGCCGGACCGGATCAAGGCGGCGGCAAGCTTCCATGGTGGCGGGCTGGTGCGCGGTGACGATCCGATGAGCCCGCACAATATGCTGGACGACGTCGAGGCGCGCCTGCTGATCGCGATTGCCGAGGACGATCACGAGAAGGACCCCAGCGCGAAACTGCTCTTCGCCAAGGCCGCCGGCCTCGCTGCGGTCCCGGCCAAGATCGAAGTCTACGAAGGCGACCACGGCTGGACCGTGCCCGACAGCCCGGCCTATGCCGAGCCCGCAGCGGAAAAGGCCTATGCCGACTTGCTGAAGCTTTACCAGGCGACGCTCTGACCCGATCTGACCGCGCCGCTGTCGTGTCCTTACAAGGATTTGCGGCCCGGGGGCGTTTAGTCTGCCTTCCGATGCCATGCAGATTGGAAGGGACTTTCACATGGGCAGGATCGCCCGCGCATTCTTACACCTCGCGCTCGCCCTTGCATTGACGGGCCCCGGGAGCGCGGCGATGGCGGCCGGCGAAGGCGAACCCGATGCGCGCGGCAAGGCGATCATCGCCGATTACAAAGCGCTGAGCGCCGCACGAGCGATCGATGATCGCTGCATGGCGCTCGACTTCGCCAATCGCCGCCTGCTCGACAACGCGATGATCGGGCACATGATGGACCTGCCCGGCATTGCCGGGACTTCCTCGGCCGACATGGGAACCGAGGCCTATTATGCGAACATGTCCGCCATCATCGAGAAGCACGCGGGGCCGATGCGCGAAATGGCCGCGGGCATTCCCTGCGCCAAGGCGGACCAGGCGCTTGCCGAAACCAAGCTGTTTCTCGCCGCCGATCTGATCGCCCATCAGCAGATATCAAAGGACGCCTTCGCCGAGATGGCGAACGAGCAGGAAAAGCGCCTTTTCGCTCAGCTCGTCCGGGCCGTGCAGGGCTCGCTCGCCCAGGCGCCCGAGGGCACGCTCGAACGCTATGTCGGCGGGCGGATGCGAACTATCGATATTTACGGCAAGGATGCGGCGGGCCACGCGCTCTGGTCGCTGCGCCAGTTCGAGACGGCGCGCTTTTTCGGCATCAAGGGCCATGACCTGCGCTGGGACGGGGCGCAGGACGGCTGGGTGCTATGGGACAAGCAGACGCGCGCCAAGGTGCCGGACTACGTCTTTGACGCTCCCGTGCGCGTGCCCCTGTACGAAAGCGAGGGCGAGGGCTGGGAGCGCAAGACCTTCGCCACGCGCGAGGCGCTGCTCCTCCCGCGCAATGGCGGGCCTTTCATGGAATTCGTCGCCTTCCCGACCGAGGCTCGCATGGACCTCTCCCGGGCCGAAGCGCTGGTCGGGGCGGGTTCGGGACAGATGAACATGGCTTTGTTCCTGCCCGTCATCGACTGGACCGAGGGCAGGGCCAAGGCTTCGGCGCGCGAGTGCCCTGCCTCGGCGCACTGCTTCCGCTTCGATTTCAAGGTGACGAATGCGATGGAAAGGCGGGTGCGCGAGAACCGGGATGTATACAGCGCCCAATTCGCGCTGCTCGCTCCCTCGGCCCGCTCGATCGAGAGCATCAACAAGCTCAAGAGTGCCGCAAGACTAGGAAACAAGCGGCTTTACAGCCCGCCGCTGCGCGACATGTTCCCGCAGGCGGAAGAATGAATCAGGTCGCCTGCTGGTCGCTGCGCACGTTGTCTAGCCCGAAGCGGCCCTGCTTGCGATAGCGCACCATCCACTTGTCGAGGAACAGGCCCAGCGGCTTGGGCTCGATCCCGAGATCGGCGAAGGTCCGGTGCTCGCCGCTGACCGTGCTGCCGGGCTGGAGCAGGGTCCACTGATCCTTGCTCATCGGCGTGCCCGGAAGGCTTGCGAACAGGCTCGAAAGGCTGTCGGACATCGCAATGAAGCGCCGCTTGCGCCCCTGCGCGGCGGCGATGCGCTGGTTTATTTCCATCATGGAGAGCTGTTCGGGGCCGCCCAACTCATAGATGTGTCCGCCATGGGTTTCGGGGTGTTCGAGCGCGACGGCGATGGCCTCGGCGACATCGTCGACATGGACAAGCTGCAGCTTCGCTTTGGGAGCGAACACCGGCAGGATCGGCATCAGCTGGATGAGCTGGCCGAACATGTTGAGAAAATTGTCGTCCTTACCGAACACGATCGACGGGCGCAGGATCGTCGCCTCGGGAAAGGCTTCGCCCACACGCTGTTCGCCCAGCGCCTTGGCCCTCGCATAGGTGGCGGTGGAATTGGCATCCGGACCGATCGCGCTCATGTGGACGAAAGCGCGCGCCCCGCGCTCCTTGGCGATCCGGGCCATGATGCCTGGCGCTTCGCCCATCAGCTTTTCGAGATCGCCTTCGAACGCCCCGACGAGGTTGACTACGTGGCTCGCCCCCTCGAGCGCGGCCGCGAGTGATTCCTCGTTCGTGATGTCGCAACGCGCGAATTGCAGCTGGCCGAGATTGGCCAGCGGTTTCAGCGAATGGCTGTGTTCGGGATGACGGCTCGCGATGCGCAGCCGCGCGCCGCGCTCGAGCAGGCTCTGGGCGACGTAATTGCCGATGAAGCCGCTCCCGCCGAAGACGGTCACGAGCGAATCTGATAGGGCGGAGGTGATGGTCATGATCGCGTTGATGCCTAAGCTTTTAGGGGGGATGATCTGGCAACGCGCCATGCGTCAATCCGGTCCCGGGAGCAAGGCTCGACAGGCACGCGCGTCGGGGCACAAGCTCGGCGTTGACAGAAGGGGTGCGCGCTCGCTATCTGCGCGCTCCTACCGACGGCGGAAGCAACCACGCGCTGCCGGAAATGGGTGCCCAGATGGCGGAATTGGTAGACGCACCGTCTTCAGGTGGCGGCGGGGGCAACCCCGTGGAGGTTCGAGTCCTCTTCTGGGCACCATTCATTCTTTCACCGATGGTTGCTGTGTTCTAAAAAAACAGTAGCTAAACCTGTATTCCTGTTCGTGCGTGTTCGCGAGTGATAGCGAAAAGTCCCCTCCCTTGGGGGAATTTTGGGAGGCGCGTTGGTTATACGTCCGTAAGGTTTCGCCGCTTCAGCATGTTCGGTTTGTCGAACTATCACTTTATCATCCAAACTCGCTCCTCCCAATACTGGTTGCGGTTGTATGCCGCCCTCATCGAATTGCTGTTTTGGTGTGCGAGCGCTCGCTCGATTGCGTCTGAGTGAAATTCTCCGCTCTTATTGAGAAGAGATCTGTACGCTCGCAACGACCTTGATGTTTCCGGCGCAGGTTGTCTCGTTGCTGCCCGACACGCGCGCAATGACGCTTTGGCCGACCTGGCTGGTGCTCTTCGGACCTTATCCTCGGCTTTTGGGTGCTTTCCGTGGATTTCGCGCAGACCGATCCCGTAACTGCGGACCGCTGGTGGAAGATCAGACGGTCGAAGTCGTAGGCGAGGTTGGCCAGCGTGAGTTTGGCCTGCGCGCGGGCACTACCGATGGGCCGGATGAAGAGGCCATAGCGGTTCTTCTGGTGGGCAAAGACATGCTCGAGGCGGGCTCGGATCACGGACTTTGCAGCGTTGGCGCGCGCCATGTTCTCGGGCATTGGCCTGCCCTTGGTCTTGCGGCCATGGATGCGGCTTTTGAGCATGTTGCTCTTCAGCCATGCTTCGTTCTTGCTGCTGCGATAGGCGCTGTCCGTCCAGACATCGTCGGCGGTGTTGGTGGTATCCACCACCCGGCGCAACTGGCGGCTGTCACTATCCGCTGCCGATGTCACCGCTGCCTTGCGGATTGGCCCCATAGCGCTGACCGATACTGATATGGCTTTCATAGCCGAACACGGGTGTTGCGATCTGCGACTGCGGCATCCCGTCTGGACGGTAGTGGACCTTGCCGCCGATCTTCAGTGTCCAGCGCACGTCGACATCTTTCTCGTGCGCGCTGTTCGGCTTGTCCCGCCAGATTTGCCTGACCGACTTGCCCGCCTTGATCGCGGCCTTCTCGTCCTCGGTATTGCACTGCTTGGGCGCGGGAACCAGCGTGGCATCGACGATGTGGCTCCCCATAGCCAGGTATCCCGCCTCGCGCAGTTGCTGCTCGAACGCTTGCATCAATGTTTCGAGCGTGCCGCTCTCTGTGAGCCGGTTGCGATAGTGGCGGATGGTATTCTCGCCCGGCATCGCAGCGCCAAGGTCGAAGCCGAAGAAGCGCATCCAGCTCAGGCTATCTCTGATCATGACATCCATGCGCGCATCCGAAAGGTTAAGCTGCGCCTGAACCACCAGCACCTTGAACATCGCGACCGCATAAAACGGCGGCCGGCCACCCCTTCGCGCCGTCGCTGTAGCCAAGGCCCCGGATCAGGAGGGGGCGGAAACGTTCAAACTCGACGGTTTCAGCGAAAGCCTCCAGCGGGTCACCGTCCTTGCTCAACCGCTCCAGTACCTCCGCCAGCGAAAACAGACTGCGTGGGTGCATCACCAATCTCCTCTCGTATACCGCTGAGTCATAATCAGCGCCTCAACGCGAGGGGTTTTTGCGGGCGTCCAACGCGCAGATGTCCGAACGCCATGTGCCGTCATCACTCCCTCGTATCCGAGCCGTTTGAGCGCACCGTTGATAGCGTTTTCTCACAGAGGCTTCTTCGTGTTGAAACTCGGAAACACGTAGTCGCTTTATTCGGCAACGTACTCCATCGTGCGGATGATCGCTAACGCTCGCGTCGAAAGAGGGACGCGGCGTTCCCGTTGGTTTGACGACGATCAGTCAGTACAGAGCAGACCACGCTGCGAAATTACGGGCACTGCCTGTCGAGCACCCTTCTAATCCTCTCGGCGGCGGCAGGGTCTTCGCGCGCAACTCTTTGCGTTACGTTCATGAGCGCCGCGCACTCATGGCGTGCCCCCAGACTCGCCGATTCTTCGATCAGGGCTGCGAACCTGCGAGCCGACATGACCTGCAAGCCTCTGCGTAGAAAGGATACATTCCAGCGCTCACTGTCCGCGATGATCGCGGCAAGGGCATCCTGCGCCTCTTCTCCGGGCAGTGCGAACAGGGCCTCAGACAATTGGCGCATTGTTTCGTCGTTCGATTCCGGACGCACGAACAGGGCCATGTATCGGCGGGCCGCCTCCGGTCCGTCGCCTGCCGAAAGGGCCAGCCGCGCCATCGCCTCTTGTGCCGCTACGTCGCGCCAGCCCCGCCTGGCTGCGAGCTGGATCGATATCAGGCCTTCGCCGGGCGCACCGGCCTTGTTCTGGGCCAGCGCGAGCAATCTGATGCTTTGCGCCGGCATGGGGCGACGCACAATGAGCCGCTGGGCCTCCTCGAGCGCCTGCTCGGGGCTTGCACCCTGGATGCTCGCCGCCGCGATCCTCGCCTGCGCGGTATGGCGAAACGGTTGAGGCACCAGTGCCGCGAGTTGAGCAGTGGATGCAGACTGGCGGTCCATTTGCAGGCCGACCGTCACGAGTGCGAATACCGCAAGCATCGTGAACCATGCTAATCGCCCGATCATTGTCGACGCTCGTCCGGTTCGCTTGCCCCGAGCCGGACAAGCACCAGAAGCGCGAAGCCGGCGAAAGCAAGAATGGCCTGGTTGCGAAGCGGGTAATCGGTGATCGACTGGAGCGCTATGGCGAACAGGAAGCATGACCCGGCCCATGCGCCCCATCGCAATTTCGATGTGCGTGCGCGCCAGCTCAGCCATGCGAGCAATCCAATCCAGGCGGCGACCAATATGAGGCCGGGCAAGCCGAACTCGACCGCGATCTCCAAATAATCATTATGTGCGCGACCGGCCCGCCGCTGGGTCATGTTCTCGAGTGATTCGTCGATCTGGAATACTTCATCGAACGTGCCGGTACCGGCACCGATAGGCCAGTAACGCCACGCGGCGTATACGCTGTCTTCCCAGATGTAGTAGCGAGGATTGTTTTCGATTTCGTCGAACCGCGAAAGCGTGTCCCCGATTCTTCCCGGAGCATAGACGATCAGCCCGCCCAGCAGAGTGGCAGCGAGACCAAGGCCCGCGGCTCCCAGAAGAAGCGGATTGGTCCGGCGGGGAGCCTTGCTGGCGGACCGTCGGGCGAAGAGCAATCGGAGGGTGCGCAAAGAAGCGAGACCGAGTGGCAACGCGGTGAGGAGGAGGGAACTGCGTGAGCGCGTCAGGATTATCGCTAGAACGATTAAGATGCAAAGCGCCAAACGCCACGCGAGCAATCCGGGGATTGGGCGCGGGGGTGGAAGAACGGTTGCGAAACCGAGCGCACCGACAAGCAGGATTCCAGTGGTGTTCCTGTTGGCGAAGGTGCCGAGCAAAATATCCTGGCTAAAGCGATCACCGTAGAAGCCCCCGACATTGCCCTGCGGAGAAACCTGGAAAGCGCCAACTGCAAAAGTCACGAGCCCGGCAGACGCAAACAGCCATCCCAGCGAGAGGAGCCATTGACGCGGCAGGCGCCAGCCTACGGTGATGACCGCAAGCGGTGTGACGAGCGCCGTCGCTGCAAGCAGAGTGCGTCGGGGCTCCAGGCTCATCGGCATCCATCCGCTATACCCTGCCGCCTGCAAGGATTGTGCGGCGAGATCGCGGCCCGGCAGCCCCCCCCAAAGGAGAGGGGGAAGCGGTATGAGCTGCAGCAGAGGAGCAAGCAGCGATAAGCCGACTAGAAGCCGGACCGCGAGCGGAGCGGACTGCCAGAAAGAAAGGAACGACGTCCGGTTCAATGCGAGGGCAGCAAACGCCGCCAATTGCACCACAAGGTTTGCGAGCCCGTAGCGCAGGCCCCCGCCGCCGAAAAGGAAGGCGAACACCAGGATAGCGGCGATTGCGCCCATAGCGAGAGGATCATAGCGCGGCGATACCGGCAAGGATGATTTCGACACCGGCGAGAGGGTCTCCGATCGATCAGCCATGCGGGACCCACAGAAAAACGCGCGGCACTCGTGCCGCGCGTTTGATGTTACCACCTCGGGCCGGAACGCCCAAGGACTTCGATCAGGTGCCGGGCGACTGGTCGTCGTCGTCGTCGATGATGATGATGACGCCCGCAGCCGCGATCGCAGCGAGGATAGCTGCGATGAAGCCAGCCCCAAGACCGACGTTTTCGCCTTCAGCAGCGCGACCTTCGCCTGGCTGCGAAACCGGGGCGCTGTAAACGACACCGCTGTCGCTAGCGCGTGTGTTGGCATGCGCCGAGATCGGGGCAAGAGCCATACCGGCGGCAGCGCCGACAAGCAGAATGCGGGAAGTCGTTTTCATGCTGAAAGCCCTCGTGTTATTCCATCAACCTACCCTCCCACTAGTGCAATGCAGCAAGCTTGACAACCCAAAGGTGTGCTCAGGCCGCGTTAAACTTTCGCGCGAACTCTTCGGCGCGGCGTCTCGAGCATTCCCTTGAGGCTGCGCGAATTATGCAAGTTCAACTAATCAAACGAATTCCACCTTCATCGACTGGCCGCACTATCGGGGTATGGGTCGCGTCCTCCGGCGGAAATTCATGCCTGCGCAACTCGTGATTGCATTCGCCCCGGGCCGAGTTTCGATCCATCCCGGTCTTGGCACAGAGCAATTTTGCGTCTTGTGCCCACTCGTTGTCGAATCGCGGGTGATGGGGCGTGCGCGACGATGGCGGCGCGCTCGTGGTCGTGTTCTTGCTGTTTGCGATTGACCCCAACCGTCCTTGCTGCAATGCGGTATGCGACATAAAGGCATGATATGGGGGCTGCTTGAGTGAGCGCTGCGCGCAACAGCAAGACAAGGCGTGGAATCATCCTCGCGGGAGGCTCAGGGACGCGCCTCTATCCGCTCACGCGCGGCGTTTCGAAGCAGCTTATGCCCGTATTCGACAAGCCCATGATCTACTATCCGCTAAGCACCCTTATGCTTGCGGGCATCCGTGACATCTTGATCATCACGACGCCGGAAGATGCCGAACAGTTCCAGCGTGTCCTTGGGGATGGATCTGATTTCGGCGTTTCGCTTAGCTATGCGGTACAGCCACGCCCCGAAGGCCTGGCGCAGGCTTTTCAGATCGGCGCGGATTTCGTTGCTGGCGGCCCGAGCGCGCTGATCCTGGGCGACAACATCTTCTACGGACACGGTCTTCCCGAACTTCTGGGCAGCGCCAACAGCCGCAATCACGGAGCCACTGTGTTCGCTTACCACGTCACCAATCCGCAAGCCTTCGGAGTGGTCGAATTCGATCGGGCCGGCAAGGCGATCTCAATTGAGGAAAAGCCCGAGCAGCCCAAGTCTAACTACGCTGTCACAGGGCTCTATTTTTACGACGAGACTGTCGTCGATCGTGCGCGCGATCTTGAGCCGTCAGCGCGCGGCGAGCTTGAGATTACCGACCTAAACCGCCTCTATTTGGACGAAGGAGCGATGTCGGTCGAGCTGATGGGCCGCGGTTTCGCTTGGCTTGATACCGGTACGCATGCTTCCCTGCTCGATGCAGCGACCTACGTCCGCATCACCGAGGAGCGGCAGGGGTTCAAGATCTCTTGCCCCGAGGAGATCGCTTGGCGACGCGGGTTCATCGACGATGCCCGGCTGGAGGAGCTGGCACAGCCGCTGCGCAAGTCGGGATATGGTGAATATCTGATGCAGTTGCTGAACGAGCCGCGGCTTGCATGAAGTTCGTCCCGACCCCAATCCCCGGACCGCTTGTCGTCGAGCCGCGAGTCTTCGGCGACGCTCGCGGCTTCTTCATGGAAACGTGGAACGAGGCCGTTTGTCGCGAAGCGGGCCTTAATCTGGATTTCGTGCAAGACAACCACAGCCATTCACAAAAAGGTGTCCTACGCGGGCTGCACTTCCAGAATCCGGGGGCGCAGGGCAAGCTCGTGCGGGTCTCGCGCGGCGCGGTGTTCGATGTGGCGGTCGACCTGCGCCGATCTTCGAAGCATTTCGGGCAATGGGTCGGCGTTGAACTGTCGGGCGTGAACAAAAGAATGTTCTGGGTGCCGGAAGGCTTCGCCCACGGCTTCCTCACGCTCGAGGACGAAACCGACTTTCTCTATAAATGCACCGCGCCTTACGCGCCCGAAAGCGAGCATACATTGGCATGGGACGACCCCGAGGTCGCGGTCGAATGGCCATTGGGCGACATCGAACCCGTCCTTTCGCGCAAGGATCGACAGGGTGTTTGCCTCGCGGACGTAAAGGCCTTCGCGTGAGAGGCCCATCGCTCGGCGTGGACGGATCGCGCGCAGCCTCTCCCTCTTTCGTTCGTCTCGGCGCGCAATCGTCGTCAGAACGCACTGATTGATCGACGTTCGGGAGCTTTTCCAGATGGCTTCGACATGGAACCGCCTTATAGGACCGGCCCAGCGCCGCTTTCGCCGCCAGAGGGCCAAGAAGATCCGCGCCTTCCTCCCAGGAATTCAGGGCGCGAGAGTGATCGACATCGGTGGTTCGCTCGCCTTCTGGCATGAAGTCGACGAGATCCTGAAACCCGCCAGGGTCCTGTGCTACAACATCAGCGACAACCGCATGAAGATGGGGCGCGAGGAAGACGACCCACGGATCGTCGCGCGGCTTTATGACGGCAAGCGCATTCCCGAGGAAGACCAGTCGGCGGACGTGGTGATCTGCAATTCGGTGATCGAGCATGTCCCGCAGGACCAGCGGGCGAATCTCGCCCGAGAGGTCATGCGCGTGGGCAAGGCATGGGTAGTCCAAACGCCCTCTCCCGCCTTCCCTCTAGAGCTTCATTTCGGGCTGCCTTTCATTCACTGGCTGCCGCGTTCGATCGGGCGACAAGTCGTGCGGGTGTCCCCGTTCCACCTGCTCTCGAATGCCGACGGCCCGACCTATTTCGACGAGACGAGGCTTCTTGCAAGACGCGAACTCGTTGACCTATTCCCTGGCGGGAGGCTGATCGAGGAAAGGGTCCTAGGCATTCCGAAAAGCCAGCTGATGTTTGGAGGCGAAGCTTATGTTTGACCGTCCCGGGGCCTGCGCATGAGGGTTGTCATCACCGGTGCCAACGGGCAGCTTGGCGGTGCGTTGCAGCGCACCGCCCCGGCTGAATTCGATCTGTGCGCGATCGATGTCGACGACGTCGATCTTGCCGACGAGCCGATGCTGGAAGCGCGCCTGGCGGTCGAGGCCCCGGAAATGATCATCAACGCGGCCGCCTATACCGCCGTCGACAAGGCGGAGAACGAGGAGGAAGTTGCCCGCTCGATCAATGCCGACGCGGTGCGCGTGATGGCGCGCGCGATGGAACGGAGTGGGGGCAGGCTCGTCCATGTCTCCACCGATTTCGTCTTCGATGGGCGATCGCCGCGTGCCTATCTGCCGGACGATCCGCGCGCACCCCTATCGGCTTACGGGCGGACCAAGGCGGAGGGAGAGGGCCACTTGCGGGAGGATGACCTGCTGGTGCGAACGGCGTGGGTCTACGAGGCCGGGGGAGCCAATTTCGTGCGCACGATGATCCGGCTCATGAAGGAGCGGGACGAGCTTGCCGTGGTCGCCGACCAGATTGGTTCGCCGACGTGGGCGACCGGTCTTGCTCGGACCATCTGGGGGCTTGTGGCCAAGGGTGCGAACGGTACTTTCCACCACTGCGATACGGGTGTTGCAAGCTGGTACGATTTCGCGGTCGCAATCGGCGAGGAGGCGCTCGCTGCCGGGCTGATCGAGCGCGTTCCGGCGATCCGACCGATCAGCACGACCGACTATCCCACCCCGGCCGCCCGGCCGGCCTTTTCGTTGCTCGATTGCCGCGCCACCAGAGACCTGTTGGGCGCACCCGCAGTCCATTGGCGTGAACAGCTACGCGCCATGCTCAAAGAGGAAGCATCCCTTGGCTAATCTGCTCGTGACCGGCGGGGCCGGATTTATCGGCGGCAATTTCGTGCATTACTGGAATGCGCATCATCCCGAGGATTTCGTGGTCGTGCTCGATGCGCTGACCTATGCCGGGAATCGCTCGACCCTTGCCGGTGCGCCGAAGGCGGAGCTGGTCGAAGGCGACATCCGCGATCAGGAACTGGTCGAGAGTCTGCTGCGCAAGCGCGAGATCACGACGATCGTGCATTTCGCCGCCGAAAGTCACGTCGACCGATCGATCAGCGGGCCAGATGCGTTCATAGACACCAATATCCTGGGGACCCACGCGCTGCTCAAGGCGGCGCGCAGCGTTTGGCTGGCGGGCGACGGTCGCGCGCATCGGTTCCACCATATCTCGACCGACGAGGTGTTCGGATCTCTCGGTCCCGAAGACCCGGCTTTCAGCGAAACCACGCCCTACGCGCCCAATTCGCCCTATTCGGCGTCCAAGGCAGGCTCCGACCACCTCGTCCGGGCTTATCACCACACCTTCGGCCTGGAAGTGACCACGACGAACTGTTCGAACAATTACGGTCCGTACCAGTATCCCGAAAAGCTCATCCCCCTCTTTCTCCTCAACGCGCTGCACGGGCGCGACCTGCCGATCTACGGCGACGGAATGAACGTGCGCGACTGGCTTCACGTCGAGGACCATTGCCGCGGGATCGAGGCATGCCTCGCACGCGGCAGGCCGGGGCAGACCTACAATATCGGAGGCGGAGCCGAGCTGCCGAATATCACCGTCATCGACACCATCTGCGCCGAGGTGGACCAAGCATTTCAAAGCATCGACAAGCTGGCCGACCGATTTCCCGACGCACCGCCCGCGCGGGGTGAGAGGAGTGCTTCCCTGAAAACCTATGTCGATGACAGGGCCGGACATGATCGCCGCTACGCGATCGACGAGTCCTGCGCTCGCGCTGAACTCGGCTATGTGCCGCAGCGCTCCTTCGACGGCGGGCTGCGCCAGACTCTTGCGTGGTATCTCGATAACGAAGATTGGTGGCGGCCTCTCCTGTGAACGGGTCCTGCGGCGAGATCCCGATAGCCACGCCAGCATTGGTCACATGCGAGATCGGACCATGAGCACTACTCGCAAATCGGTAGCCTTATCCACTGTGAGCCGGTTCGGTTCGATCGCAACCTCACTCGCCCTCGTCGTGTTTGTTGCGCGATGGTTGTACCCGACCGAGATCGGGGCGTTCGCAGTTGCCTACGCCACTTTCACACTGTTCGATCAGGTACGTCTAGCTCAAATACCGGCGTTCGTGATCCAGGCTCCGAATGTCGATAAGAGCTTGATGCGTTCGGTACAATTAGTCGGTTGGGCCATCGCACTTACGGTTCTTGTCATGAGTGCGGGCGTTGCAGCGCTACTTGTAACTGCATTCGACCAGCCCGAAGTGGGATATCTGCTGGCGCTGATGATCCCGGCTTATTTCATCAGCACGCTGATCCAGCCCGCTTTTGGCATAATTAATCGGCAAATGCGTTTCGGCGTGGTTGCGGGGGTCGAAGTGAGCGGAGCATTGACGAAAGCCGCCGTGACGATCTCCGCCCTGCTGGCCGGTTTCCGGGCAGAGGCGCTCGCTTTCGGCGTCGTCGCGGAGATCGCGGTTAAACTTGCCTATCTTTCCAAAGTCGATCCACGCCTGGCTCTTGCCCGGCCGAGCCGGGGCAGGGTACCCGAAGTCTGGGCCTTCTGCACGCGGTTCACTGGTGCCGAACTCATCAACCGCACGTCGATGGCATTGATCGAAATTCTCATCGGGAGCTTCCTGGGTCTGGCTGCAGCCGGTTTCTACAACCGTTCGGCCGTGCTCGTGCGGAAGCTACGTTCCGGCATCGAAAGCGCCATCGTGCCGGTAGCGCTCGCCGCTTTCGCCAAGTCCAACAGGGAAAATGTGGACCTAGCCCGGCGGGATTACCTGACCGGCATTTCTCTGCTCACCGGTATCACTTGGCCGGGCCTGGCGGTCTTTATTGTTCTGGCGAAACCGATCATCCTGACTTTCTATGGTGAACGTTGGGAGGAAACGATTTATCTCGCCCAGATTCTCAGCGCCGGCGCGATCATTCATGGCGTAACGGCGATGGCGCCCGCCCTGCTGGCATCCATGGGGCGGGTCCATTCTTTACTCCTGCGTAATCTGGCGAGCGCCGTGCCGAGGCTTCTTATCTTGCTTGCGACATTGCAGTATGACCTGCCGACGGTGCTGTGGGGACTCTTTGCGAGCATGCTCATCCACTTTGCTATCAATCAGACCCTGCTTTGGCGAGAGGCCAGGATCGGACCTTCGGATCTGCTGAAGACTCTTTGGCGCAGTAGCCTGCTCGCCGTTACAAGCTCGGCTGCACCTTATTTTGTACTGTCCATCCCCGCGGTCAGCGAACAGTCGAGCTTAATGCATCTGGCATGGTGCGTTCCGGTAGCCGGGAGCGCCTGGCTGATCACATTGATGCTCATCGGACATCCGCTCAAGGCGGAAATAATGGGCGCGCTGAAGCGGATCAGATTCGTGCGAGCTGCCCATGACTAGTCCGGTAGGCGCAGTCGAGCCGCCGGAAGCGAAAGCCGATTGGTTTACAAGGAGACCCGCGCGCGGATAGTCACGCAGGCGGTACACTCTCCATCACTCTCCCTTGAATGAGGATCAAATGCCAAAGATTTTTTGCATCGGCTTCCAGAAGACCGGCACGTCCTCAATGAACCAGGCGCTGACGCAGCTCGGCTATAATGTGGCTTCGTATTACGGTGATGGCCTTTCGTATCATCAATTGCGCGACCGCTTCGTTTCGATGGGGCTCGAGCTTGCGCGGCGTCACGACGCCGTCGAGGATATGCCGTGGCCGCTACTCTACAAGGAGCTGGATCAGGCATTTCCAAGTGCGAAGTTCATTCTCACGGAGCGCGACGTCGATCGCTGGTTTGCTTCAGTCCTTAAGCATTTCGGTGACAAACCATCGGCTCGACGCCAATTGATTTATGGCGAGGATGCTGCGTTTCCCAAGGGAAATGAACAGCGTTATCGCGAAGTTTATCTAGCTCACAACGCCGAAGTCCGCGCCTATTTCTCTAAGCGGCCGGACGATCTTCTAATACTAAATCTTGAGAATGGCGATGGCTGGGAGAAGCTCCGCGTTTTCTTGGGCCGCGAGGATGCTCCCGACGGTCAGTTCGTACACGCAAACAAGGCTTCCGAGCGCTGGAAGCTCAGTTATCTTGTAAGGAGCATTCGAAGCCGACTTATAAGGTCAGTTCGGCGCTAGCTTTGGTCGCCGCTGGCGCGAAGTCAAGCCAGTCAATTGTCGGCGATCGCGTATCCAAAGTGAGTCATTAGCTCACTGCCTCTGCCGGTGGTTAGTTTCCTTGGAGCCTGATCGAACACCGATCTCCACTTGCCCCTCCCGTCGAAGATTGGCTGGTTGACCTGCCATGTCCTCAACTTGTCGTGCTCTTCTCCGTCCTTATCTGACCCCTTCTCGAACTTCTTTGTCCCAAACCACAACCGCTTCTTCGTGTGATATTGCAACATCTCCGGCGCATAGTCTACGCCAAGGAAAGCACAGAGGCGCTGCAATTCGGTCTCGGGCTGCGTGATGAGGTCCTCGTAACGGACCATGATCGCGTTGGGGTCCGATTCCCAAGCGAAGACGACCTCGTTTGCTTCGATCCACCGATCGACCGAAGCAGCCTCATTTTCAAAGCGCTTGAAAAGCGACGCCGATACGTCCCGGCCATCACGAACCATGAAGATGATCTTGGTCCGCGGGGCGATCCGTTTTACACGATCTATGACTTTGATATGTCGTGGTGTTTTTTCAACGATGAAAGATTTTCCTTTGAAAACGCTCACCATCCGAAACCACCAAAGTCTTGGAATGGCTGTCCGTCTAAAGAATACACGCGTCTCCTGCAGCGGTACGTAGCATTTAGGGTGAGCGGCCATCATGTTAGCAAGAAGTGTCGTGCCACTGTGGCCGCAGCCGCAAATGATCGCTAGGCTCATATACTCTAATCCCTTTGAACTGCCTTTTGTCTGGCTAACGCTGTCCGGCTAATCGCTGCGTTTCCCTGCGAACCTTGTCGGTTACCCGGCGGCGAAGCGCCGAGGCATCCCAGATCGATTGTCTTACCGAAGCAGCGAGCTTAGAACCCTGGAAGATGTCCTCCATGGCGACAGTGCCGAAATTGTATTGTTTCGAAACCGAGTAATTGTTCGCCGAATGCCAGACCTGACAACATTCAAGCGGCGTAAGATCATCATCGACAGGCACAATGCAGCGGGAAGGTAACTTGTCCGGGACAGTATCGTAAGTCAGTGCCCAGGCCGATTGCACTCGGCAGGAATGATTTCGGGACTCAGGCAGCCTTGCGGCTTCGTCAAGATCGGACCAGGGGGAGGCCTGATACTCCGCGTTCAATTCCGCGTCCAATATGAAGCCGGCCCAGTAAGGAAATCGCGGTGCGACGAACTTTTGTCCGTCGATCTCGATCACATGGTCATCGGGGATAAACTGATACCCGCGGAAATCAGGCGAAATCCGCTCACCCGCGGGACCTTTCTCGAAACGCAGGAAGCCGGGAAGGCAGCCGATCCGCTTGGTAAGGGGCAGGAAGCGTTCAAAATAGTGGAGGTTTTGGCGGGTTACGACTATGTCGTCTTCGATATACATGAACAGATCGCGCTCGTGTCGCTCATCGCGAGCGAAGAAGTTTCTTAGAGCTGGTTTGTGCCACCATGTAAGGTGCCACGGGTGGTCCATGTCGTGGGCAACATCGAAGGTCAGTTCGAACCCCTTCTTGTTCAACAATGCACCGCATTCGCGCACTAGCGGTTCGTCGGCGATCGCCAGATCGTTGGTAACGAGGGTCACCTTCACCTTCGGTCGGTCCCAACGCGCAATCGCCCGCAGCACGTCGGCCAAATAGGGTATCCGCACGGGCACATAGTGCGCTGCGATGGAGACCTCGAATTCTGGGCGTTGCGGATGATCGGCGCGCATTCGATCTTTCCAGGATGAGGGGTTTGGCTAGCGTGTGCGGAGTAGGTGTAGAATTAGCGTGCGCCCGGACATGGGCAACCCTTTTCGGTCGACAGGGGCTGACGGCAGGATTTTCAGCGCCGCTTCATTGTTGCGGAAGGGCTTTAGCGCAACACATTGCAGCAGTGCGGATGGGAAATCTGCAGCGAACGCAATCGGCATTGCCAAAGCACATCGCCAGTGGCAGGACATGTTCTCGGCCCGTACCCCTAGGTTTGCGGGTGGCTTTCAAGGAGCGTGCTGGATGCGCGAAAGCGTCGATCAAGAGACTGTGATCGCCAGCTCTCCGACTTTTCGACACATTCTGGATTCTCAAGGTAATCGCGGCCCCGGCTTCGATACCGTGCGGTTGTTGGCCGCTTCGGCTGTGGCGCTGCATCACTCGCTCGGCATTCAGATCGACGCCGTGAAGGATGATCTGCTGTTCCAGTTCAGTCACGGCTACACGCATCTGGGGCTGCTCGCGGTGGCGGTGTTTTTTGCGATCAGCGGTTTTCTCGTGACGCCAGGCCTCATCAAGAGCGGGAACGTCCTCGAATATCTGAGCCGACGGTTCATGCGCATTATGCCACTGCTCTTCGTCGTGGTGCTGGCTACGGCCCTGATCCTCGGACCCTTGCTCAGTTCGCTTTCTCTGCGCGAGTATTTCGCCAGTGGAGAAACTTGGTCCTATCTGCGCAATGTCACTACGTCGTTGCAGCTTCGGCTCCCCGGTGTGACGAACCACATCGGGACGAATTCGATCAACAACCCCCTTTGGACGCTGCGATACGAGTGGCTTTGTTACATCCTGATTGCATTCGCGAGCATGGCGCTCATTCTGAGGCACCGGCTCCTGTTCGTGCTCGCATGGGCAGCGGCCCTGCTCGCCTATCCGCTTCTATACGGCTTCGATGAGGCGGAGGGAAAGGGAAGCCTTGGCACCCTGATGTATCTCTTCGGCTATTTCGGAGCGGGCGCGGTTCTCAGCCTTTACGCCGAAAAGGTCCGATGGTCGCCGGCTCTGCTCTGGGCTTCATTCGCGGCGATCACCGTCACTTTTTACCTCGATTGGAGCCACCTGATTGCACCGGTGCTGATCACCTATTTCGTGATCGGACTTGGTCTTGTCAGGATGCCTTGGTCGGCATTTCTGCAGCGGGCCGACCTGTCCTACGGTGTTTATCTGACGCATGCATTGGTGCTGACCGTGCTTATGAATCTTTATGGTTTCGAGAATCCGATAGCTCTTTTTGCTGTTTGCATGCCGGTCACTTTGACGATCGCCTGGCTGACATGGACGTTTATCGAAGAACCCGCGCTCAAACTGAAGAGCCTCCCGGCCGAGCTTACCCGTTCGCTGCTCTATCGGATCCCGTTTGGTACGGTCCTTTTGTACTGGCTTGAGCCTGCGGGCCCACCAGAGGGCGCACCCAATCGCAGTGCTGTACCCGGCGCTCGATAGTGGAGATGGACGACGATAAGCATAGACTGTTTTTGGCGCCGAATATGGTTATTGCGCAAATGCGAACCGCGCCTGTTCATGCGTCGCGTCTCGGCGCCCGGTTGGCCATTGCAGGGCCTGAAGTTGAACCTTTCGCAATCCGAAAAGCGAGAAGTCGAGCCGAGGAAGGACATGAGTAGAATGCTGAACAAGAAACGGATCGGCCGACTTATCCCGTATCCGGTCATCGAAGGCGGACGCAAGGTATTGAATGCGGGCCCGCGTAGATGCGTCGTATGCGGTGCTGCGATTCGCCGGTTCACCGACACCGGCTACGGCTTCAAGGTGCTCGAACGGCTGCAGGTTGTGGGCGGGATGCGCCGAATGGCCGATCAATGCCCAATATGTCATTCCAGCTGTCGTGAACGGCTGATCTGGTTTTGGCTCACAAACGGGGGGGGACGCTTCCGCTTTCCCGCTTCAGTTCGAATTGCCCATTTCGCTCCGGAGAAAGGGCTCACCTATCGACTGAAGCAGGCTGCTCCCGGCGGCTATCGAGCCTATGATTTCGAGCCGGCGCGCTATCGCCACCTTAGCGGGGTGCGGCAGATCGACCTGTCGGCATTGAAGATTGAGAGCGACAGCGTGGATCTTCTCGTCTGCAATCATGTTCTCGAGCACGTTCCCGATGTCGAACTCGCGCTTTCAGAGATCATTCGCGTCCTGGCTCCCGGGGGCAGTGCGATTCTTCAGGTGCCCATCGCTCTGAAGATGAAGGACAAGATTGAGTTACCGCTCGATTCTACGGCTGAGCAACGGATAGATCTTCTGGGCCAGGACGACCACCTGCGACTTTTCTCGGAAGAAGCGTATCTCGCGGTACTCAGAAGTGCTGGGCTTGACGTAACCTTGTTCGATCCATTTGAGTTCGATGATCAGCGCGCAACCGACTGGATGCTAGACCCGCTTGAGCTGCTTCATGTTTGTCGCAAACCGGTTTGATTGACGCCTCCGCGCGCACGTCCAGTACCCTGGCAAAGCAACGTCTTACACGATACGGTTAGCACAACTTGCCGGGTATCAGTGCAACATTCATCATTGATGCTGCACCTTCGCAGGCCGTGACCGCCCATACTGGCCGGGAAAGGTCCTGTGATCAGCAGAGGGCTCCGACTGGCGCGTTCAGGGCTCGCGTTTTTCCAGTCCGATCATTCTCTACCACAGGCGCTTTCAGGTTCGTCACCAGCACGCCTGCCGGGGTAAAGTCGTGATTGGCCTCGTCTACGAAGAGGTCAGCCTTCGTCCCGCCAACCGTGTCGCCGGTTCCCCCGGTGATCGTGCTGCCGCTGTTCGGCCGCCCGTTGTCGGGCAGCGCCTCGGCGACATGGTTGTTCTTGACGATGAGGTCGGTTCCGGTCGCATCCCCTGCCAGACCCGCCGCGAAATTGTTGGCGATCATCGAGTAGCCGTCCCATATCCCGTCACCGAGAGTGAACACCTGATCGTTGAAGGTGTTATGGGCGAACACGAAATGCGCCATGATCCGGTCGCGCGGATTGGAAATATAGCCCTGCTCCACTCCGTCGAGCAGGTTGTTTATGACGAACGAGTCATACATGTAACGGTCGGTAAATCCGCCGATATGGATGATCTGGCCGCCCCAGTTGCGCACGTCGTTGAAAGCGATGATGTGGTTTTCGAGATCAGCATTGTCGCCGCATTGCAGGAAGTCCGAATGCAGGTCGAACTCGGCGAACAGCTCCAGCGCGGTGTCGGTGATGTCCTGCGCGGGAACCGCCTTGCCGTTGCCACCCGTCAGGGAAAGCTGTGCGGCCTGTCGCGAGTCGTCCAGCAGGGTTGCGGAAAAGCCGGGATCGCTGTCGGCCAGCCCGGTCCCCGCATAGGCCCCGTCGCCGTTGATGTAATCAACGAGGCTGGAAACCGAATACTGGTCGCCTTCGAATGCGGTCCAGCTGTTCAGTGCCGTGAACGTGCCAACTGTCGAACCGTCCACCTTGAAGGTGTAGACCCCATCGCTATTCCCGCCGCCGGATTTCTCAACGGTCGCCGCCGCACCGCTGCCAGCAACACTGTCATAGATGATCGAGATCGCGGGGCCTGACGGGTTGTTCCACCATACCGTGTTGTCACCGTTCAGCACCTTGTTGCCGACGCTGCACTCGGCATTGTTGCCGAAGTCGTTGAGGGCTTCCTCGACATAGGCCCCGCGAATCAGTTTGGGCGCACCCCCGAAGGCATTGTCCGCCCACTCGCAGTGAACGTCGGTGTAATAGTTCCCCCGCTCGAAAAGTTCGGCAGTTGGGCGCTTCCCCTTGGCAAACAGCGCGTTCGGACCGGCCGGGTCGCTGTTGGTGATCGTCACACCTTCCAGCCAGTAAAACTGGTCGTTCTCGACCCGCCAGCGGGTTACGTTGCGGAAGTCGAACACGATCCCGCCGCCTCGGAAATGCAGCTTCTTGTATTTCGGGCGATATTGGGCGTTATTCGTGTCGAGGCTCGTGTTTCCGAACGTCACGGTGACGCCAGGCGCGTGAGTGATCGTGGCAAACGGACCGGTCGCCTGGATGTCGTTCACGTCCCCAAGGTCGGCCACGCCGATGGTCGCGTCCTCGGTGAAAGTGTATTTCGGCGCGACCGAGTTTTGCGCCTTGGTGTAAAGGAGGGCATCGCGCAGGGTTTGGTATCTTTCGCCCGCCACCTCCGCTTCGGATGCGGCAATTTCCAGTTCTATGTCGTGCTCGGTATCCTCCATGAAATAGGAGAAGGGGCCGATGACACGGCTCTGCATCGTCGCATCGGCAGGGATCGCCTCGATGTAGAGATGAGCCTCGCCGGTCGTGCCGGACGGTTTCGTCAGCCGGGCAGAATAGCAGGGCAGGACATAAGTGCTGCCATCGCGTCGCGTGAAACTGCGCAGCGCGGGAGCGACGACATCTATCGCGTTGCCTTCGAAATGAAACCGCACTCGATCGACCCCGCCGATGAGCGTGCCGTTATCATTGGCGAACGCCATGGCGCTGACGACGAGCGCGTCCGTGAAGCGCTGGTTCGGGACCTCGACGAGACGGCAGGCAGGCTTCGCAGTCGTGCGTGCCGGGTCCGTCGGGGTGATGGTGAAGCCGCTGGCCGGTAATCCGGTCCAGAAAGTTGATGGCCCCAGATCTTCGACAATGGAGCCCGGCATGCGAGTGGGTCGGCTCCAGAGCGCGGTAATATTGCTACCTAGTTCGATCATCAGATCAGCCCCACCAGCGCCGATGCCGTCGTACCGGTCGTCCGCACGGCGTTCACGCGAATGGGGATAATCGTGCCGGCCTGGACATTGAGGAAGGCGACGTCGGTCGCTCCGTGAACTGGCCGTAGGACTATGTCTCCGCTGATTCCGATATAGATGGCTTTCGTGGCACGGGGCAGATCCGAGGTGTCAGAGGTGGAAAGCTCGAAGCAATCTCCAGCGGGGGACGAGAGCGTGCCTACAACGTTGTCGAAGACATCTGTCATGATGGGGCCTCCTTGAATTAGAACAAGACAGGAACCCTCATCTAGCCATCGGCAGGCCAGTAGGAAAATGGTTTCTTTTGTTCGAACTGCAGAAGACAAACAGAAGGAAATGCTTTGGCCTTTCCAGCATGTTGAAAGCGCATTATAGCCCTCATCCCATGGCGCATGACATCTCCGCCCAATCAGGGTTGGCAAATTCCCGTAGGCGCCCCGTCACGGGGTCGGGTAGGACCAATACCCTGCTGGCGCTGTTTCCCGCGGTCGCTCTTTTCTATGCTGCGATGGCTCCTTACGAGATGCGGCTCGATATCGCGGGCCAGACCCTCTACGCCTACCGAATTGTAGCCTTCGGGGTCCTTCCATTCCTCGCGCTTAACCTGGTTCGCGAGCCGCTGCGCTGGGTTTTGCTGGACTACGTGTTCGCGTCTGGAAGCGCTTGGATGGTTTTCGCCTTCATCATGTATTACGGCCCTGCCGATGGCGCTGCTAGCGGCATATCTCGCGCTTTGGACGTGATACTCCCTTACCTCGTCGGACGGATCTGTATTCGTGACTCGACGGACCTACGGCGCTTTCTCATCCTTGTCGCTCCAGGGGTCGGCCTAGCTGCGATGACCCTTGTTTTGGAAGTCTTGGCCGGGGACGTGCTGGTTCGGCGTGCCGCTGCATCCGTCTTCGGTGCCCGCCAGCAATTTGAAAGCGGTGTTGCAGTAGGCGAGCGAGAATACGTCGCGATCAGCAGAATTGGTATAATCCGGGCAGTTGGGCCTTTTCCCCATCCCATTCTTGCAGGACTTTTTCTATCTGTCTTCTTCCCTCTTTATTTCTCGTCGGGCATCCGGGGTTGGCCGAGATTTGTGGGCGTCATCGGTAGTTTCGCTGCGATCCTGACCGTCAGTTCTACGGCGTTGGTTATACTGATCATCTCGTTTGGTGCCTTGGCTTTCGACCGGATCCAGAAAAGCATTGCATTCTTAAGCTGGCGCATGGCGCTGCCGGTGGGCATCGCGTTGTTCTTTGTGCTAGACGTCATAGCGTCCAAGGGCATAGTGAATGTCCTCTCCCGCTACTCCCTCGACCCGCAGACGGCTCGTTATCGGACCCTGATCTGGAAATATGGTTCGGAATCGGTGGCAAAGCATCCATGGTTCGGAATAGGGTATGACGGTTACGAACGATTGCCTTGGATGGTGGAGAGCGTTGACAACAACTGGCTCAATCTCGCGATAAGGCACGGTCTGGTTCCGGCAGTGGCGTTCTTGGTGGTATCTATAGGCGCAGTACTTCTCGTTTCTCGATCCAGCATGTTGACGGACGAAATTGACAGGCGCTTGCATGTCGCGGTGGCTATCGCCTTGGCCGCGATGATCATTGCAGGCAGCGTCGTTGCTTTTTTTGGCGGGGCTCAGACATGGATGTATATGCTGATCGCCATCGGGGTTTCAATTGGAGTGTCTTCGCCCCGGCATGCGCCCCTCGTCGCGAGGCCAAAACCGTTGCAGCTGAGATCGCGCCAATTGGGGAGGTAGAATCGTTCTGGACCAGGGGCTTGCGTTCACGGCGACTGGGCTTGGCAAGGAGATCTTGATGCCTTGGCCTAGCAAGCACGTTTCTCGCTCGTGGTCACCCGTGAATTTGGTCGGACTGCGCGACACCGACCATGCTTTACCAAGCCAAACTAGTTCGCATCTCTTGGAAGCGTTCCATGTGGGGGCAAACTCGACCGATAACTGCGCGATCAGTTCGGCATTCTCCTCAAACTCGCTTTTATCGACAGGTGCCGAATTTAACTCTCGCACCGCTGTCTTAAGGCTTCTTATAGCGCGAGTGTCTGGGAGCGCGTGCGCCAGCTTCTTGCCGAGTTGCCGAACGAATTTGCTTCGGGTCACAACCGTTGGGTTCGAACGGTTAACGGTTGCATCCTTAAACCCCTCGGGATCAATTCCGAGCCATTGGGAGAGACGTGTCAAAACTCTATTCCGGTCAGCCGAGAACTCTTCTATGGAGGTTACGAAGAGGCGTTCGCGCGGCACGATCTGACTCCATTCTTCGAGCATCAAGTCATACCGGGACGTGCTCCACGCATGCACCATCAGGTTCTGATCCAGCAGCCGGCTGTCCACCGGCTCCCGGACACTTTCGATGAACTGCGAAAAGGAATGAATATGGGGTATCGCTCGGTGGTGATATCGCGCGTATTGATAAAGGGAGAATAATCGGCGTGCAGGGTCGCGCACAACGAACATGACCTTGGGCTGCGGATCGAGATCGGCGATCACCTCTTTGGCGGTTTGCTGATACTGGTAGGTCGCGGAGGCATCCATCCATATATCGAAATTGCCTTGACCCTCATCGTGAAACTGCCGGGCCCACGCTTCGAGTCCATGCGTGTGAACATTGACCGAGGGGCATAAATTGTCATGTGTGTCATTCAGAAACCATGGTTCCTTCTCGATTCCGCCAATCACGCGGGGATGTTCCGCCAGAACGTCGTGGATGGAGGTGGTTCCGCATTTCGCGACCCCGGCGATTATGAGGTTGGGTGTCCAGACCATGGCGCGCTTCTTTCCGTTTTTTCGTCGAGATGCCAACGTCAACACCTACTTCCTGAAGCATTGAACGAGGGCCTCAGACCAGCAATCACTAGCAGGTCCGATGGCTTCAGAACAGTTCACGTGCGGCTACCCCAACAGCGGGACAGCGCGAGATTTTGGATCCCGCTACTGACTACGGAGATCCTCAAGCACTGCAAATTTGCGAAAGGATGATGGCTCATGGCGATTCCGCAAGCTGAAATTTCCGTGATAATCGTAAGCTTCAATACTCGCGAGATGACTCTTAAGGCCATAGAAACCCTCTATGAGAATGCTTCCGACATCGCGCTGCAGGTTATTGTCTGGGACAACGCCTCGCATGATGGGTCGCCGGACGCAATTGAAGTGTTCTTCCCTCAGGTGGAACTCCATCGCTCTCCGGACAATATCGGTTTCGCAGCCGCAAATAACCGCGCGGCGGAGTTCGCGACCGCTGAATGGATCCTTTTGCTCAATTCCGATACGGAGACGCTTCCTGGCTCAATTCAGAATCTGCTCGCTTTCGCCGAAGCCAATGCCGAGGCAGGTATTGTCGGCGGGCGGACGATCTTCGCGGACGGCTCGCTTAATGCCACATCCTGCTTTAACCGGGTGACACTTTGGAGTTTGCTGTGCTCCGCAACGATGCTGTCCCGATTGTTTCCGCATAGTCCTGTGTTCAACCCGGAACGCAGCGTGTCGCGGAGGATGGACCGGGTGCAGAAGGTCGATATTATAACTGGCTGCTTCTTCCTCCTGCGTACCGCCCTATGGCGTAAACTTGGCGGGTTTGACCTGCGATATTTCATGTATTCAGAGGAAAGCGACCTTTGCCTAAGAGCGGCAAAGCTCGGTTATCGTCCGATGGTGACACCAGATGCGACCATCATCCATCATGGGGGCGCTTCCGCCGTGTCTAGCGGCCAAAAACAGGTCCAGAGCTACCGTGGCAAGGTTACGATCATTCGCGATCACTTCAGCGTTCTCGCACGGCCTCTTGGCATCGCGCTGCTCTGGATTACTGCCCTGAATCGCCACTTGGGACATCGGCTCGTCAGCCGCATCCGCAGGCGAGAGGCTCCGCAGGCTCCGATGTGGAAGGCGGTGTGGGAACAGCGCAGGGACTGGCTCGGCGGCTATTAGTGCTGGGGCAAAGATTTCGGGAAGCCGACCGGCCCGATCCCCCGGATTTCCGATTTTCGCTGACGATCGTGTGGAGCCGCGCCATCCGCTCGAAGGCCGCTGCATCGAGTTTTCGGCCGACGCGCGCGCCTGAGGTCGACGTATCGGCGATCAGGCGCACCCATTCCCGGCTGTAGTCATCGACCACGGCGAAGATGCGGAAGCGCCTACCGCAGGCGAAGGCATCGGATACGAAGTCAAGGCTCCAGCGCTGGTTCGGCCCCTGCGGGATCGTCATCGGTGCCCGCACGGCCAGCGCCCACTTGCGACCGCCACGACGGCGAACCTGCAGCCGCTCTTCAAGATACAGCCGCCGGAACTTCTTGTGGTTCATGGTCCATCCTTACCGCCACAGCAGCCAGTGGAGCTGCCGGTAGCCGAACCGGCGGCGTTGGCTGGCCAACTCCCGGATACGCTCACGCACCTTCGCATCGTCAGGCCGACGACTGGCATAGCGCACCATGGTCCAGTCCACGCCCAGCACCGCGCAGGCACGGCGCTGGCTCACCTTGCACTCCTCCGGGAGATGAGCCACCGTATGCCGTCTGACACCGGGCGCTAGAGCGTTTTCCCGACGTTCTGACTCGGAGGGGATTCCTTTGCGGACGCAGTTCTGATTCAAGCTCCTTGCTGGGTCAGGAGTCCAGCATGGATGGCACGAACGCTTTCACAGGACCTTCGGGACCGGGTTGGCGATGGGATCGACGGCCGCATGAGTTGCCGAGCAGCGGCAGCCCACTTTGATGTCAGCATTTCGAGCGCAATCCGCTGGAGACGCCTGGCTCTTCAGTATGGCAGGGCGGTCGCCAAATCTCATCCGTCTACTTCGCAAGGGCCGGACCCTACTTAGAATCGGAGGAAATCTAGGAGCTCAGACCCACCGCGTCGCCCGATGTCCGAATGGCAGACCGCCTGCTGGAGACCGGCGCGGAAAACGAAGTGCGGGTAGATCTGCTCGCAACGCAGGCCGTAGTCCCGGATCATTTCCTCCACAACTTGTGTCGCGCCAAGGCAGGTGGACATCGTGGCATCGTCGCAGACCACGTAACCGCCCCCCGCCATCTAGGGGCGAACGGTTTCATGCGCGAACTTGAGCGGGTGATAGATGTCAAGATCGAGATGGGCGAGGCCGAAGCTTCCCGCCTCGTCGTAGCCGCTCTGCGCAGTGTCTTTGACCAAGCCTTGCACGAGGTGCAGGTTGTCGAGCCCAAGCGAATCCGCTGCCGAGCGGATACGGCCCACATTCGCATCGCCGAATTTGCCGCTCTCGTGCATGTCGACAGCCTTGTCGGTCTTCGGCCTGCTCCCGAAGGTGTCCAGCGCGTAGACCTGCGCGCCCGGATGGAATTCCTTGAGGAGCAGTGCCATAAAGATTGCACTGCCGCCGCTGTAGGAGCCGTATTCGATAATATTCCCGGATTCTTCGGGCATGAAGTATCGAATGATGAGCTAAAGGTTCACCAGCTTTTTTCGTGCGACATAAGTCTTATTCTATTTGGCGACGTTATGCACGCGGCGAAAAATCGGACCGCGCATGACCTGCCGTTCCAGATCGCCAAATTCAAGTCCGGTTCTTCTCTGGTATCCTTCGAACAGATTGCGACCATTGGTGATCCGTCTCTCGACATTCACTTCGGGTAATCCGGCAAATGGGCGCTCCGGCAGATATCGGCTGGCCACCAGGCCGAATAACTTCTTCAGTTGATTTACAGACATACGTGATTGTTCCCAGATCGCGACATCGAAGGCCCCTTTTAAGCAGGTGCTGAGTCGGGAGATCCTATTCCGTGAAGGACAGTCGCATTTTATCAAACTGAGTTGCTGCCTGCTGAGTGCGCCGCAAGACGGACCTGCCGGACGCACTTGCCGGGACCGCGCGCCTCCTCGATCGGAGCAGAAAATCCCGCCGTTACCATCATTCGACCAGAGAGCCATCACGGACCTTGTCAGCGCAGGCGGTCTCAAGAATGTTCGCGTATTGCGAGACGATGACCTCGCGTTTATGCTGATCAAAGGCTCCTTGCCCGGCGAGCGTCGTCAGGCTCTCTTTCAGCCGGGCCTCGTTCGCGATGAGGTGTTCGAGGCCAGCGACAATATCGGCCTGCGTCGAATGATCCCATGCATAGCCGATCATGTCATCGGGGTAGATGCCGTCGATCCCCCAGCCGCGCGTGTGCAGCACCGGAAGCCCGCACAGCATCGCCTCGATAAAGACCATGCCGAACGTCTCGCGCAGAGTCGGCATGGCAAAGCCGGTGTAGGCGTTGAGCGTCGTCTCGAACGCCCCTTGCGGCAGCGGTCCCTTGAGATTGATGTAATCCCCCGCTCCGCGCGCGGCGATCATTGCATCGATGTCGCAGAGCGTTTCGGCGTTGCCGCGGCCCCAGATGTCGAGCGTCACCCTGGGATCCCTGCGGCGTAGTTCGACCACCGCGTCGAGCAGGCCCTTGAGGTTCTTGCGCTTGTGCTGGTCGAGGTTGAACAGCGTGACGATCCGGGCTTCGCCGGTAACGACGGGAGGCAGGAAATTCTCCTGCTTGACGATCGGCAACATCACCTCAACCTTCGCGGGGTCGAGGTCGTGATCCGCAATGAACCTGTCCGCAGTCCACGGTGCGCAGGGCAGTAGGCGGCGCGCGTCTTCCATGATCATGCGCCACTTGGCCGCCATGTCCTTTCGCGCCGCGATGAACTTGATGTCGGTGTCGCCCCAGATATTGGCGATGTAGGGAATGCCAAGTTGGTTCGAGAGCCGATGGGCCACCAGCCCCTCGACTGTCAGTTTGTGAGCGTGGAAAAGGTCGGGCGCAATGCCCTTCTTTTCGAGGTCCGCCTTGATGAAGGCGGTGACGTGCGCCAGCCGGCTTTCGAGCAAAAGGCCCTTGGGCGGTGCCCCGTAAGCGATCGCCGTGCGATCCGTGTCGAAATCGATCGCCACCAGGTTCTTTCGCCAGTTCGCGCGGTTGAGCGAATAGACGACGTGCCGGAACCCGGGCGTGTTGTCGATGAAGCTGACCACGCCCTTCGTTTTGGCTGGTACAATTGGGTCGGGGAAATCGCAGCTGATGTGGACAATGGTCTTCATACTGTTCTCCGCAACCCTGAGGTTTTTGCGCAACGAACTGGTCCCGCACAATACACGAATGAGGCCGTTCCAAATCCGGCAAGCTGCTTGTTGTCACGCTGCGGGCGATCTATAGGCGTTGTTGCAGTGCAAAAACACCCCGGTGAGCAAGCGATGAAGATGTTGGTAACAGGCGCCGCGGGGTTCGTTGGCAGCCATCTTGTGGACGAACTGCTGTCGAGGGGGGCAACGGTGGTGGGGACCGACAATCTGCTGCGCGGCCGGATGGAAAATCTCGCCGGGGCCGGGGCGAACGACCGGTTTACCTTCATCGAGGCCGAACTGGGGGATCCGGACAAGATACCTGACGCCCTCCTCGCGATCGGGCCCTGTGACATGGTTTGGCATATGGCGGCCAATTCCGACATAGCCGCCGGGGCGCGTGACGATGCGATCGACTTTCGCGACACCTTCCAGACCACGCGCAGCGCGCTCGCGATCTGCCGAGCAACGGACGCGCGCAGGTTGGTCTTCGCTTCAACCTCGGCGGTCTACGGGGAAAACGATGAGGCGCTGGCCGAGGATACCGGGCCGCTCTTGCCGATCTCGAATTACGGCGCCATGAAGCTCGCCGCCGAGGCAGCCATCAGCGCGGCGGTGGAAACCTTCCTCGATACCGCCTTCATATTGCGGTTCCCCAACGTCATCGGGTCGCGTGCCACGCACGGCGTCATCTATGACTTCTGCCAAAAGTTGATGGCTGATCCGTCCCTTCTACAAGTGCTCGGGGACGGGACCCAGAAGAAGCCCTATCTCTATGTCGCGGAATTGGTCGAGGCGATGCTTTTCATAATCGACCGTATCGCAGGGCAGCCCGGGCGACACCTTTACAACATCGGTCCTCGCGACGAGGGAGTGTCGGTCAGCGAAATCGCGGGCGCGATGGTGACTCACGCCGGAGGCACAGCGACGATCGCCTATCAGGATACCGATCGCGGCTGGGTAGGGGATGTGCCGCGCTTCTCCTACTCGACCGCGAAGCTGGACCGGTTGGGCTGGAGCCCCGAACTGACATCGCGCGACGCGATGCTGCGCGCCGTCGCCGAATGTGCTGGGGAATGGGGGCTAACTTGAGACAAGCGGTAATCCTTGCCGGAGGGATGGGCACCCGCCTGAAAGCGATCACGGGCGACCTGCCCAAGCCGCTCGCGGCGGTCGAGGGACGCCCTCTGCTCGATCGCCAGCTCGAACTGCTCGCGTCCAACGGAATAAGGGACGTGTGCGTTCTGTGCGGTTATCGCGCTGATGCCATAAGGGACTTTTGCGGCGACGGCTCGCGCTGGGGGCTCGATGTCGAATGTGTCGAGGAGGCGCGCGCCCGGGGCACGGCCGGAGCGGTCATCGACGCGCTGGACAGCCTGCATGACAGCTTCTTCGTGCTCTACGGCGACGTCGTGCTCGACGTCGATCTTGCCGCCATGGCTCGCGTGCACGAAATCAATCGCCCCGATGCGACGCTGCTCGTCCATCCCAACGATCACCCGGCCGATTCGGACATCGTCGAAGTCGACGCGAACGGCTTCGTATTTGCACTCCATTCTTATCCGCACCCCCCGGGCAAGGATCTTCCGAACCTCGTCAATGCCGGCCTTTATATCCTCGACAAGGAAGCTCTCGCGGGGCTGGAGGGTCTCCCGGAAAAGCCTGATTTCGGCAAGCATGTCTTCGCCCGCATGCTGGAAAGCGGACGGACGCTATTCGGCTATCGCAGCCCGGAATACATCAAGGACGCAGGAACGCCCGAGCGGCTGAACAAGACCGGTCGGGATCTGCGTTCAGGCCGGGTGGCTGCCCTTTCTCTGCGAACGCCGTCGCCCGCCGTGTTTCTCGACCGGGACGGCGTGGTGAACGAGGAGCGAAGCTATATCTCCGACCCTGATGAGGTCGTGCTGATCGAGGGCGCGGCCGAAGGGTTGAAACGGCTCAACGGGTCGCGGTTCCGCTCGGTCATCATAACCAATCAGCCCGTAGTCGCGCGCGGCGAGGCGAGCGAGGCGCAGTTGCAGCGGGTACACAATCGCCTCGACACCCTGCTCGGTGCCTGCGGCGCGTATGTCGACGCGCTCTATTTCTGCCCGCACCACCCCGACAAGGGCTTCGAGGGGGAGCGCCCCGAGCTCAAATTCGCCTGCGGCTGCCGCAAGCCGGAGCGCGGCCTGATCGACCGCGCGGCGGAGGATTTCAACATCGACATCGCATCCTCCTGGTATATCGGCGACATGACGACGGACATCGAACTCGCTCGCCGCTGCGGGATGCGCTCGGTCCTCGTCGAAACCGGATTCGCGGGCCGCGACGGGAAGTTCGACGCGGCCGCCACCCATGTCGCGCCCAGTCTACGCGAAGCTGTCGCATTAATCCTAGAACAGGATATCTGAGCGGATCCGGGGCGGACGGTTCCGGGGATTAGCGGCCGGTTTCGGCTCACGGGGAAAGCCATGATCATAAGCAAGACGCCCATGCGGCTCAGTTTCGTCGGCGGGGGAAGCGACCTTCCGTCCTATTACCGCGAGCACGGCGGCGCGGTGCTCAGCACCTCGATCGACAAGTTCGTCTACGTAACCATCAATCCGCGTTTCGAGCATGGTATCCGCCTGTCCTATTCGCGGACCGAGACCGTCGACCATGCCAGCCAGATCGAGCACGCCCTGGTGAAGGCCGGGCTCGAGAAAACCGGCATCGAATCCGGTGTCGAGATCACCTCGATCGCGGACATTCCCTCGCGCGGGAGCGGCATGGGCTCGTCGAGCTCTTTCACCGTCGGGCTGCTCCATGCCCTGTACGCCTATAATGGCAGCTATATCTCGAAGCTCGACCTCGGTCGCGAGGCGTGCGAAGTCGAACTCGACATGTGCGGCGAACCGATCGGCAAGCAGGACCAGTATGCTGCCGCGTCGGGCGGGCTCAACGTCATAGAGTTCCATGCCGACGACAGCGTGACGGTTGCCCCGGTAGTGGCACCACCAGGGACGATTGAGCGGGTCGAGGCGGAAATGATCATGTATTACATCGGCGGCGATCGGTCGGCTTCCACCATACTCGAGAAGCAGGCAAAGGATGTCGGGGGCAGTATCACCAAGACGCAGGCGCTCGGACAGATGGTCGAACTGGTCTACACGCTGCGCGACGAACTCGCCAAGGGTCACGCGGACAGCGTTGGCGCCATCCTGCACGAGAACTGGGAACTCAAGCGCCAGCTTACCGGCGGCATCACAAATTCGCTCATCGACGAAACCTACGATACGGCGAGGGCGAACGGCGCGACCGGGGGCAAGCTTCTTGGTGCGGGCGGTGGCGGCTTCATGGTCTTTTCCGCACCGGTCGAAAAGCATCCCGGGCTGCGAAAGGCCCTGTCGCACCTGCGCGAAGTCCCCTTCCGTTTCGACAAGAACGGAACCGCCATCATTTTCTATCAGTCAGGCAAGCCCGTCGCCACCTGAGCAAGAGGATACCTTACCATGCCCTATTTCCCTTCCAGCCAGATTGAGCACGCCTCCACCTACGCCGACGAATATTTCGAGCGTCTTGCCGAGGCCAGCAAGACCATCGACCGCAATGCCGTCGAAGAGGCGGCTCGCCTGATCGCCGAGACGACCCATGACGGGCGACGGATCTATTGCTGCGGTAATGGTGGCTCCGCTGCGATTTCGAACCACCTCGTTTGCGATTGCGTGAAGGGTATCCGGACCGACTCGACGCTCAGGCCGCAAGTAGTCAGCCTGTCCTCCAATATCGAGATCATTACGGCGATCGGCAACGATATCGGCTATGACAAAATATTCCGCTACCAGCTCGAATCGCTTGCCGGGGCTGGTGATCTTCTCATCGTGATCAGCTCTTCGGGTGGCTCGCCGAATATCGTCGAGGCGGTTGAATGGGCGCGGGAGAACGGCGTGGCGTCGATCGCCATGACCGGCTTTTCGGGAGGCCAGGCCCGCGAGCTTGCGGATATCAGCCTCCATGTCGAGGCCGAGAATTACGGCATCATCGAGGACCTTCACCAATCGCTGATGCATCTCCTCGCCCAGTATTCGCGGCAGAAACACATTTGCGACACGGCGAAGCTGGGGCAGCTCAAGTTCTGAGTCTTGGGCTCAGGACTCATTGCGGCAGCCAGAAGATGACGGTTGCGGCGATGCAGATGGCGGACATGAAGGTGTGGGCTCAGCGATCGTAGCGGGTGTGGATGCGTCTACAGTCCTTGAGCTTGCCGAACATGTTCTCGACCTTGTGACGCTGACGGTAGAGGGCCGTGTCGTGCGGGATGGGCGCCTTGCGGTTGGTCTTTGAGGGGATGCAGGGGGTGATGCCGCGCCGCTCCAACGCGGCGCGGAACCAGTCGGCATCATAGCCCCGATCGGCAAGCAGTGCCTTGGCCTTGGGGAATGCATCGATCATCAGCGCGGCGCCCTTGTAATCGCTCATCTGCCCTTCGCTGAGCAGCATGATCAGCGGACGGCCCTTGCCATCGCAGACTGCATGCAGCTTGGAGTTCAGGCCGCCTTTGGTGCGCCCGATACGTCTGGGTAGAGCCCCTTTTTTAGCAGGCTTGCCGCCGTCCGGTGCGCCTTGAGATGGGTAGCATCGATAGTGAGCTGGTCGGGCTTGCCGCCCTTGGCGGCGAGCTCGGCGAAGATGCGGTTGAACACGCCCAGGCGGCTCCAGCGGATGAACCTGTTGTAGATCGTCTTGTGCGGGCCATAACCTGCCGGTGCATCGCGCCAGCGCAGCCCGTTTCTGATCACGAAGATGATGCCGCTCACAATCCGTCGATCATCGACCCGCAGGATACCGTGCGACAGGGGAAAATAAGACTCGATCCGGCGCATCTGCGGCTCGCTCAACAACCACAGATCGGACATCGGCAGCAGCACCTTGATGCTGCCACTGAACCAACCGATTGTGTCCAGCGCAAGCGATTTAACGGGTCCTGAGCCTAGGTGTTTCGCAAAGACGGCTAAAGAACAGAGCCTAATGAATTACAATTCCTTGAGGAATACTGCTGCGAGCTCGACAGGGGATGACTGGATTTGTCTAACGTGAAGAACCGTATTCGTAATATCTGTACTGGTACCTGTAGTCCTCTCCCGCCTCGAGCGCCTTGTACATGGTAAGTACGGCACCGATGACCTTTCCTCCGACGTCAGAGAGACGCTTCACCGCAGTACGTGCCTGATTGATGCTAGTACGGTTCGCTTGGACGACGAAAATTGTTCCGTCGACGAGCTTCGCAATCTCCGGCGCATCGGCCAACCCGAGCACCGGGCTGGTGTCGATTATGACAAGAGAATATTTCCCACGGCATTCGTGCAGGATGTGTTGGAACCTCTCGGAGGAGATCGCCTCGCTTGGGTTCGTCGGTTTGCCACCCAGAGTGAGCACGCTCAAATTTTCGTGCAACCCTTCGATCGTGGCTTCTTCTAGGGCCGCATGCCCGAGCAGGACCTCGGTAAGCCCCGTCCCAGTGTCAGGCACATCCAAGAGCTTGCGGATCGAAGGTTTTCTCATGTCGGCATCAATAAGAAGCGTCTTTCGACCCATCCGCGCGAACAGCTCCGCGAGTATAAGGGCCGTCGTCGATTTGCCCTCGCTTGGTTGACTGCTCGTTAGCTGGATAAGGACACCGTCGCGCGGGATCGAGTAGTCGATGGTTCCGCGGATCGAGGTATAAGCCTCCACGAGGGTATGGAATTGATCGGAGTCCTCGTCGTCAGCAAATGGCGAGTCGACCAGAGGGGTGAGGCCAAGGAACGGGATGCCAAGCCTTTCTTCGATGTCTTCCGCTCGCCGCAGCTGGTCGATGAAGATCTCCCGTGCCAGAGCAAGCCCGCCGGCAATGGCGAGGCCGATAACGAACGAGACTGTCAAGTTGCGAAGCAGCTTCGGCGAAACCGGTGATTTGGGCACAGCAGCACGATCGAGCGGCAGTACTGTGCCGCTTTGCACGTTCGCAGCCGTGCTGACCGCGTTATAGCGGTCGAGCAGGCTCTTCAATTGCTCTCTTAATGCGGCGGCCTCACGTTCCAGTACTTCGAATTCGCCGGTCAGTCCCTGTTCTTCCATCGCAGCTCCGGTAGCCTCAGCAAGTTCGCCTTCCAGGGCCGCCTCTTGCCGCCGTGCAATTTCGAACTCGTTGCGAATGGTTGCCTTGATGTCGGCAGACGTCCCTTCGATCTGCCTATCAAGTAGCGAGATGCGAGACTTTAGATCAACGACATCGGGGAATTGTTCGTCGTAGCGCTGCATTAGGAGACTAAGTTCGCCATTCAGCCTCGCGCGTTCGGCGACAAGGTTCTGGATCGCCGCATTTCTTTGGAACTCAGGCAATTGTGTTGCCGGGACGTCCTCAGTCGCCCGCCAACGCTGCTCCGCCTTAATCCGGGTCGCCTTCGCTTCAGCGAGCGCCTCGTTGATGCTTATGAGATTGGCGCTGCGAATGGTCGTGCTCGCCTCGCCTTCCTCTGTGGCCTGTGTGACGATCCCTACATTTTGTGCATAAGCATTCGCCTCGGCTTCTGAGACCTTGAGTTTGTCGCGCACCTCTTCGATCTGTTCTGACAGATACTGACGTGCATAGGCGTTACTCATAACGTTCCGCTTGGCATCCGACGCGACAAATGCATCGAGATAGGCATTGGCGATCGCAGCTGAGCGGACCGGATCTCCTGATCGATACTGGATTTCGATAATCTTGCTTTGCTGCGGGATATTGGCTTCGACTCCGCCCTGAAGGGCTTGGGCTGCCATTGTCAGCTTGCGTTCTTCCCACTGCTCATCCGATAGGTTGGATGGACGGTTTTCGTCCACATCTTTGCCTAGTATCCCGTTCAGGGCACCGTCGTTTAGCCGTGAGGCGACCTCATACGCCATAGTGCGGCTCTTTATGATTTCGCCCTGTGTCATAAGCACTACATCAAGCTTTTCACGCGTCTCCAGAATTTCCTGACCTTCGGTGATGTTACTACCCCTCGCGGAGACTTGTACGGTCGCCGAGGCCTCGTAAGTCGGCTCGGTGAGAAGAAATACGACGATGCCCGTCACGAGCGCGATGAGAATTGAAACCCCAATCACCCAGCGCTGCCGGAAAAGAGCACCGCGTAGCCAGGCGGTGTCGAACATTGGCGGTGCTGGCGATGCCTGCGGCACATACTCAGCAGGAGCCGGGAGATACGCGTCCGCCCATGTATTGTCATGGCCAGCGTCGGCCTGCCGTATCTGATTGTTATTCATGGGTTCAGTTCCGCAGCGCGGCCACGGCGAAGACGCCAAATACCGGAATGGTCCTAAGCATATCCTGCCAGAATACCGAAAGGCCGTTGGTGCCCATCACCACCCGATCACCAGGCTGCAGGACTGGGTCGAGCATAGTGCCCTGACTGACCTGCTGGTAGTCGAATTTCGCTATTAAAATGCCATCCGAGCTTTCCCGGAAAACCGCCACCTGTTTCGTGTCGGCCGTGCGCTGAGGCCCGCTGGCCATGGCTATTGCCGACGAGAGTCGAGAGCCAGGCTGGAAGGCATAAACGCCAGGAGACTCGACCGCTCCTTCGACCGTAACAAGGTGCGAAGCGTAATCAGCGATGTTCACGCTGACCATTGGCGACTTAAGGCCCGCTGCAGCGAGCCGACGGGTAACGTCCTGTTCGAGGGCTCGCGTCGTCATGCCTGCTGCCATGATGGTTCCGAGCATTGGCAGGGACACGCTACCGTCTACGCCAAGTCGAACTTCTTCGACCGAAAGTTCCGGTTCGCGGAACACGTTAACGGAAATCTTGTCGGAGGGTCGCAGCAGGTACGTAGAGTCGCGGGTGTAGGAATAGCTCGCCTGCCCAAGATCGGCGATTGGGCGGGTCACGGCAGGCCCTATAAGCGGATCAGGTGTCGAGGCACAGGCTCCGATCGTGAGGGTGGAGGCGATGCAGAGTGCTTTTACGAAAGCGGGGAACGGGCTACTCAACGGCATTAATTTCCCTCCGATGCTTGGCATTTCGCTTAGACGCTGGTTTTTTGCGATGCAATAAGCTTGCGTCGTGACATCGACCTAAAGACGCCCATTCGCGCGTTGTCCGCTTGTGCAATTTCGTTGCCCGATGGCATTTTGCTTGTCTGCGGTGATCAATGGCTTGCAGTCTGGGCAAGGACTCAATTCGAAAGGCAGGGTTATGTCCGCAGGAACAGGTGCATCGTTTCTCAGCTTGGGGGCAGTAGGACTGTATTCGGTTACAGCGATCGGTTGCCTCTTCGCGACATGGATCGCCATGCAGCAGCACCAGCAAACTTGGCACCGTCATGTCTGGCTATTGCTCGCCGTGCTGTTCGGCGCGCTTATCGTGATGCGGATGTTTGGCCTTGAGGAAATCATCCGCGACGGCTTGCGTACACTCCTGCGCGGAGAGGGCTCGTACCAGCAGCGTCAGGCCATCCAGCGCCCGCTCGTATCGTTCATCTTGGTTCTTTTTACGGCCTTGCTGTCTTTCTTGGCCTTTCGCTTCCTGAGACAGATCCGCGGACGCCGTAATTACGCGTCTGCCGCCGGGGCCGGAGCGGGCCTCGCGATGATTTTACTGCTCCTGCTGCGTATCACCTCGCTTCACGTCGTGGACAAGGTGCTCTACGGTCCGTTCAGGTTCAACTGGATCGCCGATGTGGGGATCACGCTCGTCGCTCTCGGCGCGGCAGCGCGCTATGTCATGATCCTGCGGCGGGGGCACTGAGCCACCTGCGTCAATCGAAGGTGGCCGTGATGATGTCGGCGATTCTGCGGCTAGAACTGCCGTCACCATAGGGTGAGTGAGCCATCGCCATTGCCTCGTAGGCCGACCTGTCGTCCAGCAAGCGCGTCGTTTCGGCCACGATCCGGTCCTGGTCGGCACCAACCAGCTTGGCTGTCCCGGCTGCTACGCCCTCGGGCCGTTCGGTCGTGTCGCGCATGACGAGAACGGGCTTGCCCAGGCTCGGCGCTTCCTCCTGCACGCCACCGGAATCCGTGAGCACGAGATCGCATGCTTCCATCATCGCGACGAAGCCCAAATAGTCGAGCGGTTCGAGAAGCGCGATTGTGTCGATCCTCGCCAAGGCCGCTCGCATTACGTCTGAGACGTTCGGATTCGGATGAACCGGGTAGATGATCGCAATGTCGTCGCGGTCGGCGAGCCGGAGCAGGGCCGAGGCGATCTCCTGCATTCCTTTGCCAAAGTTCTCCCGTCTATGGGCGGTCACGGCTATGATCCGGCGACCTGCGAAGCGTTCGCGCAGCCTGGCGATCATAGGCGCGAGTTCACGGGTCGTTCGTATTCTGGTGCGCGCTTCGAGCAGAGCATCGATGACGGTATTGCCCGTGACATGAATCCGATCGGGCGGGATATTTTCAGCCCGAAGCGCGCCGGCCGCTGCTTCGGTGGGCGCGAAATGAAGATCGGCAATCGCACCTGTCACCTTGCGGTTCACCTCCTCCGGCCAGGGCGCGTATATGTTCCCGCTCCGCAGGCCTGCCTCGACATGGCCCACCGGGATGCGGCGGAAATAGCAGGCAAGCGTCGCCATCATCGTCGTCAGCGTGTCGCCGTGGACCAGCACGCGGTCGGGCCGTTCGGCATCGAGCGCCTCGCCGAAGCGGGTGACGATGCGCGCGGCGAGCTGGTCGAGGTTCTGCCCCGGCTGCATCAGGTCGAGATCGATGTCGGGCGCAATCCCGGCGATCGAAAGGACCTGATCCAGCATCGCGCGATGTTGCGCCGTGACCGCCACGCGCACGTCGAAACGCCCCGTCTCGCGCAGGGCCGTGACGACCGGGAACATCTTGATCGCCTCCGGCCGGGTCCCGAAGGTTACCAGTATGCGCGGCCGGGAATCCCCCTTGCTCATCGCTTGAGCATGCCCCTCGTATCGTAGACGATATGCCCGGATAGGTCCTCGGGTGTGAGATGCCGGAAGGCGGTGTGATCGACAAGCACGACGACGATCTCCGCTTCGCGCAGCGCCGCGTCGAGCGTAACCAGCTTCGCGCCCGTGCCGGCCAGTTCGTCGGGAAGCTGCTCGGCGAAGGGCTCGACGACGAGAATGCGTTCGCCGAGATCGCGCGCGAGGGAGGTGCTGATTTCGAGCGCGGGGCTTTCGCGGAAATCGTCGATATCTGGCTTGAAGGCGAGCCCCAGCAGCGCTGCCTTTCCATATCGCGCGGCGCGTAGCTGTTTGCGGATCCTTTCCTCGGTGTGGATCGCCTTGTGGTCGTTGACCTCGCGCGCGGTGCGGATTAGCCGGGCCTTGTCTGGCGCTCCGGATACGAGGAACCACGGGTCGACCGCGATGCAATGCCCACCGACCCCTGGGCCGGGCTGCAGGACGTTGACGCGCGGGTGGCGATTGGCGAGGCGGATCACCTCCCATACGTCGATCTCCATCGCATCGGCGATCATCGACAACTCGTTGGCGAAGGCGATGTTGACATCGCGAAAGCTGTTCTCGACCAGCTTGACCGTCTCGGCGATCCGCGCGTTGGTGACTAGGCAGTCGCCCTTCACGAAGCTGTGGTAGAGCGCTGCCGCGCGGCCTGCACAGTCCGGGGTAATGCCGCCGATGACGCGGTCGTTGTATACCAGTTCGGTCACGATCCTTCCTGGCAGGACGCGTTCGGGGCAATAGGCGAGCGCAATGTCGCCGCCCTCACGGTCGCCAAAGCGCGGTACGGCAAGATCGGGCCGGACCCCGGCGATGATTTCGGCGACACTTTCGGTCGTGCCTACGGGCGATGTGCTCTCGACGATGACGCAGGCCCCGGGCAGTAACTTCGGTGCAATCGCGCGAGCTGCCGCTTCTACGGAGGCAATGTCGGGCGCATTGTCGGCACCGAGCGGGGTCGGGACCGCGATCATGTAGAAATGCGCTGTGGGCACTTCCAGCGACGCGACCAGCTGTTCGCTTGCGACGGCCTCGCGGACGAGGCCGTCGAGATCGCGTTCCTCGATATGAACGCGGCCCGCATTGACGGTTTCGATAACGCTCTGCGAGACGTCCACCCCGCACACCCTCCAGCCCCTAGTTGCAAGGACCGCTGCGGTCGGCAGGCCGATATAGCCGAGCCCGATGACCGCGATTTCGTGGTCGGGTATTGCCTCGCTTGCCGCATCGGGCCCTATCGCCTTGGCTGCTTCGAAGGGTGCGTTCATCGGTCCATCGCTTTCGTTCTGCGCGAGGCAATGGACCGGTAGGGCTTAAAATCACGTTAGGCTTGCTGCGGCTTTCACCATTCGGCCGACGCAGCAAGCGCGAGTCGGGCGGGGTTTGTTGGGCTAGTTCTTCCAGGGGTCTTGCGACCGGCCACGATTTGCGGGACCGCAGTCTACTTCGGGGCCGAGCAGGATGATAGCGGGCTCCGCGCGGGAAGGAAAAACGCCGCTAAGACGCGCGCCATCAGTCCCCGAGCGCCTGACGGTAGGCCGCGAGCAGCGGCGAGATCTGGTGCTGCCAATTCAAGTCCTCGACCACGCGCCGCCGACCGTATTGCCCCATCGTCTCGCGGCGGGCGGGATCGTCGATAAGTTCCAGCATCTTCACCGCCAGGTCGCATGCATCATTGGGAGCGGCATAGAGCGAGGCCTCCCGCGCGGAGAACCGCCCTTCGGTCACGTCGAATTGCACAATCGCCTTGCCCAGACTCATATATTCCATGATCTTGTTCATGGTCGACTTGTCGTTCATCGCATTGACGCGGTCGGGATTGACGCCGAGATCCATGGTCGAGAGTACCTCGAACAGGTCCTTGTCGGGCGCACGGCCGGTGAAGGTGATGTAGTCGGCAAGCCCCCGCTGCGCGGTCATAGCCTGAAGGTCCGCGAGCGCCGGGCCGCCGCCGACCAGCACGAACTGGACATCCTCGCGTCCCTTTTTCCGCACGATGAAGTCGACCGCGTCGATCAGCAGGTCGATGCCTTCCTGCTCGCCCATCACCCCGACATAGCCGACCATGTGCGCGCGCCCGTTCTTCCATGCATCGACCGGGGGGACCAGTTTCAGCCGCGATAGGTCGGGGCCGGAGCGCACCACGTGGACCCTGTCCGCCTTCATTCCGCCGCGGGTCGTGGCGATCGCCTTGTAGCTTTCATTGGTCGCGATCGAGACATCCGCGACCTTGAAGGTCAGTTTCTCGAACAGGACCATCAGCCGCCAGAAGAAGCCGCGCTTGCCGAACTTCGCCTCGTAAAGCTCGGGATTGATGTCGTGGTGGTCGAAGATGTAGCGCACGCCCAGCGCCTTGAAGGGCAGCGCGACGAGGAAGATGAGGTCGGGCGGGTTGCACCCCTGGATCACGTCGATCCGGCGCCTGAAATGGATCTTCCACGCCAGCACCGTCTCCCAGAACAGCGCCGCGCCGTATTCGGCGAGGAAGCCCAATGCGCCCGAGGCTTCGAGCGGGAGCGGGTGGCGGTGGATCTCAACGCCCTCGATCACCTCGAAACGCGCCTCGTGTCCCTTGCCGGTCGGGCAGATGATCGAGACGTGCGCGCCCGCCGCCTTCAGCGTGCGCGCCTCCTGCCACACCCGCCGGTCGAAGGGCAGCGGAAGGTTTTCGACCACGATGAGGACGTGCTTGCCTTTCAGCGGCTCGCCCTCGATGATCGCCGGGATGCCTTCCTCGGCGCTCGTCACGGGATCACGCTGACATCGACGATCCGCGGGGCATCGAGCGCGAGCGTCTCGATCAGGCGGTTGGTCGCGATGACGCAGGCATAATCGCGCGCCTCGGCATCGTCCCTGGAGACGAGCAGGTCGTCGATCCGCGGCAGCAGCGAATAGGCATAGCCGAGGTTCTGCCCAACGAGGCTTTCGGGCGCGATCTGGGGGTCGTAGATGTCGAGGTCGTAGCCCGCTTCGAGCAGCTTCCTCGCCATGTCGACCGCCGGGCTTTCGCGCAGGTCGTCGGTTTCCGCCTTGAACGCGAGGCCCACCAGAAGGACTTTCGCGCCGGGCTGCAGCCCTTCGGTTGCCTTCAGGAACTGGTGGTGTTTGTGCGCCTCGTTCGAGCGGATCAGCGAATCGACGAGATGGGTGGCCGAGCCCGTGTCGGCGGCGATGTATTGCAGCGCCCGCACATCCTTCGGCAGGCACGACCCGCCAAAGGCACCGCCCGGCCGGGTGTAATAGGCCGAGATGTTGAGCTTGGTGTCGCTCTTGAAGATTTCGTGGACCGCCTTCGCCGAGATGTCGAGATTCTGGCACACGCGGCCGATCTCGTTGGCGAAGGCGACTTTCACCGCGTGCCACGAATTGTCGACGAACTTGGTGATCTCCGCCTCGCGCAGGCCGACTTCGAAGACGGGCGCGTCGATGCCTTCGTTCAGTTTCGCCATGTTCGCCGAGGGCTTCCCGCCGAGCGTCCCGATGACGATCTTGGGCGGGTGGAAATAATCGTCGATCGCGCTCGCTTCGCGCAGGAATTCGGGGTTGTAGACCAGTTCGACCGCGCTCGTTGCCTTGTCGCCCAGATGGCTTTCGAGGATCGGCCAGATGATGTTCTCGCAGCTGCCCGGGCGCATGGTCGAGCGGTAGGCGAGGGTGAGCGGCTTTTCGCGATCCGGCTTCAGCGCGGTGGCGATGGAGCGCGTCACCTGTGCGATGAAGCTCATGTTGTGCGCGCCATCGACGCCCGAGGGCGTGCCGACGCAGACTATGGCGAGGTCGCAGTCGTCGAGTTCGCTCGCCAGGCTGGTCGTCGCGGAAATCCGCCCTTCGGCGTGGGCCTCGGCGATGAGCTCGCCGAGGCCCGGCTCGTAGACCGGTGCCCGACCCGCATTGAGCGTCTCGACCTTCGCGCTGCTGACGTCCATGCCGACCACGCTATGCCCCTGGCTGGCGATGCACCCGGCGGCGGTAGAGCCGACATAGCCGAGACCGAAGATTGCTACTTTCAAGACTTCCCCCTGGAACGCGACCCATGCGACGCCCGCCGATGGCGGGGTAGCAACAGGCCCGCGATGGTGCAATGCACAAAAGAACATCCCGCAAGAGCGCGCTCGACCCGCCTTGCGCAGAGAGGGTCCGGGCCTTGCCAGCGCAGACGGTCCGCGTCACAGAGGCTGCAAGAGGGAGAACTGCCATATGAGTGAGACGCAGGGGCCGCTTTCCGGCCTGAAAGTCATCGAATTCAGTGGGATCGGTCCGGGTCCGCATGTCGCCATGCTCCTTGCCGATCTCGGAGCCGAGATAGTGCGGATCGAGCGGCCCGGCACTGCGGTCTCGAACCCGGTCGTCGAACGTGCGCGCCACCGCGTGGCGGTCGATCTCAAGAGCGAGGAGGGCAAGGCCTTCTGCCGCGAGGCGGCGGCGAAGGCGGATGTCCTGATCGAAGGCTTCCGCCCCGGCGTGATGGAGCGCCTCGGGCTCGGCCCGGACGAATTGCTCGCTGCCAATGAACGGCTGGTCTATGCTCGGATGACCGGCTGGGGGCAGGACGGACCGCTTGCTCAAGCGGCTGGCCACGACATCAACTATATCGCGCTGACCGGGGCGCTGTCCGCCGTGGGGAAAACCGGCGAACCGCCGGTTCCGCCGCAGAACCTCGTCGGCGATTTCGGCGGAGGCTCGATGTATTGCGCCTTCGGGATCATGGCCGCGCTCTACGAACGGGAGCGGTCCGGCAAGGGACAGGTTGTCGATGCGGCGATCGTGGATGGGGCGACCAGCCTGATGAGCTTCTTCTTCGGCGTGCGCGGCCGACCCTTCATAACGACCGAAAGGGGGAAGGGCATGCTCGGCGGGGCGGCGCATTTCTATCGCTGCTTCACCTGCGCCGATGGAAAGGAAATCTCGCTCGGCTCGATCGAGCCGCAATTCTACGCCGAAATGCTGGCCAGGGCGGGCGCGCCGGCGGAGCTCGCCGAGGGGCAGATGGACGTAGCGAAGTGGGACGAGAACGCGGATAAGCTCGCGGCGCTGTTCAAGACCAAGACCCGCGATGAATGGTGCGAACTGCTCGAGGGATCGGACGCCTGTTTCGCCCCCGTTCTCGATATCGACGAAGCGCGCGAGCACCCGCATATGCAGGCGCGCGGCACTTTCGTCGAACATGACGGCGAATGGCACACCGCCCCTGCGCCGCGCTTCAGCCGGACGCCGGGTGCGGTGCGTTCCAGCGCGGAGGACGGGGCCGAAGTGGTTTCCCGCTGGTCGGCGCAGGGCTGATGGCGGGCAAGTATTTCGACGAATGGCAGGTGGGCGAGCGGATCGAGCACCCGATCCGCCGGACCGTGACCGAGACCGACAACCTGTTGTTCTCGACCATGACCCACAACCCGCAGCCGCTCCACCTCGATGCCGAGGCGGCGAAGGCGAGTGGTTTCGGGCAGATCCTCGTCAATTCGACCTTCACCTTTGCGCTTCTGGTGGGTCTGTCGGTGGGAGAGACGACGCTTGGCACACTGGTCGCCAATCTTGGCTTTACCGATGTCGTTACACCCAGGCCCGTCTTCATCGGCGACACGCTCCACGCGATCACCGAGGTAAAGGAATTGCGCGAAAGCAAGTCGCGGCCCGAGGCGGGGATCGTCACCTTCGTCCATGAAATGCTCAATCAGCGCGGCGAAGTGGTGTGTCGCTGCGAACGTTCCGCCCTGCTCGAGCGGAGGCCTTCCGGGACCTAAACGCTTCCCGACCGTTCCATCTGCGAAAGGAACGGGTATGGCAGGCGATCCGAAGCGCACCGTCAAGTCGATCGGGGATGTCGTGGACGGCATCGAGGATATCGCCGAGCGCGAGGACGAAGTCGCCGTCGGGGACCTGGTGCGGGAATTCGGCAGTCGCAGCTTTGCGCCCTTCATGCTGATCCTCGCGCTGATCGGCATCACACCGGTGGGCACGATCCCCAGCGTTCCGACCTTCATCGCGGCTTCCATCGCACTCGTCGCCGGGCAACAGGCCTTCGGGCGCGGGGCTATCTGGTTGCCCCGCCTGATCCGTGAACGGTCGGTCAAATCGGAAAAACTGGTCGGCGGAGAGAGCAAGCTGCACAAGGTCGCGGATGTGCTCGACGCGATTGCCGAGAAACGGCTCACCGCACTCGCCAGCGATCCGGCGCTGCGCGTGGTCGCAGGGTTGATCGTCGTGCTGTGCTGCTTCGTACCCGTGCTCGAACTCGTTCCTTTTGCCGCTGCCGGGCCGTTCCTTGCCATCGCGCTGCTCTCGCTCGCCATGCTGGTGCGCGATGGACTTGTCATGCTGGTCGGCGGCGCGCTCGCGATCGGGGCGTTATTCTACGGCGGAAGCTCGCTCGCCTTCTGAGGCCGCAGGCCGGGATGGCGGATCGCCGCCCAGCGCCTGCCACAGCACGACGCGCGCGCGCCGCGCCCGCCCGAGAGCCGCCGCCGCGCGTTCGCCGCTAGCATCGGCGGCACGGCGCGCTTCGAGCACGGTGAGGAAATCGGCCAGCCCCGCACGGTAACGCATGTCGGCGAGCGCGGCAGCGCGCTCGAGCCGATCGCGTTCGCGGATTGCCTGCCGTGCCTCGGCATCGCTCGCCTCGATCAGTCCGTAGGCGGCTTCGGCATCGCCGAGCGCCTGGAACACCGCTCCGCGATAGGCCGCGAAGGCGGCGCGCTTGCTTGCCGCGGCGCTGTCGATCTCGGCCTCGATCCGCCCGAAATCGAGCAGCGGTCCGGCCACCCCGGCGGCGAGGTTGCCGACGATCGAATTGTTGTCGAACAGGTCTTCGGGATCGAAGGCGAGCAGGCCGATCACCGCAGACAGGCTCAACTGCGGGAAGCGCGCGCGCGCGGTGGCGGCGAGATCGGCATCGCTTGCGGCCAGTTCGGCGGCGGCCGCGAGCACGTCCGGGCGATTGGCGAGAAGTTCGGACGGCAACGCCGCCGGCGCGTCCGGCAGATCGGTTGAAGGGCGGGCCGCGTTAAGAGCCGCAGAGACACTTGCCGCGTCCATGCCTGTCAATGTTACCAGCCGCCCGACGATCCGCACCCGCTCGCTTTCGAGCGCGGCGAGCCGCGAGAGCGAGGCGCTGGCCTGTGCTTCGGCGCGGACGCGGTCGAAACCGGGGGCGAGTCCCGCCTCTTCGCGCGTGGCGGCCAGCCCGGCAAGCCGCCGCGCCGCCACTTCGTCCGCCTCGAGCGCGGCGCGGCGTTCTTCGAGCGTGCGCCAGTCGATCACGCTTCCCGCGATCTCCGAGAGCAACGCGTTGCGCACCGCTGCCGCCTGCGCGCTCGCCGCATCGATCCGGGCGAGCGCGGCGCGTTCCTGCGCGCGCAACCGGCCGAAAATGTCCGGGTCCCAGCTCGCCGAGACATTCGCACCATAGCGGGTGAGGTTGCGCGGGATCAGCCCGCTCGCCCCGGCCTCGCCGAACTGCGCCGGGTTGATACGCTCTTCGCGCAGGCTCGCATCGGCGGCGACATTGGGCAATCGCTCGGCCCCGGCCCGCTCCGCCCGTCCGCGCGCCACATCGACCCGCGCGAGCGCTTCGGCAAGGCTCGGCCCGCTTTCCAGCGCGGCATCGGAGAGCGCGGCGAAAGCCGGGTCCTCGCGTGGCAGCAGCGTCGCCAGGGATACACCCGCTGCGTTCTCGGGCGCGTAGAAGAAATCGCCCTCGAGCCGGGGCGGCGGCGTCTCGATCTCGGGCGCGGGGTTGAGGCCACACGCAGCCACGGCCAATGGCAAAGTCAGCGCAAGCGCGATTTTGACGGGGCGGCGTGCCATCATTCCGCCTTGCCTGCATCATGTTCGCCGGTCGCCGGGATGAAGGCATCGACCTGCTGGCCGACCCGGAAGACGTCGCTTTCGGGCGTGTCCTTGGGAAGGGCGTAGATCAGTTGGAGCACCCGCACATCGACCCTCTCCGCCGCGCTGTTCGTCAGCTGCCGCTTGGGTACGACCTGCGGTTCGGCGCGGACGAAACTGGCGCGCACCTGTATCTCGGCGGCCCCGCGCGGAGAGACGATGGCGGGCGCGCCGATCTTGACCCGCGCCGCCTCATTCTCGTCGATGTCAACGCGAACGTGGAGCGGATCGGTTTCGCCCATCTGGATGAAGGGTACGCTGCTGCCTCCGCCTTGTGTCGCGACGAATTCGCCCGGGCGGATATTGACTGCAAGGATCTCGCCGGCGATCGGCGCGCGCACCCTTAGCCGGTCGAGCTCGGTCCGCACGCTGGACGCGCGCGCCTCGGCCGCGGCGAGCCGCGCGCGGGCGAGTTCGAGCCGGCTGGTCGCGGCGGCCTCCTCGCCCTCGGCGCGGATCACTTCGGACCGGCTGACGGCGGCGGGGTCACCAATCTCGCGATAGAGATCGAGCTGTTCGCGTGCGGTCGCCTGCGCGGCGGTGGCCTCGGCGATGGCTGCGCGCGCCTCGCGGATCGCCGCTTCGGCTTCCCCGAGGCGCGCCCGAGCGGCGCGCGGATCGACTGTGAAAAGCGTTGCGCCCGCCGTCACCACGTCGCCGGGCTCGACCCTCACAGCGGTGACGAGGCCCGAGAGCGCCGAGCCGATGTCGATGATCTCGCTCGCCGGTTCGACCAGTCCCGTGCCCGCCACGCGCGGCCCCTCTGCCAGTTCGCCTGCGGGCTTTGGCGGCTGTTCGGCGGGCTCGCTGGTGGAGCGGTCGGGCAGGGTCGTGGCGATATAGATCGCACCGAACACCATTCCGACAAGCGCGAGCACGGGCAGCACCTGGCGGGAGAAGCTGACATTAGTGGGGAGAAGGGCCATGCATTCCTCGACGGATGGAGAGGGGACAACGTAAGCGGCGGGGCATCACTGATCCTCCGGCATGTCGCTGCCGTCATGCGTGACGCGGCCGTCCTCGAGCACGAGGATCCGGTCGGCGAGATCGAAGATGCGGTTGTCGTGGGTGACGATGATGCAGGCGCGGTCCGGGGCGACCGCGACTTCGCGCAGCAGGTCCATGACACGCCGGCCCGAACGCGCGTCGAGCGCAGCGGTCGGCTCGTCGCACACGACGAGGCGCGGTTCGTGGACCAGCGCGCGGGCGATTGCGACGCGCTGCTGCTGGCCGCCCGAAAGCTGGCTCGGCAGCTTGTCGGCCTGGTCGGCGATGTTGAGTTTCTCCAGCAACACCATCGCCCTCTCGCGCGCCTCGTCCAGCCCCATGCCTCCCGCGATCAGGGGCATGGCGGCATTGGCGGCGACATCGATCGAGGGGATGAGATTGTATTGCTGGAAGATGAAGCCGATGTTCTTCAGCCGGAAATTGACGAGCTCGGTGTCGGACAGGGCATAGATGTCGGTCCCGAACACGCGCACCTCTCCCTCGGTCGGCCAGAGAATGCCGCACATGATCGAGATCAGCGTCGTCTTGCCCGACCCGCTTTCGCCCACGACATATGTAAGCTCGCCCGAGCGGATGTCGGTGTCGATCCCGTGGAGGACGCGAATGGTTGTCTGTCCGGCCTCGAAATCGCGGGTGATGCCGCGCGCGCTGATCGCGGCTTCGCGTGATCCGGCGGCAATGGGGGCGGGCGCGTTCACCGGAACACCGCCGCCGGTTCGGTCCTGAGCACGCTGCGAAGGCCGACCCAGCCCGTCAGGGCAAGGATCATCACCACTGCAACGAGACTTATGAGCGGGATCTGCCAGGGTATATAGAAGCCCTTGAATGTGGGATTGCCCGAAAAGCCCCAGATGAAGGCGACCGTCCCGACCACGCCGAGCGCATAGCCGATCGAGCCGACCATTGCCGCCTGCGCCGTGACCATCGTCACGATCTTGCGATTCGTTACGCCGATCGCCTTGAGGGCGCCGAACTGCTTGATGTTGTCGCGAATGAACAGGCTGAAGGTCAGCCCCACGATCGCCACGCCGACGATGAAGCCCAAGGCCACGGTGATTCCGAAATTGAGCGGGATGCCGGTGTTCTCGATGATGAAATCGATCCCGTTCTGGGCGAATTCGGGGCGGGTCAGCGCTTTCAATCCGGTCTGCTGCTCGATCCGCGCGGCGACCTCTGTCGCCGTCTCGCCTTCGCCCGGCCCGGCCAGCACGAAAGTCAGCCGGTTGCGCGTGCCCGGGACGTAATTCAGGGCCCGGCTGTAGGTGGTGTAGAGCGTGACTTGGCTGGTGAAGGAAGGAATCGCATCGGTCACGCCGCGGATGACCGCGCGCTGATCGTTGAGTTCGAGCCGGGCGCCGATCGCTTCCTCGTCTGGGCCAAACAGGTTGAAGACCCCGAAATCGTCGATCAGCACAGTATCCGGCTGGTAGAGGATGCGCTTGTCCCCGACCACGAGCCGTTCGGGCAGCCCTATAAGGGTCGCGTCGTCCACCCCGATGATTTCCACCCCTTCGAGGTCACCCGTGCTGGTGCGCACCGATGCGGGGGCGCGCAGGTGCGGCACGGCCCATTCGACGCCTTCGACCGAACGCACCTCGTCGAGCGCGGTCGAGGGCATGGCGTAGTTCACCTCCGTCGTTCGGCTTACCGGGTCCATCACCCAGATTTCCGCCTCGGGCGCGTTGTAGACCCCGCTTGCCCCGCGCTCGATAAGGTTGACGAAGATCGTGAGCTGCTGGGTGATGAGCAGGGTGGAAAAGGCGATCCCGAACAGCAGGCCATAGAATTTCTGGGCATCGCCGGTGAGCATGCGGATGGCGATCCAGAGCATCGAGGAGACCTTTTCGTCCGGGGCGGGGTTGTGTGGCGAAGCGATTCGCGCCAATAATGAACGGTGTCGTTTAATTGAACGGAGCCGTTCATTTTGTCAATCGCCCCGTCGCCTTCTGCAACGTCAAGGCTCGGCCGTCCTGCCGACCGGGCCAAGCGTGCGGCGATCCTAGATGCCGCGACGGGCAGTTTCTTCGAACACGGATTTGCCGCCACCTCGATCGAGCAGGTCGCCGCTGATGCAGGCGTCTCCAAGGTTACGGTCTACAACCATTTCGGCGACAAGCGCGCGCTCTTCGCGGCCTCGGTCGAACGCGAATGCAGGAAGATGCGCGGCCATTTCAGCATTCGCGAATCGGGCGAAGGCCCGATTCGCGAGCGTCTGAAAGCGATCGGCGAAGCGATGGTCGCATTCCTTTCGCGCCCAGAGATGATCCAGTTCGAACGCCGTATCGCGGCCGAGACCGAGACCGACCCGGAAATCGGGCGCGCCTTTCTGGAGGCCGGGCCGTGGCGCATGAAGGCCGCTTTCGCAGTCTTCCTCGAACATGCCGCGGCGGCGGGCGAGCTGACGATCGATGATCCGGGAATCGCTGCCGAACAGTTCGTTTCGATGTGCAAGGGTATGGGAGATCTGGACCGCCGCTTCGGCGCCCATTCCGATCCGGTCGGCAGCGCCGGGCGCATTGAACGGGCGGTCGAGGTCTTCCTCGCAGCCTACGGCGCACGCTGACGCGGCGGCCGGGCAATCGAAAATCCGCAAGCGGGCGCGCGAAAAAGCGCACAATCCACCGGGGCACGCATTGTCTTGCCATTCATTCGCACGGACCTACATTGTGCGGTGAGAAAGGAATCCAGTCGATGGCCGAACAGAACGATCCCAACCAGCAGCCGCCCGAGGGGCCGAACCCGTGGGTGAAGCAATTGATGATATGGGGCGGGATCTTCCTGGGCCTGCTTCTGGTCGTTTCGCTGTTCGGCAATGCCGGCCAGCCCTCGGGCACGCAGATCCGCTATTCCGAATTCCGTGAGGCGGTGATCGAAGGTGAAGTCAAGGAAGTCCAGCTTGGCGAGGACATGATCACCGGCACTCTGCGCAACAACGAGACGTTTCAGACCGTGCCAGTTCCCAATGACGCGGAAATCACCCGCCTGCTGGAAGAGAACGGCGTCGAATTTTCGGGCAAGCCGCGCGAAGGGCAGAACGTCCTGCTCTTCCTGCTGATCCAGTCGCTGCCCTTCATCCTGATCCTCGGTATTGCTTTCTTCGCCCTGCGCCAGATGCAGAAAGGCGGCGGCGGCGGCGCCATGGGCTTTGGCAAGTCCAAGGCCAAGATGCTGACCGAACGTTCGGGCCGCGTGACTTTCGATGATGTCGCAGGGATCGACGAAGCGCGCGAGGAGCTGCAGGAAATCGTCGAATTCCTGAAGGATCCGCAGCGTTTCTCCAAGCTTGGCGGCCAGATTCCGAAGGGTGCGCTGCTCGTCGGTTCGCCCGGTACCGGCAAGACTCTGCTCGCACGCGCGATTGCGGGCGAGGCGGGCGTGCCCTTCTTCACCATTTCGGGTTCGGACTTCGTCGAGATGTTCGTCGGCGTCGGCGCGAGCCGCGTGCGCGACATGTTCGAACAAGCCAAGAAGAACAGCCCCTGCATCGTGTTCATCGACGAGATCGATGCGGTGGGCCGTTCGCGCGGGCACGGGCTGGGCAATTCCAACGATGAGCGCGAGCAGACACTGAACCAACTGCTGGTCGAGATGGATGGCTTCGAGGCGAATGAAGGCATCATCATCATCGCGGCGACGAACCGGCCCGACGTTCTCGACCCGGCGCTGCTGCGCCCGGGCCGCTTCGACCGGCAGGTGGTGGTTCCCGTTCCCGACATCGATGGGCGCGAGAAGATCCTCGGCGTGCACATGAAGAAGGTCCCGCTTGCCCCCGACGTGAACCCGCGCACGATCGCGCGCGGCACGCCGGGCTTCTCGGGCGCGGACCTTGCAAACCTCGTCAACGAGGCCGCGCTTCTCGCCGCGCGTCGCAACAAGCGGCTGGTCGCGATGCAGGAATTCGAGGACGCTAAGGACAAGGTCATGATGGGCGCGGAACGCCGTTCCATGGTGATGACCGACGACGAGAAGAAGATGACCGCCTATCACGAGGCCGGCCACGCGATCGTCTCGGTCCACGAAGAGGCCTCGGATCCGATCCACAAGGCAACGATCATTCCGCGCGGTCGTGCGCTGGGCATGGTCATGCGCCTGCCGGAGCGCGACAGCTATTCCTACCACCGCGACAAGATGCACGCTAACCTGTCGGTCGCGATGGGCGGGCGCGTGGCGGAAGAGATCATCTTCGGCCATGACAAGGTCAGCTCGGGCGCTTCGTCTGACATCCAGTATGCGACCGACTTGGCGCGCAACATGGTCACCAAGTGGGGCATGAGCGAGAAGCTCGGCCCGCTGCAGTACGAGCAGAGCCAGGAAGGCTATCTCGGCATGGGGCAGACCCAGCGCACCATGGGGGGCGCCGAGACGAACAAGCTGATCGACGCAGAGATCAAGTCGCTGGTCGAGGGCGCACATGAGCGGGCGACCGACATCCTGACGAAGCATGAGGACCAGCTCCACCTGCTCGCTCAGGCTATGCTCGAATACGAGACCCTCACGGGCGACGAGATCAAGACGCTGCTCGATACCGGCAAGATCGACCGCCCGAACGAGCCCAAGGGCCCGTCTTTCACCCGGCCGCCACAGGGTTCGGCGATCCCCAAGGCGGGCAAGCGCTTCGGCGGCAAGGGGGCGGAGGACACCGGAGGGCCCGAACCGCAGGGCGCCTAACCTCTTCGCCGCAGACATGATGGGCGCGGCGGGCAAGGCCTGCCGCGCCATTTGTCCGGGTGGAACGTATAGCGAACAAGACCATTGGTCGGGAAAGGAGATTTTCCCGATGAGCAAGTCCGACCTCGATACCGCCACTCCCTTTCCCAAGTCCCGCCCAGCAGGGAACGCTGAGAGGGCTCCGAAGAACTGGACCACGGGCGACCAGCCGATGACGGGCGCGCAGGCGAGCTATCTCAAGACACTGGCCGAAGAAGCTGGCAAGGCGGCGGCCTTTGATACGAACCTCACGAAGGCCGAAGCATCGCGGCGGATCGACGCCCTTCAAGGAAAGACCGGGCGGGGCCTGTGAGCCGCGCCGCATGCTTGCGGGTCAGAATCCGCCGAGCAGCAGCAGGGCCTGCAGGAATAGCATCACCACGACGAGTATGAAGAACAGCAGCGCGAAAAAGCGCCAAACGGTGGAAAAACGCGACAGGCCGTAGCTGTGTCGCAAGTGCTTGTAGAGATGCAGGGGCGCGGCGAAGACGAACATCGCTGCTGCCCAGCCAAGGCCCAGTCCCACCGCGTTGACAAGCGACAGCGCAATGAACAGCAGCGACATGAACGCCAGCGAATAGGTCACGAAGATCGCGTGGTCATAGGCCTTGAACCGCCGCCGCCACGCGAACAGCAGCCACACGAAAGGGATGGAGAGCGGGATCAGCAGCCAGCTGAACTTGTAGCCGTTCGCCTGCAGCTTGTAGAGCATCAGTCCCGGGTTCTCGCGCCACTTCTTGATCAGGCCCTTGTCGATTTTCTCGATACCGGTGACGTTGATGTTGATCTCGGGGGCCGTATCGGGGCGCTCGAGGTCGATCTCGTCGATACCGCGTATGGTCCGCGCGATCGTGTTGCGATCCTCCTCCAGCTCGGCGCGCAGCGGGTCGTCCGGCTCGAGCGCCGCCAGCTCGCGCTCGATCCGCTCGATCTCCGTCGTTCCCTGGCGTTTGATGATCTCGGATGTTCCGTTCAGCGTGCCCCCTCCCTCGATGGTGGTGGGCACACCGATCCCGACCATCTGGAACACCGCGAACATGGCAAAGACACTGAACAGGAACATCGACATCGGGCTGACGAAACGCGCCCGTTCGCCTTCGATATAACGCCGCGTAAGCTTGCCTGGCTTGAAGGCAAGCAGCGGCAGGGTGCGCGACAGCTTGCCGTCGAGATGGAGCACGCCGTGGACGAGATCGTGCCCGATCGCGGTAAGGGTGCGGTGGATACGCGCCTTCTGGCCACAATCGGGGCAGTAATTGCCCGAAAAGACCGTGCCGCAATTGGCGCAGGTCGTGGTGCTCTCGATAGTCCGGGCTCTACCGCTTTCGGGCTCTACCGCGCCACCGGCCAGCGCCCCCTCGACAATGCCGCCCAGTCCTTCGCTTATCTCGTTCACCGGCTCGCCCCTGCCATGAGATGGATCGACAAAAAAGGGTCTTGGCGTAGACCCGACAAACCTTGCTTATAGGCTTCCTCCCGGCGATGCCAAATCCGGGCTAGGTGACTTACTTCTCGGCGAGCTTACGCTCGATCGCAGCCCACAGGTGGGCGAAGGCACGTGCGGCGGGTGAGCGCGGGGCGAAGGCTCCGACAGGCCTGCGTTCGACCGCACATTGCTCGATCGCGCTGGCAAGCGGCACGACGGGCCAATTGGGATTCGCATCGCGCGCCTGCTTGTGAAGGGTGCGGCGCAGGTCGAGCATCGAAAGGACGGGGAGTATCGGCGGATGGCGCTTGCCCGACCCGCGCACTTCGTCGACCACGAGATCGAATGCACGCGCAGACAGCGGCGAGGGCGGCAGCGGCACGATCACGAGATCGGCGGCGCGCATGACCTGCGAGCTCACCTCGTTGAGCACGGGCGGGCAGTCGAACAGGATACGGTCGTATTCCTTGCCGAGCGACTGAGTAAGCTTGGCGAGGCGCTTCTTCTTGCCGAGCGTGTCGAATTGGCGCCCGAGCGTGCGGATGCTTTCGTCGGCGGGAAGCAGGTCCAGCCCCTTGAAATCCGTCTTCTGGATAAGCTTGGCCGGATCGCGCTCGGCCGCGAAGATGGTGTCGGCTGACCGCTTCTTCTTGGGGTCGACGCCAAGCAGGAAACCCGACCCGTTGGAGGCGTCGAGGTCCCACAAAAGCGTGCGCCGGCGCGAAATCTGAGCCGCGCACCATGCAAGGTTGACCGCGAAGGTCGTCTTTCCGACGCCGCCTTTGACACTATAGATCGCGATCGTCGCCATCGGACCCAAGGTCTCCTTCCAACTTGAGAGATTGTTACGTTTCAGTTACAGTCGGTTTCCGTTACAACATACGCGTTCGAAAACAAGTCGCGCGGCAACGGGTCAAAATCTTGTCATCCGGCGCAACAGGAGGCCACAAAGAAAAAGGCCGCCATAAGGGCGGCCTTTCAACGGTTCCGTTTCCTGACGGTGCGACGGGGCGTCTCAGCCGTCGTAATCGGCCCCGATCGATGTCGAGCGGGTGGGCGCGGAAGCGGTGATCCGCAACGCCTCGGCCGACTGGCTGAGCGAACCGATTTCGTCCGCATCGTCCTCGTCATCGGGGAGGATCTTCTGGAGGCCGACGATCAGCGATTCCTGCAGGTCCTTTGGCCGGACGGTCTGTTCGGCAACTTCGCGCAGGGCCACGACCGGGTTCTTGTCGCGGTCGCGGTCGACGGTCAGTTCGCTCCCGCCCGAGATTTCCCGGGCGCGCTGGGCGGCGAGCAGGACAAGGTCGAAGCGATTCGGGATCTTGTCGACGCAATCTTCAACGGTAACGCGTGCCATGGGCGGATCTCTTCATGTTCGGGGGAGCGACAATGCGTTGCGCATCTAAGCGCCGACCCTGCTCGAGTCAAGGAATCGGCCTATCCGGCCCCCTTGCCAACCCACGCTATTCGTAGCCGTAATCCGAATAGTCACGGGTATTGGGAGAGGTGAACTTCGTAATCTCGCTCTGGAAATGAAGTGGGACATTTCCGGTTGATCCGTGACGCTGCTTGGCGACGATAAGCGAGGCCTTGCCGACCAGCTGTTCGTGCTTTTCCTCCCAAGCGCGGTATTTCTCCCGCACTTCCTCCGATGAAGAGCCATCGGGCGTGTCCGGCTTCACCAGGAGGTGGTAATAATCCGAGCGATAAATGAACCAGACCATGTCCGCGTCCTGTTCGATCGAGCCCGACTCCCTGAGATCCGACAGCATCGGGCGCTTGTCGTCACGCTGTTCCACCGCGCGCGAAAGCTGCGAGAGCGCGATAACGGGCACGGAAAGCTCCTTGGCGAGTGTCTTCAGGCCGCGGCTGATCTCGGAAATCTCGTTCACCCGGTTGTCGTTCGCCCGGCCCGATCCCTGCAGCAGCTGGAGGTAGTCGACCACGATAAGCCCGATCTCGTGCTTCCGCTTCATCCGCCGGGCCCGGTTGCGCAGCGCGGCGATGGTGAGCGCGGGCGTGTCGTCGATGAACAGCGGCAGTTCGGCAAGCCGCTGGCTGGCGAAGGAGAGTTGCTGGAATTCCTCGCGCGTCAACTTGCCGCTGCGCAGCGACTCCGAGGAAATCTCGGCCTGTTCTGCAAGGATGCGGGTGGCGAGCTGATCGGCGCTCATCTCGAGGCTGAAGAAGGCGACCGGCGCGCCGTAATTGAAATCGCCCCCCTCCTCGAGCCAGCGCGCGTGCTCCTCGGCGCAGTTGAAGGCGATGTTCGTCGCAAGAGAGGTCTTGCCCATCCCCGGACGCCCGGCAAGGATGACAAGGTCCGAATTGTGCAGGCCCGAGGTCTTTGAATCGATCGTATCGATGCCGGTCGTCTTGCCCGACAGACCGCCGCCCGAATTGAGCGCAGCCTCGGCCATTTTCAGCGCTGTCATCGAGGCTTCGCGAAAGGTGGTGACCTCATTGCCGGTCTCGGCCCCTTCGGCGACCTTGAACAGGTCTGCCTCGGCCTGTGTGATGCGCTCCATCGGGCTCACGTCCTCGGAGGTGTCGAGCGCGCCCTCGACCAGCCAGCGCCCGACCGTCACCAGTTCTCGCAGCAGGGCAAGGTCATAGATCTGCTGCGCCAACTCGCGCGGGGCCAGCAGGCCGGCCCCGCTTGCGGTCAATTGGGCGAGATAGCTCGTCCCGCCCAGGTCCTTCAGCGTCTCGTCGGCATCGAAATAGGGTCGCAGGGTGACCGGCGAAGCGGTCGCGTTGCGATCGATCAGCTTGAGCACGCGCTCATAGATTCGCTGGTGGATCGGTTCGAAGAAGTGTTCGGGCCGGATGGGGACCTGCAATTCCTCTATCACCCGGTTGTCGATCAGGACCGCGCCCAGAAACGCAGCCTCCGCTTCGAGATTGGAGGGGAGTTTACGGGTTTCGGCAGCGGCATCGGAGGTGACGAGCGCAAGTTTTTCGGGTTCGGACATCCCTTTTCCATGCGCCTTCGCGCTGCGTCATGGCAAGACCTGCACGCGCCAATATATTTTTCTCACGCGCCGCTCTTGCTGTGGATAGCGGGGATTGGGAATCGAAGTGCTTGAATAACCTCCCCGCGATCTGCGAAGGCATTGCGTCATGTCGAGTCCGCCGCCCGATTCTAGCGTTCCGCCTGCGCCGGGCTCGTCATCGGCCGCGCACCGGATTGCGCACATCTCGCTCGATGAAGAGACGATCCTGTGGCGCAATGCCGATGTCGAACAGGAACGCCGCGTGGCGATCTACGACCTGATCGAGGAGAACACTTTCAAGCCCTTGCGCAGCGCCGAACGCGGGGCGAAGGGCCCCTATCGCCTGCATCTCTCGGTCCGCGACGGGCGGCTGGCCATGGACATCGCCGACGAGGCCGAGGAGCCGCTTGAGACACTGCTGATCGGACTCGCCCGTTTTCGCCGCCCGATCCGCGAATATTTCGCGATCTGCGACAGCTATTACCAGGCGATCCGCAAGGCGACCCCGGCCGAGATCGAGACGATCGACATGGCCCGGCGCGGCATCCACAACAACGCCGCCGAATTGCTGCTCGAGCGGCTTGAGGGCAAGGTCGAAACCGATTTCCCGACCGCGCGGCGGCTGTTCACGCTGATCTGCGTGCTTCACATCAAGGGCTAGGGGCGCGGGGATGGCCAGGCAGAGGCTGACCAGCGCGCGCCGCCGCAAGGTGGGAGCGGGAGGACGGATCATCCGCCTTGCCTGGCAGGCATTCGCTCTGTTGGTGCTGGCGACGATTCTCTATTCCGCCTGGCTATGGGTCGACATGCGCAGCTGGCAGCCGGCCGAAGATGTCTATCGCGAACAGGGTGCGGCGATCCGCAGCGGGGCATCCGCAACGCGCTTCGAGACCCTGCGGGCGCTGGGCGCGCAATTCGTCTATCTCGAGCTTGCCCCGAGCGGCGCTGCGCCCGACCCGGGTTTCGCCTCGCGGCTGGAGAGGGCCCGCGCGGCAGGCCTCAAGGTGGGCCTCGTCTTTCCCTTCGACCTGTGCGCCCGGGCCGACCCGCAGAGCGCGCGCTTCACTCGCATGGTCCCGCGCGATGGGGACCTCCTGCCGCCGGCAATCAGCCTGCGCATCCGGCGCAATCCCTGCACTCCGCCCCTGAGCGATGCCGCGGTCGAAAGCGAGCTCATGACGCTCATCAACCAGATCGAGATGCATGCGGGGCGGCCCGTCATCCTCAAGATCGGTCCGGCCTTCGAGCGCAAATACCGCATTGCCGGCCGGATCGAGCGTGACCTATGGCTGCTCCGCGACCGGGCCGAGCCGGACTATGCCGGGCGGCCTTGGCTGTTATGGAGCGCGAATGGCGGCCTCATGACCGAGGCTTCGCGGGATCCGGTCGAATGGGTGGTGGTGCAGGAATGAGCCTTGGAGAGGAGCGGCAGGCGGCGCTGGTCGAGGCTGCGCGCGCGGCGGTGCGCCACGCCTATGCGCCCTATTCCGACTACTCCGTCGGCGCGGCGCTGCTGTTCGAGGACGGCGCGGTCATCACCGGCTGCAATATCGAGAACGCGAGCTATGGCCTCTCCCTGTGCGCCGAAACCGTCGCGGTCGCGAAGGCGCTGGGCGAGGGACGGCGCGGCGGCCTCGTGGCGGTGGCGGTGACGGGACCTGCGGACAGGGGTGGCGGCGCGCCGATCACGCCGTGCGGGCGTTGCCGGCAGGTGCTCAATGAGATCGCTCAGCTGGGAGGCACCGATCCGCTCGTCCTGTGCGTCGGAAGCGACCGCATCGACAGGGTGCGCCTGTCCGCACTCCTCCCACGCGCTTTCGGTCCCGCCAATCTCGCCTGAGGATCACTCCCGGCCGAGCAGGTCGCCCAGAGCCCCGCCGAGATTACCGATCGGATCCTTGCGAAAGGCGCGTTCTTCCTTGCCGATATAAGAGAAGATGCCGTCCAGCGCCTGTTCGGTGACCGAACGGTTGATGCTTTCTCGGTTCAGCCCGGCTTCGCGAATGAAGCTGTGCTTATCGGCAAGCCCGTCGAACTGGTCATAAACGCCCACTTCGCCCAGCGCATCGTCGACCAGGGGCGATAGCTTGCCCGAAAGCGCATCATTCGACGAGCGGCGCAGATATTGCGTACCGCCGTCGCTTTCCGAAACGATGCCGGGCGCGTCGGCCCAGGACAATCCGTCGATCGCCTCGCGGAAAATCGGCTTGGCCTCGCCCGCGGCGCTCCCCGCTGCATCGTTGATACTCCGGGTAATACCGCCGAGCACGCCGAGCTGGTCGCCCGCCTGCATGATCCGGCCAAGCAGGCCGCTCGACGGTTTCCCGACCAGGGGAAGGCCGATGCGAATGTCCTCGTCATCATAGAATGCGCCCGGCCGCGCGAGCTTGTCCAGCGCGCTGTCGGTCGCCCGGCCGAGGATCGACGATAGCCCGAGCCCCTGCGCGCGGGCGCTCCGGGGCGTGATCATCCCTGCGATCCCGCAGGCGGCCAACCCCGCGATCACGAAACGGCGATCGGCGCGAAAGCTTCGGCGCGCGGCAAGATGATGGTTCCTCATTCCGGCAAACTCCCCTCATGTCCCTTTGATGATCATATCATACCGGGGGTGACGGGGAAGTGTCAGCGCGTGTCGATCCACTCGACCAGCGCGGCGAGGCAGTCCCGCGCCAGAATCTTGCAGCGTTCGGGCGACCAGCCTTGCTCGGGCTCGGGGAAATCGGCGAGGTCCTTGTAAGGCATTTCCAGCGTCATCGCGCAGGCACCGAAGCGTTCGGCGACCTGGTTGGTGCTCATCGCGAGATTGCCCTTGCCCGGCGGTGCCTTGGGATAGCCCAGCTTCGTCTGGAAGTCGGGCGTGCGCCGGTCGAGGATGCGCTGGTAGCGATAAAAGCCCTCGCCCTGCTCGTCGGTCCAGGACGGTATCCCCTCGAATCCCGCGAGGAACACCGCGGGAATCGCCTCGTCGCCATGCACGTCCATGGCAAAATCGACTCCGGTTGCGTTCATCCGTGCGAGGATCGCGAGCACTTCGGGCGAACGCTCCGCACTGGGCGCGGCCCATTCGCGGTTGAGATTGGTCCCCATCGCATTGGTCCGAAGGTGCCCCCGGCGTGAACCGTCAGGGTTGCAGTTCGGCACGATGTGCAGGCGGCAAGACCTGCGCAGGGCGCGGGCGACAGGGTCGGCCGGGTCGGTAAGGCATTCAAGAGCGCCTTCCATCCACCATTCGGCCTGTGTCTCGCCCGGATGCTGGCGCGCATAGAGCCACACCTGCATGCCGCCTGCGCCCATTTCCAGCATGTCGAGCGGCTGGCCGTCGAGCGTCTCGCCCAGCCGCACAAGCTCGACACCTTCGCTCGCCGCCGCCTCGGCGACGAGATCGTGGTGCCGCTCCATCGAGAACGGCGCGAAATAGGCGAACCAGCAGGCGTTGGATGCGGGGGTGTAGCGGATCGTCAGCGTGCCGTTCGCCTCGTCCTTGTCGTAGCTGCTCGCCGCGCGGGCCCAGTATTCGCGGTCTTCCGACACGCAGGCATCGTAGCCCGGCCAGCCGCCGGGATAGGCGCTGTCATTGAGCCCGGTGAGCTTGAGCTCGATCTCCTCGCCTGCGCCGCCGGTGACGCGGAAATGGAACCATTGCGCGAATTGCGCATCCCTGTCCTTCCTGATGGCAAGGCGTGCCATGCCTCCTTCGACGGAAAGCACCTTGATGTTGCCGCTGTCGAAGGCAGCGTCGATGGCGATCTGGGTCATTCGGTTCCTTCAAGCTCGCTCACGTCGATGGTGACGGTCTCGCCATTGCCACCGGGAAAATCGCGGAACAAGGCCGCAGCCAGCGTGCGAGCCGATGCGCCGGTGTCGGTGTAGGGGGATTTCATGGAGGTCTCGATCTGGGCGCGGCCTTCCCACAGGCTTTCGCCCGCCGGGCCTAGGATCCGCACCGCCAATTCGGTCAGGACACGAGGTCCGTCGCTGCCGCCGCCGAGATTGATCCCGACGCCGACACCCACTCCCGAGCCGAAGCTCCCCGTCTGCCCGCCAACCCCGACGTTTACCGGCGAACGCCCGCTGCTCACCCCTTCGACGGGCTCTCGGCTGGTGCGGACCATCACGCTCTGCCTCGCCGTGCCCGGCTGCGTCGCGATGGTGTATCCCAGCTGCCTCAATTCGGCCGCGACTGCCGCTTCGAACGCGCCACGGGCGGTCTTGTTGGACATTTCCTCGGGGAAGACGATCGCGATCCCGCCCTCGCCGAGCTCGGCACTGCGCTGTTCGGCGACGAAGCGGGTCACCTCGACCGGCCCGGTATAGACATTGGTGCAGGCGCCGAGCGGAAGAGCGGCGCACAGAGCGAGAAGCGCGGCGCGCACTGTTCTGCGTGCGTTGGGGCTAAGCGGGTTGGCAGGCTGGGTCATCGGGGAATCCTTTCTCCTTGGCCCAGTATAACCGCGCGGCAGGCCAATTCCATGCAATGCTTGGCAAGCGCGATCTTCACCTTTTTGCAGGGCTTGCCCGTTATTCCCGTCGGCCATGGAACGGATCATCAGGCCGACAGTCCTCGTGACAGGCGGGGCCGGATACATCGGGAGCCATGCCGTGCTCGCCCTCGTGGATGCAGGCTGGACGGTCGCCGTGATCGACGATCTGTCCACCGGCCATCGCTTCGCCGTGCCCGAAGGGGTCGCCTTTTACGAGGGAGACATTGCGGACGATGCTCTGCTGGCGCGGATTTTTCGCGAACAGGCCATAGGCCGGGGCTTCGGCGCGATCATGCATTTTGCAGGCTCGATCGTTGTCCCTGAAAGCGTCGCGGACCCGCTCAAATACTATCACAACAACACCGCCAAGAGCCGGGTGCTGCTCGAGGCGGCGGTGCGTGCGGGAGTGCCGCATTTCATCTTTTCCTCGACCGCCGCAACCTACGGCATGCCCGACGTCTCCCCGGTTGTCGAGGACACGCCGCGCGCGCCGATCAATCCCTATGGCTGGTCGAAGCTGATGACCGAGCAGATGCTCGCCGACGTCGCCGCCGCCCACCGGCTCAATTACGGCGCGCTGCGCTATTTCAATGTGGCCGGGGCCGATCCCGCGGGCCGTAGCGGCCAGGCGACCGACGGCGCCACCCATCTCATCAAGGTCGCGGTCGAGGCCGCTCTCGGCAAACGCGACCATGTCAGCGTGTTCGGGACCGATTACGCCACGCCGGACGGGACGGGGGTGCGCGACTACATCCATGTCAGCGATCTCGCCGCGGCGCATGTCCTCGCTCTCGAAGCGCTGATTGATGCGCCGGGGCGCTCGCTGATCTTGAATTGCGGTTATGGCCGGGGGTTCTCGGTGCTGGAGGTGCTCGATGCGCTAGACCGCCTGACGGGCCGACCGGTGGAGCGGCGCTTCGAACCGCGGCGCGCGGGCGATCCTGCGGCGCTTGTTTCCGATTCTTCGCGCCTTCGCACCACTCTCGGCTGGATACCGCGCCATGCCGACCTGGAAACGATCCTGTCCCATGCGCTTGCTTGGGAACAGATTCTGGAAGCGATCCGTGCCGACTGCTCGTCGGAGACCTTGGGGGCGAGGGCGGTTAATGGTTGACGAGGCCGGGCACTACCGCTAACCGCCCTGCCACTTATTGCGCGCGCCGGGATTGCGTCTCGGCGCTTTTTGTTTGGAAAGACCCGACGATGAAGATCCGCAACAGCCTCAAGTCGCTGAAGAAGCGCCACCGCGATTGTCGCGTCATCCGGCGCCGCGGCCGCACCTATGTCATCAACAAGACCAATCGCCGTTTCAAGGCCCGGCAGGGCTGATCCGGCCTGATTGTGGGGCCCGCGTCGAGCGGGCCGACTGGTTCCAAGCGGCCCGCCTCCAACCGGAGCGCGGGCTTCTTGATGTTCGGGGGCTTTCATGGATGACGATAATCGCGCCGCCGTGTTCGACGTGGGCCGGGTACTATTCCAGTGGCAGCTGCGCGCCCTGTTCGAAAAGCTGATCGACGATCCAGATCGGCTCGACTGGTTCTGCACCCATGTCGTGAGCGAGCAATGGCACTTCCAGCACGATCGCGGCACACCGCTTGCCGAGATGCTGCCCGCGCGCATGGCCGAATTTCCCGAGCACGCCCTGCTCATTGCGGCCTATGCCGCGCGCTTCAACGAGACCGTGCCGGGCGAGGTCGAGGGAGTGCATGACATCGTCCGCCGTCTCTCGGCTCGCGGCGTGCCGTTGTTCTGCCTCACCAATTTCGGGGACGAACTGTTCGCCCGGTTCCGGCCCGAGCAGCCGATTTTCGACCTGTTCGAGGACATCATCGTTTCGGGCACCGAGCGGATCGCAAAGCCCGACCCGGGCATTTACGAGATCGCCGAGGCGCGCAGCGGACGTTTCGGGCATCAGCTGTTCTTCACCGATGACAATCCCGCCAATGTCGAAGCGGCCAAGGTGCGCGGCTGGGACGCGCACCTTTTCACAGATGCCGCAGCGCTCGAGGCGCAGCTCGTCGAGACGGGTCTTCTCTGACACGAAAACGGCCCCCGGACTAGCACGATTCCTTGGGTGGAAAGGGCGTGCACCGGGGGCCGAAAGTCGCCCGCTATGGAGAGGTTAGCGGGCGGGGGAAATACAAGCGCGAGAAGGCTCAGTTGCCGTTGCACTTCGCCAACTTGTCGGCCTCAAGCTCCTTGCCGCGCGCGGCGAAGGCAGTGATTTCGCCGAATTCGCGGTTGAGGCCGCGGCAGACATTGATCGGGCGCGACGTGCCCTTGTTGGCGACGCAGATGTCGTTCTTGCACGCCCATGCGACGCCCCCGGCAACGGTACGGTCATCGCTGGCGGGCTGGGCGAGCTTGGCGATGTAATAGGGGCCGTCCTTCGCTTCGAGTGGGGCGGGCATGGCTGCGATGCCGAAGATCGCGGCCGTATAGGCGAGCGCGGCGACGAAGATCGAGAGGCGGTTGGTGCGGGAGAGGGTCATGTCAGTGTCCTTTCGCTGGCGGGGCCGGCAATGCTAATTTTGCAGCGCAAAATTTCGATTCGAAACTCATTGCAAATCCCGGCTATCCGATTAGGTTTTAAGTTGCAACTCGAAACGTGAATTTTTTCAGCCCGTGCCCCCGCGCTGGAATTTGCCAGTGCCGCGAATGCAGCTAGAGTGTGCATCCGAAAACCAGATGCGAGAGGAATGGACATGGGCGACGTAAGAGAGCCGCTGCGCGATCTCATCGAATGCGGCCTGCCGCAGGCTCTCGAAGTGATGGGCGAACGCTGGTCCTTCATGATCCTGCGTGCCAGCTTCAACGGTCTGAAGCATTTCGAGGAATTCCTGACCGAGCTTGGGATTGCCCGGAACATCCTTTCCAACCGGCTCGCCAAGCTGGTCGAGCACGGCATCCTGCGCCGCGAACCGTGCGAGGATGACCGGCGTAAAATCGAATACCGCCTTACGAACAAGGGTTTCGACCTGCTGCCGGCAATGATCGCGCTGCGCCAGTGGGGCCAGAAATACGGCAACGAGCCTGTCACCGAAGATCCAGTCCTTGTCGATGTGCGCGACCGCCTGCCGATCGGGCCGGTATCGATTCTCGCCCATGACGGGCGGATCCTGAACCACGAGGATCTCTGGCTCACCCGCCGCGTCGATCTCGGCAAGCGCGCCGACGGGACCGTGGCCGAGCCGGGGGCGCAATTGGCGCGCGGCGATGTCGCCGATCTCGCCGCCGTGAGGAAAGCCGCCGTGGGGTGATCCCCCGTTTGCCGAATCACTTTCGTCCATCAACAGGTGAGACATGAGCCGGGTCGCCGCGGCGGACGTCCACGATATCCTGCGCCGCACTTTCGGCTTTTCCGGCTTTCGCGGGCAGCAGGAGGCGGTCGTCAAGCGCGTACTCGCGGGGCTGCCGACTCTCGCGCTGATGCCGACGGGCGCGGGCAAGTCGCTGTGCTACCAGCTTCCCGCGCTCGCGCTCGAGGGCACGGCCATCGTCATCTCGCCGCTGATCGCGCTGATGCACGACCAGATCCGCGCCGCCGACGCGCTCGGCATCCGCGCGGCCTCGATGACATCGGCCGATAGCGACAACGCCGCGACCGCTAAGGCGTTGCGGGCGGGCGAGCTCGACCTGCTCTACGTCGCGCCCGAACGCGCGACCACGCCCGGGTTCGAAGCCCTGCTCGGACAGGCCCGGCTTTCGCTTTTCGCCATCGACGAGGCGCATTGCGTGTCCGAATGGGGGCATGATTTCCGGCCCGATTACCGGATGCTGCGCCCCGTGCTGGACCGCTTCGCCGATGTCCCGCGGCTGGCGCTGACGGCAACCGCCGACGAGGTCACGCGCGGCGACGTGTTGCGCCAGCTAGGTATTCCCCAGGAAGGGCTTGTGGTGGCGGGCTTCGATCGGCCCAACATCCGCTATGCAATCCACCCGCGTGGCAATACGGGTCAGCAGGTTGCCGATTTCGTGCGGCGGACGAGCGGGGCGGGGATCGTTTACGCGACCAGCCGCGCCGCGACCGAACAGCTTGCCCAACATATTGCGAAGACGGGCCGCCCGACCGGCTTTTACCACGCCGGCCTTCCCGCTGAGCGGCGCAGCGCCGTACAGGCCGAATTCGTCGCGTCCGAGGACATGGTGATGGTCGCGACCATCGCCTTCGGCATGGGGATCGACAAACCCGATGTGCGCTTCGTCGTCCATGCTGGCCTGCCCAAATCGATCGAAGCCTATTACCAGGAAACCGGCCGTGCCGGACGCGACGGTGACCCGGCGGAAGCCGCGCTGTTCTGGAGTCCCAACGATTTCGCCCGCGCTCGCCAGCGCCTTTCCGAGGTAGAGGGGCATCGCCTCGCCAGCGAGCGCGCCCGGCTCGATGCGCTCGCCGGGCTGGTCGAGACACCGGGCTGCCGCCGCGCAATCCTCCTGAAGCATTTCGGCGAGGACCCGCCGCTATCCTGCGGCAATTGCGACAATTGCGAGAACCCGCCCAAGGTCGTCGATACGACCGAGCTCGCGCGCAAGCTGCTCTCGGCGGTCTACCGCACCGGGCAGAGCTTTGGCATGGGCCATGTCGAGAAGGTCCTGCTCGGCCGCGAGGACGATCGCGTGCGCCAGCGCGGGCATGACAGTCTGTCCGTCTACGGCATCGTCGGCGAAGAGGAGGCGCCGCTGCTGCGCCCGCTGATGCGCAGCCTCACCGCGCACGGCATGCTGGTCACGACCGAACATGGCGGCCTCGCGCTCGGACCGTCGGCGCGCGCGGTGCTCAAGGGCGAGCGGCCGGTCGCCATTGCCGAACCTCCGGCGAAGAAGCGCCGCAAAGCGCGCACTCAGGCGGCGAATCCGGTCGGCGACCCGCTGTTCGACGCGCTGCGCGCCAAGCGCAAGGAGCTGGCGAGCGAACGGGACGTGCCGGCCTATGTCATCTTCCATGACAGCGTGTTGCGCGACATGGCGGTCCATCGCCCTGAAACGCTGCGCGAACTGGCCGAATTGCAGGGCGTGGGAGCGAAGAAACTGGAAACTTACGGTGCCGAATTCATCGCTGTGATTCGCGCATCCTTTCGCGCCTGATCGCCTCAGCGCCGGATGACCTGCCGGTAGTCGATCCGGATCCGCACCCACGATCCCACCTGCGACTCGCCCCCGACGATCGCGGGTCGCACGCGGAATTGCCATGCGGCGGCCAGCACGGCGCGCCCGATTTGCGATCCTCGCGGAGCTTCGCCGAGCAATTCGCAATCCTCGACCCGGAAGTCGGGCACGGTCCGGCACACGATAAGCGCGCTGCCCGGGCCGGAGGCTGTCGAGAGGTAGCCCGCGAGTTCCTGCCGCGTCGGCTCGCGATACCAGCGCGCGGCATACATCGGCTCGCCATTGGGCGCGGTGCCGACCCGCTCGCTGTCATTCGCCGCGCCGGGCGGGCCGGTATCGACCGGGCCGTAATTCCTTCCGGGCCTGATCACCGCCTTCGGCCGGGAAGGCTCGGGCTCTGCTCTGGCTGGGGCGGGCGGCGGTTCGGGGCGCGGCACGGTGGGCAGGCGGGGCGGTTCCAGGGCCGGGGGGAGCGGCAATTCGGGTGGTTCGATCGGCGGCTGCTCGGCGCTTTCCGGTTCGGGAGGCCGGGGGACCGGCTCGGCCTCGCTTTCATCGGCCTGCGGCTCCGGCTCGTCGACTTCGGCGGGAGGCTCCTGCGCCACGTTGCGCGCTTCGAAGGTGACGGGGGCGGGCGAATCGGGCTGCCCGTCGACGACGTTCCATCCGAGGGTGAGCAAGAGCGCGATCACCGCCAGTTCGGCAATCAGTGTCGCCGCGATTCCGGCTATTCTGCGGCGGAGCGCACCATCCTCGGCAGTGTCGGCTGCGGGATGGCTCTTGGGCTGATCAACAAGGGGCGGGGACAGGTCGGGCAAGCTTGGCTCGTGCGGGAGGGGGCGCGCCACTCGCTAGCAGGATTTGCCGCGAATGGCAGAATCGATCTGCCGGGCGAGGCGATCTGGCCGCTTTCTCACTCAGCCGCCCCGAGCAGCTCGACCGATTCGCGTGTCGGCGGCAGGGCATCGTCCGGCCGGTAACTCGCACCCAGCTTCTTGGCGAGATCGCGGGTGAGAAGTGCGTTCAGCGCATTTCCCAGGCCGGGATGACGCTTTCCGATCCGGCGAAGTGCTTCGGCATCCCATTCGACATAGCGCACACCCTGCGGAGCGACCGCAGTTGCCGTGGTTTTACGCCGCAGCACGAAGGCGATCTCACCGACGAAATTGCCCTCGGGCAGCCGGAAAAGCCGGTCGCCCTTCTGCACCGAGACGATCCCCTCGAAGACGAAGAACAGCGCATCGGTGGGCTCGGCCTCGCGGGTGAGCACCGTGCCTTCGGGATCTTCGGCCATACGCCAGCGGGCGATCTTCAGGATGCGCCGGAACTGGCCGGGCGTGAGCGTCTCGAAGGCATCGAACAGGCGCCTTTCGTCCTCAGACAGGCGGAAGGTCGTTCGCTCGAGCAGGACCTGCGCGAGCACATAGAGATTGGCGAAGATCATCAGCACGCTGGTGACAATCGCGTCCCACAGCGGCGGATCGAGCGCGAGATAGTAATAGCCGATATATACAAGGGTGGAAACGATGATGAGCGAGCGCAGCGGCAGCTCGTCACGGATGAAGAACGCGAACAGCATCAGCGCGGCGGCGATCTGGATCAGCCAGGCGGGGTCGAAAGGTATGGCGCGCGGGTCCGGTTCTATCTGGTGCCGATGAATTGGCGATAACTCAACGCTTCGGCGATGTGGACTCTTGCCACGCCATCGCTACCCGCGAGATCTGCCACCGTGCGCGCCACCCTCAGCATCCGAGTATAGGCGCGCGCGGACAGGCGCAGCTTTTCCGCCGCCTGCATCAGCAGCGCGCGACCCGCTTCGTCGGGCGCGGCGGAGTGTTCGAGCGTTTCGCCTTCCAGCTCGGCATTCGATCGCACCCCGCGCACCTTTTGCACTTCGCGCGCCGCCGCGATCCGTGCCGCGACCGCCGCGCTGTTTTCGGACGGAGGCGGCAGGGCAAGATCCATCGCGGATACCGCGGCGACATGGACATGGAGGTCGATCCGGTCGAGCAACGGGCCCGACAGGCGCGCCTGGTACTCGCTCGCGCAGCGCGGCCCGCGTGCGCACACGTGCCCCGGTTCGCCTGCATGGCCGCAGCGGCATGGATTCATCGCCGCAATCAGCTGGACCCGCGCGGGAAAGGTGACATGGGCATTCGCGCGCGCGATGTCGACCTGCCCGGTCTCGAGCGGCTGGCGCAGCGAATCGAGCACGTCGCGCTGGAATTCGGGAAGCTCGTCGAGGAACAGGACGCCCAGGTGAGCAAGGCTGACCTCGCCGGGCCGCACCTTGAGCCCGCCACCGGTGAGCGCGGCCATGCTCGCCGAATGATGCGGCGCGCGGAACGGGCGGGCACGGCTGATCTGTCCCGCTTCAAGCGCGCCCGCGACCGACTGCACCATCGACACCTCCAGCGCTTCGGCAGGCGTCAGTTCGGGCAGGATCCCGGGCAGGCAGCTTGCCAGCAGGCTCTTGCCCGATCCGGGAGGGCCGACCATCAGCAGGTTGTGCCCGCCCGCCGCCGCGATTTCGAGCGCGCGCTTGGCGGTTTCCTGTCCTTTGACCTGCTTCAGGTCGGGCGCCGGCGGGGCATCGGCAATGCCGCCGCGTTCCGGTTCGGGCAGAACGGTCGAGCCCTTGAGGTGGGATAGCAGGGAGGCAAGATCCTTTGGCGCCAGCACCGGAATACCGCTCGCCCAGCGTGCTTCGGGGCCCTGTTCGGCGGGGCATATCAGGCCCGCTTCCGCCTCGCTCGCATGGAGCGCGGCCACCAGTACGCCCGGGCTCGCGACGATCCGCCCGTCCAGCGCGAGTTCGCCGACCGCGATCCAGTCGCCCAGCTGTTCGGCATCGGTCACGCCCATCGCGGCGAGCAGGGCAAGCGCGATCGGCAGGTCGTAATGCGACCCGTCCTTGGGCAGGTCGGCGGGCGAAAGGTTGATCGTGATCCGTTTGGGCGGCAGCGACAGGCCCATCGCGGAAAGCGCCGCCTGCACCCGTTCGCGGCTTTCGCTCACCGCCTTGTCGGCGAGCCCGACGATCGCGAATCGCGGCAGGCCCGAGGCCACCTGACATTGCACTTCGACACGGCGAGCCTCGAGTCCGAGATAGGCGACCGTTCTTACCAGCGCGACCACACATTACTCCCTTTTCCGCCCCCGCGTTAAGGAGAATAGTGCAGGCTGTTGAACGCCTTGTCGAGACATCACAAGGCAGTCGAGTTTGCCGTGTTAATCCTGCTTCTGAAGCAATTCGAAGCAGCGCCTGTCGCAAAACTCGGGCATGCAAAGACTTGCCGCCATTGCTGCCGCCCTTCTTGCTGCCTGCCAGTTCCTCGTGAGCGCGGACGCGCTGCATGCGCAGGAGCGCATGGATGCCGACCAGCCGTCGGTCGCCAGCACAGCGGGTGCGGTTTTCGGGCAAGCCAGCACTCGCACCATGCTGCGCCAGAGCTGGGTTGAGGAGTGGGATCCGGCCGCTCGGCGGTGGGTCAGGGTGAGCGAAGTCCGCTCCGGCGCGACGCAGGGCCCGTCCGTGGATGACCCCGAGCCTGCCGTCCGGCCTGCGACCGCGATAGTCGGCCCGTCCGCCGACCGATCCGGCCCCAGCAATCGGGCGCGGCTCGGTTTCGAACAGCGGCAATCCTTTGCCGTGCCCGCGGTCGGGCCGAAGCCGATTTCCGGAATTCCGGGGCGCGAAATGATTGCGGCCTATGGACCTTTCCGCGTCACCGATCCGCAGCGTGCCGTGCTGGTCGGAGCGACCGATGCCCACACGCCCCGCCTGTTCGACGCGATGCTGCGGGATTTTCCTGCGCTCGAGGTGATCGAGATGGTCGATGCGCCCGGCACCGATCATGACATCGCCAACCTCGCTCTCGGCCGCCGGATCCGCGAGGCGGGTCTTGCTACCCATGTACCCGAGGGGGGATCCGTGCGCTCGGGGGCGGTCGAGCTGTTCCTTGCAGGCAGCCAGCGCACGATCGAGCCGGGCGCACGATTCGCTGTACACAGCTGGCTCGATAGCCAGGGGCGCGAAGCCGACGACTTCGCCCCCAACGCTCCGGCGCATCGCATGTATATCAATTATTATGTCGAAATGGGCCTGAGTGAGCAGCGCGCCCGGGATTTCTACGCGATGACCAATTCGGTTCCGCATTCGAGCGCCCTGTGGCTGCGGGCCGACGAAATGCGGGCATGGATCGCGCCGACGCGGCAACGCCGTGCAGCGCGAACCATCGCCGCGCTGGTTCCGCCCGTCAATCTCGACGAGCCGCCCCTCGCCTTACCGCCTGCCGTTGCGCAGGCACCGGTTCAGGATTTTGGCAGTGTCGCCGCCTCGCCGGTTGGGCAGGGCTTGCCGAGTATCGATTATGCCGATCTCACGCATACGATATTCGCGTGGAGCGGCACGGCGTTGCGCAGTACCTAGCTTGACTCGGTCACAGCTATCCCATAACGCGCCGGGCTTGTCCGGGTGACGATCGAGCAAAGTCTCGAGATCGCGCCCAGCGTTTCCCGGATCGGATAAAGCGCCTCGCCGCACTCCGGCCCGACCACGATATCGAGGATGATATGAAGCGGACTTTCCAGCCCAGCAATCTCGTGCGCAAGCGTCGACACGGCTTTTTCGCCCGCAAGGCGACCCCGGGCGGTCGCAAGGTTCTGCGCCTGCGTCGCCGTCGCGGTCGCAAGAAGCTTTCCGCCTGATGCGGTCGGCGTGCGGGCGAAGTCCCGCGCGCCCGGCGACATACTGGGCGGGCGCGGTCGTCGTTCCTGTTCCCTGTCTTCTCAAGCCCCCCTTTCGGGGGCTTGTGCGTCTCGGCGAGAGCTGATCCCATGAAGGTGCTCACCCGGCGCGCCGATTTTCTTGCCGCCAATCGCGGGCTGCGCAATGCGCGGTCCGGATTCGTCCTGTTGACACGGCCCAATGGCGGCCAAGGCATGCGCTACGGCATCACGGTCACGAAGAAGATCGGCAATGCGGTGGTGCGAAACCGGATGAAGCGACGATTTCGCGAATTGCTTCGTGCGGTGCTGCCCGAACATGGTCTCGCCGATCACGACCACGTACTGATCGGGCGCAGCGGCGGAGTGGAGCGCGATTTTCATCTCATCCAGTGCGAATTGATAGATGCGTTGGCGCGAGCTCGTGACGGGCGGTCGGACCCCGGAAGGGGGCGCCGCCCGCGGCACGGCGCGCGTGGCGGGAAGCCTGCATGAGGTCGCCCGAAAGGCGGCCCGCCATGGACCGGGCGAGCCGAGCGATGTAGGCTTTTGGGCAAAAGCAAGAAGCGGAGCGTGCGCGCCCATGAAACACCTGTTCATCGTGATCGCCCGTTTTTGGCAGCTCGGACCCTCGCGCCTGTTGCCGCCGACCTGCCGCTTCGCGCCGTCTTGTAGCGAATACGCGATTGAGGCGCTGTCGCGCCATGGCGCGCTCAAGGGTGGATGGATGGCGATTAAGCGGCTAATGCGCTGCCATCCTTGGGGTGGGCACGGATACGATCCGGTACCCTGAGGGCGCCCGCCGGTCCGCGCCATTGCGGGCAACCCGCCAGAACAGACGAAAAACCACTTCGGAAAAAGATCCCTTGGACACTCGCAATCTCGTCATCGCCGCGGCGCTTTCCTTCCTGCTGATCGTGGGATGGGATTACGGCATGCGCTTTTTCTATCCGGAGGCCTCCATCAGCGAAGCGGTGACCCCGGGCGACGATGCCCCCGCCGCTTCGGCGGTTGGGGCAGGGGCCGAGGAGGCAGGGACGTCTGGCGACCTTGTGAGCGGCACCCGCGATGCAGCCACAACCGACCAGCCTGCTGCGATGAGCGGGCCGGTCGACCTGTCGTCCGCCCTCGCCAGCGAGACGCGCGTGGCGATCGACGCGCCGCGCGTGGCGGGTTCGATCAATCTGGTCGGCGCGCGGATCGACGACATCGTGCTCAAGGACCATCGTGAAAGCGTCGACAAGGATTCCGGTCCCGTCCGCCTGTTCGCGCCCGACCGCACCGAAGTGCAGCATTTCGCGGAATTTGGTTTCGTCACCGGCAATGGTAAACTGCCCGCCGATACGCTGTGGCAGGCAAGCGGCGAACGGCTGACGCCTGAAACACCGGTCACGCTTACCCATCAGGCTGCAGACGGCCTGACCTATCGGATCGCGCTCGCGATCGACGACAATTACATGATCACCGCGCGCCACAGCGTTGCGAATACCGGCTCCGACGGCGCCATCGTCCAGCCCTTTTCGCTGCTCAAGCGCACTGCCCGGACCGCCACGGCCGACGAATTCCTTGTCCATTCCGGGCCGGTCGGAGTCTTCGGCGGCACCTTGTTCGACGGTAACAATTACGAGGAACTGGCAGAGCTCGGCCGCGATACGCCGGCAGGCAATCCGGCATGGCTCGGCTTTACCGATCGCTACTGGCTTTCCGCGCTCATCCCCGGCGAAGGCGCGGGAGAGGTCAACCGGGCGGGATTCTATTCGCTGGGCGATGACCTGTTCAGCACCGAACTGCGCTATGACGCGCAGCCGGTCCCTGCGGGAGAAACCCTGACGCAGCAAACCCGCCTGTTCGTCGGCGCCAAGGAGAGCGAGCTGCTTGACACCTATGCCGATGAACTCGGCATCGAGAATTTCGGGCTCGCGATTTCCTGGGGCTGGTTCCAGATCCTCGAAAAGCCGCTGCTCTGGCTGCTGCGCAATCTTAATGCGCTGGTTGGCAATTTCGGTGTCGCGATCATCCTGATGACGGTGGTGATCCGCGGCCTGCTTTTCCCGATTGCGCAAAAGCAGTTCTCCAGCATGGCGCAGATGAAGGCCGTCCAGCCCAAGATGAAGGCTATCCAGGAGCGCTACAAGGACGACAAGCAGAAGCAGCAGCAGGAGATCATGAAGCTTTATAAAGACGAGCAGGTCAACCCGCTTGCCGGGTGTCTGCCGCTTCTCGTCCAGATCCCGATCTTCTTCGCGCTCTACAAGGTGCTGATCCTCGCGATCGACATGCGCCACGAACCCTTCGCGCTGTGGATCCGCGACCTGTCCGCGCCCGACCCGGCGCATATCCTCAACCTGTTCGGCCTGCTGCCCTATGAGGTCGTCGGCTTTCTCGCGATCGGGCCGCTGGCGATTCTGCTGGGCGTGACGATGTGGCTCACCTTCCGTCTCAATCCTTCGGCCATGGACCCGATGCAGCAGCAGATCTTCAATATCATGCCGTGGATCCTGATGTTCGTCATGGCGCCGTTCGCCGCGGGCTTGCTGCTTTACTGGGTGACATCGAATATTCTCACGCTGGCCCAGCAGAGCTATCTCTATTCACGCCATCCCCAGCTTCGCGCGCAGGCGGAGAAGGACAAGCAGGACATGGCGAAAAAGAAGGCGGATGAGGGCAAGGACACCAAGAAGGGCAAGGCGTGAGCGATGCAGCCGATGCGGCGGGCGAGCGCGCGCGCCAGCTTCGTGAAGTCGCCGCCTCGCGGCTGTTTTCGGGTCGGGTGGATTTCCTGCTCTCGGCTCCGCAGCTGAAATTCCTGCCCGATCCGACCGTGCCCGAAATCGCCTTCTGCGGGCGCAGCAATGTCGGCAAGTCCTCGCTTCTCAACGCGCTGACAGGTCGCAAGTCGATCGCCCGCGCGTCGGTCACGCCTGGCCGCACTCAGGAGCTCAATTTCTTCGAGGTGGGCGAGCCGACGCATTTCCGGCTGGTCGACATGCCCGGATACGGCTTTGCCAAGGCCCCGGTGAAGGTGGTCGAACGCTGGAAGACCCTCGTGAAAAGCTATTTGCGCGGGCGGCAGGTGCTCGCGCGCAATCTCGTGCTGGTCGACAGCCGCCACGGTCTGAAGGACATCGACCGCGAAATGATGCGGATGCTCGACGAGGCGGCTGTCGGCTATCGCATCGTGCTGACCAAGGCCGACAAGGTGAAGGCGTCCGAGCTCGAGCGAGTCGCCGACCGGGTCGCCGAGGAGGCACGCAAGCACCCGGCGGCCTTTCCCGAATTGCATCTGACCAGTGCGGAAAAAGGCATGGGCATTGCCGCTTTGCGGGCGTCGGTGGTTGCCGATGCAATGGGCGAGAGCTGGTTCGAATAGCGGCCGGTCCTCCTCGCTGTGCGGACAGAGGCATGCACCGCTTGTCGCTCGTCGCGTTGCTTTCCTAGCCTTCCGGGCCAAGCAAGGGGGCGCAATGCGGATAGAGAAGGCCTATGCGGGGATCGAGGAAGGGCAGATCCACCTTCGCCGACGTTCGGGTGCAGGACGGGCCGTGCCCCTTGCCATGCTCCATGCCTCGCCGTCTTCCTCGCGCTCGCTCGAGGGATTGATGTTGGCCATGGGCGAGGCGCGCGATCTTGTTGCTTTCGATACGCCCTGCAACGGCCATTCCTGCGCCCCGCGCGCATCCGCGCCGGCCATAGCCGAATTCGCTGACATGCTGTCGCGCGCCTCCTGCGATCTCAGGATAGGTCGGCTGGCTCTGTATGGCACGCATACCGGGGCGCATGTCGCGATAGAATGGGCGCTTGCCGAGCCCGACCGGGTTGCAGGCCTGGTGCTCGACGGGGTGGCGTTGCTGGACGATGCGACCCGCGCCGACTTCCTGGCACGGTACGCGCCGCGCAGGGCGCCGGATGCAACCGGCAGCCAGTTCCACTGGGCCTGGCACTTCATCCGCGACCAGATGATCTTCTTTCCCCATTTCGAGAAAGATGCTGCCCACCTTCGCGCAGGCGGAGATCTCGACCCCCGTTTGTTGCACGATCTCACGCTCGAGGTGCTGAACAATCTCGAAGTCTATCACCTCCCTTACGAGGCAGTCTTTCGCCACGAGGTGCGTTCCGCGCTGGCGCGACTCGACCTGCCGGTGCTTGTGCTCTGCGACGGGAGCGGGGCGCTCGACCCGGCGAGCGAGGAGGTCGCGCGGTTGGTGAAGGGCGCGCGGTTTGCGCACGGCCGCGACGGACCGGCAGCAAAGGCCGCGGCGATCGACGCGTTTCTGGAGGACATCGATGCCGGATAGACCGATCCATCTCGTTGCCGGGGCAAGCTCGGGCATGGGACGGCAAGCCGCGCTCGCGCTCGGCGATGCAGGGGACCATGTGGTGGTCGCAGCGCGGCGGCTGGATGAACTCGAGAAACTGGCGGGCGAAATCGAGGCCGCCGGAGGAAGCTCCGAGGCGATGGCCTTCGACGGAACCGATTCCGCCAGCGTTGCGGCCTTGATCGATCGGATCGGCAGCGCGCACGGGCGGCTCGACGGGGCGTTCAACAATCTCGGCGACACGCTTGGCGATTCGCCGCTGCACGAAACCCCGCCCGAACGCTGGGAGGCAACGCTCGCGGTCAACCTGACATCGGTCTTTCACCTCATGCGCCATGAAATCCCGCTGATGCTGCGCGGCGGCGGGGGGCGCATCGTCAACACCGCCTCGACCGGGGGCCTGCGCGGGACGAAGGCGATGAGCGATTATTCCGCCGCCAAATGGGGCCTCATCGGTCTCACCCGCTCGGCCGCGCTCGACTATGCCGACAAGGGGATGATCATCAACGCGATTGCGCCAGGCATCATCGCGACCGAGAAATTCCGCGCCTTCGAAGCGAACATGCCCGAACTGTTCGAAAGCCTGCGGCTGGCGACCCCTGCTCAGCGCTTCGGCGAGATGGGCGAGATCGCCGATCTTGTCTGTTGGCTCCTGCGTGAGGCCCCTGGCTTCATGAACGGCGCCGTTCTTCCGATAGACGGCGGGCGCACGGCGTGATGTTCACCCGGCCGCGAACAGCTGGCCCTGGTCCGCAAAAGCCTTGAATTCGAGCGCATTGCCCGCCGGATCGCGCAGGAACATCGTCGCCTGTTCGCCCGGCCTGCCCTTGAAGCGCACGGTCGGCTCGATCACGAACTCGCACCCGGCCCCGCGAAGCCTCTCGGCGAGCGCCTCCCAAACAGCCATTTCGAGAACCAGCCCGAAATGCGGAACCGGGACACCGTGGCCGTCAACATGGTTGTTCGCCCGGTCGCCCGCCCCGCCGGGAGCGAGGTGGGCGACGAGCTGGTGGCCATGAAAGTCGAAATCTACCCAGTCGTCGGATGACCTACCCTCGACGCAGCCCATGACTTCGCCGTAGAATCGCCGCGCGGCGGCAAGGTCGTCTACCGGGAAGGCGAGATGGAACGGGGGCAGGGTCATGGCTGATCGAATCTCCGGTTGCTGCGAGTCCGTCTAGCCCGATCAACCTCGACAGCCCAAGCCTGTATGCCTACCTGCGGAAATGGCAGTGCGCCGCCTTTCCAGACGTGGCGTCCGCAAGGTGGAGCAGGAAAGCCATGAAGCTCATCATCGGCAACAAGAACTATTCGAGCTGGTCGTTGCGCGGCTGGCTCGCGACCAAGCAGTCGGGCCTCCATTTCGATGAGATTATCGTGCCCATGAAGGGCGAGGAATGGGAGCGGGCGAAGCATGACGAAATGCAGCCCTCGAGCGGGAAGGTCCCGATCCTGTGGGACGGTGACGCGGTAATCTGGGACAGTCTCGCGATCATGGAATATCTCGCCGACAAGGTCGGGCGCGAGCGTTTCTGGCCGAAGGACGAGGTCGCGCGCGGCATGGCCCGGGCGATGGTTGCCGAAATGCATTCCTCCTACAGCTCGCTGCGCAGCGAAATGCCGATGAATATCCGCCGCCGTATCCAGCCGGGTGACGTGACGGCGCAGACCCGCCACGATATCGTGCGCATCCTCGGCCTGTGGGCGGAGGCTCGCGCGCGTCACGGCAAGGGCGGGCCGTTCCTGTTCGGAACGTTCGGCGCAGCGGACATCGTCTACGCGCCCGTGGTCTCGCGCTTCATAACCTATGCGGTTCCGGTTCCCGGTTTTGCGCAGGGCTACATGCAGGCGGTGTGGGAACATGATTGGATGCAAAGCTGGATAGAGGCGGCGGAAAACGAACAATGGGTGATCGAGCAATACGAAACGGCCATGTGAGCACGGCGGCGCTGCTGGCGCTTTTGGCGAGCGCGCTGCTGCCCAGTGCGGCGCAGGCCTGGGGTTTTTATGCGCACCGCAAGACCGCCGAGATCGCCGAGGCCAATGTTTCCCCCGAAACGCGCGCCGGCATCCGCCGCCTGATGGCTTCGGAAAAGCTCGTGGGCACACCCGACTGTTCGCTGGCGACGATCGAGGATGCGAGCGTATGGCCCGATTGCATCCGGCGCGATTATTGGCGCTGGGGTTACACTGCGGCTTGGCATTACCGCACGGCGCCGATCTGCGAGGCGTATGACGCGCGCGCCAACTGCCCTGGCGGGTCCTGCGTTACCGGCCAGATCGAGCGCGCCCACCGCGTGCTCGCCGATGAAAGCCTGCCCGACCATGTCCGGCTCGAAGCGCTCGCCTTCATGGTCCATTTCGTAGGCGACGTGCACATGCCGCTTCATTCGGGCGACAAGGGCGATCGCGGCGGCAATGACCGCAGGGCCGCTTACGGGATCAAGCCGGGCCTGAACCTGCACCGCATCTGGGACGGCCCGCTTGCCGAGCGTGCGATCAGCGACCCCGCCGACCCGGTGGTGCGCCGTTATTCCGCCGCTGAATCGGCGAAACTGGGAGGCGGCACGCCCGCCGAATGGGGCCGCGAGAGCTGGCAGATCAGCCGCAGCTTCGTCTACCCGACTGCCTTCGACACAGAGAATGTGTGCGAGAGCGAATTGCCCAAGGAAACGAAACTTACACAGGACGACATCGTGCGCGGCGTGCCGATTGCGAAGCGCCGCGTGCAGCAGGCCGGCATACGTATCGCCGAACTTCTCGAGAGCGCCTTCGCCCCCGGACCGTTGCCGCCGACCGAACGCCGTTAGGGCAGGCGCTCGGTGGCGTAGCGGGTGCCGTCCTTGCGGTAATAGCCGCCCGGGCCGAAGGTCATGTCGATATCGGGATAGACCCCTTCGTCGCGCGCGGCCTCACCGGCGCTGATGGCGACATAGACGAAGGGCTCTTCGGAACGATTCTGAAGGTGGTGCCCGTTCGCATCACCTGCAGCCCAGGCGAGCACATCGCCCGCGCGAACGGGGGTTTCTGCGTCATCCTCGACCAGCACGGCCTCGCCCGAGATCGCGACCACGAGCTCGTCCAGTTCGCTGTGCCAGTGCCGCTGCGAGGACCATGCGCCCGATTCGAGCACGACGTGGCTCGCCCCCATCCGGGTAAGGCCCGCAAGAGGCGCGAGTCTGCGATAGTGGCGGCCCCGCACGGTCTCATCGAAAGGCGCGGGATAGCCCGTCGCATTGGTCTGTTTGATGGACGCCAGATCGAGCTTGGGCATGGGCGCGTTCTCCTGCTAGCGAGTAGAGGATGAGCAAAACCCTCGAACTTGCCAAGCGGCTTATCGCCGCGCCCAGCGTGACACCCGCAACAGGCACCGTCTTCGATGAACTGGAAGCGATCCTGGCCCCGCTCGGTTTCGCCGTCCATCGCTTTATCCGGGGAGATGGCCCGCAAGGCAGCGACGAGGCCCCGGTCGAAAATCTGTTCGCCATTCGTCGGGGGCCGAAGGGGGCGCCCCATTTCGCCTTTGCGGGCCACCTCGACGTGGTCCCGCCGGGGGAAGGCTGGGCTACCGAGCCCTTCGAGCCGGCCATTCGCGGCGAATTGCTCCACGGGCGCGGGGCGGTCGACATGAAAAGCGCGATCGCGGCCATGGTCAGTGCAGCCGCCGAAGTGCCGCGCGAGGCGGGGACGATCAGTTTTATCATTACCGGCGACGAGGAAGGGCCGGCGCTTCATGGCACGCGCGCTCTGATCGATTACATGAATGCCGAGGACATCCGGCCCGACCTGTGCCTCGTCGGCGAACCCACAAGCGTGAGTCGGCTGGGCGACGTGATGAAAATCGGGCGGCGTGGCTCGGTCAATATCTGGCTGACCGTCGAAGGCGTCCAGGGCCACGTCGCCTATCCGCATCTCGCCGACAATCCGATCCCCAAACTGGTCGCGATGCTGGCCGAACTCGATGCGTTGGTGCTCGATACGGGCACGGACTGGTTCCAGCCCTCCAATCTCGAGATCACCGATATCGAGGTCGGGAACCGGGCGCACAACGTCATCCCGGCTCAGGCCAAGGCCCGCATCTCGATCCGATTCAACGACCTGCATTCGGGGGCAAGCCTCTCGGAACGCGTCGTCGCCATCGCAGAAAAGCACGGTGGGAGCGCGCTGCCGATCATTTCGGGCGAGCCCTTTCTGACCGAACCGGGACCCTTCTCGCATCTCGTCGCCGAAGCGATCGAGGCCGAAACCAGCATCCCGCCCGAGCAATCGACCACGGGCGGCACGTCAGACGCGCGGTTCCTGCGCGCCGTGTGCCCGGTGATCGAGTTCGGCCTGTGCAATGCGACGATGCACAAACGTGACGAGGCCGTGGCCATCCCCGACCTCGATAAGCTGGCGCGCATTTATGCGCGCATTGCCCAAGGCGCGCTGGCGCTGGATTTCAAGCAGGGGGTCTGATCTGCGCATGAAAACATGGTTCGCCATTCCCTTGTGGCAGCGCGTGATCGGCGCGCTCGTCCTTGGCATCGTGGTCGGGTTCCTGTGGGGACCGGAGGCGGAAAGTATCAAGATCATCGGCGACATCTTTATCGCCTTCATCAAGATGTTGGTCGTGCCGCTGATATTCTTCAGCCTTGTCGCGGGCGTTGCCAGCATCGGGGATCTGAGGAAGCTGGGTAGCGTCGGCTGGCGCGCGCTTCTCATATTCATCGTCACCGGACAGATCGCGGTGTGGCTCGGCCTTGCGATCGGCACCCTTCTCACGCCCGGATCGGGGATTGATGCGCGCAGCATGACGCTCGATGAGGCGGCGCTCGACAGGGCCAATGACCGCCGGGAGAACGCACAAAGCTTTTCCGACATGATCCTCGAGGTCGTACCCTCGAGCCCGGTGCAGGTCATGGCGGATGTCAATGTCCTGCCTCTGATCGTCTTTTCGCTGCTGATCGGGATCGGGATCCTGATGGCGAAGGAGGAGGGCGAGCCGGTCCTGAAAATTTTCGAAAGCGGCAGCGTCGTCATGCAGAAAGTGACGATGATCGTGATGGAGCTGACCCCTTTCGGCGTCTTCGCCCTGATGGCGTGGGTGGCCGGCACGCTGGGCCTCGAGGCGCTGCAGGCGCTCGGCATCCTTGTCAGCCTCAATTATCTCGGCTGCGTGCTGATCATAGCCTTCATCTATGGTGGGATGATCAAGCTGATCGCGCGGCTTCCCGTGATCGATTTCTTCCGGGGCATCGCCGATGCGATCGCGGTCAGCTATTCGACCGCGAGTTCCAATGCGACGCTGCCCGTAACGCTGCGCTGCGCCGAGCGGAACCTTGGCGTTTCCAATTCGGTCGCAAGCTTCATCATCGCATTGGGCGCGACGATCAACATGAACGGGACCGCGATGTATCTCGGCCTCGCCACCCTGTTCGGCGCGCAGGCCTTCGGCGTGGATCTCAGCTGGGCCGACTATTTCACTATCTCTATCCTCGGCACACTCGGCGCGATCGGCGCAGCGGGGATCCCGGGCGCGGGGCTGATCATGATGGTGCTCGTCTTTGGCGCTGTCGGCGTACCGCTCGAAACCATCGCGCTGGTGGCCGGGGTCGACCGGATCATGGACATGATGAGGACGACGACCAATGTCAGCGGCGACGCGGCAGTGGCGACCACGGTGGCGAGCCTGACGGGCGAGCTCGACCGGGCCGAGATGATCAGCGCGGACGACGTATAGTTTCGCCCGCGTTCAGCACGATCCTTTCCCCCGTGTCGCCCGGCTCTGCCAGTTCGAGCGGTTCGAAAGCACCGAGATGGCATTGGGCGTTGGGAAAGCCGCCGAACTTGTCAGGCAGGGTTACGCTCATGCCCGAGCAGACCTGTCTCCGGCCGAAGCCCGCAGGCTGAGTGAAGCCCGAAACCAGCACGTTGTCGCAAGCGCTTTGCAGCCGATTGAGATAAAACCGGCCGTCATTCATGAACATGAGGCTATCCTCGTCATTGACGACGAAAACGGTGTCGGCGGTTTGCAGGCAGCTTTTGGGCTCACCCTCGCCGCGCACGAAAACGCTCGCCTCCTTGGGCCAGAGGCGCGAATTGTCGATCCGTTCTTCGAGCGCCGCGACGGGCTGGGAAGAGCCGCTAGGTGCCACGCTGGTGCAACCCGTTGCTAAGGCGGTGAGAGCGAGCGCGACGCCTGTCGCCATGCCTGGTCCGAGACAGTTCATCGGCGGTGCTCCCTGTCAGTGCGCGAGCGAGCGAAGGGTGACTTCATTTCGCTGAATGGTCGATTAAGCGGGAAAGGGGCCGTCTAGTTTGCCTCGTCCTCGTCGACATATTCGACCGGTACGAACTGCCCGAGGCCGCAGCCCGCGCCCCGCTGTACTCCGCCGCCGATCTGCTGGAGCGTGTAGATGATCTCAGCGCTGCACAGCCGGCTGATCTCGGTGTCGTAAGTGAAGGATTCCCATAGCCCCAATTGCGGGCAGGAATTGGGCAGGACGTTGCGGTACACGCGCCCGCCGCGCATCTCGAAATCGATCACATCATCGCTGCGCACCGGGGTCTGGCGGATCTGCGCGAGCGGGATGCAATTGCGCGGCTCGCCCACCACACGCACGGGCGGATCATAGGCGGTGGGCTCATCGGAGCGTTCGCCTTCCTCCATCGGTGCGCAGGCACCGGCCAGCGCGAACAAGGGCAGGGCGGCTACGATCAAGGTGGTTTTCATCTGGCTTTCCTCTCCGGACGCGACCCTGCGCGAAATGCCCGGGCCGGGCCTGAACTCGTCTCCCCTGTCCATGAAAGAACTAGCACCAAGGCAAGGTTCCCGCATATGGAAATGCTAACACCGGCGCGGGTCAGCGGTGCTTTGGCTTCTCCGGCACTTTCTTGCGGAAGCTGCACAGATCCGCCACTTGGCAGCGCCAGCATTCGGGCGTGCGCGCCTTGCAGACATAACGGCCATGCAGGATCAGCCAGTGATGAGCGTGTAGGCGAAAGGGCTGCGGCACGCGCTTTTCCAGCTTCGCCTCGACCTGTTCGGGGGTCTTGCCCTTGGCAAGGCCGGTCCGGTTGCCGACGCGCAGTATGTGGGTGTCGACGGCAAAGGTTTCCTGCCGGAACCAGCAATTCAAGACGACATTGGCGGTCTTGCGCCCGACCCCGGGAAGCCTCACCAAATCCTCGCGCGTGGCTGGGACCTCCCCGCCATAGTCGTCGACCAGCATTTGCGAGAGCGCGATGACGTTCTTGGCCTTGGAATTGAACAGCCCGATGGTCCTGATGTGCTGTGTCAGCCCCTCCAGCCCGAGATCCAGCATGTCCTGCGGGGTCCGGACCTTTTCGAAGAGGGCGCGCGTGGCCTTGTTTACGCCGACATCGGTCGCCTGTGCCGACAGCGCGACCGCGACGACGAGCTGATAGGCATTGCCGTATTCCAGCTCGGTTTCGGGTTCGGGATTGTCCTCGGCCAGACGGCGGAAGAACTCGAAGATCTGGTCTTTCGTCATGGCGTCGTGTGATCCTGATCGGGCGGGGGAAGGTTTTCCCGATAGGTCTGCATCGCATCGGAGAAAGCCGCCGCAATGATTCCCGTAGGCATGGCGACCAGCGCGATCCCGCCCACCGCGACGACGGCGGCAAGCATCTTGCCGAGTGGAGTGATCGGGGACACGTCGCCATATCCGACCGTCGTCAGGGTGATGACCGACCACCACATGGCGCGCGGGATGGAGCCGAAGGCATCGGGTTGCACCGTGCCTTCCGCCCAGTAGAGCGCGGTCGCCCCGCTCAGCAACAGGACCATGGCGAGTGCGCCGGTCACGTAGAGATCGTAGCGTCGTTCGATCACCGCCGATCCGAGCGCCTTCAATGCCATCGAAAACCGCCCGAACTTGAGCAGCGCGGCGAGCCGCAGCAGCCTGAGAAGGCGCAGGATCGGGGCACCCATCAACGCGAAAGGTACAAGCGTGACGACGACCACGAACAGGTCGATCAGCGCGAAAAAGGAACGCATCCAACGCAGTCGTTTCGTCCAGTCGCCGTGCGGTCCGGGGCATTCCGCGACCGACCAGAGCCGCGCGCAATATTCGCCCAGGAAAAAGATCCCGAAGCCAAATTCGGCCCACAGGATCGCGCTTCGGTTCTCGGCGGCGAAGGTCTTTTCCGTCCCTATGATCGCGACCGCAACCGAGGCGAGAATCGCGACGACGATCACTCGGTCGCATGCTGTCAGATGACCGTCGCTTCGCGCCGAGGCGAAGAGCTGGCGATAGGTCTTTGCGCGAAGGGTCATGGGCGCGTTTGCAAGGCCGCTTTCCGATCCGGTCACAGGCCCAGCACGTCCTCCATCCGGTAGCGGCCCGGCCCCTGGTCGGTCAGCCAAAGCGCGCCCTTCACGGCGCCGCGCGCGAAGATCGCGCGATCCTCGGCCGAATGGGCGAGCGTGATGCGTTCCTGCGGGCCGGCGAAGATGACGCTGTGTTCGCCCGCGACGGTCCCGCCGCGCAGGGTGGCAAAACCGATCGTACCGCGGCCGCGTTCGCCGGTATGGCCATGCCGACCGCTTTCCGTATTGTCGGCGAGTGCGATTCCGCGCGCTTCGGCCGCCGCTTCTCCCAGCAATTTCGCCGTTCCCGAGGGCGCATCGACCTTCATTCGGTGATGCATCTCCAGCACCTCTATGTCCCATTCGGGCCCGAGTCGCGCCGCTGCTTCGCGCACGAGATGGGCGATCAACGTGATGCCGAGCGAGGTATTCCCGGTTTGAAGGACGGGGATCGTCTTCGCGGCCTCGGCAATCAGGGTGAAATGCGTCTCGTCGAGACCCGTCGTGCCGATCAGGATCGGGATGCCTGCCGTCTCCGCCGCCGCAAGGCTCGCTTTCAGTCCGCCGGGCGCAGAGAAATCGACCGCCACGTCGCACTGGCCGAGCAGCGGCTCGGGGTCGCCTCCCTGATCGACCCCGACGCAGAATTCGTGGCCTGCTTCCTCGATCGCCGCCGCGATCGCGCGGCCCATTCGGCCCTTGTGCCCGATCACGGCGAATCGCCGCGTCGTCTCGCTGTCAGCCCCTTGCGCCATTGCTTCCGCTCCGCCTCCTGTGGTCAAAGGCGTTCATGGCAAAGTTCGAGCGTATCGTCATCCTCACAGGCGCTGGCATTTCCGCAGAAAGCGGGATCGACACCTTTCGCGATGCGGGCGGGCTATGGGAGCGCCACCGGATCGAGGACGTCGCAACGCCCGAAGGTTTTGCGCGCAATCCTGATCTCGTGTTCGGCTTCTACGATGCGCGGCGCGCGGCGCTGAAATCGGTCGAGCCCAACCCGGCGCACCGCGCGCTCGCGCGGCTGGAGGCCGAGTTTCCGGGCGAATTGCTTCTGGTGACGCAGAATGTCGACGACCTGCACGAACGCGGCGGGTCGAGGGACGTGCTGCACATGCACGGCGAATTGTCGAGCGCGCTGTGCACCGCGTGCGAAATGCGCTCGCCGCTCGATGTGCCGCTGCTGGACCGGCCCGCATGCCCCGTCTGCCAGGCGCCGACCTTGCGGCCGGACGTCGTGTGGTTCGGCGAAATGCCCTACCGGGTGGAGCGGATCTACGCCGCGCTTGGCGAGTGCGACCTCTTCGTGAGCATCGGGACGAGCGGCGCGGTCTATCCGGCGGCGGGTTTTGTGCAGGAGGCGCTGATGAACGGCGCACGCACGCTCGAGCTCAATCTGGAACCCTCGGAAGGCAGCCGCTTCTTCACCGAATCGCGCCACGGCCGCGCGGGCGAGATCGTGCCGCAATGGGTGGACGAGGTGCTGGGGAGCTGATCCGGTGTTCAGGGCCGTTCAAGGGTGAGGCAGGCTCCCTTGTCACCCGCCTCGCATGCCTCTGTAGCCCGTTTGCGCATGGAAATCGGGTCCGAATCGTAGATGTCGCAGACGTCCTTCTCGCCGCGAATGCATGCATGCGCGAGGAATCGTGCCGCCCTCTCATCGTTGCGAGGGCCGCCATGCCGACCGAGGTGTAGCGCGGCCAGTTGCGTGCAGCCCTGAGGAACCGTGCCGCGGCAGGCGAGGGTGAGCGCGCTCTCGGCTCCTGCCAGGTCGGTCGGTCCCCCCTTGCCTGTCAAAAGCGCTCGCCCGAAATGGAAGCAGGCGCGCGACGAGATCGCGTCGCCGTCATCGTCGCTCTTGCAGACGGCCTTTCCCAAGCGCCGGACCAGCCCGAAATCCGCGGGTCCGCCCTTGGCCGTGTAAGCGAATTGCATGAGGATCGAGCAGCCGTCGATGGAGCCGAGGCGGCAGGCTTTTTCCGCCATGCTTCGCGCCGCGCTGTCGCTTTTCGGGCCGCCGCGCCCCTTGAGATGCATCACGATCATCTCGCGGCAAGCGGGGGCGTGATCGGCATCGCAGGCTTGGCTGTGAAGCCTGCGCGCGCCGTCGAAATCGCCCTGTTCCTCAGCCACGATCGCACGTTCGTAGGCCTCTTGCGGTGCCTGGGCCGACAACGGAAACGCGAACACGGCGGCGAAGAGCGTAAGAACGCTGGCGAAGCATAGAAGGGAGCGGGTCATGGTGCCAACCTAACGCAGGCGCGGCGCGAGACTTTGTAGAAATGCGACCGCTAAAGCCCTCGCAGGTCGATCGCCCAGATCCCGGCGGCAAGGCAGATGCTCGCTAAGGCCATCGCGGCCGCGATCAGTTTCATGTTCGAAGTGCGGATTGGCGATGCGTCGTGCGAATCCATCCGTTTCTGCACCGCCCGCGCATTGCGCTGCGCGCTCCAGAAGACGAACACGCCGATCGCGATGAAAAGCGTCGCTATACCTTTTGCCACCCAAACCGGGTCGAGCTTTCCGAAAAGCGCATTGAACCCGAGCCCGATGCCGACCGCGGCGAGCCCTGTCCGCATCCACCCGGCGAAAGTCCGCTCGTTCGCCATGAGCGTGCGATCCTCGGCCCAGTCGGTCCGGTCCTCTGCGAGTTCGTTGCGATCCTTACCATCCGTCATCGTGGCTTCACCCGGCACACGCGCATGAAAAAGGCCGGCGCAGGGGCCGGCCCTTCATGGTTTCGGTGGATGCGCGGGAGCATTACCCCGCCCTGGTCGGCTCCCCGCCGCCCTTGAACTTTTCTTCGGGTTTCGGGCGATGATCGTCCGGAGTTTTCTTCTTCATCTTCTGCCACTGCGAAAATCCGAAGATCGCGCCGGCGCTGAGGATCAAGATATTGAGAAGTGTCATGAATTCATCCTTTCCTTCACCAAGGTCAACGAAAGGATTACTTGCCGGTTCCATGCGCTGCGCTGCCTGCGGCAGGGCGAGCGTGAGCTGCGTCAGTCCGTGGCGCAGGTCTTGCAGGCGGGGTCCCTGGCGATATTGAGCGTGCGCATCCCGGGGGTCATTCCGTCCAAGAGGTGGAGCCGGCCCCATTGCGGCCGACCGAAAGTGCTCACGCCCTCGAGCAGCACCCGCACCGCCTGCATCGCGGCAAAACTCCCGGTCCAGCCGGCCATTGCTCCGAGCATACCGTCTTCGGCGCAGGTATCGCAATCCTCGGCGTCGAAGGCATCGCCCACGAAACAGCGATAACACGGCTGTTCGGCGAGGTGTCCGGCGAAGGCCCCGACCTGGCCCTGAAATCGACCGACCGCAGCCGAAAGTAAGGGCACGCCCTTTGCGACGCATGCATCGGAGACGGCGAGCCGGGTGGCGAAATTGTCCGTCCCGTCGAGCACGAGATCGGCCGCCTCGACGATTCCGGGCGCGTTGTGCGAGGTTATCCGCGCATCCGAGATCTCGATGCCGAGCGAATCGTCGAAATTGGCGAGCCAGCGCCGCGCGCTCGTCGCCTTGCCGTGCCCGACATCGCGCATGGTGAAGATGGTCTGGCGCTGCAGGTTCGAAACATCGACCACATCGTCATCGACCAGCGTGAAGCGCCCGATCCCGCTGGCGGCGAGATACTGCAGCGCGGGCGAGCCGATCCCGCCGAGACCGGTAACGACAACATGCTTGCGCGCCAGCGCGACCTGGCCCGCGCCGCCGATCTCCGGCAGGACGATGTGGCGCGCGAAGCGATCGAGGCGGGCCGGTGACAGGCTCATGCAAAGGCTGTTGGCATCATGTGCAAAGCCTGTCGACAGGGCTGTCTATAACCCTGTCGATCAGGCGTGGATGTACGACATATCCGCAAGCGCCTCCGGCTGTGGACAAGCCTGCCCGAAAGCTGCGCGATTTGCGTGCGAACTAACTTTCCAACTGGCGCAAAAGACTGCGCACATCGCCGTCCATGTCGGCATCGCGCTGGCGCAGGTCCTCTATGAGGCGGACGGCGTGGATAACCGTCGAATGGTCGCGCCCGCCAAACTTGCGTCCGATTTCAGGATAACTTCGCGGGGTGAGCACCTTCGACAAATACATCGCCACCTGCCGCGGCCGGACCACGGCACGCGCGCGGCGCTTGGAACTCATCTCCGCCCGGTCGATGCGATAGAACTGGCAGACCGTGCGCTGGATCTCGTCGATCGTGATCCGCCGGCGATTGGCCGAAAGGATGTCGGTGAGCTGTTCCTCGGCCAGCTGGAGCGAAACGTCCTGACCCGTAAGTTGGGCATAGGCGATCAGCTTGTTGAGCCCGCCGACCAGCTCGCGCACGTTGCGAGTGATGGTCCGCGCGAGGAAATCGATCACGTCCTCGGGCACGCAAAGCGGGGCGAAGCGCGACAGCTTGGATTCGAGGATCTTCTTGCGAAGCTCGATATCGGCGGCATGGATGTCGGCCACCAGCCCCATCGACAGGCGACTGAGCAGGCGCGGTTCAACCCCGTCGAGCGCCTGCGGAGCCCGGTCTGCAGCAAAGACGAGGCGCTTGCCTTCAGCGAGCAGGGCATCGATGGTGTAAAGCAGCTCTTCCTGCGCCGATGCCTTGCCGATGATGAACTGGATGTCGTCCACCAGCAGCAGGTCGAAGCTGCGCAGGCGGCCCTTGAATTCGATCATCTGGTTGGCTTTGAGCGCCTGCACGAATTCGACCATGAATCGCTCGGCCGAGCAGTAGAATATGCGCGCGCGCGGATGGGCCTGCAGGTAAGCATGGCCGATCGCATGGAGCAGATGCGTCTTCCCCTGCCCGGTCGCGGCCTTGAGATAAAGCGGTGAGAATTGCGGCTTTTCCGTCGCCGCCATGCGCTGCGCGGCATTGCAGGCAAGCACGTTGGCCTCGCCCGTGACGAAAGCGGCGAAAGTCAGCGAGGGGTCGAGCCCAACCGATCCGGTAAATCCCGAATCGCCGATCGTTCCCGCTGCGACGGCGATCGAGCTCGCCCCGTCATTCGCCGGGCGGCGCGCATCCTCGAGATTGAGTTCGGGCAGCTGTCGGCGCCCCGGATGGACCTGGATACGCACCTGGCGCACTTCGCTGCGCGCGATCTTCCAGGCAAGCTGAAGCCGGTCACGGAAACGGTCATTGACCCAGTTGGCGGCGAATTCGGTCGGCAGATAGAGATCGAGCGTGCCGGTCTCCTTGTCGATGCCGCCCAGCTGGATCGGACGGATCCACTGGCTGTGCAATTGATGCCCGAGATCCTTGCGCAGCCCCTGGCTGATATCGGACCAGTCGGCGGCGAGATTCACGGCTTCGGCATCTTCCATAAGATCATCGTGGTTGGCGCGACGCGTGGCCCGCGCCTTGTCTGTTCTATGCACCATCACATCCCCAATTCGTCCTCGCACCCGGAAGCTTTCCCGGATGTCGCACCCAATTTTCGACAGGCAATATCCATCCGGGCCCGAGAAGCGTGTTCCCTCGGGATTTACCCTGCCATCAGCTTTCAAGAACCCAGGCTGTCCCGCCCCGAGTGAGATGCAAATAAAGGCCCGTTCGCCCTTCAAGGCAAGCAGGTGCGTTTAAAAAAAGTGAAATAATCCTGTTGACTCGGCGCTAGCCCGCAGGCCTTCGTCCAAGTGCCTGTTTTACTTCCCGAAGCGATGTCGAGCCGACGCGAATCGCAGGAAATCCTAACGTTACGCGCCCGTGTCGCGGTCATATCTGTCACATGAAAAAGGGCCGCGCCGAACCGGCGCAGCCCTGTGCGGGAGCGATCGGCTCGTCACTTCGCGAGCCGGGCGAAATCAGGTCTGATAGGCAGCCGATGATTCGCCCTACGGGGCGATCTGTGCTGCCGTCAAAGTGCCGAGACGCGCTTCGAGAGGCGCGACATCTTGCGCGCAACAGTGTTCTTGTGAAGTACGCCGCGGGCCACGCCGCGCTGCATTTCCGGCTGGGCTGCCCGCAGGGCATTCGCTGCCGCATCCTTGTCGCCCGCCTCGATCGCGGTCTCGACCTTCTTGATGAAGTTGCGGATACGGCTCATCCGGGCGGTGTTGATCTGCGCGCGGCGGTTGTTGCGGCGGATGCGCTTACGGGCTTGCGGCGTGTTGGCCATGTCGTGTCGTCTGTCTCGCGTCTTGGCGGAGCGACCTGTCGGCCGGCTCGCGGGTTCGGGTTGCGGTCAATGGATCGATCGGCGGTACCGGGACGCGCCAGTCCCATCGCCGGAAAACGCGGCTCATAGAACCGGATGACCTAAAGGTCAACGATTCCCTCGAGCATGCCTCAACGGCGGCTCAGCGCTGGCATTTCGGGCAGAACCACGTGCTGCGCCCCCCTTGCGCAAAGCGGCGAATCGTTCCGCCATCGTCGCGCCGACAGGCTTGTCCGGTTCGTCCGTAGACATCGAAACGGGTCGCGAAATAGCCCAGTTCTCCCGTCGGTCCGGCATAGTCGCGCAGGGTCGATCCGCCATCGCTGATCGAGGCTTCGAGCACCTCGCGGATAGCCGGGACGAGCCGGGCAAGCTGCGGCCCGGTCACCTTGCCGCCGGGCTTGCGCGGATGGATCCGCGCACGCCACAAGGCTTCGCAGACATAGATGTTGCCCAGTCCTGCGACGACTCGCTGGTCGAGCAGGCAAAGCTTTATTGCCTGTTTGCGACCGGAGAATGCGGCCTTCAGGTGCTCTGTGGTCAATTCCCCGCCCAGCGGCTCGGGGCCCATCGCGGCGAATCGCGGCCAGGCCGCAAGCGCCCCCGTCTCTATGAGATCGACCGAGCCGAAGCGGCGCGGGTCGCACAGCGCGAAGCGATGATCGGCGGTTTCGAGCATGAGATGATCGTGCGTGTCGGGTGCTGGAGGATCGATCCGCCAGCGCCCGCTCATGCCAAGGTGGAACACCAGGGTCCGCGCGCGATCGGTATGGATCAGGCCGTATTTCGCCCGCCGCGACAGCGCGATGACGCGCGCGCCGGTCATCACCTGCACGAGATCGGGTGGGAAGGGGCGGCGCAGGTCCGGCCGGTTGACCGTGACGCGCGTGATCCGCTCGCCTTCGAGGAAGCGGGCAAGGCCGCGTACGGTGGTTTCAACTTCGGGAAGTTCGGGCATCGGAAGGCTTGCGATTGGGCGGCATCGTAGCCGCGGGAAAAGAGCCCTCGCTTTCGCCCTGCGCGCTAGCGAACACAAGGCCTTTGCCCGCGGAGCGATTCACCCTAAGGCATGCGCCCATGAACGATACAGCCTCCGCCGGAACCGATCCCGGCCCCGAAACCGTTTCCTTCGGCTACGAGGACGTCACGCCTGAGGAAAAGACGCGCCGCGTGGGCGCGGTCTTCACCAGCGTCGCCGAGAAATACGACATCATGAACGATGCCATGTCGGCAGGCATGCACCGTCTGTGGAAGGACCGCTTCGTCAGGCGCGTGAAGCCGCAACCTGGCGAGCAGGTGCTCGACATGGCGGGCGGTACGGGCGACATCGCCTTTCGCATGGTGGCGCGAGGGGCGCATGTGACGGTCGCCGACATCAACCAGGAAATGCTCGATGTCGGTGCGGAGCGCGCCGTCGAACGCGGCAGCAGCGAGGACGAGGGCAGCCTGGTGTTCACCTGCCAGAACGCGGAGGAGGTCGAATTCGCCTCCAGCACCTTCGATGCGTACACCATCGCCTTTGGCATCAGGAACGTCACCCATATCGACCGTGCGCTCGCCGAGGCCCACCGCGTGCTCAGGCCGGGCGGGCGGTTCTTCTGCCTCGAGTTCTCCACCGTCGAGTGGTCCGGTCTGAAGCAGGCCTATGACCTGTATTCCGACCAGCTCCTGCCGCGCTTGGGTCAGGTGATCGCGGGCGATGCCGATTCTTACCGCTATCTTGTCGAATCGATCCGCAAGTTTCCCCGGATGGCCGACTTCGAGAAGATGATCGCTAAGGCGGGCTTTATGAACACCAGGTTCGAGCCGATCATGGGCGGGCTGGTGGCGATCCATTCCGGCTGGAAGGTTTGAACGGCAAGCCTGAGGGAACCTTTTCCCGCCTCTTGCGCAATGACCTGACATGACCGCACCTGCCATCCATCTGCTACGCCTCGCCAATTGGGGAACGACACTTGCCCGCCGCCGTGCGCTGGTGGGGATCGAAGAGGACCCCAACGCGCCGCCCGCGCTCAAGCGCTTGGTCAAGCTGGCGCGGCTCGCGACCTTTACGAGCGCAAAGGGTCCGCGCGATTACGCGGGGGCCTTTCGCGCCATCGGGCCCGCGGCGATCAAGCTCGGCCAGTCGCTCGCCACCAGGCCCGATCTCGTCGGCGAGGAGGCGGCGCATAACCTGCTCAGCCTGCAGGACAATCTTCCGCCGGTCCCCTTCGACGAAATCAGGGAGCAGATCGAGGCGAGCTTCGAGCAGAAGCTCGAGGACCTTTTTGCCGAGGTCGATCCGGTGCCGGTGGGGGCGGCCTCGATCGCGCAGGTCCATAAGGGCGTGACGAGCGATGGCCGCAAGGTCGCGATCAAGGTGCTGCGCCCCGGCATCCGGCAGAAATTCGCGCGCGACATCCAGACCTATGAATGGGCCGCAGCCCATGTCGAGGCGATGGGCGGCGAAGCCTCGCGCCTGCGCCCGCGACTGACCATCGCCAATTTCAAGCGCTGGTCGAATTCCGAACTCGACCTGCGCCGCGAAGCTGCTTCGGCGAGCGAACTTGCCGAACAGATGGCCGGTGTCGGGGGCTATCGGATACCCGAGATCGACTGGGACCGAACCAATGGTCGCGTGCTGACGATCGAGTGGATCGACGGGGTCAAGATCTCGAACACTGCGGCGCTCGCCGAGCGTGGGTATGACCTGCCTGCGATCGCCGAAAAGCTCGTCATCAGCTTTCTCACTCAGGCCATCAGTGCCGGTTTCTTCCATGCCGACATGCACCAGGGGAACCTGTTCGTGGAAGGTGACGGAACCATCGTCGCTATCGATTTCGGTATCATGGGCCGGATTGACCGGCGCGCGCGGCAATGGCTGGCGGAAATCCTCTATGGCCTGACGACAGGCGATTACCAGCGCGTCGCCGAAATCCATTTCGAGGCGCAATACGTGCCGTCCTATCATTCGGTCGGCGAATTCGCGACTGCCCTGCGCGCGGTGGGCGAGCCGATGCGCGGCAAGCCGGTCAAGGAGCTTTCCGTCGGCCAGATGCTGGACGGACTGTTCGCCATCACCCGCGATTTCGATATGCAGACGCAGCCCCACCTGCTGCTGCTTCAGAAGACTATGGTCATGGTCGAAGGGATCGCAACCCAGCTCAATCCCGACATCAACATGTGGGACACTGCTGCGCCATATGTCCGCTCGTGGATCAGGGACGAGCTGGGACCCGAAGCCGCGCTGGCTGACCGGGTGAAGGAGGATACGGAAACGCTGATACGCCTGCCCGGCCTGATCCGGCGGCTGGAGGAGAAATTCCCGCCCAGGGGCGGCGCTCCCGAACCGCCTCCGCTGCCCGATATCCGCCTCATTACGGAGAGGCGCGAAAGCGAAGGCGGCGGCGGGTCGATCCTTGGCTACCTGCTGGCGGGCGCGATCGGCGCGGGCGCGACATGGGCGCTGGTGGCGACCGGGCTGCTCGGCTGACGCTTCAGTCCTTTCGTTGGGAGAAAGCCCCGCTCGGCAGTACGCGGCTGGCGATCAGGATCAGAATTACCGTCACCGCCTCGACCCCCATCGGCATCACCCAATTCACGTAGAAACCATCGACCACGAGGCTGTAGGCGCGGGCGAGGAAAGTCAGCCCGAAGATCGCGCCCGCTACCAGCAGGAAATCGCCGCGCCGCTTCCACGCGCCGATCAACAGGCACCCGCCGGCGACGACGAAATAGGCGAAGAAATCGCCCCGCAGGCTGGAGAGCCCTTGTGCACCGCGGGGGGTCAATCCGAAACTGCCGCCCATAGCCGCCGGGTCGACGAGGAACGATCCACCTATGACGATGAAGACTAGCCCGGCCAGAAACACGGCGGCGCGCAGCAGGGTGATGGTCATGGCTTCTGTCCTTTCGCAAGGTCGCCGCCCCTTATGAGCCCATCGCGCGGCCTGTCACAAGCCATTTGGCGCACGGGCTCCCGGGCTGTATAAGCGAAACCTTAACCATGCCCGGCGCAAGGCGATTTGTGGCCCTTGGCGGCAAGGGGTCTGGCGGCTAGGTGGAAAGGCGGGCGATGCAGCGGGAGCCATCCCGCCGCGACAAGGAGATACGGGACGCGATGAGCGGCTCTGGACCGAAAATCCTGCTGGTCGTGGGCGGCGGTATCGCTGCCTACAAGTCCTTGGAACTTATCCGCCTGATCCGAAAGGGCGGAGGCGATGTCACCTGTGTCGTTACCAGGGGCGGGCAGCAATTCGTCACGCCGATGTCGCTTGCCGCGCTTTCGGAAAACCAAGTCTATACCAGCCTGTTCGATCTCAAAAACGAGGTCGAGATGGGCCATATCCAGCTCTCGCGCGAGGCCGATCTTGTCGTTGTCTGCCCCGCCACCGCCGATCTCGTCGCGAAAATGGCGAGCGGGATCGCGGACGATCTTGCGACCACTTTGATTCTCGCCACCGACAAGCCGGTCATGGCGGTCCCGGCGATGAACGTGAAAATGTGGGAGCACGAGGCGACCCAACGCAATCTCGAATGGCTGCGGCAGGCGGGAGTGACGGTGCTTCACCCTGACGAGGGCGCGATGGCCTGCGGCGAATTCGGCTATGGTCGCCTGCCCGAACCGCAGATGATCTGGCACGAGATCGCGGCCCATTTCGGGATCGAGGTCGAGGAACCAGTCCCCGTTCCCGGCGCCGCACAGGTCGCCGCAGCGAACGATCTCGCCGAAGCGCAAGAGGAAGACGGCGATGCCGGGCACGGCCTTGGCGGGCTGCTGTCGCGCATAATCCCACGCTCGACGCCCAAACGCACGCACGAGGATATCGAGGCCGAATACGACGAGGTGAAAGGGAGCGAACAGGCTCTCGAAAGCGAAGGCGGTGAAGAATTCCCCGCAGAAGACGATGCGCCGGAATTCAGGCCCGATCTTGGCGGCCCGCTGCTCGCCAAGAAGGGCGGCGCTTCGGCTGCCCCGCCGCTCGATCCCCGCGCGCTCAACCACGAATTCGACGAGCGCAAGGCTCCGCCCGAAGCCTTCGAGCCCGCCGCGCCTGCGGGCGCCGCAGGCGACGGACCCGGCGCAACGGGCTATGATATCGATCCCTCGCATCGACCGCTCAAGGGGCGCCACGTGCTTGTCACCGCCGGCCCGACCTGGGAGGCGATCGATCCGGTGCGCTACATCGCCAACCGCTCGAGCGGGAAGCAGGGTTTCGCCATCGCAGCCGCCGCCGCGGCCCTGGGTGCCCGGGTCACGCTGGTCGCGGGTCCCGTCTCCCTCCCCACGCCCGAAGGCGTGACGCGCCTCGACGTTGAATCCGCCGACGACATGGCGAAGGCGGTGAAGACATCGCTGCCCGCCGATGCTGCGGTGATGGTCGCGGCTGTTGCCGACTGGCGGCCCAAGGAATATCGCTCGGACAAGATCAAGAAGCGCGGCTCCGCCCCGCCCGCGCTGATGCTGACCGAGAATCCCGACATTCTCACCAATCTCGCCGCAGGCAAGGAGAGGCCCGAACTCGTCATCGGCTTTGCCGCAGAAACCGACGATGTTGTCGATAATGCGCGGCGCAAGCGCAAGCGCAAGGCGGCCGACTGGATCGTCGCGAACGACGTGTCAGGCGATGTCATGGGAGGCGATGACAATCTCGTCCATATCGTGAGCGAGAGCGGAGTCGAGACGCTCGAGCAGATGCCCAAGCGTGATGTGGCGATGGCGCTGGTCGAACGGATCGCCTCGACGCTCAAGGCCGAAGCCGCCGAATGACGGGCGAGGACACGGTCCCGGTCGAATTGAAGCGCCTGCCGCATGGGCAGGGGTTGGACCTGCCGTGCTATGCCACTGCGGGAGCGGCCGGGATGGATGTTGTTTCGGCCGAGGATGTGACCATCGCACCAGGTGAGAGGCACCCGGTCGCGACCGGCCTCGCGCTAGCCATCCCGCCCGATTACGAAATCCAGGTGCGCCCGCGCTCCGGGCTGGCGCTTAAGCACGGCATCACCGTGCCCAACACGCCGGGCACGATCGATTCCGATTATCGCGGGGAATTGAAGGTCCTGCTGATCAATCACGGCAGCGAACCTTTCGAGATCGCGCGCGGCGATCGCGTGGCGCAGTTGGTGCTGGCTCCTGTCGTACGGGCCGGTTGGCGCGAAGTCGCCGAACTCGATTCGACCGCGCGCGGCGAGCGGGGTTTCGGTTCGACCGGCGGCCACGCGCGTCTTTGATCGCCCGCTATTCAGTCGGGTGGAACCCCTGCCCTCGCGCAAGCAAGGGGGGCAACGAAAAAGGCGGCGCTGATCCCTTGCGCCGCCTTTCCCTCCCATCCGGGTTGCAAGTCCCGACCGCGATCGGTCAGTCGATTGCCTTCACCTTCTTGGTATCGTCGTCGCGGATCGTGATGCGCAGCGTCTCGCCCGAATTGCCCGGGAAATCGGTGAAGATCGCGTCCACCAGGTTGGGAACGAGCGTCTGCAGCCGGTTCGATCGCGAGACAGCTTGGGCCTGGCCTTCGAATAGGCGTTCGCCGGTCGCGGTCGAATCGATCTTCATCTCTACTCCGCTGGTATAGACCGTATAGCTGCGTACCTGCGGTCCGGCGAGCCACGGATCGTAGAAGCCGAAGCCCCATCCGCGAGAGAAGCCGAAGCCACCGAAGCCGCCCCAGCCGCCCCATGGGCCGAAGGCTGGGCCAACACCGACATTGGTCGAACGCACGCGCGTGCGCCCGGTGTCGACATCGTAGTCGAACCGAACCAGCAGGCTCGCCTCGGACGGCGATGCGGCGCGGGTGTAGCCGAGTTCGGTCAGTTCCTGCGCGACGAGGTCGGCATACATCGCGAATTCGAGCCCGCCGGCCAGTTTGGGATCCTCTGCCACCACGGCGAAACTTTCGCCCTGCGGTGCGGGAAGCTGCGCGGCGAAGCGCGAGACATCGGCTTTGAAGGGAGTCGCACAGGCCGCGAGGCTGCCCGCAAGGGCGAGCGCGAGCCCGATGCGAACCGGAGCCGTGTAGGAGCGTTGATGCGGGTTCATGATAGAATGTGTCATGGCATACCTTCTGCGAGTTCACCAGTGCCTTGTGCCTAGTCCGGCAGACCGCCGCTCATGCCTGTTCCCCGCATGGGAGAGGTGTTCTTGCCGGGCGTGGCGGTCCACCTGTTCCCGGCGGCTCTTGCGTCAGCCTCGATCAATCCTGCGACATGGCCGGTGCGCGGATGCAGCACCGTCATATGACCCTTCTACAGGCCGGGCCTGAACCATTATTGAACGCTTTTACTGCCTCGCCAGTCGGAAAATGCCCCACAATCAGGCATTTCCTTCACGGTTGCATGCGCCAAGGCTCAGCCTCGAACGAGGCCGAGTGCGCGATAGGCCGCATCGAGCGTCGGCACGCCCCGCTCGCGCGCCCGTGCGGCCCCGCGCGCGAGGATCGCATCGAGCGCTTCCTCGTCGGCCTTGAGGTCGCGGAAGAGGGCATTGATGGGGGCGAGGGCCTCGACGAGCGCCTCGCCGAGCCTCGGCTTGAACGCGCCGAATCCCTCGCCGCCATGCTCGGCGAGGACCTGCGCGGTGCTCTTGTCCGTGAGCGCGGCATAGATCCCGACGAGATTCCGCGCCTCCGGCCGCTCATCTAGGCCCTTTTCCTCGCTCGGCAGCGGTTCGGGATCGGTCTTGGCCTTTTTGATCTTCTTCATGATCGTGTCGGCATCATCGACGAGATTGATCCGGCTCATGTCGGAGATGTCGGACTTGCTCATCTTGGCCGTCCCGTCGCGCAGGGACATGATCCGTGCGGCGGCGGGAGGGATATAGGGTTCGGGCAGGGTGAAAAGCGGTGCGTCCTCCGGACAGAAATCCGTGTTGAATTTCTGTGCGATGTCACGGGCGAGTTCGAGATGCTGCTTCTGGTCCTCGCCCACCGGGACGTGCGTCGCCTGGTAAAGCAGCACGTCAGCGGCCTGAAGGACAGGATAGGTGAACAGCGCGACCGACTGGCCCTCGCGGTTCTTGCCCGCCTTGTCCTTCCACTGGGTCATGCGATTGAGCCAGCCCATCCGCGCCGTGCCGTTCAAAAGCCATTGCAATTCGGCGTGGGCGGGGACCTGCGCCTGGTTGAACAGCACGGTTTTCGCCGGATCTACCCCGCAGGCGACCAGTGTCGCGACCATTTCGCGCGTCGCCTCGGATAGCTCGGCTGGGTCATGCGACATCGACAGCGCGTGAAGATCGGCGAGAAAGATGAAACACTCACCGCCCGCAGCATCGGCCTCGTGCTGCAGCTTCACGTAATTGACGATCGCGCCGAGATAATTGCCGAGATGCGGCTTGCCGGTCGGCTGGATGCCGGAGACGACTCGCATTGTCATGTCGCTTTCTTCGTTAGGGTGGCGATGCGCCGGCGGTCGATCGCGCCGACTGCGAAGGCGATTGTGAAATAGACGACGGCCGCTGCGCTGACGAGCGCCAGCAGGGCCGCGAGACGGGCAATCACGCCTGCCGCGAACCAGTCGGTTAGCAGGTCGCGGGCGTAGAACAAGGCCGCGCCCATGGCGGCGGCGGCGAAGACCTGCCGCGCGATCCGCAGCAGCAGGCCGACCGGAATGGCGTAATGGCCGCGCCGCGCCAGCACGATCAGCAGGAAGGCGACATTGATCCAGGCCCCCACGACGCTGGCAAGGGCGACGCCGACGACGCCCAGCGTATCGAGAACCGTCAAACTGACGGCGATGAACACGCCGAGCGAGATGAACGCCGCGACGACCGGAGTCTTCGTGTCGGCGCGGGCGTAGAAATTGGGCACCAGCACCTTGACCAGAACATAGGCAGGCAGGCCCAGCACCAGGACCGCCAGCACTTCGCCCGTCGCCGCCGCATCGGCAAGGTCGAAACGCCCGCCCTGGAAAATCATGATTACGAATGGCTCGGCACAGATGGCCAGCGCCACCGCTGCCGGGATCGTGAGCAGCATGGCGAGCTCGATCGCGTCCGACTGAACCCGGTCCGCCCCCTCCTTGTCCTCGCCTCCGACATATTTCGACAGGGTCGGCAGGATCGCGGTCGCCAATGCGATGCCGATAATGCCGAGGGGAAGCTGGTTCAGCCGGTCGGCATAATTCATGAAACTCACAGCCCCGTCCTGCAGCTGATTGAGGAAATAGAGCTGGATCAGCGTGTTGATCTGGTAGGCCCCGCCTCCGATCGCGGCCGGCAGGGCGATCACGGCAAGGCGCTTCACCTCGGGCGTGATGCGTGGCCATATCAGGCGCGGGCGGAACCCCTCCACCCGCACCCAGTAATAGAGCCAGGCAAGCTGTACGACCCCGGCCCCGACCACCGCCCAGGCGACACCGTATGCGATGTCCCGGACATTCGCCCCTCGTGTCACCGCTAACCATTCTCCCGCCAGCAGCGCGGCGATCAGGACGAGGTTGAGGATGATCGGGAAGCTCGCCCCCGGAGCGAAGCGCGAGACCGAATTAAGCATGCCCGTGAAGAGCGTCACGAGGCTGACAAGGACGATGTAGGGAAACATGATCCGCGCGAAATCGACCGCGAGCGGATAGGTTTGCGGGTCGACCGGCTTTTCGGACAAAAGCCAGATCACTCCCGGCATGGCGAGCTCGAACAGCGCGGCCAAAAGGATCAGGACCGGCAGGAATACGCTCAGCACGTCGGCCGAGAAGCTGCGCGCTTCCTCCAGCCCTTTCTCGGGATCCTCGCTGCCGTTCAGGCGCTTGGAGAACATCGGCACGAAAGCCGCCGAGAACGCGCCTTCCGCGAACAACCGGCGAAAGACATTGGGGATGATGAAGGCCTGGAACCAGGCATCCGTCACTGCATTCGCGCCGAGCACGCGCGAGAAGATCATTTCTCGCGCCATTCCGGCGACGCGGCTCAGCAGCGTGAGCGAGCCGATCGTACCGACATTCCTGAGCAGGCTCACGCCCTCAGGCTCCCCGGCCGGCGCGCGTCAGGCGTCGCTGCCCGGCGCCGGGGTATCGCCAGCCGCTGCACCCTGCTCCTGCTGGCGGCGCGCATTGAGCTGCTGGACATAAAGGCCGTTGAAATCGATCGGATCGACCACCAGGGGCGGGAATCCCGCATCGCGCACGGCGTCTGCCACGACCCGGCGAGCGAAGGGGAAGAGCAGGCGCGGTGCCTCGGCGTAGAGGAAGGCGTGGCCCTGCTCCTCGGGAATGTTGCGCATGCCCACAAGCCCGCAATAGGCGAGTTCTACGAGATAGAAATTGCCCTTCTCGCCGGAGGCCGTGATGTTGATCTTGAGCGTTACCTCATGGACTTCCTGCCCGACCGGATCCGCGCCGATATTGAACTGCACATCGATCTTGGGCTGGTCCTGCCATTGATAGACGTCGGGCGCGTTCGGATTCTCGACCGACAGGTCCTTTATGTACTGCGTCAGGATCGCGGCTGCGGGGTGGTTGTCCGCGCCGTTCGCTCCGGGCTGGTTGTCGAGATTGGTGAGGACGTCGCCTTCATCGGCCATGGGAAAAGTCTTTCGAATAGGATATGGTCATTGCTCGCGGCATGCGTGGCTGTGCGGACGGCCAGCGAGCCTGTGGCGCGCGCGTAGCACCGGTGCAGCAAGGCCGCAACCTGACACGGTCGCGATGGATGTGGCATGTCGGGCCAAACCGGAGCGCGCCAATAGCGCTGCGCAGAAGCGCGGGAAGAAGGAAATGGCATCAGACGCAGCGAAAATGCGGCAATTTGCAACCCATTCGGCGTTGGCGAATTGTAATTGATGCCTATTTCGGGCACGACAGGGGTTCATGAGTTGCGCTTGCGGGAGGAGCGGGGGCGACCACCAATCAAGATCGGGTATCCATTGTGATCGTAGAAATCGTTATCCTCGCCATGATCGCCGCCTTTCTCGGCTTGCGGCTGTATTCCGTTCTCGGACGCCGGGCCGAACACGAAGAGGAATCGATCCCGCAGCGCTTCGATTCGGGCAAGGACGACGCACAGCGTCCTGCCCAGCCGCCGCAATACGCGCCCACAGCGCCGCAGCGCGTGGTCGAGATGGACGGCGTCATGCCCGCGGTCGAACGCGGCATCCGCGAGATCGCGCAGGCGGACAGTCGCTTCGACCTGCCGCAATTCCTCGCCGGGGCGAAGGGGGCCTATGAAATGGTGCTCGAGGCGTTCTGGAGCGGAGACCGGGAAACCTTGCGCGAATTGTGCGATGACGATGTCTATGAAGGCTTCGTTGCCGCTATCGACGCACGCGAGGAAGCGGGCGAGAGCGTCGACAACAAGCTCATCCGGATCGAGGAAACGCGTATCCATTCCGCTTCGCTCGACGGCGGGCGGTCGGGTCGCACGGCGCGCATCGCTGTCCTGTTCGTGGCCGACATCGCGGCCGTGACGCGCGACAAGGACGGTAACGTCGTTGCCGGCTCGCTTGACGATGCAATCGAGAGCCGCGACGTGTGGACCTTCAGCCGGAATGTCGCATCGAAGGATCCCAACTGGCTGCTCGACGAAACCGACGAGGGTTAAGGCGCCGCATCCGTGCGGGAGCGCGCGCGAGGCTCACGGGAATGGACAATGGGCAGGTCGGTTGCACTGGCTCTATTGCTGATGCTGACCGGATGCGCTGCAATCCCCGATAGGGGCGCACCTGGCGGAGCAGCCCGATTTTCGCCCCCCGCCCCGATCATTGCCAGCGCCGCAATGGCCGGAATCGCGCGCGGGCCCGCCATCGACTCGCTCGGGCTCGCTCGAAGCAATGCGGCTGCCGCCCTCGCTTCGTTCCGGGAATCCTGTCCCAAGCTTCTCGCCCGCGAGGATGCGAGCGGTCTTGCTGCTCCGGCCGACTGGCAGAACGCGTGCGATGCCGCACGGAGTTGGCCAGCCGCGCGTGCCGGTTCGTTTTTCGAAACCCATTTCGGCGCGGTTCGCGTCGGGCGCGGCAGCGCCTTCGCCACCGGCTATTACGAGCCAGAAATTCGTGCCAGCCGCACTCGCCGCCCGGGTTTCACAGTGCCCGTCTACGCCATGCCTCCCGATCTCGAGCGCGCTTGGCCCCGCGATGCAGCGTCTGAACAACGCACCGGCAGGCCCCCGCTCGGTCGCTTCGATGAAACCGGCACCTTCGTTCCCTATTACAGCCGAGCCGAAATCGAGGACGGCGCACTTTCGGGACAGGCCCCGGTGATCGCGTGGGCGGCCGACCGGATCGAACTGTTCTTTCTCCAGATCCAGGGATCGGGGCGCCTGCGTACCCCGGAGAGCGAAATCATCCGCATCGGCTATGCCGGGCAGAACGGGCGCGGCTATACGAGCATCGGATCGATCATGCGCAAGCGTGGCCTGCTGGGCGATGGACCGGGGCAATATCCCGGCTCGATGCAGGGTATCATGGCCTATCTGCGCGACAAGCCGGAGCAGGGCCGAGAGCTCATGCGGATGAACGAAAGCTGGGTTTTTTTCCGCGAATTGACGGGAGACGGACCGATCGGCGCCCTGGGCGTGCCCGTCCGGGAGCGTGTGTCACTCGCCGCCGATCCGCGCTTCGTGCCGTTGGGCGCACCGGTGTGGCTCGATCTCGACCGAGACGAGGCAGATGGCCTCTGGATCGCGCAGGACACGGGCGGGGCGATCAAGGGCGCGAATCGTTTCGACACGTTCTGGGGCGCAGGTAAGCAGGCTCGCTTCACGGCGGGTACGATGAGCGGGCGGGGCGAGGCGCTGGTGCTTCTTCCTTGGCCGGCGCTCGATCGTCTCTGGCGGGCACGATGAGCGCGCCGCGCGGCCTTTCCCCGGAGGAGCAGGCCGCCTGGGCGCGCCTTGCGGAGAGCGTCACCCCGCTCGAAGGGCGCGAGGTGCCCGGCGTGGGAAAAATCCCGGCCGCCCCGATCGCCTCGCGGAAACAGCAGGGGCCGAAGGCGACTCCGACCAAGCCTGCTTCTGCGGGGGTTCGGCCTGGCATGGCGCGAGCGGCGCGGCCCACCGCTTCGCCCCCGCCGCGCGCAAGTTTCTCTTCGGACCTCGATTCGCACTGGAACCGGCGGCTCAAGGCGGGACGGGTGACACCCGACCTGACACTGGACCTGCATGGCCACACTCTCGACATGGCACATGCGCGGATCATGAACGGGCTCGATCAGGCGCGGGCGATGGGCGCGCGGGTGGTGCTCGTCGTCGCCGGGCGCGAGCGGCCGGTCGACCCCGCGGACCGGATGGAGCGGCGCGGGGCGATCCGGGCGAAACTGCTCGACTGGCTCGCCGCCAGTCGCCACGCCGACAGCATCGCCGCCGTGCGCCGCGCGCATGTCAGGCACGGCGGCGAGGGCGCGCTCTACCTTGTTCTCAAACGCCCGCGTTAAGCAAAACTTAGCGCCAGCCGGCGCGCTTGCCCCTACTGGACAGGCAAACAACCGCTTGCCATGGTCCGGCCACCGAAGAACAGGGGGAAATCAGTGAAGATCAAGCATTTCGCCGCGCTTGCGGCTGCGTCTCTCGTTGTCTGCGGGACTCTTTTGGGCGCACCTCAAGGCGCCGCGCAGACTGAGGCCGAGCCGTGGAACGCATTGTCGATCGACGACATCACCACCGTCTCGACGCGCACGCTCACCGAGAGGGTGCTCGAAGAGGCGAGCGTTGCCGAACTGCGTGAAGCCACCGAGAGAGGCGATGCCCGCGCGGCCTATTTCCTGGGCTATGTCTACAAGCGCGGGCTCGGCGGGGTCGAGGTCGATCTGGAGCGCGGTTACGGACTGGCCGAGCGGTCCTGCCAGCAGGGTGACCGGCGCGGCTGCGTCTCGCTCGCCTATACCCTGTTCAACGGCAATGGCGTGGCCGAAGATGTCCCGCGCGCACTCGAGCTGTTCGAGACCGGCTGCCGTGAAGGGATCGCCTTCGCTTGCGTCACGCTCGCCTCGATCCACCAGAACGGCACCAACGGGGTCCCCACTTCACCCGTCAAGGCGCAGCAGTTCAGGGTCGAAGGATGCGTCGGAAATTATCCGCTCGCGTGCCGTTATGCCGGGGACGGGCTGCGGCGCGGCGAAGGGATTGCCAAGAGTTACGATGGGGCACACCCTTTCTATGCGGTCGGTTGCAAAGGAGGAGACGGAATCTCTTGCTTCTATGCCGGGGCGACACTGGTGGAAATCCGCTCGCCGAGAGATCCCTCGATCTACCCGCAGGTAAGCTCATTCTACCGGACTGGCTGCGAGCGCGGTATCGGGGCGGCGTGTTACAACATGGGCATCATCTTCAACGAAGGCCGGCACGGGCAGGCGCGCAGCACCCTGAAGGCGGTGCCGTGGATGGAGAAGGCGTGCGAGCTCGATTACGACAACGCCTGCTACAATCTTGGTTCGTGGTTCATTGACGGTCGCGCCGGGCGCAAGGACGGACGGCGCGCGATCGAGTTGCTCGGACCGCTTTGCCTGCGCGACGACGAGCCGGACCTACAGGCCTGCAACAATGCTGGAACCGCCGCCTATCGCGGGTCGGGCATGGCCGCGCCCGATTACGACACGGCGCGGACCTACTACGAACACGCCTGCCACATAGGCTCGCTGATCGCCTCGTGCCGGACGCTGTCGGACATGTTCCGCGATCGGCAGATCGAACCCGACTATGCCGGGGAGCGCGAATGGATCGACGTCCAGTTGTGTCTCAAGGCAGGCGAAACCGATTACTGCGATCCGCGCACTGCACAGCACAGGCTCTACAACCTGGCCCGCGAGGAGGCCTATGGCGAGGCTCAGATCGCATCGGCCAAACTGTGCTCAAAGGGCGACGGGCTCGGCTGCAAGTTCCAGAACATCCTGCTCGCCTGCAAGAACCGGCCCGAAACGCGCAAGGTGTGCCGCAGAATCTTCGAGTGATGCGCCCTGTCGGGCGGCGCGCCGATATGCGCACCGCCTGTCCGTGTCATCCGAACAGCCAGGTGTTCATCATCCGACCCGGCATGGCGAAAGCGACGAGGCCGGGAATGGTGAGCGCGCCGAGGAAAAGGATCAGCACTTCCTTGCGGTGGGTCTTTATATCGCCCCGGCGTGCGGCGGTGACCAGCTTCCACGAGGCGGCGAGGGTGAGCGGTACGAAGACTTGGATCGGGCTGATGTGAAGCGCCCCGCCCCCCTGTCCGATGAACAGCGCGGCGAGCGCCGTCGTCACCATCAGGCCGACCCAGACCCTGCCGAGTGTCCTGTGCAGCCTCCCGCCCTTACGCGACAGGAGCAGCCAGCCGCCGAGCGGGATTGCGGGCAGGACTGTCGCGACATGGACGATGATCGCCAGTTCGCGGACATTGGAATGGTAGGGTGCGATGCCTGACAGGCCCCGCACAAGGGCTATGGTCGCGGCGGCGCTCATTGCGAGGGCGACAAGCGCGACCAGCCGGCGAAGGCGCGGCGAGAGGTCGAGGCCGGAGCCGGCCGACGGGTGTGAACGTGTCCTGTGCGAAGGCGTTGCGTGATCGGCGGTGCTTTGACGGGCAAGGCGGTTGGCAAGTGTCGTCATCATCGCAGGCTTCCTTTCGGTTGGATTTCGGTCGGGCAATGTCGATGACGAGGGAAATGCCGCAGGCCCCGTCGCGGGCAACCTGTCCTGCGCGAAATGTTCATCGCTTGCGCGAAAGGATGTCGCGTACGCCCCGATCCAGCGCGACTTGCCACTTTACGAAGCGCGAACCGGCAGGGTATTTCAGGCCATGGTCGAATTTTCCGTCTCTTCCGGAAACGACTCAGCCGAGCGGCGTGCGCCGTTCGTGCGCCGCTTGGTGATCGACATTGCGATCATGACGGCAGTGGGGGTTTTCCTTGCGATAATCGGCCCGTTCGGCAGCATCGGAATGCCGCTCGCCTGGCGGCTCGTGACCTGGCTGGGCTTCGCCTATGCGGGCTATGCGATCTATCGCCCGATGGGTTTCCTGGTCGACCGGGCCGAAGCCGCGCTGGACCTGCCGCGCCCGGCGCTGTGGTTCGCTGCGACTCTCATCGCGACGATTCCGATGGCCGTCCTCGTCTGGGCGGTCAGCCACCTGCCCGGACCGATCCCCCTGCCGGGATTGGAAGAGGGCCTTGTTCACTATTTCTATGTCCTGGTCGTGGGCGGGGGCGTGGTGTTGCTGTTCCATGCGCTCCGCGACAAAGGGGATGAGCGCCAGCGGGACGATCCCGGCAAGTTGATGGGCGACCGGCTCGATACAGCCATCGCCGATCAGGACCCTCTGCACGTCGTTGTCCCGTCGCAGGCAAGCGGCAATCCGCTGCTCGACCAGATACCGGCGGAGCTCGGCAGCGAGGTGATCGCGCTTGAGATGGAGGACCACTATGTGCGCGTTCATACCGCGCTGGGTTCGGACCTCGTGCTCATGCGGATGCGCGACGCAGTCGCCCATCTCGCCGGCTGGGACGGGCGACAGGTCCATCGCAGCTGGTGGGTCGCGCGCGGCGCGGTCGAGGATGTCAGGCGCGAGGGGCGCAATGTGCGCCTGATCCTGCCGCGCGGGATCGAGGCCCGGGTTGCCCGTGCGCAGGTCGCCGAATTGCGCGATGCGGGCTGGTTTTGACGCAAGAAAAAGGCCCCCGGGACCATCTCCCGGAGGCCTCTTCACTCCTTACACGGTGCCTCAAGCGTGGTATTTCGCGTAAGCCACGTCGAAGCGGTCGGCGTTCATCACTTTCGTCCATGCCGACACGAAATCGCGCACGAAAGCCGCCTCATTGCCCATCTCGGCATAGTGCTCGGCCTGCGCGCGCAGCTGCGAGTTCGAGCCGAAGACGAGGTCGGCCCGCGTCGCGCGCCAGCGTTCCTTGCCGGTCTTGCGGTCCGTGCCGACATATTCCTCATCGCCGCTGTCTTCCACCGGGGCCCATCTCGTCCCCATGTCGAGCAGGTTGACGAAGAAATCGGGCGTCAGCGCGCCGGGATTTTCGGTCAGCACGCCGTGGGAGCGATTGCCGCTCACTGCGCCCAGCGCCCGCATCCCGCCGACCAGTACGGTCATCTCGGGGATGGACAGGCCGAGCAGGTGCGCCTTGTCGATCAGCATGTCCTCGGTCTTCACGTCGGCCTTGCTGCGCAGGTAGTTGCGGAAGCCGTCGGCGAAGGGCTCCAGCGGTTCGAAGCTCGCCGCATCGGTATGCTCCGCGCCCGCATCGCCGCGTCCGCCCATGAATGGGACGGTGATCTCAATGCCCGCATCCTTCGCCGCCTTCTCGACCGCCGCGCTGCCTGCGAGCACGATCGCATCGGCCATGCTCATGTCGCCGCGCAGCTCGTCGAGCTTGCCGAGCACCTTCGCCAGTTCATCGGGATCGTTCGCCGCCCAGTCCTTCTGCGGAGCGAGCCGGACGCGCGCGCCGTTCGCGCCGCCGCGATGGTCGGAGCAGCGATAGGTCGAGGCCGAGGCCCAGGCCGCCTTCACGAGTTCGCTGACCGTCAGGCCGCTGTCGAGCACCTTGGCCTTGAAAGCGGCGACTTCGCCATCGGACGGGGCCTTTCCGGCTGGGACCGGGTCCTGCCAGATCAGGTCCTCTTGCGGAACTTCCGGGCCGAGATAGCGGACCTTTGGCCCCATGTCGCGGTGGCACAGCTTGAACCACGCGCGGGCAAAGGCATCGTCGAGAGCCGCCTGGTCATTCAGGAAACGCTCCGAGATCTTGCGATATTCCGGATCGCGCTTCAGCGCCATGTCGGCGGTGGTCATGATCGTCGGGACCTTCTTCGACGGATCGCGCGCGTCGGGCGCCATGTCCGCCTCTTCGGGGTCGATCGGGGTCCACTGCCACGCGCCCGCGGGTGATTTGACCAACTCGTATTCGTATTTGAACAGCAGCCGGAAATAGTCATTGCCCCACTCGGTCGGGTTGGGGGTCCACGGCCCTTCGATGCCCGAGGTGGTGACGTGGCCGCGATCGATCTCGTCCTGGTCGTTGAGCCAGCCGAAGCCCATCAGGTGCAGGTCCTCACCCTCCGGCGCGCGGCCGAAGGTGTCGGAAGGCTCCGCACCGTGGCACTTGCCGAAGGCGTGGCCCCCGGCGGTGAGCGCGACGGTTTCCTCGTCGTTCATCGCCATGCGCGCGAAGGTTTCGCGCATGTCACGCGCCATTCCTTCGGGATCGTGCGGGTCGCCGCCCGGTCCTTCGGGATTGACGTAGATGAGCCCCATCTGGATCGCGGCGAGCGGGTTTTCGAGCGCCATGCCTTCCTTCGGCTGGATGCGCGTGGCGACGCCTTCGTTCACCCACTGCTCTTCGGTGCCCCAATAGGTGCTTTCGGGCTCGAACACGTCCTTTCGTCCCCCGCCGAAGCCGAAGACGGGACCGCCCATGCTCTCGATCGCGACATTGCCGGCAAGGATCATGAGGTCGGCCCAGCTGATATGCTTGCCGTACTTGCGCTTGACCGGCCAGAGTAGGCGGCGCGCCTTGTCGAGATTGCCGTTGTCGGGCCAGGAATTGAGCGGGGCGAAGCGCTGCTGGCCGGAGCCCGCTCCGCCGCGCCCGTCGCCGGTGCGATAGGTGCCCGCAGCGTGCCACGCCATGCGGATGAAGAAGGGGCCGTAATGCCCGTAATCGGCCGGCCACCACTCCTGGCTGTCGGTCATCAGGGCGTGGAGGTCCTGCTTCAGCGCGGCGTAGTCGAGCGCGTTGAAGGCCTCGGCGTAGTCGAAATCCTCACCCGCCGGGTTCGCGCTGCGCCCGCCCTCGGTCAGGATGTCGAGCTGCAGCGCCTCGGGCCACCAGTCGCGGTTGGTCCGGCCCAGCAGTGAGCGCATCGCATTGCCGTGGATCGGGCAGCCGCCCATTTCGCCAGTTTTAACGTCCATTATGCTCTCCTCTCTCGATATCCCCCGTTTTCGCCCGGGGACTCGGCTTATCCGAGTTTGATGGCAGGAGGATGATGGAGTCGTTTTGATCTGTCCAATCGATTAAAACACGAAGTTTGATCGAGTGAAATAATCATTCGGGCTGCCTTTGCGCTCCGGGTCCCCGCTTTCGGGGTATGACAGAAGAAGCAGGCGCAAACGAAAACGGGCTCCCGAACGAGAGCCCGCAAGCGCGTCCGCGCGCCCGCAGGCGCCCGGAACGAAGTGGGGGAACGGCGCCGATGAGGCTCGCCCGGATGGGCGAGCCCGAAGCAAGCTACGCCGCCTGCGCGATCTCCTCGACCGGCTCGTTGCGGATGAGATAGTCGAACGCGCCGAGACCTGCGGTCGCTCCCGTGCCCATGGCGACGACGATCTGCTTGTCCTTGATCACGGTCGCATCACCCGCGGCATAGATGCCGGGCAGGTTGGTCGCGCCGTGTTCGTCGACGACGATCTCGCCGTATTGCGACAGTTCGATGCCCGTGTCCTTCAGCCATTCGGTGTTGGGCACGAGGCCGATCTGGATGAATACGCCTTCGAGCTCGATGGTGCGTTCCTCGCCGCTCTCGCGGTCCTTGAGGACGAGGCCGTTCACGCGGCTCCCGTCACCGGTGATCTCGGTGGTCTGGCCGTTCACGATGATCTCGACATTGTCCATCGAGCGCAGCTTCTTCTGCAACACCTCGTCGGCGCGCAGCTTGGTGTCGAATTCTATCAGCGTGACGTGGCCGACGATGTTGGCGAGGTCGATCGCCGCCTCGACGCCGGAATTGCCGCCGCCGATCACCGCGATCCGCTTGCCCTTGAACAGCGGGCCGTCGCAGTGGGGGCAATAGGCAACGCCTTTGTTGCGGTATTCCGCCTCGCCCGGAACGCCGAGGTTACGCCAGCGCGCGCCCGTGGCGAGGATCAATGCGCGGCCTTTCAGCACGGCGCCGTTCGACAGTTCGAGCTCGTGCATCCCGCCCTTTTCGGATGCGGGACGCAGGGCCGTGGCATTGGCGAGGTCCATCACGTCGATGTCGTATTCGCCGACCTGCGCGCGCAGGTTGTCGGTCAGCTTAGGGCCTTCGGTGTAGGTCGTGCCCGGCAGGTTCTCGATCCCGAGCGTGTCCATCAGCTGCCCGCCGAAGCGTTCGGCCGCGATGCCGGTGCGAAAGCCCTTGCGCGCTGTGTAGACCGCCGCAGCCGCGCCCGCCGGGCCGCCGCCGACGATCAGCACCTCGAACGGATCCCTGGCCGAAAGCTTGGCCGCCGCCTTGGCGTCGGCACCGCTGTCGACGCGCGAAAGGATCTCGGCGAGCTCCATCTTGCCGTTGTAGAACACCTCGCCATTGAGGAAGGTCGCCGGCACGGCGAGAATGTCGCGCTCCTCGACCTCGTCCTTGAACGCGCCGCCTTCGACCAGCGTCGCGGTGACGTTGGGATTTTCCAGCGCCATCAGGGTCAGCGCCTGAACGACATCGGGGCAGTTGTGACAGGAAAGCGAGAAGAACATCTCGAAATCGAGCTTCGCGTCGAGTTCGCGCACCTGCTGGAGAACGTCGTCTTCCACCTTCGGCGGATGGCCGCCGGCCCACAGCAGCGCCAGCACGAGCGAAGTGAATTCGTGACCCATCGGCAGGCCGGCAAAGCGCACCGATGATGCCGCATCGTCCGCGCGGCGGATCTCGAAGCTCGGCACACGACCATCGGTCCCGTCGAAACGCGCGGTGACGAGATCGTGCAGCGCGGCGATCTCGTCGATCAGTTCCCGCGTCTGCGCGCTCTTGTCATCGTCGCCGACCGTCGCGACCAGCTCGATCGGCTGGCGCAGGTTTTCGAGATATTGCCCGAGCTGGGCCTTCATGTTCTGGTCAAGCATGATGCGGTGCCTTTCCTGTGCGGCAGGACTTGCCAAGCCTCGCTAAAGGCGCAGCGTCCTGTTGATAGTGCGGGGTGTCGTATTCGTAACGGCCCCCTCGTGCCTTGCTCCCGATCAATCCGGCTGCGCGGAAGCGCTGAGCCGTAAGGGAGCCAGGCGTGAGACCGGAAGACCGCCACCCCGCTTCGGGGGGAGGGGGTGCGAGCAGGGCGCGCGGCCTTCCGGTTCCTTCTGCGACCCGAGGGCTTTTTATCTCGAAGCCTGCTCGGGGTCTCGAACGACGCCCCGCCGGAGGGGGAGCGGAAACGCCGTTCGTATTCAGTGCCGTTTCCGGCCTTAGGAGGGGTAAACGCCCCCTTAGATCTTGCCCACGAGGTCGAGCGAGGGCGCGAGCGTGTCGCTGCCTTCTTCCCATGCGGCCGGGCAGACCTGGCCGGGGTTTTCGCGGACATACTGCGCAGCCTTGATCTTGCGGACGAGTTCGTTCGCGTTGCGGCCGACACCTTCGCAGGTGATTTCCATGATCTGGATCACGCCATCGGGATCGACGACGAAGGTCGCGCGGTCGGCCAAGCCCATTTCCTCACGCAGCACGCCGAACTGTTTCGACAGGGTGTGAAGCTGGTCGCCGAGGAAGGCGAACTTGAGCTTGCCGATCTTTTCCGAAGTGTCGTGCCACGCCTTGTGGCTGAAATGGGTGTCGGTCGAAACACCGAAGACTTCGACGCCCATCGACTGCAGCATGTCGTACTTCTCGCCGAGATCTTCGAGCTCGGTCGGGCAGACGAAGGTGAAGTCGGCCGGATAGAAGAAGAACACGGCCCACTTGCCGGCGATATCCTCGTTGGTGACTTCGAAGAAATCCTTGCCGGTCTGGAAGGCGGTGGCTTTGAACGGCTGGATGGTCGAACCGATGATACCCATTGTGATTTTCCCCATTGTTGAAGGTTGAAACTGACGATGCCCAGATAGAGGCTATTGCAGCGCACAAAAGCGGGAATGTGCGATTGCAACAATCGATTTTTTCAATCGACCGAACGGGAACCCATCGGAATTGTTCCTTGCCCCGCGATATGTCGGCCAGAGTAGCGGGAAACGGGCAGGTTTTGCTTTCCGCGGTCCTGCGGCTAGGGTCGCGGTGGATTTTTCGATCCCAGGGGGTGAGCATGAAATCGATCAGGTCCGCGGTGAGTTTCGCTGCAAGCTGCATGGCACTGACCGCTCAGGGCGCGCTGGCAGCCGATTGCGAGGCGCTCGCGCGGATCGCCAAGGCCCAGCCGGGCTACTTTGCCGATCTCGAGGGTGACCGGCGCAGCAAGGGCGCCGGCTTTCTCGTCGTCTACGAGGCGAAGGCGGGACCGCGCAGTGCGGGTTATTCCACGGGCGACTGCGGGGTCTGGGCCTATTCGACCTCCAACGTGCGTTACCGCTGCATCCGCTCCTTCGAGGACACCGCCACGCTCAAGGCCGAATTCGACGCGGCGAGCGACGATCTGGCCACCTGCATGAAGGAGATTTCGCGCTCCTTCACGTCCAACGCCCGGATGGAAGCCGCGTTCGAACTGCCGCGCTATCCGGGGCGCGCCTTTCGCCTGACGACGCAGCGGCGGGGAAACACGCTGCAGATGGTGCTCGCGATCATCCGTTACGATCGCTGAGCGCGGGCGCTCAGCCCAGCCGCATCATCCCGCGCCGCGCGACGGTGACGAAAGTGGCGAGAAGCGACAGGGCATAGAGGCCGGTGAGCAGGTCGAGCGGCTGCGGCCCGGGGATGTAGCCGAGATGGGCCAGCATACCCCAGCCGCCGAGCACCGCGAAGGCGAGCAGCGCGGTGAGCGAATTGGCCTCGGTCGTCACTGCCGCCATCAGCTCGTCCGACAATTTCCAGGAGCGCCATGCGAACATCGCCCCGCCCAGCAGCCCGCCGAGCGCAATTGCAAGGGCAAGCGGCGCGGCAAGCGGACCGGGCGCGGCCAGCGCCAGGGCCATCAGCGCCGCGCCCCACAGCGCCATCGCGGCGCACGAATTGACGAGCACGGCGCGCATCTCGGCGAGTTCGCCTTCGTCCTCGACATTGAGATAGCGCGCGCCCGCCTTGGGATTGAGCGTTCCGAGCAGCGTCATCAGCGCGATGAGCACGTAAAGCCCGCCCCCGATCAGCGCGATCTCGGCCGAAGTCGACAGGCCGCCGACCCAGCTCACATCGGCGAAGGAACCGAGCGCGAAGGCCGCCCCGAAGCCGAAGACCCCGCCGAACATTGCCGGGACCGCGACCTTGCGCCAGATCGCCTTGCCCTCGGGCTGTTTCGCATCACTCATCATCAATCGGCTCCCAATGGTCGATGAACAGGTCGGGCACGCTCACCGCGAACAGCTTGGCCATGCGCAGCGCGAGCGGCAACGAGGGGTCGTACTTGTCGGTCTCGACCGCGTTGATCGTCTGGCGCGACACGCCGAGCCGCCGGGCGAGTTCGCCCTGGCTCCACCCGCGCGCCTCGCGGTGCTGTTTCAGGCGGTTTTCCAAAGCGCATCCCTCGGGCTCGCGGCGAATCGCCGCCTGACAAGAGCTCTTTACTGTAAAGAGGTCTTGTCAGTCAAGAGTCCTTGTCAGGCGCGCTATTCGCCTCCGGCCCCGTCCGTCGCCTTCGGATCGGACGGATCGCGCGGCGCCCACCAGGGACGGCGGTGCTTCTGCTTCATGTCGGCTGGCAGCACGCCGTCCAGCAGCAGGTTGGCAATCACCGGCCCGTCCTCGGTCATGGTGATCCAAAGGAAGTGGTCGAACTCACCGTAATCGACTCCGCGATTTGCCGAGACTCCGCCGGTCGAGGCGAGCGTGATGCGATGCTGGTGCGGCACGCCGGGCGTTTCCTCGTAGTTGTAGACGTGCTCGTGCCCCGACAGGAAAGTGTAGGGCCGACGCCCCAGTATTTCCTCGACCTTGTCCCATTCGCTCGGGCTGCGCGTGTGTTTCGGCCAGGGCCCGGTCGCGGGAACATCCTCGCCTTCGTTGGGCCGCACGAAAGTCTCGAGCCAGAAGGGGCGGTGCATGAACAGGAAAGTCCAGCGCGCGTCCTCGTTCGCCTTCAGCGTCTCATCCAGCCAGGAGAGCTGCTTTTCCTGTTCCTCCGCCCAGTCGCCGCCGCGCTTGCCGTAACCCTCCAGCCCCTCGCGATCGAACAGCGCGGAATTGAGCACGATGAAAAGCGCGCCCTTGTAGGTGAACGAGTAGTAGGACGCGCCGAGCCGTTCGGCCCACAGCGCCGCCATCACCTCGTTCGAATAGTCGTGATTGCCCGGCACGTAGAAGAAGGGCGAATCGAGCGTTCCGATCATCCGGTCGATCTCGTCCCATTCGCGCTCGAGCTGGCGGCGATCCTCGGTATAGCCTTCGATGAGATCGCCGACGCTGACGACGAAGGCGGGCTGGACGAGGTCGATTTTGTCCATTGCGTCCTGCCACACGCCCGGCCGGTGGCCACCGGTGCGGTCGGAGACGACGACGAAGTGAAAGCGCGCCTCGGCATCGAGCGCCTCGAGACTGGTCCAGGGCAGCCCCCCGCTCTCGCTCCCGCGCGCCTCGGGCGGGACTTGCGCCTCGATGCGGGGGCTTGCCTGCGGCACCTCCCCGTCCGGCGTGTGGCCGGGATGGGCGGCCAGCGGGGCGGCGGCAAGAATGGCGGCGAGCATTGCTGCACGGATCATGGGCACCTCCTTCGATCGCGGAGGCGATGCGCCGAGAATGTTACCCCCGCGCTACGTCAGCGGGTCGAGGGCGCTGTCGCGTGCGCTGTTGGAGTGAGGGTTGGTCGCGCTAACGCTACGCCACTTGAGCGCGGTCGGTGTCGCGCTAACGCTACGCTACTTGAGCACGGTCGGTGTCGCGCTACCGCTACGCTACTTGAGCGCGTTCCTGTTGCGCTACCGCTAAGCTACTTGAGCGCGGTGCAGCATCTTGTGGTCCGCCAGCACCAGCGCCATCATCGCTGCAACCACCGGGGTGCCGCGGATGCCGACGCAGGGATCGTGGCGGCCCTTCGTGCGCACCTCGACCTGCTCGCCATCGGCCGTGATCGAGGGGACGGGAGTGAGGATCGAACTCGTCGGTTTGAACGCCACGCGGCACACCACCGGCTGGCCTGTCGAAATGCCGCCCGCTGTTCCGCCCGCATGGTTGCTCGCGAAGATCGGCGGGGCGCCCGGTGTTTCGCCCGGGGTCATGGCATCGGCATTCTGCTCGCCCGTCAGGCGCGCCGCCTCGAAGCCGTCGCCGATTTCCACGCCCTTGACCGCGTTGATGCTCATCATCGCGCTCGCGATGTCGGCATCGAGCTTGGCATAGACCGGTGCGCCCCAGCCCGCCGGGACCCCGGTCGCCACGCATTCGACCACCGCGCCGAGCGAGGAACCGTCCTTGCGCGCTTTCTCGACCTTTTCCTCCCAGCGCTTCGCCGCCCAGCTGTCCGGGCAGAAGAAAGGGTTCTTCGCGATCTGGTCGTAATCGATCGCTTCGCGCTCGATTCTGTCGCCGCCCAATTCGCAGACATAGGCGTGAATCGTCACTTCGGGAATGATCGCCCGCGCGACCGCTCCGGCCGCGACCCGTGCAGCCGTCTCGCGCGCGCTGGATCGCCCGCCGCCGCGATAGTCGCGGATGCCGTATTTGGCATCATAGACATAATCGGCATGGCCCGGGCGATAGCTCCGCGCGATTTCTGAATAATCCTTCGACCGCTGGTCGGTGTTCTCGATCATAAGGGAGATCGGCGTGCCGGTGGTCGTCTCCTCGAACACACCGGACAGGATGCGGACCTGGTCGGCTTCCCTGCGCTGCGTCGTGTAGCGGCTCTGCCCCGGACGGCGCGCGTCGAGGAAGGGCTGGATGTCCTTTTCGCGCAAGGTCAGGCCCGGCGGGCAGCCGTCGACGACCGCGCCGAGCGCCGGCCCGTGGCTTTCCCCCCATGTCGAAAAGCGCAGCACGCGCCCGAAAGTGTTGAAGCTCATATGCGCCAAGCCTTAGCGGATTCGCGGCCCGTGTCGATATTTCCGCAACTGCGAAGGGCGAACCGCCGACGATAACACGCGCATCCGTCTGGCAATCCGTGCGGGTTTGGGCGACAAGACTGCGCTCAAGCAGCGAAGCGGTAGCGTAGAAGAGGACGCTCAAGCAGCGAAGCGGTAGCGTAGAAGAGAACGCTCAAGCAGCGAAGCGGTAGCGCGGAAACAAACGATGATTGCAAAGCTGAAGGGCCGTCTCGATGAAACCGGCGAGGACTGGGCGATCGTCGATGTCGGCGGCGTCGGCTACCTTGTCCATTGCTCGGCCCGCACATTGAGCGCGCTGGGCGAGGTGGGCGAGGCCTGCACCGTCCACACCGACCTTCAGGTGAGCGAGAACGACATGCGCCTTCTGGGCTTTGCACAAGGCGAGGAGCGCGACTGGTTCCGGCTGCTCACCAATGTGCAGGGCGTCGGGAGCAAGGTGGCGCTCGCGATCCTCTCCGCGCTGTCGACCGGCGAATTGCGCGATGCCTGCGCTGGCGGCGATGCGGCGCAGGTGGCGCGGGCGAACGGCGTGGGGCCCAAGCTTGCCGGGCGGATCGTCAACGAATTGAAGGACAAGGCGGGCGCGCTTCCGGGCGGCTCCGGTGCGGGCGGAATGGCCGCGAAGATGGCTCCGGCAGGCTCGGCCAGCGCGGACGCGGTGAGCGCGCTCGAAAATCTCGGTTTCAAGCCCGCTATCGCCGCGCAGGCCGTCGACCGCGCACAGGCCGAACTGGGCGAGGATGCGGGCGAGAGCGAGCTGATCCGGGTCGCGCTGAAGCGGGCGGCGGGGTGAAAGGAGAGAGATGGGTCCTTTGGAAGACATATCTGCCTCAGCAGCGGTGGTTGGCATCAGCGTCCTTTTGGCGTTCAACTTCCACGCAGGCGGAAGGCACGCATATCGGACGGGCTTCTACTGGTCATTCGGCAACCTTGCTCTTTCAGTCGCTGTAGTGGCTGGGAATTTCGGCACGCTCGTAGGCGGCTGGTGGGCTATCCCATACCTGTTTGGGCTTTCCAGCGTAGCATACTTCACCACGCTTGGCGCACTTGTGACGTTCAAGAGCCCAAAGAACGTCGAATGCTTCCGTTGCTTGTATGTAGATATTCCCAGAGAGACCGACGAAGATTTCACTCCTTACAGTGAATCTGAGTGGAGAGCGTTTCGATCACTAGACTTCGAGACGAAGAAGGCTCGAAAGCCTTGACCGACCCCGCCCCCCTCCATTCCCCCGCGCCGCAGCCCGGCGACCCCGACGCCGCGCTGCGGCCCAAATCGCTCGCCGAGTTCATCGGGCAGGAGGCCGCGCGCGATAACCTGCGTGTCTTCATCGAAAGCGCGAAGGGCCGGGGCGAGGCGATGGATCACACGCTGTTCTTCGGCCCGCCCGGGCTCGGCAAGACGACGCTCGCGCAGATCATTGCGGGCGAGCTCGGCGTCGGTTTTCGCGCGACCAGCGGCCCCGTCATCGCCAAGGCGGGTGATCTTGCCGCGCTGCTCACCAATCTCGAGCCGCACGACGTCCTGTTCATCGACGAGATCCACCGGCTCAATCCCGTGGTCGAGGAAGTGCTGTATCCTGCGATGGAGGACCGCGCGCTCGACATCATCATCGGCGAGGGACCCTCGGCGCGCAGCGTGCGCATCGACCTGCCGCCCTTTACCCTGATCGGCGCGACCACGCGGCAGGGCCTGCTGACGACGCCGCTGCGCGACCGGTTCGGCATTCCGGTGCGGCTCAATTTCTACAGCCATGACGAGCTCGACCTCGTCGTCACGCGCGGGGCGCGGCTGCTCGGCCTCGCCATCGAGCCCGAGGGGGCGCGCGAGATCGCCCGCCGCAGCCGGGGCACGCCGCGAGTCGCCGGGCGGCTGCTGCGCCGTGTGCGCGATTTCGCCCATGTCGCAGGCGAGGGGACCGTCACCAAGGCCATGGCCGACGATGCGCTCACCCGGCTGGAGATCGACCGGCTCGGGCTCGATGCAATGGACCGCAAATACCTCACCATGATCGCGACCACCTACAAGGGCGGGCCGGTGGGGGTCGAAACGCTCGCCGCAGGCCTTGCCGAGCCGCGCGACACGGTCGAGGAGGTGGTCGAGCCCTATCTCATCCAGCTCGGCCTTTTGGCGCGGACCGCACGCGGGCGCGTGCTCAACGATGCGGGATGGGAGCATCTCGGCCTGTCTCCACCCGGGGGTCCGAGCGACAGTCAACTCGGCATGTTCGGCGAGCAGGATTGAGCCGGGCCGCTTATGAACCACGCGGTGAGGCTTTATTAACCACAAGCCACCCCTGCGGCTAACGGTCCGGGCGTTTTCGGTGCCGGAATGGGACAGCCCCTTGTAAAAACCGTGATTTCGCCTCGTTTTCGGTCATTGTGAGTTTGCAGGGGTGGTTAACGGCGTTGCCCCGGTAACGCTTTCACCCTCACACAATGTCTGCACTCCCGTCCCGGCTCAGGTTCGCTGTCCGGGATTGGCGTGCCGAACGTATCGAATTTCGAGGTGGGTCCATGTCGCTCAAACTGGCTGCTGCAAAGCTTTCCGCTACCGCTGCGGGCGTGGCGCTGATGACCGGCGGTGCGGTCCAGGTCGCCCAGCAGGGCGGTGCGGTGCGCACGGCCGAGCCGATGACGACTGAGGAGCCCGAATACACGACCGGTCTCGACGGCCGCCTCGTCGAACGCGAACGGCAGGGCAAATACATCAAGACCGCCCCGCGCATCGCCGAGCCGAAATATATCAAGACTCGCCAGCGCACCATCCCCGAGCCCGAGCCGCGCCGCCGCCGCATCGTCGAGCGCACGATCGAGTGCCAGCCCTATGCCGGCGCGCCCGGCATGGCGACGAGCGCGCCCGAAGGCGCGGTCCAGGCCTATTTCGATCCCGAGGAATGTCCCCCGATCCAGCAGGTCGCCTATGCGCCCGCCCCGCTGCCCCCGCTGCCGCCTGTCCGCGGTGGCGGCGGTGCGGCCCCGCTCGTCGTTGGCGGCGGGCTCGGCGGTTTCGGCGGCGGTTTCGGAGGTGGCTTCTTTGGCGGTTTCTTCGGCGGCGGTGGAGGCGGCGGATCGTCCTCGGGCGACGTTTCGGTCTCGACCACGACGTCGACTTCGGGCGGGTCGACATCCGGCGATGTCAGTTCGTCGGGCGATGTAAGCTCCACCAGTGGCGGCACGACCACCGGCGGCACGACCACCGGCGGAACTACTAACGGCGGAACGACGAGCGGCGGCGGCACCAGCGGGACCGTCATCGATATCGATATCGACAATTCGACCTCGACCACCTCGTCCTCGGGCACGGTGACTTCGACCTCCTCGACGGGCTCAATCTCGTCTTCGAGCGGCGAGGTTTCCTCGAGCAGTTCGAGCGGCGCGGTTTCCTCGAGCAGTTCGACCGGCGCGGTCTCGAGCACGTCGTCGTCTTCGTCCGGGGACGTGTCGTCAAGCACCGGTGCGGTCTCGAGCAGTTCCTCCACCTCGGGCGACGTATCCAGCAGCACCGGCTCCGTATCGAGCAGTTCGTCCACTTCGGGCGACGTTTCCAGCAGCACCGGCTCCGTATCGAGCAGTTCGTCCTCTTCGGGTGACGTCTCCAGCAGCACTGGCTCCGTGTCATCGAGTTCCGGCGACGTATCGAGTTCTTCGGGCGGCGTTTCTTCGAGCACGGGCGGTGTTTCCTCGAGCACGGGCGAGGTCTCTTCGAGTACGGGAAGTGTCTCCTCGAGCACTGGCGGGGTTTCCTCCAGCACCGGCGGCGTTTCGAGCTCGTCCGGTGGTGTCTCCAGTTCCTCGGGCAATGTCTCGAGTTCGACCGGCGGCGTCTCGAGCAGCACGGGCGGAGTGTCGAGCTCGTCCGGTGGTGTCTCCAGTTCCTCGGGTAATGTCTCGAGTTCGACCGGTGGCGTCTCGAGTAGCACGGGCGGAGTGTCGAGCTCGTCCTCTTCGTCCTCTTCGAGTTCCAGCTCGTCCTCCAGCTCTTCTTCCTCTTCGAGTTCGGGCGGGGCGACCAGTGGTGGCGGTTCGTCGGGCGATCTGACAAGCAGCACGAGTTCGTCGACCAGCTCGTCTTCCTCCTCGTCCAGTTCTTCGTCCAGCTCCGGTTCGACCACGGGCGGTGCGACATCGGGTGGGGGGACGAGCACCTCCTCTTCCTCTTCCTCTTCCTCCAGTTCGTCGAGCTCGACCTCGGGCGGGACCAGCAGCGGGGTCGAAGTGCCCGCGCCCCCCATGGTCGGGCTGTTCGGGCTCGCGGCGCTGGCAATCCTGCGCCGCCGTAAGGACAAGGCAGGCAAGCGCAAGACGTTGGAAGCCTGAAGCCGGCCGACTCCCCACCGCGCTGCGGCAGCGCAGAGTTTCTTCCCTGACAAGGTTACGCAAAGCCCTCCGCCCTTGGCGGTGCGTGGAAGGGGAGCGGGTCTATTCGGGCAGGATAAGCTCGCCGTCCGCCTGCTCCCAGGCGACAATCCCGCCCGCGAGGTGCGCGACCGACCCGCCGCTGGCCGCGGCGAGTCGCTTCGCAGCAAGCGCCGAACGCCGACCCGAGCGGCAATAGAACACGACAGTTTCGTCCGCTGACAGATCGATCGAGGCCGGATCGAATTCATCGAGCGCGATATGCTCGGCTCCCGGTATCATGCCTTCGACCACTTCCGCGTCGGTGCGCACGTCGATCAGGCGCACCGCGCCTTGCGCAAGCAGCGCCTCGATTCCGGACGGGGCAAGATCGACGACCGATGGCGCAGGCGCTGCGATCCCACCCTGCGCGGAAGCCAGCTCGAACCCGAAGGGCGAGGCGGGCGCGCGCTTCTCCTCGGCTTCCTCGGCCGCGGGGGCGCAGGCTCCCAGCGCGATCAGGGAAAGGAAAAGCACGCGTCGCATGGATCGTCTCCGGTTGTCGTCAGCGCTCAGGCGGCGAGCTTCCTCAGCACGTAATGGAGGATGCCGCCATTGCGGTAATACTCCATTTCGTTCGCCGTATCGATACGGCAGAGCGCGCTGAAGGTGAATTTCGTCCCGTCCTTGCGCGTGACCTCGATTTCCACGTCCTGCGCGGGGGCGAGATCGGCGAGGCCCTTGATGCTGAAAGTGTCGTCGGCGGTGAGACCGAGCGTCTCACGGGTGTCGCCGTCCTTGAACTGCAAGGGCAGCACGCCCATCCCGACGAGGTTGGAGCGGTGGATACGCTCGAAGCTTTCGACGATGACCGCGCGCACACCGAGGAGGATCGTGCCCTTCGCCGCCCAGTCGCGCGACGAGCCGGTGCCGTATTCCTTGCCGCCGACCACGATCAGCGGCGTGCCGTCTTCCTTGTGCTTCATCGCCGCGTCGTAGATCGCCATCTGCTCGCCATTATAGGTGGTGTAGCCACCCTCCACGCCGGGCACCATTTCGTTCTTGATGCGGATATTGGCGAAGGTGCCGCGCATCATCACCTCGTGGTTGCCGCGGCGCGAGCCGTAGGAGTTGAAATCCTTCTTCTGCACCTGGTTCGCAATCAGGTAGGAGCCTGCCGGGCTGTCCTCCTTGATCGAACCGGCGGGCGAGATGTGGTCGGTGGTGACCGAATCGCCGAGGATCGCGAGCGGCTTCGCATCGACGATGTCGGTGATCGGCGCGGGCGTCATGTCCATCCCTTCGAAATAGGGCGGATTGGCGACATAGGTGGACCCGGCGCGCCACTTGTAGGTGTCGGACGGCTCGACCGTGATCGCCTGCCAGTGCTCGTCGCCGTCATAGACATTGGCGTAGCGCGATTCGAACATCGAGCGGTCGATATTGGCAGCCCGGTGCTCGGCAATCTCGGCATTGGAGGGCCAAAGGTCGGCGAGCATCACGTCATTGCCGTCCTTGTCCTGCCCGAGCGGTGTAGTGGTGATGTCCTCGGTCACCGTGCCCTTGAGCGCATAGGCGACCACCAGCGGCGGCGAGGCGAGGAAGTTCGCGCGCACGTCGGGAGACACGCGGCCTTCGAAATTGCGATTGCCCGACAGGACGCTCGCCGCGACGATGTCGTTGCTGTTGATCGCCTCGCTGATTGGAGGGGCGAGCGGGCCCGAATTGCCGATGCAGGTGGTGCAGCCATAGCCAACGAGATCGAAGCCGATCGCGTCGAGATCGTCCTGCAGGCCCGATTTGACGAGGTAATCGGTGACGACCTGCGATCCCGGTGCAAGGCTGGTCTTGACCCAGGGCTTGGGCTTCAGGCCCTTTTCGTTCGCCTTGCGCGCGACGAGACCGGCGGCGATCAGCACGTCGGGGTTGGAGGTGTTGGTGCAGCTGGTGATCGCGGCGATCACCACGTCGCCGTCGCCGATGTCATGATTGGCGCCCTCGACGCCGACGCGCAGCGGCTTGTCCTTCTTGTAAATCGACTCGAGGTCGCGGTTGAACAGCTCGCCCACCTCGGGGAGGATAACCTTGTCCTGCGGGCGCTTGGGCCCGGCAAGGCTGGGGACGACGCTCGCCATGTCGAGTTCGAGCGTCTTGGTGAAGACCGGCTCGGCCTCGGGGTCGAACCACATGCCCTGTTCCTTCGTATAGGCTTCGACGAGGGCGATGGTCTCTTCCGAGCGGCCGGTCAGGCGCAGGTAGTCGATGGTCGCATCGTCGATGCCGAAGAAGCCGCAGGTCGCGCCGTATTCGGGCGCCATGTTGGCGATCGTCGCACGATCGGCCAGCGTGAGATTGGCAACGCCGGGGCCGTAGAATTCGACGAAACGGCCGACAACGCCGACTTCGCGCAGCATCTGGACGCAGGTCAGCACGAGGTCGGTCGCGGTCACGCCCTCGGCCATGCGGCCTTCGAGCTTGAAGCCGACGACTTCGGGGATGAGCATAGAGATCGGCTGGCCGAGCATTGCGGCCTCGGCCTCGATCCCTCCGACGCCCCAGCCGAGCACGCCGAGGCCGTTGATCATCGTGGTGTGGCTGTCCGTGCCGACGCAGGTGTCGGGATAGGCCACCATCTGGCCGTCGGGCCCCTTGGACGACCACACACCGCGCGCGATGTGTTCGAGGTTCACCTGGTGGCAGATGCCCGTGCCCGGCGGCACGGCGGAGAAATTCTCGAAGCTCTTCGAACCCCACTTGAGGAAGTCATAGCGTTCGGCATTGCGCTCATATTCCAATGCCATGTTCGCTTCCATCGCCTTGGGATGGCCGAATTCGTCGACCATGACCGAGTGGTCGATCACGAGGTTCACGGGAACCTGCGGATTGATCTTCTGCGTATCGCCACCGAGCTTCTTGATCGCATCGCGCATCGCGGCGAGGTCGACCACGCAGGGCACGCCGGTGAAATCCTGCAGCAGCACGCGCGCGGGGCGATACTGGATCTCGCTGCCGGTCGAGGGATCCTTCTGCCAGTCGATGATCGCCTGGATGTCGTCCTGCCCGACGGTGAAGCCGCCGTCCTCGAAGCGCAGCATGTTTTCCAGCAGCACTTTCATCGAGATGGGCAGCCGCGACACGTCGCCCAATTGTTCGGCCGCCTTGGCGAGCGAATAATAGGCGTATTCCGTGCCGCCCACATTCAGCGTCGAGCGGGTGCCCAGCGTGTCCTTGCCGGTATCGGTCATGTCGTATCCCATCCTTCTGGCTGTCGCCCTTTCCTAGGCTGGAAAGGGGGCCGGGCACCGCAGCGGCCCGGGTGAATTCGTCGACCGCGCAATTGCTGGACAGCGGGGCCTAGGTCAAGGGCGGGCGAGGGCGCGATCGGATGGAATCAGGCCTTTGTCGGATCGTTCGCGTTTTCGGACGCGACCGGCGACGGGGCGGGGCGGGTGACCAGCCAGCAGCCCGCCACGATCAGCCCCGCCCCGGCAAGCGTCGGCCATGTCACGGCCTCGCGGAAAAAAAGCCAGCCCAGCAGGCTCGCCCAGAGAAATCCAGAATATTCGATCGGGACCAACGCCTGCGCCTCCTCGCGGGCATAGGCCCAGGCGATCGCCATCGCTCCCGCCACGCTCAGCACCCCGGCGGCAGCGATCCCGCCCATCACCTCCGGTGCCGGCGCCTGCCAGGCGAAGGGCGCAAAAACGAGCAGGACCAGCCCGCCGATCCCGGAATGAAAGGTCGCGACCTCGACCGGCCCGGCAAGCTGGCTCTGGCGGCGGATGACGATGAAATTGTAGGCGTAGAGCACCGCGGAAAAGGCCAGCGCGGCAAGGCCGAACCCCGCATCGGCATCGAATTCGCCCTTGCCGATCCGCCCGCCGACGATCACCAGTGTTCCCGCAAGGCCGAGCAGGCTCGCCCCCACCGCCTCGCGCCGGATCGTCTCGCCGAGCAGGAGATGCGCGAAATAGAGCGCGAGCAGCGGCGCGATGAAGGACAAGGCAATGGCTTCGGCCAGCGGCAGCTTGGTCAGCGCGTAGAAAAAGGACAACGCCATGAAGGCGGAGACTACGCCGCGCTCCAGATGCAGCCGCAACACAGCTCCGCGCGGCCAGGCGGGCCCGCGCGCAAGCCAGAAGGGCGCGATCAAGGCCGCCCCGATCAGCGAGCGCAGCATGGTTGCGCTATAGGCCCCGGCGGCCATGGCGGAGCCTTTCATGAAAGCATCCATCAGCGCAAGGAAGCCAACCCCGGCGAACGCCGCGATATAGGGCGCGAGCCGGGCTGTGCGCGCGAGGTGCGCCGGCGATGAGGCGGTATCGGGCATGGCTGGCACCTTACGTAGTCCGCCGGGCGCGCCGCGTCACGCGCCGAGCGGGCCGTCTCGCGATTCGCCCGCAATCGCGGATTCAGCCCAGCGAAAGCCATCGCCATTGATAGGGGGGGCGGGGTGGGGGTATACCTGTAAGGACAAACAGAACAGAGCCGCGCCCCATGCGCGCAGGACGGACGGGAAACGAGACATGACAAATCGGGCGAAACTGCTGGCGGGCGGGCTGGCCGCGCTCGTGCTCGGCCTTGCCGGAACGGCGGGCGCGCAGGATGGCGCGGGCGGGGCCGAAAACCTGCTTCCGGGGGAGCAGGAAGCAGGTACGCCGGACGAGCCCGACGCGCCCGACGCATCGGACACGCCCGAACCCGGCGCGCGTTTCGAAGAGGCTTTTCCTCGCATGATCTCCGATCCGGTGGTGCAGGGCGATCTCGATCCGCCCGGCCCTCTGGTGGCGCAATGGTCGCTTTCCCAGGCCGAAAAGCTGGTCGCCTTCATCGAGGGCATTGCTGTCGAAGGGCTCGACCCGGCCGATTACGACCTCCAGGCGCTCAGGACTGCGCTCGCTTCCGGCCCGTCCGAAGAGCTCGATGCGCTCGCATCGAAAAACTTCGTCTGGCTGGTGGAGGACCTGCGCGACGGGCGCACGCCGATGGAGGCGCGCAAGCAGTGGTTCGTGATCGATCCCGACCGCGATCGCTATCGCACGGGAGACCTGCTCGAAAAGGCGCTGGAAAGCGGCGACATTGCGGGCACGCTGACCAGCCTCAACCCGAGTTATCCCGATTACGCCCGCCTGCGCGATGCGCTCGCCGCGACCCCTGCCGAAGAGGTCGAAAAGCGCAAGCTGATCCGCGCCAACATGGATCGCTGGCGCTGGCTGCCACGCGACCTGGGCAAGCTTTATCTCATCACCAATGTGCCCGAATACCAGCTGCGCCTGACGGTTGGTGGCAAGCCGCTCAAGACCTATCGCACCATCGTCGGAAAGCCAGGCCGCACCGCGACGCCTCAGCTGGCCGAAATGGTCGAAGGCGTGGTCTTCAACCCGACCTGGACCGTGCCGCAGTCGATCGTGAAGGGGGAAGGGCTGGGCCAGCGCGTGCTGAACAATCCATCATGGGCGCGCTCGAAAGGCTATAAGGCGACCAGGGGGGCGAACGGCTATATTTCGGTCGTGCAGCAGCCGGGGCCGACCAATTCGCTGGGCCGGGTAAAGCTGGAAATGCCCAACCGCCATGCGATCTTCTTCCACGATACGCCTTCGCGCCACCTTTTCGCGCGCGACAGACGCGCGCTCAGCCACGGCTGTATCCGCACCGAGCGCGCGCTCGAACTGGGCATGACGCTGGCGATCCTCGGCAAGGGCGCGAGCCGCGACGAGGCGGTCGCGATCTCGACCTCGGGCGAATACACCAAGGTCATGATCGAGCGCGAGATCCCGGCCTACATCACCTATTTCACCTACGGCACCAACGTGGAGGGCGAGATGACGCAGTTCGAGGACATTTACGACCGCGATGCCCCGGTGCTGGCGAGCCTCGACAAGCCGCGCGTCGATGACCGTCCGGGCGCGATCGACGACGAGGTGATCGTGATCGAGAACGATCCGAGGGACGAGGGCTGACGGCCGGAGTGGTCCGCCTCAGAACGAGCCGGGCGCGAAGCGCTGCAGGTCGCTCGGCTTGCTCGGGCGCAGCGGTTCGAGATTGGCGGAGCGGAAGCTCCCGTCTTCCTGCAGGCCGAGGCTGTCGGCGAACAGCAGGCGCCCGCCCGACAGGTTCATGAGCGCGATGCGGAACTGCTCCTCGCCCATGGCGAAACACCCGTTCGACCGGCCGAGCCGGCCCCAGCGATCGATATGCGAAGGCTCGGCATAATCGGCGCGGTGCATGACGATGTAGCGGCGAAGCGCGTTGTCGTTCGTCTCGTCCAGCCCACCGAGGCGCACGCTGGTGCCGTAGCGGCCCTTGTACCACTCCCAGGTGACATAGGCTCCGCGGCTTGTCGCGTTCGAGCCTTCGACATTGGAATAGCGGTTGAGCACGCCGTCATGCTCCGGGTCGGAACCCGCGCCATGGCTGACATGGTAGGAGTGCACTTCCTGAAGGGCGAGATTGACGAAATGGAACCGCCGCTCGGCCGAATGGACACCGTAATCGGCGATGCCGACGATGTCGCGTTTCCAGATCGCATCGCCCGCCCTTTCCAATTCGCGCTTGGCAATGGCGAAGAGCGCGCGGTCGCGCGGGCTGCCCTTGATCGGCTGAGCGGCGAGGCGGGCGGCGGGAAGGGCGAGCAAGGTCCCGGTTGCCAGCGTGCCCTTGATGAGATCGCGACGTTTCATATCACTGCAATATATAGCGCGAAGCTTGCTCTTGCGTGAGCCTTTAATTGCGGTTGGCCGCATATCAGGGTCATTCCGTAGCTTGGCCGTGCCCCTTCGTCGGCAAGTCGCGGTTCTTCGCGGTTCGCCAAAGGCTCAGGCCGCCGCGTGGCTTGTCGGCATGCCCGCCTCGTGGAGCGCCCTCGCTTTCGTGCCGAGCGCCATGACGCCCGGCATGTTCGCCGCGATCACCTCGCCAAGCTCGGTCAGAGCGGCGAGGCGCGGATCGCCTCGCGCGACCATGGCGGCGATCGCCGGGCCGGTGGGATGAAGGCGGCTTCGCGCGTTGAAGGCGCTGGCCTTCGCATCCTCGCCCAGTCGTGCCGAACTCAAAAGGTTTTCCATCACCGCATAGGGAAAGGTGTCGGGTGTCCCGGTCAGCGGTGTCGGCGGGCAAAGGGCGTTGCGCTCCTCGTCCGTATCGTAATTCGCTTCGAGGAAGGCGGCGAAGGCGGCGCTGTAGGTGACCCACGGCGACTGCACGAGCTGCGGCGTGATCCGCCCCGGTTCGAAAAAGGGACGAGGTTCCTCGCGCGGCCGGAACGGGACGGCGGTGGCGGTGCAGTCGATGAAAAGCGTGTTTTCGGGCAGGTCGAACGCCTCGTCGGCGAATTCCATCCGTCCCGGTGCGATTCGGGTGACATGGCCCTGACGAAAGACCTGTTCGATGCGCCGGAGCATGTCGACCTCGCCTTCGGATATCACCGCGTAATGGAACATGGTCGGCACGGTGTCCCGGTCGATCCGCAGCATGACGCCGCGCTCTTCGAGCTTTGCGAACATTTCCTGCCCGGTTGCGGACGCAGCGGCACATTCGACCAGCGCGCGCTGATAGCCGAGCAATCTCTCGAACTCGGCGCTGGCGGGCTGGAGAACCCAGCGATTGAACATCCACGAATCGCGCGGACGGACCCAGCCGATCCTTTCCGGCGCCACGCCCGCCTCACGCAGCCATACGCCCGCATCCATCGCAGTCTTCCCGGCGCCCAGGATGACGTAGCGATCGGGCAGTCCGGCGGGATCGCGCACGAGGGCGGGGAGCTCGCCGGGAATGGCGAAGCGCGTGCCTTCCGCGATCTCGAAGGACGGGGTGTGCGTGGCGGGCACAGAGGTCTGAAACCAGGTCGCGTCGACGATCTTGCGCCGGACACGGACAGTTCGCTCCTCGCCCGACAATATGCCGCGCAGGCGGTGCACCCCGCTTTCCTCGCTGCGATAATCGGTGAGGGGATGATAGGCCACGCGCCCGCTCGGCAGCAGCCGCTCGTTCATCAGCTTGAGGTAATAGGCGAGGATTTCCGGGTGCTTGGCGAGCGGGTGCATCCCCGCATTATGGCCCTGCGTATCGACCCGTGCGGAGCAGAGCTCCATCGAGTTGACGCCGTAATTCGTGCTCGGCTGGTGCAGGGAGACATAGGGATAGGCGTCGACCCAGTGACCGCCCGGCCGCGCGCGGCGATCGACGATGGTAATATGGCAGTCCGGGTCCTCGTCGAACAAGGTGTCGACGAAAGCGAGGCCGACGGCACCTGCGCCGATGACGAGATAATCGGTTTCGGAAATGGTCACGGCTGCCCCTCTTCCTCGTATGCCTCATCCTTCGGGAAAAAGCGTGGGAGACGTGCAACCCGTCGACAGTCGGAATACCACGACCGGCACAACCCGGCAAGCAGCCGGACTGCGGGTCTTCAGCGCGCCGGCTGCCCTTGGTATCGCGCGTTTTCGTCGGCCATGGCGAGCATCGAGCGGGCATGGCGGCGGGCGACCTCGCGCTGGTCCTCGCCATATCCGCCGCCCAGGGCGCTGGCGACCGGAAGGCCGCGCCGCCGTGCCTCGGCCACCACGAAACGGTCGCGCAGGGCGAGGCCCTCATCCGTCAGCGCGAGCCGTCCGAGCTTGTCGTTCACATGCGGATCGACCCCCGCCTGATAGAGCACCATATCGGGCGCGAAGTAGTCCATGATGCGCGGCAGGTGGGCCGCAAGCGCCTCCATGTAGCCATCATCGTCCAGCCCGTCGGGCAGCGGCACGTCGCAATTCGAGCGCGCCTTGCGCACCGGGAAATTCTTCTCGGCATGAAGTGACAGGGTGAAGATGTCATCGCGCAGGGCGGTGAGGCTGGCGGTCCCGTCGCCCTGGTGGACATCGAGATCGACGATCAGGATGCGCCGGGCCGATCCCTCCGCGATCAAGCGATTGGATGCCACCGCGAGATCGTTGAACACGCAATAGCCTGCGCCGGTATTGGCTAGAGCGTGGTGGCTCCCCGCCGCGCTGTTGGCGGCATAGCCATGGGTCATCGCCAGATGCGCCGCCAGCCACGTCCCGCCATTGGTGTGCCGCACCCGATCGCGGATTCGCTCCGTCACGGGAAAGCCGATGCGCCGCTCCTTTTCGCGCGGGACGCTGGCGGTGAAGACCTCCTCGACATAGTGCGGATCGTGCACCGCCTCGAGCCATTCGCGCGGGGCAGGCTCGGGCGCGTGCTCGGTGATGGGTGCTCCGCCCCGTTCAGCTTGGGCGCGCAGTTCCTCCATCACGAGGTAGTACTTGTCGAACTTGAACGTCCCGCGCTCAGGGCGCGGGGCCATGTAATCGGCGTGGTGGACGACGTGCAGCATCAGGCGGGCAGCATCAGGCGGGCAGGGTTTCCCGCTCCACCGCCTCGATCCCGAGCCGCGCCCATTCGAGCATGGCTTTCGAGCAATGCTGGGCTTCGGCGGGCACCTTGCGAAAGGGAAAACGATGGATATTCGCCGATGCGAGCCGCGGTAGGAACCGTGCAGCTCCTATCCGGTCGAAGACAGGATCGTTTACTTCGTCCGACTTGATAAACAGCCCATCCAAACTGACCACGCCCATGACCCGGTCGTGATAGATCAGGGTTGCGGTCTGGCCCATGCAATAGCGCGCCTTGATCGCGCCCAGGGGTCGCAGCGTGTGGAGCACTTCGAGAACGTGGTCGCGCAGGGTCATGCCTCGACCTCCGCCAGCCGCTCAAGCTCTGCGAAAATCGCCGCCTCGCTGCGGCTGGACGTATTGCGCCAGGTCGTCGCGGTCTTGGCGTTGATGAGCGTTCCGTCTGCCGTCAGCACGAGCAGGTTGGGCGTTCCCGGAAGCTCATCGAGCCCGAAGCGGCGCGCCACGGCGAGGTTATGCCCGTCGCCGGTTTGCGGCATGCCGATATTGACGAAGACCAGTTCGTATCGCTCCGCCACCAGCTTGCCGATGCGCGGGCTTTCCAGCCATCCGGCGAGCGCGCGGCTGTCGTGGCACCAGTTCGCACCCATCACCAGCAGGACGCGCTTGCCCGAAGCGTCGGCGCGGGCAAGCGCGGCTTCGACGTCGGCCATCGCGTCCTCGGACACGTCGAACACGGCGGCTTCGGGATAGGCGGGCGCGGGCGGCGCGGTCGCGCAGGCAGCGAGCGCTAGCGCCGCCGCTGCGGCCATGGTGGAACGCATCACTCGCGCTGGTCCTCGATCCTCAGCTGGCCGATGCGCAGGACATCGACCTTGGCATCGCGGATACGCAGACGCTCCACTGCGAGCCGGGCGATGGCGATCGTGCCGATCGCGACCGCACCCACGGCGAGCGCACCGACCGCAAGCGCGCCGATCGCGGCGGCCCCGCTCGACACCGCGCCTGCCGAAGCGACGCCGATCGCACCGGGGCGCGCAGGGGCGGGACGTTTTGCCAACTTACTCGGCGGCCTCGGGCGTTTCCTGGGCCGCGTGCGGGTCGAAGGCGACCTGTTCGCCGGCCTCGATCGCGGCGGCCTTTTCCTCGACCAGGCGCACGATGTGGTCGAGCATGTCCTCGTCGTCGATCGCGTGCGCCTTGACGCCGGACAGGTAGACCATGTGCTTGCCATTGCCCCCGCCGGTGAGGCCGATATCGGTCTCGCGCGCTTCGCCGGGGCCGTTGACGACGCAGCCGAGCACGGAAAGGCTCATCGGCGTCTTGATATGTTCGAGCCGCTTTTCGAGCGTTTCGACCGTGCGGATCACGTCGAAGCCCTGGCGCGAGCAAGATGGGCAGGAGACGACGCGCACGCCGCGAGTGCGAAGGCCGAGGGCCTTGAGCATTTCGTAGCCGACCTTGACCTCTTCCTCGGGCTCGGCCGACAGCGAGACGCGCACCGTGTCGCCGATCCCGGCCCAGAGCAGCGAGCCGATGCCGATGGACGACTTCACCGTCCCGCCGATCAGCCCGCCCGCCTCGGTGATGCCGAGATGCAGCGGGCAATCGACCGCATCGGCAAGACCCATATAGGCGGCGACCGCGAGGAAAACGTCGGAGGCCTTCACCGCCACCTTGAATTCGTGGAAATCGTGGTCCTGCAAAATCTTGATGTGATCGAGCGCGCTTTCGATCAGCGCCTCGGGGCAGGGTTCGCCGTATTTTTCGAGCAGGTCCTTCTCCAGCGACCCTGCATTGACCCCGATGCGGATTGCGCAGCCATTCGCCTTGGCCGCACGCACGACTTCGGCGACGCGGTCGGCCGAGCCGATATTGCCCGGATTGATCCGCAGGCAGGCCGCGCCCGCATCGGCGGCCTCGAGCGCGCGCTTGTAGTGGAAATGGATGTCGGCGACGACCGGGATGCGCGAGGCGCGGGTGATCTGCCGGAAATTTCGGGTCGATTCCTCGGTCGGGCAGGAGACGCGGATGATGTCGCAGCCGACATCCTCGCAGCGGCGGATCTGGTCGATCGTCGCCTTCACGTCCTCGGTCGGGGTGTTGGTCATGGTCTGCACCGTGATCGGCGCATCGCCGCCCACGGGCACGTTGCCCACCATGATCTGCCGGCATTCACGCCGCTCGATATCGCGCCAGGGTCTCACAGACATGGGACTGGATATAATCACGAGAGCGTTTCGGGGCAATGACATGCTTGTTTCGGGTCAGACCTCCCTCCCGCTTGACACCCGGCCTCCCGCGCGCTTGCCTTGCGCCAAAGGGAGAGACGCCATGCTTCAGGGATCGACCGCCGAATTGCGCAGCGAGCGCGCCAGCCTGCTGATGCGGGCGGTGGTGTGGCTGATGAAACGGCGAAAGCCCGTCTTCCCGCACAGCCCCGAAGGCTTCCGCGAAAAGCTCGCCCGGCGCGAGCCGCCGCAGGACGCGCCCATGCCCGCGAAGTTCGAGCAGCGCTTCACCGTCGAGCGGCGCACCGTGGAGGGGCAGGAGGTCGTCACGCTCCACCCGAAATCCGGCCCCGGCGAATGGCACATGCTCTATTTCCACGGCGGCGGCTTCGTCCTGCCGATGTTCGACGTGCACTGGCCGCTCGCCGCGAAGCTGGTCGAGACCTGCGGCCTGTCGATCACCCTGCCGCTCTATAATGTCGTCCCCGAAAGCCCGGCGAGCGTGCAGGACGCGCTCGCCCATGCCTGCTTCGCGCAGCTTGCCGAGGCCCACGCGCCCGAAAGAATCGTGCTCTGCGGCGACAGCGCCGGCGGGCACATGGCGCTCGCCCTCGCGCTGCGGCTGGCGCGCGCCGCAGGACCGCAGCCGGGGCGGCTCGCCCTGTTCGCGCCGTGGCTCGACCTTGCCATGAAGGACGAGGCGATGCGCGCGGTCGAGCCGCATGACGCGATGCTCAAGATCGGCACGCTGCGCGCGGCGGGGGAAATCTATGCAGGCACCCGCGACCCGGCGAGCGCCGAATGCAGCCCGCTCTACACGCCGACCGAGCAGCTCGCGCAGCTTCCCCCGACGCGCATCTGGACCGGGCGGCACGATCTTTTCATCGTCGATTCGCGCAGCTTTGCGGGGAAGTTGCGCGATGCAGGGGTGGATGCCAAACTTTACGAATACGAGGCCGCGCCGCACGTCTTCATGGCGATCACGCCCACGCGCGAGGCGAAGGACGTGTTCGCGCTGATGAAGGGCTTCCTGGGAAGCTAGACGGGGTAGCTCACGCCCGTCATCCGTTCGCTCATTTCCCACAGCCGCGCCGCCGTGGGCGGGTCGAGCGCATAGGGACGCACGCCGTGATCGGTCGCCTCGGCGTCGATCTCGGCCTCGCCACAATCCTCGCAATAGAACCCGCCGCGCCCCTCGACCGTGTCATTGGTTGCCGCCCAAATGCTCGTGGCCGCACCCTGCGGGATCGATTTCCAGGCGAAATCCGGGTCGCTGTGCGCGATGTTCTGCATCAGCGCCTGCGCCATTTCCTCGGTCAGGTGGCGGCCGAGATTGGTGTCGATCCCGCCGGGATGGACCGCATAGGCGTGGATGCCCCGGCCCGCATAGCGGTTTTCGAGTTCGACCGTAAACAGCACGTTGGCTGTCTTGGACTGGCCATAGCTTGCCCATGGCTCGTAATCGCGCCGCTCGAAATGCGGATCGCCCAGATCGACCCCCGCCATCTGGTGCGCGCGGCTCGACAGGTTGACGATGCGCCCGCTGCCGGGCCGGCCCGAAGCCGACTCGATTAGCGGCATCAGCCCGGCGGTGAGCGCGAAATGGCCGAGATGGTTCGTCCCGAATTGCATTTCGAACCCGTCCTTGGTGTGTTCGAAGGGGCAGGCCATCACCGCCGCATTGTTGATGAGCGCGTCGATCGCCTCGAACCGCTCGCGCGCTTCGCCCGCGCAGGCGCGCACGCTGGCAAGGTCGGCGAGGTCGCAGGTGATCGTCTCGACCCGTTCGCTGCCGGTGGCCGAGCGGATCGCGTCCGCCGCATCGCCCAGTTTCGCAGGGTTGCGCCCGGCAAGGACGACAGCAGCGCCCTTCGCGGCGAGCGCACGGCCCGATTCACGCCCCAGCCCCGAATTGCCGCCGGTAATGAAATAGGTCCGCCCCGCAAGGTCCTTGCCCTCCAGCACTTCGTCGGTGGTGGTATCCTTGCCGTAAGCCATCATGCTCTCCCATTTGCCCGCTTGGCTTGATGCGCAGCTTTGGGTTACGCGTGCAACTCATGAAAAAGGCCATGTTTGCAGCGCTTGCCGCGCTTTTCGCCCTCTCCGCGCCGGTTGCTGCGGAGGACCACGAGAAACCGGAATGGTCGATCGCGATCCACGGCGGGGCGGGGACGCTCGACCCCGACCGGATGACCCCGGAACGCCGGGCCGCCTATGAGGCTGCGCTGCAAGAGGCGCTCGATGCCGGGGCGAAGGTGCTTGCCGAGGGCGGCAGCGCGATGGAGGCGGTGAAGGCCGCGATTCTTCCGATGGAAGATTCGCCGCTGTTCAATGCGGGCAAGGGCGCGGTGTTCACCTGGGATGGGCGCAACGAACTCGATGCCTCGATCATGGATGGGCGCGACCGCAGCGCCGGGGCGGTGACGGGCGTGACGACGATCAGGAACCCGATCCTGCTCGCTGACACAGTCCGCACCGAAAGCGAGCACGTCTTCCTGATGGGCGAGGGGGCGGAGCAGTTTGCAGTCGAACAGGGGATCGAGACCGCGCCGCCGGAATATTTCGCGACCGAGGCGCGCAGGAAATCGCTCGAACGGATGAAGTCCGAGGAACTCTCCGCGCTCGATGTCGATACCAAGTTCGGCACGGTGGGCGCGGTCGCGCTCGACCAGGACGGCAACCTCGCGGCGGGGACTTCGACCGGCGGCATGACGGGCAAGCGCTGGGGCCGGATCGGGGATACGCCGGTGATCGGCGCGGGGACCTATGCGGACAATCGCTCCTGCGCCGTTTCGGCGACCGGATGGGGCGAGTATTTCATCCGGGTGGGCGTGGCGATGAATATCTGCCTGCGCCTTGCCTATGGCCAGCAGATCGTTTCTGCGGGCGATCCTGAGGGCGAGAAGGATCATTCCTTCATCGCGCAGGGCATTGCCGACGCAGTCATGGCCGAGGTCAAGCAGCTCGGCGGCGATGGCGGGGTGATCCTTGTCACGCCCGAAGGCCATGCGATCTTCAGCTTCAACACGACGGGCATGTATCGCGGCCGCGCCGACAGCAGCGGCATGAGCGAGGTCGCGATCTTCGGCGGCGACGTGGAAGCGGGCGCATCGAACACTCCCGACCACTGAGCGCGCCTCAGAAGGGCAGGATGCTCTCGCCGCGCTTGGCGAAATCCTCGATCACCTCGCCCACGCTCGCGAGCGCGGCTTCGCTTTCGGGGTCCATGCCCTCGAATGTCTCGTTCGCCCGGTAATAGGTCGCGAAGGTGATCGGGGGGTGTTCGGGCGGCTCCACGAAACCGATATCGACATAGAGACTTCCCATGCCCGGCCAGGTCGAGGTGCCGGTCTTGTCGCCCGCGACCCAGCCTTCGGGCAGCCCCGCGCGCACGCGCCGCCGCCCGGTCGGCGTGTCGATCATCCATTGCCGCAGCATCGCCTTGGACGGCTCGGGCAGTATGTCGCCGTAGAGCAGCTTCGCCACGGTTCGCGCCATGGCGGCGGGGGTGGTCGTGTCGCGGTATTCGGTGACGGGCACGTTGCCCAGTTCGGGCTCGGTCCGGTCGAGGCGGCTGACATCGTCGCCGATGCTGCGCCAGAAGGCGGTCAGCGCGGCCGGGCCGCCGAGTTCGCGCAGCAGCACGTTCGCCGCCGTATTGTCCGAATATTTCTGCGTGTATTCGGCCAGTTCCAGCAGGCTCGCTCCCTCGTCCAGCCGCTTTTCGGTAAAGGGCGAGACGTGCATCAGGTCATCCCTCGTCCATGTCACCCGGCGCGAGGCGTCGCTCTCGCCCGCCGCGTCGAGCGCGAGCACCATGGCGGCCAGCGACAGCTTGAACGATGAGCAGTGCCCGAAACGCCGGTCGCGGTTGAGGCCGACCGATAGGCCGGTTTGCGTGTCGTAGATTTCGACGCCGAGCGTCCCGCCCGCCTTCGCCTCGATGATGCGCAAGGTCGCCTGCATCCGCCCGAGCGGGCTCTGGTCGGGCGGCACGCAGGCGGAAAGGGCAAGGGCGCCGCTGCCACAAAGAAAGAACCTGCGAGATAGGGTCATGAGAACTTGTCCGCCTTGCGTTTGCCGAATCTCATGTCGCTTTCCAGCTTCGCGCGCAACTGGGCATAGAATGCCTCGAGAAAGGCACGCTCGTCGCCTGCGCCCGGGTCCCAGCCGATCTTGCGGCAGATCGCGGCGTGGACCGCCGAAAGCGCCTCGGGCTGGTCTTCGCGCAATATGCGTTCGAGCGTCTGGAGCTCGCGCTCGCCATAGACGGACAGTTCCGCCTCGCCGAAACGGTAGCGCGCCCCGGTGAGGTCGCTCGTTCCCTCCGCCGCCGCCGCGCCCTGAGTGGACAGCGCCTCGGCCAGTCTGGTGCGCGGCGCCTCGACCACCCAGGTGCCCGCGATCACGTCGCCCGCGCGCAGCGCGTCGCGGTTGAAGAAGGGGAAGGCCATGAAGATGCCGAACCACACCAGCCCCGCAATCCCCGCATTGCCCTGTTCGCCCGAGGGTGCGAGCAGCAGGAAGATGAAGGGCATGAACAACTCGATGTCGCGGATGAGATTGCGCGCAATCACCGCCTCGGGGGTGAGCCGTCCGCCCCCTTGCGGACCGGTGCGCGCGGCGACCCGGATGCCGACGGCGCGCTTGCCCGGCGTGGCGCCGCGCGGGCCCAGTTCGAAGGCGAGGAAATAGCCGTAACGCGCCGCGAAGATCAGCAGGATCGCGAGGATCACGACGAATTCGCCCGCCGCCGGCACCTGTCCGCCCAGTCCCTCGAGCGTCTCCCCGAGCACCCCTGCGAACAGCAGGCTGAAAAGGATCTGGATGAGGACGATCGAGACGATGATGACGATAAAATCGATCACCAGCGCCCCCACGCGCGCCCCGCGCGATGCGACGGTGACGGGCAGGGCGAGCCCTTCGGGCGTGATCAGCGTGCGGCGGCGCTTTGCGTCGGGATCGGGGCGCGGGGCCCCATTGGCGGGGGCAGGGGCGGTGGCAGCGTTCATGGTCCGGTCTCGGCGGGGGCATCCCGGCGATAGAGGAAGAAATAGGAAAGCCAGAAGGCGAGAAAGATAGCCCCGATCACGAACCGCCCGCCGGTGTCGCCGACGAGCTGGCGCGGAAAGGCCTCGAGAAAGGCCGCGACGATCATCATGATGACCACGCCGACCATCACCACCGCCCCGCGCCGCCCGCTTGTCGCGGCTGCGGCGAGCACGCTGCGCTCACCCGGAAAGGCCATCGAGCGCCCGATATGCAGCCCCGCCGCCCCGGCGAGCAATATGCCGAACAATTCCGTCGTCCCGTGGACCGAGAGCCAGGCGGCGAATTCGACCCCCAGCCCGGCGCTCTGGAACAGCCACAGGAAAGCGCCCAGCAGCGCCATGTTGTGAACCAGCAGCATGAGCGAGGGGATGCCGAAGGCGAAGCCCAGCGCGAAGGCGAGGATGCACACGCCCGCATTGTTGCTGAACAGGAAGGCGGCGAAGCTCGAAAGGCCCTCGCTTCCCTCCTTGATCCCAAGCGTCTCCATCAATTCCGCGCGGCTCGCCCCCGGGCGGCGATTGTCGGCGAGGTTCGTGGGCACCAGCCGATAGAACCATTCGCTGTCCTGCACCACCAGAAGCCAGCCCACGATCGCGCCCGAGACCATCACGAACAGCGCTATGCATATGTCGAGCCAGATTTCGCGCACCGCGCGACTCCACCCGCCCAGCAGGAATTCGCGCAGCCACGCGAACAGCCCGAGCCTCGGCCCGTAGACCTGGAACCAGGCGCGCTGGACGAGGCCTTCGAGATAGGCCAGCGTCGCCGCGTCGAGCGAGGTTTCGCGCGCGACGGAAAGCGAAGAGGCCGCAGTGCGATAGAGCGTCGGCAGGGCGAGCAGGTCCGCATCCTCGATCCGTTTCAGCCCGCCTTTCTCCATCCGTGCGACGATCGCCTCCAGCCGCCGCCAGTCGCTCTCGCGCTCCAGCCGGAAGCGGTCGGAGCGCAGCGCCGCGCTCGCGATATCGGCGGGCGCTTCGACCTCGTTTCGGGAAAACAGGTCGGTGATCTTGCGAGCTGCAACAGGCGCCTTCATCCGATCGCCTCCCGCCCGCGGATCGCGAGATAGCGGTCGATAAGTTCGAAGCCCACGCTGTCCCACGGCGCCTCGATCACGTCCACGCCCATCCGGCGCAGGCGCTGGAGCACGAGGCTGCGCTGGCGGGCGAGCGTGCCGGCGGTGACCGAGCGGGCGAGCGTTGCGATGTCGCCGGGTTCTTCCTGGATAAAGCTTTCCAGTTCGCTGTCGGCAAGGGTGACGAACAGGACGAGATGCTTGCGGACAAGCCGTGAAATGCTTTCCACCATCAGTTCCGCCGCCGTCGGATCGGTGAAATCGGAGAACAGCACGATCAGCGACCGACGCTGGAGCCGCGCGGTCAGCGTGGCGAGGGCGAGGGTGAAATTGGGCTCGACCGGTTCATAATCGAGCGCGGCCGCGGCGCTCTGCAACCGGGCGAAGCCGCGCGTATCGCCGACGAAAGGTGTCATTACGCGCGGACGGGCGGCAAAGCCGAACAGCGCTGTGCGGTCGCCGCCCTTCAGCGCGACATAGGCGCAGGTGAGCGCGGCGGAAACCGCCCGGTCGATGCGCGGCAGGCCGTCGAGCGGCTCGCACATGGCCTGCCCGCAATCGAAGGCGAAGACGATCTGGTTGTTCCTCTCGCTCTCGTTTTCGCGGGCATAGAGGTGGTTGTGCCGCGCGCTCGCCTTCCAGTCGATCCGGCGGCGGTCCATACCGGGCTCATATTCGCTCAGCGCCTCGAACTGCGTGCCCTCTCCGCGGATGCGCCGCGCGATGAGACCGCTGCGTTCGTTGCGCAGGAAGGTCTGCAATTCCTTCGAGCGCACCGGGGAGAGGTCGGGCCAGATGCGGATCTCGGTTTCGAGCGGTTGCGATACCTGCCGCGCGCCGAGGCCCAGCGGTCCTGTCCAGCGCAGCCACAGCCGGGTGATCGAAGCCGTGCCGCGCCGCTCGGGCACGACTTCGATCGCGCCCGAGAACACGCCGCTTTCCTCGCCCGGCAGCAGGCGCAGGTCCGCGCGGCCCGCAAGTCCGAGCCGGGGATCGAATTCGAGCGCCGCCTCGGGTCGGCCGGCCTTGCCGCGCAGGAGCGCGTGAACCGTGATGGCGCAGGGTCGCCCGACCTCGGTATCGGCAGGGGCGATCGCCTCGTGCCGCCGGACGGACCCGGCGACGAGGCCGTCGAGAACGATCAGCACGACGAACGCGAGCGCGGCTGCGGGGGCCGTCACCCAGGCTCCGGGCGCTGCCGCAGCGACGAGCAGTGCGAGCGGCGCGAGCGCCGCGATCACCCACGCCGCCCGCGCAGTCGGCACGATCGGCAGGGCAGGCAGCCGCGCGAGGAGGCGGGAGAAAAAGGCGCGCAGGCGGCTCATCGTCTCAACGCGGTGCCTCGGTGCCCTCGACCAGTTCGGCGACCAGCGTTTCCATTGCGCGTCCCTCGATCTCCGCGGCGGGCGAGAGGGTCAGGCGATGGCGCAGGACCGGCACGGCAAGCGCCTTCACATCGTCGGGAATGACATAGGCCCGGCCCTGCAGCGCCGCACGGGCCCGCGCCGCATGGGCGAGCATCACGGCGGCGCGCGGGGAGGCGCCCACGGAAAGCTCCGCGTGGTCGCGCGTCGCCCGGACCAGCCGCACGACATAGCGGGTGATCTCGTCCGCCACGGTGACATGGTCGAGCGCGGAGGAAAACTGCGCCAGCCGCGCGGGGTCCGCGACCGGCGAGACGCCGAGATCGGCGGGCCGCTGCGGACCCTGCCGCTTGCCGTAATCGGTGACGATCCGCGCTTCCTCCGCCTCATCCGGGTAGGGCACGAGCAGCTTGAACAGGAAGCGGTCGAGCTGGGCCTCGGGCAGGGGATAGACGCCCTGGTTCTCGATCGGGTTCTGGGTTGCGACCACCATGAAGTAATCGGGTAGTCGATGTGTTTCCCCGTCCAGCGTCACGCGCCGTTCCTGCATCGCCTCGAGCAGGGCGGCCTGCGTCTTGGGCGGGGTGCGGTTGATCTCGTCGGCCAGCAGCAGGTCGCAGAAGATCGGCCCGCGCGTGAGCGTGAACTGGCTCGTCTGGAAGTTGAACAGGTTGGAGCCGAGAATGTCGCCCGGCAAGAGGTCCGGCGTGAACTGGATACGCCCGAAATCGAGGCCGAGAGCGGTCGCGAAGCTTTGTGCAAGGAAGGTCTTGGCCGTGCCCGGAGGGCCTTCGAGCAGGACGTGCCCCTGCGCCACCAGCGCTTCGAGCAGGCGGTCGACCATCTCGTCCTGCCCGACGATCGCCTTCGCCACTTCGGCGCGGATCGCATCGGCGAGGCCGCGCAGGTCTTCGAGAGTCATGCTCATGGCGTCAGTTTCCTTGCAAGTTCGTCGAGCGCTTTTGCGGCACGCACGATGTCGTCGGGTCTTTCGGCTTCGCGCAGGGCCTCCGCCCGCGCCGAAAAGGGTGTCTCGTCCGGCAGGCGCTGGCCAAGCGCGGCATCGATCGCGGCCTCATCCGCGCGTTTCAGCCCGAGCGCGCGCGCGATCCGGCGCTGGGCGAGCGCGGCGTAGGGCTCTGCCAGCAGCCGCATCCGCTTTGCCCGCAGGATGAGCCCCGCGCCGTTTCGCACCAGCCGCGCCTTGCCAAAGCCGGTTTCCGGCGCGCTCGCCGCGACCGCGCCGAAACGCATGAAGGCTCGCCAGCCCACGATCATAAGGGCAAGGATCAGGCACAAGGTCGCGGCGAGGAAAGGCGGCCGGAAGGCGAGGGATAAAAGGTTCTGCGCCCCGCTGAAACCGTTCAACGTAAGGTCGAACACCACCCGCGTGTCCTCGCCATAGCCCGCCTCGCGCACCAATGCGAGCGCTGCCGCGGCGCGTGCCGGATCGGCAAGCCCCCAATTGTTCACCAGGTCGGGCTCGGCGACGATCACGGTCCAGTGCGCTCTCTCGTAGAAGTCGCTGCCCTCCTCGCCCAGCACGTTGAAGGCGAGCATCAGCCCGTCGCTATCGCTGACGAGCGGTTCGAGCGTGTCCCTGTCGAGGGCGTGCTTGATCGTTCGGGCGGGCAGGTTGCCCGCCATCCCGAAGGCTTCCCAGGCGGCGCTGTCGTCCGGCTCCAGCCGTTCGAGCGCGGTTTCGAAAGTGTAGGGCGCGGGCAGGTCGTCGGTCCAGGTCGTCTCGATCGCGAGGCCGAGCCGCACCCAGCCCTGCTTGAAGCGTTCGCGGATTTCCTCCGGCGCGCGATCGGGCACGGTGTTCGCGCGCCATTTGGGCAACAGGACCAGGGTCGGCCCCTGATATTGCCGCGCTTCGAGCAGCGCGCCGATTTCCGCAGGGTCGGCATAGGGCGAAGGCGAAATAACGAGCAGGTCGCCCGTCTCGAGACCGCCCGGCGAGCGCGAGACCTCGACCCTGTGTCCCGCGCCGTCGAGCAGGCGGACGAGCCCGGCATAGCCGTTGAGCCCGACCGAGGCGGCATGGGCCCCGCCGTCATTCTCCCGGTCGCCGCCGGTATCGCCCGCCGAAATGAACCACAGCATGGCGAGGAAGGCGATCAAGCCGACCACGAGCACGGCGAGGACCGTCCCCTTGCCGAATGGCGAGGCTTCGCGGCCAGTGGCGGCGGGCGCGGCGGCGGGGTCGGCGGCGGGCGCGCCGAAGGCGGCCCGGCTCATGCCCCGATCCTCTGCAGCGCGAAGCGCGCATAGGCCGCGCGCGCCGCTTCCCAATCGGCCCGGTCGAGCGCGCGCAGCGCGAACAGGCTGCGCTCGACCCTTTCGGCGACCACGCGAAAGGCGGCGCGGGCGGCGTCGGGAAGCGCGGGCAGGGCGGCGAGTTCGCGCGCGGTCGAGGACGGTTCGACCCAGTCCGGCCGCGCGGCGGCGATCTGGCCGACGCTGCGTTGCAGAAGCAAGTGCGTCGCCTCGTCATAGCGACCCTCGGCAGCAAGCCGGTCGGCATCCTCCAGCAGGGCGAGGCTGTCGCGCTCGTCCGGGCGCCAGTCGGGCGCGCCCGCCGCGACCTGCCGCCCCCCGTCAGCGCGCGCGCGGGCGGCAAGCGGGCCGTAAAGCCGGAACAGGAAATAGAGCGCCAGCAGGCCGGCCGCGATTGCCAAAAGCCACCAGAATTCGGCGATGAAGACGGCAACCGGCCGCAGGACCATGCCGAGAAATTCGAACAGCGCCTCGATCGCGCGGCTGAACCAGCCCGGCTCGCGCGGGGGGATATCGGGAATGTCCACGGGCGCGAACTGGATATCGCCCGCCTCGCGCAGCTCGCGCCAGCCTTCCGGGGCCGCCGAATCCGGATCGGCCACGCTCCCGGCCGGGCTCGCGGCCTCGGGCGTATCCTGTGCCGAAGAGGGAAACGTCTGCGCCGCGCCGGTCATGCCGTCGGATTGGTGGCATGAGGGCGAGGGCAAGGCAACTCCTGTCGCCGCGACTTTTCGCAAAGCTGCGCTAGCCGCGCTTGCGGCTTTGCGCGTAGGTGCCGAGAATCCGCAATTCCTTGGAGAAATAGGCGCATTCCTCCAGCGCCCGGTCAACCGCGGGATCGCCCGGCGCGCCGTGGATGTCGGCATAGAACATGGTCGCGGAAAAGCTCGCGCCCTTCTGGTAGGATTCCAGCTTGGTCATGTTGACCCCATTCGTGGCGAACCCGCCCAGCGTCTTGTAGAGCGCGGCCGGGATATTGCGCACCTCGAACACGAAGGTCGTGATCGCCTCCCGGCCCGCGAAACCCGCGGGGTCGAGCGGTTGTGCGGCAAGCACGACGAAGCGGGTCGTGTTGTCCGAACTGTCCTCGACGCGTTCCTCGACGATGTCGAGCCCGTAAAGCTCGGCCGCAATGGCGGGTGCGATGGCGGCGATTTTCGGATCGTCCTTTTCCGCGACGAAAGCCGCCGCTCCGGCCGTGTCGGCATGGGAGAGCGGCACGATGCCGCGTGTCCGCAGGAACAGGCGCGACTGGCCAAGCGCCTGCGGGTGCGAATAGGCGGCCTCATAGGGGCCGGGACCCTTCGCCATCAGCGCGTGATGGATCTCCATGAAATATTCGCCGACGATCGACAGCCCGCTTTCGGGCAGCAGGAAATGGATGTCGGCAACCCGCCCGTGCTGCGAATTCTCGATCGGGATGATCGCCTGCCCGGCGCGCCCGTCCTTCACCGCTTCCAAGGCGTCCTCGAAGCTGAAGCACGGCAGCGGGAGGGCATCCGGACGGGCCTCCATCGCGGCGCGGTGCGAATTGGCGCCGGGCGAGCCCTGGAAGGCGATCGCCCGGGCCGGATCGGCCTCGGCCGCTTCGCGCAGCGCATCGACAAGGGCAAGGGCGGGACCGGGAAAAGAGCGCATGACGAAAGCCGTGCTAGCCCCCCTGGAGAGGCCCCACAAGCCTGCTTGCAAAGCTTGCAAGGAATGATGTCGCCATGGGCCTTGCGCGGGCGGGAGGGCGACAGTAAGGGACGCGCGCAATGGCACAAGACAACACCACCAATCAGGCATCGGGCGCGGATACGGGCACGGCCGATTCGAGTTCGGGCGACCTGTTCAACACCGCGGCGGGCTGGGTCCTGTTCGCCGGTATCATCGGCCTCGGCCTGTCCGTCCTCAGCGACAAGTATTTCCACGGCTACGATGCCGAGGACCTGCCGCTCGAACAGATGGGATACGTTATCGAAGGCGTCGAGGAAGAGGGCGAGGCCGATGCCGGGCCGACGCTCGCCCAGGTGCTCGTCGATGCCGATCCCGAAGCGGGCGCGAAGGTTTTCGCAAAGTGCCAGTCCTGCCACAATGTCGAAGAGGGCGGCCCCAACGGCGTCGGCCCCAACCTGCACGGCGTGATGGGCAAGCCGATCGCCTCGAACGCCGCGGGCTTCAGCTATTCCAGCGCGCTGTCGGAAAAGGGCGGCGAATGGACGTGGGAGAACATGAGCGAATGGCTCGCCAGCCCGCGCAATTTCGCCACCGGCACATCGATGAGCTTTGCCGGGCTCGGCAAGATCGAGGACCGCGCGAACGTGATGGCCTATCTCGCGGCCAATGGCGGCGCGCCGCCCAAGCCCGAGCCCGAAGCGCCGGCCGAGGAAGAGGCCCCGGCTGAAGAAGGCTCGGAAGCTGCCGAGGACGGGGCCGAGGCTCCGGCGGAAACCGCCGAAGGCTGACTTGTACGGCTGAACGGGTTTTGGGAAAGGGGCGCGGATTTCGCGTCCCTTTTGCGTTCCAAGGCGCGCTGTCAGCCGCGCCCCTTGAAGCCCTGCGCGACGACATACCATTCCGACGAGCCCTTGCGGCTTGCCGGCGGCTTGGCGTGCTTGACCGACCTGAAATGCTGCTTGAGCAGGCCGAGCAGTTCCGCGTCGGTCCCCCCGGCCAGCACCTTGGCGACGAAAGCGCCGCCCGGCTCCAGCGTTTCGACGGCGAACCACGCGCCCGCCTCGACCAGCGCCATGGTGCGCAGGTGGTCGGTCTGCTTGTGCCCGACCGTGTTCGCCGCCATGTCCGAAAGGACCAGATCGGGGGGTCCGCCCAGCGCCTCTTCGAGCGCGGCCGGGGCGGCGTCCTCCATGAAATCCATCTGCAGGATTGTCACGCCCTCGATTTCCTCGACCGGCAGCAGGTCGATCCCAACCACCTCGGCCTTCGGAACCCTGGTGCGCACGACCTGCGCCCAGCCGCCCGGCGCAATGCCGAGGTCCACCACGCGCCTGACCCCGTTCAGCAGACCGAAGCGTTCATCCAGCTCGATCAGCTTGTAGGCTGCGCGGCTGCGATAGCCGTCGGCCCTTGCCCGCTGGACATAGGGGTCGTTGAGTTGCCGTTCGAGCCAGCGGGTCGAAGACGGCTTGCGACCGCGTGCGGTCTTCACGCGGCGGTCGGGATCGCGGCCCGAGCGGCTCACCCCTGGGGTCTTTCGCGCAGCTTCTTGAGCGCCCGCTCGCCCTGCCGGTCGGCAGCCATCATGCTGCGCAATATCCCCTCGCGGATGCCGCGATCCGCGACCCCGAGCCGCGCGGCGGGCCACAGGTCGAGGATCGTCTCCAGGATCGCGCAGCCCGCAACGACAAGGTCGGCCCGGTCGTTGCCGATGCAGGGCAGGGCGCAGCGCTGCGCCGGGGACAGGCCCGACAGCCGCGCGCTGATCGCGCGCATGTCGTCCGAATTGACGATCAGCCCGTCCACCGCCCTGCGATCGTAATGCGGCAGGTCGAGATGGATGCTCGCGAGCGTCGTCACCGTCCCGCTAGTGCCGAGCAGGCGGATGTCGGACGCGCGCGAGGCATCGCCGATCCGTTCGGCGAAATCGGAAAAGCTTTCCCGCACCAGTTCGCGCATCCGCGCATAGCGTTCGATCCGGCCGGCCTGTCCGGCTTCGCATTCGCGCCCGTCGTCCTCACCGACCGTGTCCGTCAGCGAGACGACGCCCCATGGCACGGATTGCCAGTCGAGGATGCGCGGAACCCTGCGGCCTTCGGCATCGCCCGCTTCGAGCAGGACGAGTTCGGTCGACCCGCCGCCGATATCGAAGATCATCGCCGGGCCTTCGCCCGCTTCGAGCAGTATGTGGCAGCCGAGCACGGCGAGCCGCGCTTCCTCCTCGGCGCTGATGATGTCGAGCGCGATGCCGGTTTCGCGCCGCACGCGCTCTATGAATTCGGCGCCGTTTTCGGCCCGGCGGCAGGCCTCGGTCGCAACCGAGCGCGCAAGGCGGACATTGCGGCGGCGCAGCTTGTCGGCGCAGATCGAAAGCGCGCCGAGTGCCCGGTCCATCGCCTCGTCGGACAGCCGCCCGGTGGTCGCCAGCCCTTCGCCGAGCTTCACCACCCGGCTGAAGGCGTCGATGACCGTGAAGTCGCGGCCCGAGGGGCGGGCGATGAGCAGGCGGCAATTGTTGGTGCCGAGATCGAGCGCGGCATAGGCTTCCCCCCGCGCGGGCGAGCCGCGCGCCGGCCCGCGCGCCAGCGTGCGCCCGGCCCCGGTCGGGGCGCCGGTCGGCCTGCCCATAGCCGCTCCTCCCCGGGCGTCGCCGCGGCGGCCGTGTTCTGCGGTGCGTCGATTATCGGTATCGCGTTCTTGCGGGCCGGCCTTTTCGCAGCGGGGCTCGCCGGCACGGTTTCGACCGTTCGTGCGACCTTCGGCCCCGATGGCGCGCGAGGGGCGCTCGGTAGGCTCGTCGGGCTGGAAGGAGCGGGCGTAGCGAGGATCGGCTACATTGCCGGACGTATGGCCCCTTTGTTCTCCAGCTCTCCTGTCGTCGTCCGGCGGTATGATATCCGCCATGGTCCTGATCTTCTTCTTGTCTCACCGGCGCGGCGATACGCGCAGGCACTTGTAGGCAGGGCTAACCCAAGACGCGCGGCAGGGCAAGCGAGCGGGTCTTGGGCGCAGGGGCCGGGCGGGCGATCTTCCTCTTGACCTCGGCTGCCCGCAAAACTAGGCAGCCTGCTCGTCCGCCGGCGCCGCCGACCGCGGCCGCGCGCGATGGTGCCCCGTCGTCTAATGGTAAGACTACGGACTCTGACTCCGTCAATTGAGGTTCGAATCCTCACGGGGCATCCAGTTCTCCGGGTATTATGGCGCAGGAACGGCTCGAATCCCCGTGCGGGATGCACGGTCCGTGACCCGAACATGTCGGATCGGCCGGGCGTATTTCCAACGCGAATTCTCCGGGAAAATCGACCCCGCATGACTTTCATCAACTTGCACGGCACGCGCCGATAAGGGCGGCTTGCCGGGGCGCGACCTTGGCCCTAGGGCCTGCGACATGACCGATACGCCCCACGAACGCGACCTCAGGGATCGCCGATTCTACCGCGCCGGCGAGGAAAGCCGCTTTGCCGACGAAAACCCTGACCGCACGCCGCAGACCGAGCATCCGGCCTACAAGCTGGCCTTTCGCGACACCGATTTCCTGCTGCGCGACGAACTGCGCCCGGTCCGGTTCCAGCTCGAGCTTCTGAAGCCGGAGATGCTGCTCGACGAGGCGCGGGTGGGATCGACGCTGGTCATGTACGGCTCCGCGCGCATCCCCTCGCCCCCTCAGGTCCAGGCGCGGCTGAAAGCGGCCGAGGAGGGCGACGAATTCGAGCGCAAGGTCGCCGAGCGGCTGGCCGAAAAGGCGCAATATTACGACGAGGCCTATCGCCTTGCCCGGCTGGTTTCGGAAAAAGCGATCATCGAGGACGGGCTGCGACAATTCGTCGTGACGACCGGCGGGGGCCCCTCGATCATGGAAGCGGGCAATCGCGGGGCGAGCGATGCGGGCGGCGAATCGATCGGGCTCAACATCGTCCTGCCGCACGAACAGGCCCCCAACAGCTATGTGACGCCCTATCTCAGCTTCCAGTTCCACTATTTCGCGCTGCGCAAGATGCACTTCCTCCTGCGCGCCCGCGCGGTGGCGGTGTTCCCCGGCGGATTCGGGACCTTCGACGAATTCTTCGAGCTTCTCACCCTCGTGCAGACCGGCAAGATGAAGCCGATCCCGATCCTGTTGTTCGGGCGCGATTTCTGGACCCGCGTGATCGATTTCGAGGCGTTGGCCGAGGAAGGTACGATCTCGAGGCGCGACCTCGACCTGTTCCACTGGTGCGAAACGGCCGGGGATGCTTGGGAGCACATCGCGGAATTCTATGAACTGAAGCGGTGATTGTCCCCGGTTGACCCCCGTATCAGCGATGCTTCGGGTTCAGCATCCGCAGGAATCCTGTGCGGCGCGACAATGCCGCAGACAAGAAATCCGGGCGACGAAGCAAACCACCGACATCCTAATCCAGCCTGCGCACCACCTGGTGCCCGAGCGGGCCACTGCCCGCACCGTAACCGGGTGCCTGCCGGATCGCCTCCAGCACGAAACGCCGCGCCAGCCGAACCGCGTGTTCAAGGTGCTGCCCGTGCCCGATCAGCGTCGCGATCGCCGAGGACAGGGTGCAGCCCGTACCGTGGGTATGGCGCGTGTCGATCCGGGCGTGGTCGAACTGGACCGAGCGGCCCTCGGGCGGGATCAGTATGTCGATGATCCGCGCATCATCGGTGTGCCCGCCTTTTGCCAGCACGGCGCAGCCATGTCCGGAAACGAGGTCGCGCGCCGCCCCTTCGACCAGCTCGGTCGTGCGCAGGTTGCGGCCCGCGAGATGTTCCAGTTCCGGCAGGTTTGGCGTGACCAGCGTGGCGCGCGGGAATAGCCGCTCGGTCATCGCCGCCACCGCGTCCGGCGCGATGAGCGCCGCGCCCGAAGTCGCGATCATGACCGGATCGAGCACCAGCGGGACCGTGCTGTCGACCTCTTCCAGAGCCTCGGCGGCATGGGCGACGATATCGGCATCGTGGAGCATCCCGATCTTGATCGCATCGACTCCGATGTCGCGGATGCACGAGCGGATCTGCTCGGCGACGAAAGGCCCCGACAAGGGCGTGATCGCCTGAACGCCGGTGCTGTTCTGCGCAGTGGCCGCAGTGATCGCGGTCATGCCGTAACCGCCGAGCATGGCGATGGTCTTGAGATCGGCCTGGATCCCGGCACCGCCCGAGGAATCAGACCCGGCGATGGCTAGGATGCGGGGAGGGGAGCGCGACGTCATGCTTTCTCCCTATCCGTTCGCCCCGAGTGAAGTCGAGTGTCGTTTCAGCCCTTGAACCCACGCTCGCCGGAAGGCGGAAACTTGGGCTGAAGCGCCTTCGCCCGGGTCGGCCGGTCCATCAGTTCGCCCCGGCAATTGGGGCATTGGTCGTCGAGCGCCTCGGCGCAGGCCGCGCAGAAGGTGCATTCCAGCGAGCAAATGAACGCGCCCGGCGCCTGCGCGGGCAGGTCCGCGCCGCAGCGTTCGCAATCGGGGCGCATTGCGAGCATTGTCGTCCTCAGGCCGCCTGCCGCACCGCTTCGCAGATCGAGTCCACGACCTGCTCGACTTCGCGCGCATCGTCGCCTTCGGCCATGACGCGGATAACCGGTTCCGTCCCCGAGGGTCGGATGACAAGGCGGCCATGGCCGTCGAGCGTGCGTTCGGCATCGCTGATCGCGGCTTTCACCGCATCCATTTCGAGCGGAGCGCCCCCGTCATAACGGACGTTCTTCAGCAATTGCGGGACGGGATCGAACAGGTGCAGCATTTCGCTCGCCGGTTTGCCCTTGCGCACCAGCCCCGCAAGCACGCTCAAGGCCGCGATCGTGCCGTCGCCGGTCGTCGCATGGTCGAGCAGGATCATGTGGCCCGATTGTTCTCCGCCGACATTATAGCCGCCTTCGCGCATTGTCTCGAGCACGTAGCGGTCGCCCACCTTGCTGCGCTCCAGCGTAAGGCCGAGCCCGGCCAGATAGCGCTCGAGCCCGAGATTGCTCATCACGGTGGCGACCACGCCGCCGCCTCTCAGCGCGCCCTTTTCGTTCATCCGTGTGGCGATAAGGGCCATGATCTGATCGCCATCGACCGCACGCCCCTTTTCGTCGACCACGATCAGTCGGTCCGCATCGCCATCGAGAGCGATACCGATATCCGCGCCTTCCTCGACGACGCGTGCCTGAAGGGCCTCGATCGCGGTCGATCCGACGCCGTCATTGATATTGGTCCCGTTCGGGGTCACGCCGAGCGCGATGACTTCCGCGCCCAGTTCCCAGATCGCGGACGGGGCGACCTGATAGGCTGCGCCGTTCGCGCAGTCGACCACGACCTTGAGCCCGTCGAAGCGGACATCGCTGGTGATCGACCGCTTGACCGCGTGGATATAGCGCCCGCGCGCGTCCTCGATCCGCCGGGCGCGGCCAATCTTTTCGGCCGGGGAGAGCCGGGGCTGCTCGTCCATCAGCCGCTCGATCTCGGTCTCGGTGTCGTCCGAAAGCTTGAACCCGTCAGGCCCGAACAGCTTGATCCCGTTGTCGGGAAACAGGTTATGGCTGGCCGAGATCATCACGCCGAGATCGGCGCGCATCTCGCGGGTGAGCAGCGCGATTGCCGGTGTGGGAAGCGGCCCGGTCATGATGACGTCCATGCCGACACTGGTGAAACCGGCGACCAGCGCGCTTTCCATCATGTAGCCCGACAGGCGCGTATCCTTCCCGATCACGACCCGGTGGCGATGCCCGCCCCGCACGAAATGCGTGCCCGCCGCCTGCCCGACGCGCATGGCGGTGGCCGCTGTCATGATGCCGTCATTGGTGCGTCCGCGAATCCCGTCCGTGCCGAAAAACCTGCGTGTCATTGTGCGCAATTGCCCTCCCCGTGGGCGTTCGTGTGATTGCCAAACGGGTCATGGCGCGGTTATCGCGCGAAGGGAAGGGCAGTAACCTTGAAAGCGAAACGATTTCCTTGACCGATCCAGCGCGGCCCGGGGGCGGGCGGACGTACGAGCTTGTCACGATCCGCCTGCCGGTGGTGGTGACCTTCGCCGCGCTCGTCGCGGGTCTGGGGGCAGGAGTGCTGCTGGCGGGCAGCGGGCTTGCGGAATGGCTGCGCGAAGGCATTGCGCTCACCGGCAGGCTCTGGCTGCGCGCGCTGCAGATGACGATCATCCCGCTCGTCGCCTCGCTGCTGGTGCTGGGGCTTGCGCAAATGGTCCGCGCGGCAAGCGCAGGCGCGGCGGCGCGGCGATTTTTGCTGCTGGTGTTCGGCGTGCTGTTGGCGGGCGGGGTGGTTACGGCGTTCGCCCTGCCGGTGCTGCTCAAAGCGGTTCCGATCCCGCCGGGTGCTTCGGGATTCCTGGCCGAGACCGCGGGCGAGGCGCAGGAGGTGCCGGGCATTTTCGATTTCCTCGCCAGCCTCGTCGCGCCCAATGTCATCGCTGCCGCAGCCGAAACCGCGATGCTGCCGCTGACGATCTTTTTCGCGCTGTTCGCCCTCGCGGTCACTCGCCTGCCCGACGATCAGGGCGAGCGCCTGCTCGGTTTTTTCCATGCCCTCGCCAATGTCATGCTGCTGATCATCGGCTGGGTGCTGTGGGTGGCCCCGGCTGGGGTCTTCGCTCTCGCTTTCGGGGTCGGGATGCGCAGCGGGGGAGGAGCCTTCACGGCGCTGGCCCATTACATTCTCGTCGTGTCGGCCATGGGCGGCTTCGTGCTGGTGCTGGCCTATGTCCTTGCCGTGGTGCTGGGCGGGATGCACCCGTGGCGCTTCGCGAAAGCCGCGCTTCCGGCGCAGGCGGTGGCGGTTTCGACCCAGAGCTCGCTCGCCAGCCTTCCGGCCATGCTCGATTCCGCCTCGCGGCTCGGCCTGCGCGCGGCGACGGCCGAATTCGTCCTTCCGCTCGCGGTCGCGATTTTTCGCGCGACCAGTCCGGCGATGAACATGGCCGTCGCGCTCTATGTCGCCGCGCTTGCAGGCGTCGAGATCACGCCGGTGGCGGCCGGCGCGGGTATCCTTGTCGCTCTCGTCATCTCGGTCGGATCGGTGAGCCTGCCGGGATCGATCAGCTTCGTGGTCTCGATCGGACCGATCGCGCTCGCCATGGGCGTTCCGATCGAGCCGCTTGCCCTGCTGGTTGCGGTGGAGATGCTGCCCGACATCATGCGCACGCTTGCCAATGTCACGATGAACCTCGCGGTTGCGAGTGCCGTCGACCGCACCGGCCGTTGACGCGCACCAGATTCAACGCCCGCCGCATGATCCGCAACCTTCATCTTGCAACTCTTCGCGGGGCCGTGCGTTAGTGCTAGGACCCGTCCACCATCTCATCCATCAGAACAAGACCGGAGGATTTATGGCTTTCCAATTGAGTCCGCTTCCCTATGCCCCCGACGCGCTCGACCCGGCGATTTCGGCCGAGACGCTTTCGTTCCACCACGGCAAGCACCACCAGGCCTATGTCGACAAGACCAACGCCGCGATCGAAGGCACCGATCATGCCGACAAGCCGCTGGAGGCGATCATCGCTGCCGCTCGCGGGAGCAGCGCCGGGCTTTTCAACAATTCGGCCCAGACCTGGAACCACGCCTTTTACTGGCATTCCCTGTCGCCCGACGGCGGTGAGCCCTCGGCCGAGCTGAAGGCCAAGATCGACGAGGCCTTCGGGTCCATGGACGAATTGAAAAAGGCGCTGAAGGATCGCGGCGCGGGCCATTTCGCATCGGGCTGGGTGTGGCTGGCGGAAAAGGGCGGCAAGCTCTCGATCGAGGAATCGCACGATGCCGACACGCTTGCCGACAGCGAATTCAACCCGCTGCTGACGATCGACGTATGGGAACACGCCTATTACCTTGATCACCAGAACAAGCGGCCGAGCTACCTCGACGCGGTCGTCGACGGCAAGCTCAACTGGACGTTCGCGTCCGAGAATCTCGCGCGCGGATCGACCTGGACTTACGGCTAAGTCGAGCATCCACGCTGAAACAAGAGGGCCCGCCGCACTTCGTGCGAGCGGGCCCTTTCTTTTTTCGAAGGTGCTGGAAGATCAGCCCTTGGCAGCGGCGATACCATTGCCGGCCGCGACGTCGTCAAGTTCCTCCAGGATCGCGCGGTGCGCCGTGTCGTCGTCGATCGAACGCTGGGGGATGTCGCCGTCTGCCAGCATGGAATTGAGCGCGGCTCGGGCGCGGCCGACGCGGCTCTTGATCGTGCCGACCGCGCAGCCGCAGATCTGTGCCGCCTCTTCGTAGGAAAACCCGCCCGCGCCGACGAGAAGCAGCGCCTCGCGCCTTTCGGGCGGCAGCGTAAGCAGCGCCCGGTGCATATCGGACAGGTGCAGCGGCTCCTCCTGTCCGGCGGGTGCCGTCAGGATGCGTTCGGCAACGCCTTCATCATATTCGCCGCGGAAGCGGTTGCGCCGCATGTCGGTGAGATAGGCGTTCCTCAGGATGACGAACGTCCAGGCGCGCATCGAAGTGCCGGGTTCGAACCGCTCCTGCGCCGCCCACGCTTTTAGCAGGGTTTCTTGGACGAGGTCGTCGGCCATGTCCGGCCTCCCGCACAGGCCACGCGCAAAGGCGCGCAAATGCGGCACGACCTCGGTCAGTTCGCGCTTGAACTCGGCCCTCTGCTTGGGCGTGCGTTCGATCTTTTGCTTCTTTTTCTTGTCGGCCATTACGCTCCGTCCCCTTTCGAGGAGGGCGCACCGCCCCCCGTTGAAGGGGTCTTGTCATGTGTCGCGCCATCCTCGTCGATGTCGCCGGGATCGGTTTCGTCGAGCTTGTCGAGCAGGGCGCGAAAACTGTCGGGAAGGTCTTCCTCGACCACCGAATCGTAGAGCTGCCTGAGGCCGTGACTCCAATCGGGAGCCGCATGTTCCGCTCCGATGTCGCCGGTTTCGTGTCCGGTTTCCTGCCCCGCCGGACCGGCGACGCGTTTGTTCTCGGTGCCCTTAGCCCCGGTCTCGCGTGATGTTTCCCTTGACGCCATATGCGTGTGTTTGTCCTAGATCCCGTGGGTGCGCTCTGCGGTCCCATTATATGTGGCCGGGCGATCTGTCATCGGCAATGCCGACCCGGCGGTCCCCCACCGCCCTTGGTCTTGTTTCCCTGCCACCGCCAACTGCATTCGAAAAGAGACAGGCACGCGTTGGCGAGTTGCTGTGGGAACGGAGCGCGAGGTGTTTGGTTCCGTCCAAACACCAAGGCACATGCATTCCTCATGACTTCATCCGGCTCTCCCCAGGGCGCATCGCCGCCGAGCGCGGCCCACTCCGGCCCGGCGCAGGCTTCGGCCCTCGTCGCCCCGCCACCTCGGGCGAGCCGTGCGCGCCGCTGGCTGGTGAGCTATCCGCGCGCCATACCGGTCGCGATCTTCCTCGCCATCGCCGCGATCACCGCGCTCAGCGTCTTCGCCATCGAAAGCAATGCACGCGCTCGCGAAAAGGCGCAGATGCGGGAATATGCGCAATCCATCGCCTCGGCGCTCGACCGGCGCGGGACGAGCTTTTCGTCCTACCTGCGTGCGGGCGCGGCGTTGTTCTCCAGCCTCGAGGACGTCGGCCCGCAGACTTTCCGGCAGTTCGTCAGCGAATTGCGCATCGACCTTGACTATCGCGGGGCCGAAGGGATCGGCTGGATCGAGCTTGAGGATCCGCGCGACGAAGGACGGCGGCGCGCGCGAGTGCGATACATCTGGCCCGATACCGAGCGCAATCGCCGCGCGATCGGGTTCGACATGTATTCCGAAAGGGTGCGCGCCGCAGCGCTCGAGGAGGCGCGCCGCACTGTCCGACCGACCGCCTCCGGCCGCATCGTGCTGGCACAGGAAGGGGGCGGGAGCGAGCCCGGTTTCCTCATCGCCATGCCGGTCTTCGCAGGCGATCCGACCATGCGCGACAGCGAACGCAGCCTCGCGGGCTACGTCTATTCGCCCTTCGACGCCGACGATTTCCTGAGTTCCGCGATCGCTCGGGCGACCCCGGCCGATCTCGGCGTGCGGCTTTATGATGGGGATGCCCGGACCGACAATCTGCTCGTCGCCCATTCGCTGGGGTCCGGCCGGGTCCAGCGGATCGAGCAGGAGGTGCGGATTGCCAATCGCGAGCTGCTGCTGGTGGTCGAATCCGCTCAGGCGCAGGCGCTTGCCCCGCTTTCCATGGTCACGCTGCTGTTCGGGCTGGCGGTGGCGAGCCTGCTGATGCTTCTCGCGCGCCTTCTGACCCAGCAGGCCTATGAAGATCAGTCGCGCCTCGCCTTTTTCGAGGAGCAGCATTCGATCCGCAATTCGCTGAGCCGCGAGCTCAATCACCGGGTCAAGAATACGCTTGCCAACGTGCTCTCGATCCTCTCGTTGACACGGCGGCGATCGAACAGCCTCGACGAATTCGCCGACAGCCTCGAAGGGCGCATCCGCGCGTTGTCGGCAACGCATGACCTGCTGACCGGGACCGACTGGAGCACGACACCGATCGAGGCGGTGGTGGATGCCGAATTACAGCATTTCCGGGCGGCGAGCGACAAGGCGGTGACAGTCGAGGGGCCGTCGGCGCAGCTCGCGCCCAACGACGCGCTGAGCTTTGGCCTCGCGATCCACGAACTTGGCACCAATGCCGCGAAATACGGGGCGCTCAGCGTGCCCGACGGGCGCGTCGCGATCCGCTGGCAACTGGTCGAGGAAGGCCTCGCCGAGGTCGAATGGCGCGAGACGGGCGGGCCGCCGGTGGCCGAAACGCGCAAGCGCGGTTTCGGCACCGAATTGATCGAGAAGATCGTCGCGCATGAATTGCGCCACAAGGTCACTCTCGAATTCGCTCCCGAAGGCGTTCGCTGCGTCATGCGCGTGCCGATCCGTCGCCGGGGCGATTTCCGAATCCGTGAAGGTGGGGGCGAGGGTGCGCGCGAAGGCGCGCACCGGCCGCGCAAGGCCTAGGTGGTCAGCCTTCCTCGAGCGGGCGGCTCGACCCGAAAAACAGCGCCTGGCTGATCGCCGCGCGCACGGTCGCTTCCTGGAACGGCTTCGTCACGAGATAGGTCGGTTCCGGCCGGTCGCCGGTCAGAAGGCGCTCGGGATAGGCGGTGATGAAGATGACGGGCACGCTCGTGATGGCGAGGATGTCGTCCACCGCATCGAGCCCGGAGGAACCGTCGGCGAGCTGGATATCGGCGAGCACGAGGCCCGGCGTTTTCTCAGACACGGCTTCCTGTGCCTGCGTGCGGGTCGCGGCGGTCCCGGCGATTTGGTGACCGAGCGAGGAGACGAGGTCCTCAAGCTGCATGGAGATGAGCGGCTCGTCTTCGATAATTAGCACGCTGGTGGCCTGCTCGCGATCGATTTCGGAGACCGCTTCGGCCACCAGTTGCTCGACCTTGCCCGTTTCGAGATCCATGATCTCGCCGGCTTGCTCGGGCGTGAAGTCCTCCAGCGTGGTCAGAAGCAGGGCCTGACGGTTGACCGGCGTTATCGCGCGCAGGCGATCCTGGGCCCCGGCTTCGTGCTCGCCGCCTGTGGCCTCGCCCGAGGCGCGGTCGGTCGCGGCGACATCGAGAAAGCCCGTAGACCAGACCTTGTTGAAAGCGCGGTAGAGCGGGATCCGCCCCCCTTCGAGCGATTGCTTGAGCTCGCTATCGGCGAGCGCAGCCTCCAGCGTGGCGCGCACGAAGGCATCGCCGGTCGACTGCGACCCGGTGAGAGCGCGCGCATAGCGGCGCAGGAACGGAAGATTGGCGGCAACTTGCTCGCTCAGGGACATGCATGTCTCCCATTGGGAAAAGGATCGGGACCGAAGCCGGTCGTGATTCGCCGATCCTTAGCGGTTTGCGCGGCCACAGTCGCCCCCGGGGTCTCCTGCCGCGCACTTGCGAAAGTTGAAAATTTCGGCGCTTTGCCCCCTGTGATGCATCGCGCGGCAAGCGACCTTAAAAAAAGTTGGGATATGCCGGAACCGGTCTTTTTACCGCGCATTATGGCCTTGTCACCGCCGAGACCCCCCTCCCGTCCAAGCGGCTGGTGATACGATCCCGAGGCCTCCACCCTTAACCGGGTGGAGGCCTTTTTTTCGTCAGGAGCTGGCATCGCGCCGGTCAAGGGACTTCTCGTAGATCGCGTATTCGCGGTTGATTTCGCTGCCGATGGCATCGGCGATGGCGACCATCCCGCGATTGTCCTTGAGGATCCAGCCGATCTCGCCGAGCTTCGAGCCATAGACGTCGTGCGCGTTGTCGCGGATGGCGCTGATCATCATGAAAGCGAGCTGGCTGGCGAGGCGCGAATTGTGCAACTCCTTCAGTACACCCATCAATGGGACGCGCATGTCGGAGCCCGCCGGTCTATTCAGCCAGCGCATCATCTCAAGCCAACCCAGGGGGAAAAGCTTCCCGCCGATCCGCGCAAGCACGTCGTTCACGTCGGGAAAGGTGAGCATGAAGGCGACGGGCCTGCCGTCGAGTTCCGCGATCATGTTGAGATCTTCGCGGATGATCGGCTTGAGCTTCTTGCCGGCATGGGCGACTTCGTCCGGGGTGAATGGGACGAAACCCCAATTGTCGGACCATGCATCGTTGAGGATCGAAAGGACCGTCTCGGCCTCCTCGTCCCAGCGCGCCTTTTTGACATGTCGCACGGCTATGCGCGGATTGCGTTCGCCCGACTGGACGATGCGCTTCACGATGGGCGGGAAGCCGCGCGGGATGTCCAGCTGGTAGGTATAGAGCGTCTGGGCGCGCGAATAGCCCGCGCTTTCGATCCAGGCGGCATAGTGGTCAGGGTGATGGCCCATCATGATGCGCGGGGCGTGGTCGCATCCGTGCACGAGCAGGCCGGGCTCCTCCCAGATCGACATGGATATGGGGCCGAGCGCGCGGCTCATGCCTTCCTTTGCCAGCCAACGTTCCGCCGCAGCGAGCAAGGCATGGGCGACGGCTTCGTTGTCGGCATCGAAATAGCCGAACATGCCCGCACCGGGGCCGAAGCCCTGCTCGGGAGGCATGTCGAGCGCGAGTTCGTCGATATGGGCCGAGATACGCCCTACATCGCGCCCATCGCGGGTGGCGACGAAGAGTTGCGCGCGCGCGTGGCCGAAAAAGGGATTGCGCCCCGGGTCGATCAATTCGAGCTGTTCGGAGCGCAATTGCGGCACAGCATGCGGCACGCGCGCGGCATGGGCACGGCCCAGATCAACGAACCGAGCCCGGCCGCGCTTGCCGCCGACCTCATCGATCCCTATTTCAGCGTCTGTCACGCGGCCCTTTCCGTTATTTGTGCCGGATCAATGCATCTGTGCGGCGAAGGGGCAAGTCATGCAACCCGTCCGATCACTCTTGCCAACATTACTCATTTGATAGCCTCCCCTCTTTCGGAGTAAGGCTGAAGCAGCCGAGACACGCCGACCATGACCATGCAACAACCCGTTTCTCCCCATGCCGACGCCCGAGCGGTCAAGCCGCGTGCGACGCGGGCGGACTTCATGGGCGCGGACGACAAGGCGATGCTGCGCGCCGCGCGCGACCTGACGAAAGGGCTGGGCGAGGCGAAGCCCCGCATCTACTGGCCCGACATGCTCGCCTCGGCGCTTGTCGGCTATGGCGGCATCGCGCTCGCGATCCTGACCGACAGCCTTGCAGTGGCGGCCATCGCGGGTCTGTTAGCCTCGCTCGCGCTTTACCGGGCGCTGATGTTCATTCACGAACTCACCCATATACACCGCGATGCGCTGCCCGGTTTCCGGCTCGGCTGGAACCTGATGGTCGGCATTCCGCTGCTGACCCCGAGTTTCATGTATGAGGGCGTCCACACGATCCACCACAAGCGCACGCAATACGGGACCATCGAGGATCCGGAATATCTTCCGCTCGCGCTGATGAAGCCGTGGAGCCTACCGGTCTTCGTGATCGTCGCATTGCTTGCGCCGGTTGCGCTGCTGGTGCGGTTCGGCGTGCTGGTCCCGCTGGGCGCGCTGGTGCCGGCGGTGCGCACATTTACCTGGGAGCGGTTCTCCTCGCTCTCGATAAATCCCGATTTCCGCCGCAAGCCCCCGACCGGGGATTTTGCCAGGCGCGTGCGCTGGCAGGAAGCGGGGGCGAGCCTGTGGGCCATAGCCGTGATCGCGGGCAGCTTCGCGGTCGGTTGGCGGCCGCTGCTCATCGCGCTCGCCATCGTCAGCTTCACCGCCCTGCTGAACCAGTTGCGAACTCTGGTGGCCCATCTGTGGGAGAACGAGGGCGAGGCGATGACCGTCACCGCGCAGTTCCTTGACAGCGTCAACGTGCCCCCGCCCGGCATTGCCGCCGAGATCTGGGCACCGGTCGGGCTGCGCTATCATGCGCTGCACCACCTCATGCCTTCCATGCCCTATCACGACCTGCCCGAGGCGCATCGCCGCCTTGCGCGCGAACTTGGCGCAGGGTCGACCTATGAAGGCGCGAACCATCCGGGCATGGTCACGTTGGTCGGGCGGATTGCGCGCAGCACGATGATCCGCCGCTGAAGCACTCGCGCTCAGTAGTCGGGATCGGCCTTCTGCAATTTCGAGCCTTCGCCTTCGGGCGGGACGGTCATCCCTGGCGGGTTCGCGCCGCTTTCCATTGGCGAGGCTTCCCCGGTCGGACTTTCCGGTTCGCCGATCGTCTCCAGTTCCGGCTCGCCGCCGACCGCATCTTCTCCCGTCGCGTCACCTGCCGGCAACGCGCCCTCTATGTCGCCTTCGGGCGGCAGCGCCTCGTCGGGCTGGTCGTTGCACCCGCCCAGCATCAGGGCAAGCGCGGCGGCGGGAATGAGGGCAAGCTTCATCGGGAACATCTCCTTCACGCTCCAGCATAGCCGCTAGCGCACCGCGCGCCAAACGCGTTCAATCGAGGAAGCGGATCATCGCGCAGCGCCGCTCGGCAGGCAGCCCATGGTCGGCTTCGACCGCCAGTTCCCCCGCAAGCCGCGGATGCGCATCGAGCGCGGTGACTTCCTCGAAGCCGAGCCTTTCATAGAATGGCGCGTTCCACGGCACGTCGCGAAACGTGGTCAGCGTGATCGCGCGAAAGCCCGAATTGCGGGCATCGATCATCGCCGCGCGCAAAAGTCCTGCGCCGATCCCGCGCCGCTGGTGATCGGGATCGACATCGAATTCCCAGACATGCAGTTCGCGCCCGAATGGTTCGGTGACGATGAAGCCGATGATCTGCCCCTCTTCATGTGCGACGAGGCAATGACCCTTGCGGATATAACGCCGCAGCCGTTCGGGTGTGACCGTCTCGCCGCCTGCGAGTTCGGCGAGGCCCTCGACCTCGGCGAACATCCGCGCTGCGCGCGCCTCGATTGCCGGCATCGCCTCGGCGTCCTCGATGCGCGCAAGGCGCAGCGACCAGTCCTTTGCCTGAGCCATCCCTATTCCTCCGTCCGCACGAGCACCGTCTCGCCCAGCAGCAGGAACAGGAAGAATGGCGCCCAAGCGGCAAGAAAGGGCGGATACCCGCCGAAGGAACCCATGGCGAGCGCGGCGTTGTCGATCACGAAATAGGCAAAGCCCAGCGCCATGCCGATGATCGCGCGCACGAAAAGCTGGCCTGAACGGGCAAGCCCGAAGGCGGCCACCGAACCGAGCAGCGGCATAAGCACTGCCGAGAGCGGCCCCGAAATGCGATGCCACCAGCTCGCTTTCATCTCGCTCGTGCGGCGGCCTGCCGCATCGAATGCATCGATCGTCTCGCGCAGTTCGAAAAATCCGAGCGAGTCTGGGTCGACCGCGTCGATGTCGATCCGCTCGGGGCTGAGCGCCTCGCCGACGACGAACGTGCCGAGTTCTTCGGTTTCGGCAGTGCCGACGTCGAAGCGTTCGGCATTTTCGAGCAGCCAGCCCGGCGCGGCATAGGTCGCGCGCGTTGCGGTGACGAATTCACGGATGATCCCCCCCGGCGCGCGCTCGTACCAGGTGACGTTGTCGAACTCGATATCCTCCCCGGACCCGACCAGCGAGGAGGCGGTGAGAATGTTCGTCCCATCGGTCAGATAGACATTGGCGCGCACCCCCGTCTCTTCGGGAATGGCGGCATATTCCGCGGTTTCCCACGCTTTCAGGGTCGCATTGGCGCGGGTGACGATGCGCTCGTTGAAAGCGAAACTGGCGAGCGCGACCAGCGCCGCGGTGAGAAACAGCGGGGCGAGTACCTGGTGCGCCGAGAGCCCTGCGGCTTTCATCGCCACGACCTCGCTGTTCTGGTTGAGCGCGACGAGGGTGATGAGAGTCGCCAGGAGTACCGAATAGGGCAGGAAACGGCTGACGAGCTGCGGCACGCGCAGGCTGACATATTTGACAACCTCGGACTGGCCATTGCCTTCGACTGCGAGGATCTTGCCCGTCGCGCCGAGCAGGTCGAGCGCCATCAGCACGACGACCAGCATGACGAGCACGGCCAGGATGCGCACGATGAACAGCTTGGCAAGGTAGAGCGTCAGCGTGCGTGACGGGAAGAAATCGAGCTGCATGCGTGTCGGACCGCCCTATTCCGCCGGCGCGTATCGCGCGCCTGGACTGCGACGCTCGCGGCGCTTGAAAAGCTTGCCCAGCCGCTTGGTCAGCTTGGCGAAGGCGGTCTCGAGCGCGCCGATTGCCTGTCCGCCGGGGACATAGGCGACGCGGTAGTACATCCAGATGATCAGCGCCGCGAAGAGCACGAAGGGGCCCCAAAGGGCGAGGATCGGATCGACCCGCCCGAGCGCCGCGATGTCCTCGCCATATTCGTTGACCTTGTGATAGGCGACCACCAATACGATCGAGACGAACACGCCGAGCGCACTCGAGGATCGCTTAGGCGGGATCGCCAGAGCCACCGCGAGCAGCGGCATCAGCAGCATCATCACGATTTCAACCAGCCGGAAATTGAACGAGGCCTGGCTTGCATCGCGCTGGCTCGGCGCGGCCTCGGGATTCCAGCCGATCCGCAGCAATTCGGGCAGGATGAATTCCCGCGTCTCGTCGCCGCGGGCGCGGAAGTCCTCTATCCCGGGCAGGTCGATCGGCAGGTCGTGGCGGCTGAAGGAGAGCACGCGCGGGCTCTCGCTGCCGGTGTCCTGCACGATCGTGCCTTCCGTCAGGCGCAGGATGATCGTGTCGGGATCGTCGCTGGTGGCAAGGAAGGCACCCTCGCGCGCGCTGATCGAGAGCACCTGCCCGCCATCGGCCCGCACCCGCGCGAAAATGCCCATCAGCCGCCGCCCGTCATCCTCGCTTTCCTCGATGCGCAGCGCCATGCGGTCGGCCAGGGTGGTGAATTCGCCGACCTTGATCGAAGCCCCGAGCGCGCCCGAGCGCAGGTCGTATTCCATCTGCTCGTAATAATAGCGGCTGAGCGGCTGGATATAGAAGACGAGCGCGACATTGATCGCCACCAGGACGAGCGTGATCGCATAGGGCATGCGCAGCAGGCGGTTATAGGAAAGGCCCACCGCGCGCATCACGTCGAGCTCGGACGAGGTCGCCAGCTTGCGGAAGGCGAGCAGCACGCCCAGCAGCAGTCCCAGCGGGATTGCGAGGCTCGCATATTCGGGGATCAGCGCGCCCAGCATCTTGAACACCACGGCGACGGGACCGCCCTCGACCGCGACGAAATCGAACAGGCGCAGCATCTTGTCGAGCAGCAGCAGCGAGGCGGCGAGCGCGAACACGCCCAGCATCGGCACGATCGTCAGGCGCAGGACATAGCGGTCGATGCTGGGCAGGAAATTGAACACTCGGGATCTCGGGCCTTCTTGCCGGGCCCCACGTGCCGCTTGTTCGGTCGGGGGCGGATTCCTCTCGCTGGCAAGCGCCCATAGCGCCAATTTGCGGCGCGGTCATGCCCCGTTTGCCCGCTCGCGCCGGTGCTTCTACCAGAACCGGCTGCCGGGACCGCCCTTGAAAGGGCCGGCCTCGTAGCGGCTGATCCAGCCGCCATAGAACTGCCCCGGCTGCGGCGTGATCTTTTCACCGTCGATCATGCAGGCGTCGAAAGGATCGGGATAGAACGCGAAATAGCCCGCTATGCCCGCAAAGCTCGCCGAAGGCTCGGGATAGGTCCAGACCGCCGCCTCGATCCGCTGACCGGCGACCACCACGTCGAAATAGCGCGCCTGCCCCTTCCATTCGCACAGCGAACGGCGGGCCGGGTTCGCTTCAAGATAGTCGCGCGCCACGTCGTCGGGCGGGATGTAATAGGTTGGCGGGTGACTGGTCTCCAGCGTGCGCCAGGCATTGCGGCTGTCGGCGAGCATTATGCCGCGATGGACGACCTGGACATGGCGCGAGGTCGGCTCCGCTATGGCGGGGCGGGGATAGTCCCACACGCTTTCCTGGCCGGGGCCGACCGGATCGGGTTCAGGGTGGTGGGGCTGTCTCAAACAGGCTTTCCCCGATCGGCTATCGCAGGAAATTCAAGCTGCTCACGCTTTTTCCAGCGTGCATTGCAGCGGGTGCTGATTCTGGCGGGCGAAATCCATCACCTGGTTCACCTTGGTCTCGGCAACTTCGTAAGTGAAGATACCGCAAACGCCCACGCCTTTCTGGTGGACATGGAGCATCACGCGCGTGGCCTGTTCGAGATCCATGCCGAAAAAGCGTTTGAGGACCATCACCACGAATTCCATCGGGGTGTAGTCGTCATTGAGCATCAGCACCTTGTACTGGCTCGGTTTCTTGGGCTTGGTGCGGGTTTTGGTCGCAATGCCGACCTCGCTGTCGCCGTCTCCCGGCTTGCCCTTGCCCGGATCGTCTTCGTCCGCCCCGCCTATGACGGCGCGCACAGCGCCGTCCATGGCAAGGAGCCGGCGCGCGCACCGGTCGCCTTCGCACGGGCTATCCGCAGTCTGGAAATGCGATGGTCCCATCATCACCGTTCATTATGGGATTCGTTTGCGCGGACGCAAGATGGACATTTTGTTGATGGCCATGCGCACGCCTGCCTTGCGCCCAAAACGTAACGGGCCGGACAGACGGGAGAGGTCTGCCCGGCCCAGCGCCCGAAGGCGCGCTTTCTTGAACCGGTTGGGAGAGAGAGAGGAGAGGTCCGGTCCAGGAACTGGTATTCGAGTGCGCTTACGCGGCCTTGGTCATTTTTTCGGTGGCGACGCTGACGCGGTTCGAAATCGGTGCGAAGGCATCGTTGTAAAGCTTGAGCCACGCTTCGGTGCGCTGCGAGCCGAAAGAGACGATCGCGTCGAAGTTGCGACGGGCGATCTCGCCCTGGAATTCCATCAATTCGGTCGGCGACTTGATCGAGGCCATCTTCTTGGCGTCTTCGGTCATGGTTTCGACGACGGTCTTGCCGGTCTCGACATTGTCACGCACGAGGTCCTGCGCACCGGTGAAGAAGATCTTGCCGCTTTCGACCATCGCATCGAGATTGGCCTTGTTGAATTCGCCGACTTCGCCGGCCAATTCACCCGTCTTGCCATAAGCGGCGCGGACGCGTTCCTGCATATCGGTCGCGAAATCCTTCACGTTGGCGGTGAAATCGGTGGTCTTGGCAGTGGCCATGATGGTGTCCTTGAGCTTGGTTACGGGGTTGGTCTCGGTCTTGGTCTTCGCGGTCGCCGGAGCGGCCTTTTTGGCAGGTGCCTTCGTCTTGGCAGCCGCCTTGGCGGGCGAAGCCTTGGCCGGGGCCCTCTTCGCCGTGGTCTTTTTCGCCGTGGTCTTTTTCGGCGCGGGCTTTTTCGCGGGGGCCGCCTTCGCTGCGGTCTTGGTGGCCGGAGCCTTGTTCGCCGGAGCGGGCTTGGTCGGCGCAGCGACGGCTTTCTTCACCGTTTCGGCCTTGGCTTCGGCCTTGGGCGCGTCGGCCTTCACCGCCGCGGACACGGCCTTGGCGCTCGCCGCAGAGGGCGATTTCGCAGCGGCTTCTTCGTAAGCCTTTTCGGCAGCGGCATCGATCTTCGACTTGGTGCCGGCCGTGGTCGCGTTGTCAGCCATGGTTACCTCGCGTCATGTTGCACCGCACAAAATAGGCTTTGCGGAAGCGAAGTCAAGCGATTTTGTGCAGCGCACAATGCTTGGCGCAAGGGCCCGGAAAGAGCGGCGATTTCGCGCGCGGAGCAAGCAGCAGGGCGCAGCTGACAGTCAGCGGGTCTTTACATAGCGCCCCGGCGCATCCTCGATCACCTTGTCGCCGCGCCCGCCCGGCTTGCGCTTGCCCGTCGCCTTTACCTTGTCGGGCGCCTGGCCTTCGAGCCATTCGAGCCAGTGGGGCCACCAGCTTCCCGGATGTTCTTCGGCGCTGTCGATGAACGCTTTGAGCGAAGTGGCCGCGCTGTCGCCCGTCCAGTACTGGTACTTGTTCGCCGCCGGAGGATTGACGACACCCGCGATGTGCCCCGACCCGGCGAGCAGGAATTCGACCGGCCCGGCGAAATGGTCGGTGATCCGCCACACGCTTTCGGCAGGGGCGATATGGTCTTCGCGCCCCGCCTGCACGAAAGTCGGTGTCTCTACCCGTGTCAGGTCGATCGGCGTTCCGTCCGCTTCGAGCGAATCGGGCACGACCAGCCTGTTGTCGCGATAGAGGTCGCGCAGATAGTCGTTGTGCCATTTCGCGGGCAGGTTGGTTACGTCGCCGTTCCAGTGCAGCAGGTCGAATGCGGGGTAGTCCTCCCCCATCAGGTAATTGTTGACGACGTAATTCCAGATCAGGTCCTTGCCCCGCAGCGCGTTGAAGGTCGCGGCGAGATAGCGCCCGTCGAGATAGCCCTGCGGCGACAATTGCCCGATCATCTCAAGCGGGCCGTCATCGATGAAATGCTTGAGATCGCCCGATTTCTCGAAATCGACCTGCGCGGTGAAGAAGGTCGCGCTCTTGACCCTGTCCGCCTCGTCCCTGCGCGCGAGAATCGCAAGCGTCGCGGCGAGCGTCGTGCCCGCGACGCAATAGCCGATCGTATGGACATGGGGGACTTTCAGCCGCTCGCGGATGAGGTCGATCGCCTCGATCTGGGCGCGGATGTAATCGTCCCACACCGTGTCGGCGAGGCTTTCGTCGGCCGATTTCCAGCTGACCACGAACATCGTGATCCCCTGGTCGACCGCCCATTTGATGAAGCTCTTCTTCGGCGTCAGGTCGAGGATGTAGAAGCGGTTGATCCACGGCGGGAACACCACCAGCGGGACCTCGTAGACCTCTTCGGTCGTGGGGCTGTACTGGATGAGCTGGTAGAGCGGCGTTTCGTGCACCACCTTGCCCGGCGTCGCGGCGAGGTTCTCGCCCAGGGTGAAGGCATCCGGGTCGGTGTGGGTAAGCTGGCCGCGCTTCAAGTCGTTGATGAGATGCTGCATCCCCCTCACGAGGTTCTGTCCGCGCGTTTCGATCGTGCGCTTCATCACGACGGGGTTGGTGAGCAGGAAATTGCCCGGGCTCATCGCCTCGGCGAGTGCGTTCACCGCGAATTCGAGTTGCCGGCGCTTTTCGCCGTCGATTCCCTCCATCGCGCGCACAGAGCCTTTGAAATAGTCGGCCAGCATGAGGTAGGTCTGATGCAGCAGCGCAAAGGCCGGGTGCTCGCGCCATGCCGGATCGGCGAAGCGACGGTCGCTGCGCGGCAGGTCGAGCTTGCGTTCCGCGTCACCTACAGGCCCGCTGGCGGTCAGTCCGCCCATGAAGCTTGCGGTCATGCCTTGCCAAAGCTGCATCGTCTCTTCGGCGAGCTTGCCCTGCGCCTCGAACAGGCCCTTGGGCATCTGGGCCAGCATGCTCTGCGAGACCACCATCCACTGCGCCGGGTCCATCGGGTTCGCGCCCCCACCGATCTTTTCCCCCGCCTCGCGCGCCTGGTGCGCGGCGAAATCGAGCCACATGCGCTGCAATTCGGAACTCGCCTTCGCCCAATCGGCCAGTTCGTCCGCATCGCTCGCCTGCGCGAACAGCGCGGCGACGCTTCGATCCTGCCCCGTATCGCCACTCGCTCCGGCAAAGGCACCCGCGAACAATTCGCGCATCGCCTCGCCCTGCATGTCAAAGAAGGCCTCCACTGCGTTCGATCCGGGATCGGGGGTCTGGTCATGATCGGCCATGGCTGCCAAGGTCCTTTTAAGCGCGTGGGGCCACTATCGTAGCGAAAACGGCTTTCCACTTCGACCGATAATGCCCTAGGCTGAACTGTGCCTTCGCCAGAGCTGCAAACGCAGTTTCGATGCCCGGATACGCAATGAACGATCAATTCTACCGCATAAAGCGGCTGCCCCCTTATGTCATCGCCGAAGTCAACGCGATGCGGCACGCGGCACGCACGGCGGGCGAGGACATCATCGACCTTGGCATGGGCAATCCCGATCAGCCCCCGCCGCAGCACGTGATCGACAAGCTGTGCGAGGTTGCGGCCAAGCCCGATGCCCACGGCTATTCGCAATCCAAGGGCATCCCCGGACTGCGCCGTGCGCAGGCGAACTACTATGCGCGCCGCTTCGGGGTCGAACTCGATCCCGAAACCGAAGTCGTCGTCACGATGGGGTCGAAGGAAGGGCTCGCCAGCCTCGCCAATGCGATCACTGCGCCCGGCGACGTGGTGCTGGCGCCCAACCCGTCCTATCCGATCCACACCTTCGGTTTCATCATCGCGGGCGCGACGATCCGGTCGGTCCCGACCACGCCGGACGAGGATTACTGGCGCGCCCTCGATTCGGCGATGCATTTCACCGTCCCGCGACCGACAGTGCTGGTGGTGAGCTATCCGTCCAATCCCACGGCGGAGACGGTCGATCTCGCCTTCTACGAACGGCTGGTCGCTTGGGCGAAGCAGAACGAGGTCTGGGTCCTTTCCGACCTCGCCTATTCGGAGCTCTATTACGACGACAATCCGACCCCCTCGATCATGCAGGTCGAAGGCGCGAAGGATGTTGCGGTCGAATTCACATCCATGTCCAAGACCTATTCGATGGCGGGCTGGAGGATGGGTTTCGCGGTTGGCAACCGGGCGATGATCGCAGCGATGACGCGGGTCAAATCCTATCTCGATTACGGTGCCTTCACGCCGATCCAGGCGGCTGCCTGCGCAGCGCTCAACGGGCCGCAGGACATCGTCGAGCGCAACCGCGACCTTTATCGCCGACGCCGCGATGTCATGGTCGAATCCTTCGGCCGGGCAGGCTGGGACATCCCGCCCCCGGCCGCCTCGATGTTCGCCTGGGCTCCGTTGCCCCGCGCGCTCGCCCGTCTTGGCAGCCTCGAATTCTCGAAGCGATTGCTGACCGAGGCCAAGGTCGCGGTCGCCCCGGGAGTGGGTTATGGCGAAAAGGGCGAGGGCTTCGTGCGTATTGCCATGGTCGAGAACGAGCAGCGCCTTCGCCAGGCGGCGCGCAACATAAAGCGCTGGTTGTCGAGTTTCGCGTGACGAACCGCCGTGTCGCCCGGCCTGCCCGCCGGTGTCGGACACCCCTTGACCGGGCGAGCCACGCCAAAATGCAAGGGAGAACCGAGGTTAGTTTACTGATATGGTGACGCGGTTAAGGAGATGGAGGACCGGATGCCGACCGCACCTTCCCGGCCTTTGACCAAAAGGCAGCAGGCCGTCATGGAGCGCATCGACCGCCGCGTTCCGATCAAGGTCATCGCACAGGAACTGGGCGTTTCCGAGACCCGGGTGAACCAGCATATCCGGGCTCTCAAGGACATTTTCGGTGCGGAGAATCTCGGCGATCTCGTCGAAAGCTACCGCATGAGCCGGGGCGAATCGGATAAGGTCGAACCCGCGCAAGATCCTGTAAATACAACGTATAATGTGCGCGAAGCGGACCGCGACGCAGCAAAGCTGAAGGGCTTGAGCGAAGCTTCATTGAGGAAAAGTCAGGTGGGCGATCCGGGGGCACAGGCCGATCACGGTGACCGGGTCGACCGCGGCGAACTCGTCATGAGCGACGCTATGCCGCTTGCCCAGCAGGCACCATGGCTGAAGCCGAAGGAGCCGCAGGTCGTCCCCGGGTTGCTCGATGGCGATAACGCCGTCCTGCTTCGCCTCGCGGCCATTGTCGGCATCGCTTTCGGCTGCCTTGCGGCGGTCGTCCTGACGGTGACGGCGGCGGTCACGATCAGCGAGGCACTGGACGGACGGGCCGCCGTCCCCGTGGATGAACAGAACCTGTCCTGAGGAGCACGGGGCGGGTTCGGAGACCTTGCCATGACCGACCGTATCCGTACCGACGCTCTCAATCTCAAGAAGCTCCTGCGCGAAGCCGAAGCGCTCGCCGACGAGTCGATGATCGCCTGCGCCCGCCTGCGCCAGGCCATGCTCGCCGCGCGGCAGAACCCGTCCGTCGAGGTAACAACCGGCCAGCGCGCGCTGATGCGGCTCTCCCAAGCGGAAAGCAAGGCGATGGCGATGTCGAACAGCCTCTTGCGTGTGCACGATGAACTGAACAAGGTGGCGCACGAGACCATGGGCGACGACGACATCCCGACCGAGCGCATTCCCGAAGCGCTGGAGCTCGCCGACGAAGCAGCGGTGACGATGCCGATCGACGCCTGACCGCCAAGCCGCAATGCTCGAACCGCTCTTTTTCGACTACCGTTCGACCGTGCAGGACGTGCTGGCCTTCGGCCTCATCATTGCCGCGTTCATATGGGGCGGTGGGCCGGAAAGAGCGGTCGCAGCAACCTGGCTCTTCGTTTTCGAAATCCTCGGCCTGCTGCACAAGCTATTGTTCGGCGCGGGCTACATACTGCTCGACGTCGATCCCTTCCTGGCGGGAAAGGACATCGCGGCGGGGGCGATCTGGCTGCTCATCGCGCTCTATGCCAATCGCAACTGGACCTTGTGGGTCGCGGGTACGCAACTGCTCGCGATCGGGGCTCATCTGGCCCGCGCGCTGGCCGATGCAGTGTCGCCGGTCGCCTATGCGACCATGATCATAGCGCCGGGCTGGGTGCAGTTGCTGCTGCTCGGCGCAGGCCTGGTGCGGCACGTGCTGCGCGAGCGCGAACACGGCCCCTATCGCAGCTGGCGGACCGGACGCGGGGGACGCACCCTTCCGCTCGTCGCGCGGGCGGGCGGGGCCAAACGCGCGATTCTTCGCGGCCTTGCGGGCGGGAACGGTTCGACACGATGATCCGGCAGATGGCGAGACGCAGCGCGGCCGAGGCGGACCCGCGCGAGGCGCATGTGGCGGCCATGATCGCCTATCTGCGCGAAAGCCTGTTCGCCCAAGGCGAGGATGACGAGAAGTTTCACGCCATCTTCCTCGATCGCCGCAACGCCTATCTCGGCGATGCCGGTTTCGGGACGGGCTGCGGGCCCGCGCTCTCGCTGCGCATGCGGGAATTGTTCGCGCATGCGCTCGAGCTGGGGACTGCGGGAATCGTCGTCGCGCACAATCACCCATCGGGCCTGTGCCGCCCTTCCGAAACGGACATCGCGGCGACTTGCCGGCTGAGCGCGGTCGGTGCGGCGCTCGACATCCAGTTGCTGGACCATCTCGTGATCACCCGCGACGCGGTCTTTTCCATGCGGGCGGGGGGCCTGTTGTGACCGAGCGCGGACCTATGCAGCCGTTTCCCGACAGCGACACGCGGATCCCGCGATTTCGCGAAGCGGGCGAGGTAACGCTCGACCTGGTTCATCGCGACGGGCGGGTGGCGGGCCGCTGGCTCGGCTTTCACCCGTGCGAATTCGAACTGCTCTGGCGGCTCGCGGAAAATCCGGGCAGGCGCATGACGCGGCGGCAATTGCTGCGCGATGCGCGGTGGCCGGGTTTTGCTTCGCAGGCCGGCAGCCTTGCCGTACATGTCGCCCGGATCCGGGCGAAGCTCGCGCCCTTCGGGCTCTCCCGGATGATCGCGAAGCATACCGAGGGCGGCTACTTCCTCCATGCCCCGAGCGGGCATTGCCCCTCGGGCATTAGCCCGGCTCCTTCGGCCTGAGCGCAGCGCTGCTGGACAGGCGGGCAAGCATCCTGCACCTTCCGCGCGCGCAACCAGAGGAATCGAGGGACACGTGACCGAAACCGCAACCCACGCCGCCGCACCGACTGCGGATGAGAACCAAGGGCCGGACAGCCGCATCGCCATCGAGCTTTCCGCCACCGGCGTCGCCCATGTCCGCCTGGCCCGGGCCGACAAGATGAACGCGCTCGACCCGGAAATGTTCGAGGCGATCATCGCCGCCGGCGAAAGGCTCGAGCAGATGAAGGGCGTGCGCGTCGTCGTCCTGTCGGGCGAAGGCCGGGCCTTCTGCGCCGGGCTTGACACGGCGAGCTTCACCCGCACGCCGTCACCCGATGCGCCGCCGCTCACGAAACGCACGCACGGAAATGCCAACACTTTCCAGGAAGTCGCGATGCAGTGGCGCAAGCTCGCTGTGCCGGTGATCGCGGCCGTGCACGGCGTGTGCTTCGGCGGCGGCCTGCAGATCGCGAGCGGTGCGGACATCCGCATCGTCCATCCCGAAACCCGCATGTCGATCATGGAATTGAAATGGGGCCTCGTGCCGGACATGGGCGGCTACGCGCTGTGGCGCGGGCTGGTGCGCGACGACGTGCTGCGCGAATTGATCTACACCAATCGCGAATTCACCGGCGCGGAGGCGCAGCGGCTCGGTCTCGCGACGGAAACGAGCGAGGACCCGCTCGGGCGCGCGCTCGAACTCGCCGAGACGATTGCCGATCGCAATCCGCACGCGATCCGCGCGGCCAAGCGTCTGCAGGAAGCCATGGTGGAACAGGACACCGAGGCGATCCTGATGGCCGAAAGCGTCGAACAGGATGCGATCATGCGCACGCCGAACCAGGTCGAGGCGGTGATGGCCGCGATGCAGAAGCGCAAGCCGAACTTCGAGGACCTTTAGGGTCCGGCTTGAAGCGCGGGCGAGCGCGAGCGCAGGCAGGAACTTCGGGCCGCATGGCCGAGACTTTCCGAAGAACGGATCGCCTAGCCGAACACGGCCACGCATTGCAGTCCGTCGAGCACCTGCCGGCCCTCGCTGTCCCACATCCGCAGCCGCTCCGAGGAATAGCCTGCGTCTGCATGCTGGCTTGCATTCTCGGCGAGATACCAGCCGCCTTCCGAGCGGGATTCGGTGTCGAGCACGTTGAACGACCAGTTGATTGAACTGATCGGGCCGGTCCGCCTCATGATCCGCATCGCGCCCGGCGGCATGACGTCGCCCATCAGGATGAGCTTGCCGACCGGATCGAGTTCGTGTGCCTCGGTCAGCCGCGCCCAGCGCCGGATGGTCGCGCCGTGGTCGGCCTCCTTCGCCTGACCGAAGCGCAATTCGAAATTGTTCTGGATGAAGGAGGGCCCTTCGCCCTTCATGGCCTGTGCGTTTTCGTCCGGCGGCCCGGGCCAGTCAGCGGGCGGTTCGGAAGGATGCAGGGCATTGGCCTCGCGTTCGGCCGCGAACAGCCAGAAGGCGGTCAGGGCAAGCTGGCCTCCGGCATGGATCTCGGAGCGCACCTGCGTCACGTTGCGGCCTGCGCGCACGATCTGTGCGGAGAGCTCGATTTCCTCGCCAACCGGCGCGACGAAAGCAATCTGCCCGGCACGCAGCGGCGGTAGGTCGGGAAAGGCGCGCTGCGCCATGGTGAATGCGACAAGCGCCGAGGCCCCGCCGTAAAGCGTGCGCCCCTGCATCCATTCTGCAGCATGGGAAAGGCGGCGCGGACCGGGAGTGCCGTCCACGGGTTCCAGCAGGCTTGCGATCGTCATGGGCACGCCTCTGCCCGGACAGGATGCGAGGGTCCAGAGTGACGTTGCGTAAGGCCACATGTTTCGCCCTTGCGCGCGTCATAACGAACGACCCCGCCACCGGAAGCGAAAGGCGCATTGCCTTTGTCGCGGCGAATCGCTAGGTGCCGCGCTCTGTCCGAGCAGGCTTCGGCTTGTGCAGGGCGGTCCGGCCCGATGGCGGAGTGGTGACGCAGCGGACTGCAAATCCGTATACGCCGGTTCGATTCCGGCTCGGGCCTCCAGATCCGGTGCACGGTCCCCGGCGGACCTGCACTTATGCCGAGTGCCGCTTTAGCTCAGTTGGTAGAGCACATCATTCGTAATGATGGGGTCACGTGTTCGAGTCACGTAAGCGGCACCACACTTTCCCTAGCAATTCCAGACATTCGCAGCGTTAGGAACGTCAGGTCAAGCCGACGAACTTCGTCTGTCCCGGGATCGGGGTCGATTCACGCCGATGAATGCGGACGCACCGATGACTTGGGAGCGATCGCTCTACGCCAATTACACCGACGGCATGCTGATCCTGCACAAGGGCAAGGTCGTCTACGAACGCTATTTCGGGTGCCTCGAAGAAGACGGCAAACACGCCGCGATGTCGATGACGAAGTCGGTGACGGGCCTGCTCGCCCAGATCCTCGTCGCCGAGGGCAAGCTCGACGAAACGAAGCGCGTGCGCGATATCATCCCCGAAATCGGTTCGAGCGCATTTGCCGATGCGACTGTG
>NZ_JAVJPT010000014.1:0-1863 GCF_040217515.1 Erythrobacter sp.
GGTGGTTAAAGGTCCTAGCGCAGCGGAGGAATTTTTCGGCCGTGTCTTTTTCGCGGGGGGCTACCAACAAGCCATGCAGGCAATGGCCGAAGGCCTGGTCGATGCCGCGGGCGCCAGCCAGTATGCCGACCTGCTTCTGACACCGCAGCAACAGGCGGAGGTAACTTGGATCGCGGAAAGCGCACCGATCCCGAGCCATTTGGTGATCGCTCGCCCGGGGCTCGACGCCGCTCTGCGGGACCGTTTTGTTGACGCAATGCTGCGGCTCAATGAGCCGGAGCACCGCAACAAGCTACGCTATCTTTATGGACCGGACGGCTATGTCAGGGCCGACGGCGCCGCCTATGACGGCGTGCGCGACATGGCGCGGCGATACGGGCTGTTGGAATGAGCACTGCTATCCAAATCGACGACCTGAGTTTTGCCCATACGGGCGCGGACGTCCCGGCGCTGGAGCGGGTTTCGCTTAATATTCCGACGGGCGAAAGCGTGGCTCTGCTCGGCCCGTCCGGGGCGGGCAAGACGACCCTACTGGCACTGCTTGATGGCAGGCTGTTTGGCTGGTGCGGGCAGATTTCGATCTTGGGCGCACCGCTTGATCCCGATCATCCGCCAATGTGCGCGCGCCGCCCGGATACCGGTTTCGTTTTTCAGGAATTCGCCCTAGTCGAACGGTCCGCGGTTCTGCGCAATGTCCTGAATGGCCGCTTGGGGCGCATGTCGCCGCTGCGGGCCCTGATGGGATCACCGACCAAGCACGATCTGGAGATTGCGCGCACGGCACTTGCCGATTGCGGCATTGCTGATCTTGCCAATCGCAGGGTCGACAGCCTCAGCGGCGGGCAGCGGCAGCGCGTCGCCATCGCGCGGTGTCTGGCGCAGGAACCACGGCTTGTTCTGGCCGATGAACCGGTGAGCAACCTCGACCCTGCGCGTGCAGGTGAGATCCTGGCGCTGCTGGCCGGGGCGGCGCAAGCGCGCGGCGCGACGGCGCTGTTTGCGTCTCACCAACCCGACCTGGCGCGGCGTTTTGCGCAGCGTATCATTGGCATTCGTTGCGGGCGGATCGCCTTTGATGTGCCGACCTCCGAGTTGAACGAGGATGCGACAGCGGAACTCTATCGGGAGGTTGAGCCAATCCCCGGTATCGGCCTCAGGGCGGTATCATGATGGCGTTCCGCGGGTTTGGCGGCTTTGCGACGAGTGGTCTGATCGCCGCGGCGATCCTGTGGTCCTTCGCGACGGCCGATGTCGAGTTGTCGCGTCTCATGTCGGCTGGCCCGCGCATTGCCGATTTCCTCGGTCGGATGTTTCCACCTGACCCGACGGTGATGGCCGAGATCAAGAAGGGCAGCGCGGAAACGCTGAGAATAGCGATCCTCGGCTCCCTCGGAGCTGTGGTCCTGTCCGTTCCCTTCGGCATTCTCGCGTCCGAGACGATGGTATCGTCTGCGGTGTTCCGGTCGATCCGAACGCTGCTTGCCTTCATACGGGCGATTCCGCTGATCCTCGTGGCCATGCTCATGGTGGGCGCTGTCGGGCTTGGGCCGCTGCCCGGCATCATCGCGGTCGCCTCTCATGCAACGGGGATGCTCGCAAAGTTCTATGCCGAGGCGATCGACGGCGTGTCCCGCGCGCCGATCGCCGCGCTGGAAAGCGCGGGCGCCGGGCCGCTCGTGCGGCTCAGATACGCGATCTGGCCGCAGATGGCGCCGGTCGTCGCCCGCGACACGATTTTCCGGTTCGAGTTGAACCTGCGCGAGTCGCTGATCCTCGGGATTGTCGGCGCGGGCGGGATCGGCTTTTACATCCAGACCTACGTGCGCTCTTTCCAGTATGACAAGGCGGCCAGCGTCACGATTG
>NZ_JAVJPT010000015.1:0-141205 GCF_040217515.1 Erythrobacter sp.
GCTTCGCCGGCTCGGTCTCGGCCCGCGTCGCCGAGCGGGTCTACATCTCCGCCGGTGTCGCCGGTTCGACCGCGCCCGACAGCACCGGGGGACGCGTCGGCGTCGCGTTCGGCTTCTGATGCGAAGAGGGCGGCGGGCGCAGTGACATTGCTGCGCCCGCCGTTGACGCAGCGCAGCGTCCTGCCCGCTTTGCGCGGCCTCACCTGACCGGTTGCGGACCGGTCGATCCTGGCCTAGCCCAGCCGCGCCAGCGCTGCCTCCAGTCGTTCGATCTCGGCCGTGTGGTGGGCGTGGTCCTCGCGGGCCTTTTCGACCGCTTCGGGTTTTGCCTTCTCCACGAAATTGGGATTGCCCAGCCGGCCTTCGAGCGATTTCGCCTCTTTGCGGCTTGCTTCCAGTGCTTTTGCCAGACGTGCCTTTTCCGCCTCGATGTCGATGATGCCTTCGAGACCAGTAATGTATTCGATACCGCCGACGGCAAAACTTGCGCCAGACCCTGGGACAGCTTGAGGCTCTTGGGTGCGGTCCTCTCGCTCTCTCGTTTCCAAGTTTATCCTTATGCCAGTGTTATAGAAAGTAAAGGAACCAATCTTTGCGAGGCGGAATAAAGCCGCTCCCCCTTGACCGAGGATCAGTTTTTCGAGGCTTTCAAACTGCTCATCCGTAATCTTTCGACGATCTACACCAAGCGTAATTTTGAGACTTTGCGGAATAGAGATTTCGTTTCTCATAGCCCTCGCACCAGAGATCACATCGATCACCCAGTCGATCGCATCGGTCGCGGCCTTGCTGATCTCGGCCTCCGGCTCCGGCCATTTGGCAAGGATCAGTTCGTAGGGGCGCTGTGTCTCCGCCATTTCAGCCTGCGAATGCCACAGTTCCTCGGTGATGAAGGGCATGAAAGGATGCAGCATGACGAGGATCTGGTCGAGCGCCCAAGCGGCGACTTCGCGCGTCTCGACGGCGGGCATGGCGTCCGGGTCGCCTGCGAACACCGGCTTGATCAGTTCGAGATACCAGTCGCAGAACCGGTCCCACACGAAATGGTAGATCGCGCTCGCGGCCGCGTCGAAGCGCAGGTCGGCCATCGCCTGTTCGATGGCGCGCGCGGTCTCCGCGACTTCGCCGATGATCCACTGGTTCGCGGCGAGGCGGGCGGCAGGCGCCTTGAGCGAGCCCGACGCACCGATCCCGTTCGACTGGCAGAAGCGCGCGGCGTTCCACAGCTTGGTGGCAAAGTTGCGGTATCCCTCGACGCGGCGTTCATCCATCTTGATGTCGCGGCCCTGGCTTTCCATCGCCGCCATGAAGAACCTCAGGGCGTCCGCTCCGTACTGGTCGATCAGGCCGAGCGGATCGACCACGTTGCCCTTGGACTTGGACATCTTCGCGCCATCGGCCGCGCGCACGAGGCCGTGCAGGTAAAGCCGCGGCCAGGGCGCAGCGCCCATGTTGTAATTGCCCATCATCAGCATCCGCGCATCCCAGAAGAACAGGATGTCGAAGCCGGAGACGAGCAGCGAATTGGGGAAATGCTTGGCGAGGAGATCGCTCTGCTCAGGCCAGCCCAGTGTCGCGAAGGGCCACAGGGCGCTGGAGAACCACGTGTCGAGCACGTCCTCGTCCTGCTGGATCGCGACTCCTTCGCCCGCTTGTCGCTGCGCCTCTTCGCGCGTTTCTGCGACGAAAACTTCGCCGTCGAGGCTGAACCACGCCGGGATGCGGTGGCCCCACCACAATTGGCGCGAGATGCACCACGGCAGGATGTTCTCCATCCAGTTGAAGAAGGTCTTCTCCCACGACGCGGGCACGATCTCGACCTCGCCCGAGCGGACCTGCTCGATCGGTTTCTGCGCGAGCGCCTTCTGGTCGAGATACCACTGGTCGGTCAGCCACGGTTCGATCACCACCCCGCCGCGGTCGCCGAAGGGGGTCGCGATCTGGCGGGGCTCGGCGTCCAATTCGACCTCTTCGCCCTTCTTGGTCTTGGCCTTGTGCGGGATGAGGCAGCCCAGTTCCTTCATCCGCTCGACCACGCGTTCGCGCGCCCCGTCGGTGCCGTCCCGGCGGAAGCGGTGGAGGCCGATGAATTCCTCGGGAATCAGCCCGTCGGCGGTCTGGACGACATTGGCATCGCCGTCGAACATGTTGAGCATGTCGGCGGTGTCGATCCCGGCGCGTTTGCCCACCTCGAAATCGTTGAAATCGTGCCCCGGCGTGATCTTCACGGCGCCGCTGCCGAGTTCGGGATCGGCGTGTTCGTCGGCGATAATCGGCACGCGGCGGCCGGTGATGGGCAGGATCACGTGGCGGCCCACGACCGACTTGTAGCGCTCGTCATCGGGATGAACCGCGACCGCCATGTCGGCGAGCATCGTTTCGGGCCGCGTGGTGGCGACCTCGATGTAATCGCGGCCCCCCATGCCTTCGGCATCGAGCGTCACGCCGTCTTCGAGCGGATACTTGAAGTGCCAGAAATGGCCCGGGATGGTCTGCTGTTCGACTTCGAGGTCCGAAATCGCGGTGCGCAGCTTGGGATCCCAGTTCACCAGCCGCTTGTCGCGGTAGATGAGGCCGTCATTGTAAAGGTCGACGAAGACCTTGGTCACGGCGCGCGTGAAATGCGGGTCCATCGTGAACTGTTCGCGGGACCAGTCCATCGAACAGCCCAGCCGCCGCAACTGGCCGGTGATCGTGCCACCCGATTGCTCTTTCCACTCCCACACCTTTTCCACGAATTGCTCGCGGGTGTAATTGGTGCGCTTGTCCTGCCGCGCCTCCAGCTGGCGTTCGACCACCATCTGCGTGGCGATGCCGGCGTGGTCGGTCCCCACCACCCACAGCGCGTCCTTGCCCCGTAGCCGCTCATAGCGGATCACGATGTCCTGCAACGTGTTGTCGAGCGCATGGCCGATATGCAGGCTGCCCGTCACGTTGGGCGGTGGGTTGACGATGGTGAAGGCTTCCGCGTCCGGCCGCTCGGGCCGGAAACAGCCGTTCTTTTCCCAGTGCTCGTACCAGCGCGCCTCGATCTCGGCGGGATTGAAGGTGGTGGGTAGGGTCATGTTTGTCTTTTCGTTCGGCCGGGTGGATTGCCCTCACGTAGCGAAGCGGTAGGGCAAGGGAAACGCCCTCACGTAGCGAAGCGGTAGGGCAAGGCAAACGCCCTCACGTAGCGAAGCGATAGTGCAAGGGAAACTTGGGGGGCGCAGGTGGCTTGGCCCCCAAATCAAACGCTGTTCCCCATGCCAAAGCCCCTGTTGCGGCGCAACACGTCTCGGGATGCGTCTCCGCCCGGGTGTTGCGGTGCGCGCGCTTTGTCCGCATAGGCTGAAAGACGATGGACGAGGCAGCGCATTACGAGCTGGGCGAGGGCCCGGAGGGCGGCCGCCGGCTGGCCCTGTCGGGGCGGCTCCTGATTTCCACCATCGGCGCGATCGAGCCCGACCTGCGCCGCCTCTCCGGCGACATCGCGGTCGTGGACCTGTCGGGCGTGAGCGAGATCGACACGGTCGGCGCCTGGGTTGCCTGCCGTCTCGCCGACGATCATTCCGCCCGGATCGAGGGCGCGGGCGAGGGCGCGCGGCACCTGCTCGACGCGGTCGAGGGGATGGCCGGCGAAGGCATTGCCGAACAGCGCACGCCGGTGTGGGAACGCGTTCCCGTCGCCACCGGGGAAAAGGTCTTCGCCGCACGCTCGGGCATTATCGGCGTGGTCGGTTTCTTCGGGCAAATCCTGCTCGCCTTCGTCACGATCCTGCTCCACCCCTCGCGCTTTCCGCTGCGGGCGCTGGTTCGCCAGATGGAACTGGTGGGCGTCGCGGCGCTGCCGATCATCGGGCTGATGAGCTTTCTCATCGGGGTCGTCATCGCCCAGCAGGGCGCGGTCCAGCTCGAACAGTTCGGGGCCGAATCGCTCACCATCAATCTCGTCGGGCGGATCACCCTGCGCGAGCTCGGCGTGCTGATGACCGCGATCATGGTCGCCGGCCGTTCGGGCAGCGCGTTCGCCGCGCAATTGGGCACGATGAAGCTGACCGAGGAGATCGACGCGATGCGCACGATCGGCATTTCCCCGGTCGAGGCGCTTGTCCTGCCGCGGATCATGGCGGCGACCTTCATGATGGTCGTCCTGGGTTTCTATGCCTCGATGGTGGCGATCGTCGGCGGCGCGGTCGTCGGGCAGTTCGGGCTGGGCATTCCCTTCTTCACCTTTCTCGAACGGATCCAGGAAGTCGTGCCGACCTATGACCTGTGGGTGGGCCTCATCAAGGCGCCGGTCTTCGGCCTGATCGTGGCGCTGGCCGGGTGCTATCACGGCATGCAGGTGCGCGGGAATTCGGAGGAAGTGGGCAGCCGCACGACGATGGCGGTGGTCTCGGCGATCTTCGCGGTGATCGTGATCGATGCCTTCTTCGCGGTGTTCTTCACCGAGATCGGGTGGGGCTGAACCATGGCAGGCAGGAAGGGACCCGGCCATCCGCGCCATTCGGACGAACCGCCCATCGTGGTCGAGGGGCTGGTCAACCGCTTCGGCGATTTCACGGTCCATGACGGGCTCGACCTGACCATGCGGCGCGGCGAGATTCTCGGCGTGGTCGGCGGATCGGGGTCGGGCAAGTCGGTCCTGATGCGCTCGATCATCGGTTTGCAGGTTCCCACTGCGGGCCGTGTCGACGTGCTCGGCCATACGCTTACCGGGGTCGATCCCGACAGCAATTTCGGCGTGCGCAGCCGCTGGGGCGTGCTGTTCCAGGGCGGGGCGCTGTTTTCCACCCTGACCGTGGGCGAGAATGTCGAGGCGCCCCTGAAGCAGTTCTACCCCGAGCTTTCGGACTCGCTGCGCCGCGAGATCGCGCGGTATAAGGTCCTGCTGTCGGGCCTGCCCGAAGAGGCGGTGACGAAATATCCGAGCGAACTGTCGGGCGGGATGAAGAAGCGCGCCGGGCTGGCCCGCGCACTCGCGCTCGATCCCGAACTGCTTTTTCTCGACGAGCCGACCGCCGGGCTCGACCCGATCGGCGCGGCCAAGTTCGACCGGCTGACGGTCGACCTGCGCGATACGCTGGGGCTGACCGTGTTCCTCATCACCCACGACCTCGACACGCTTTACGAGGCATGCGACCGGGTTGCGGTGATCGCGGAGAAGACGATCATCGCGGTGGGCACGATCCCCGAACTGGTCGAAACCGGCCATCCCTGGATCGAGGAATATTTCAACGGCCCGCGCGGGCGCTCCGCCAAGGGCGCGCATGATCGCAGCCATGCGGCGCAAGGCGGGATGTGAGGGCATGCGGGTGACGACAGGCAGGCATGGACAAGTCCCCCCGCGCGCGTTCATAGGGGCCGGCATGGACAGGCGGGACTAGATGGAAACGCGGGCCAACCACCTCTGGGTCGGCGCGGTGACGCTGGCGCTGCTCGCGGCGCTGGCGGCGTTCATCGTGTGGCTGACCCGCGCGGGCGAGGGCGCGCGCAGCGAATACGACATCTTCTACGGGCAGACCGTCTCCGGCCTCGCGCGGGGCAGCCAGGTCTCGTTTGCGGGCGTGCCCGTCGGGCAGGTCTCCGACATCGCCCTGTCCGAAGACGATCCCGAATTCGTGCGCGTGCGCATCAGGGTGCAGGAAGACGTGCCGATCCTCGTCGGGACCACGGCGACGATCCAGTCGAGCTTTACCGGCGTGTCCACGATCCTGCTCGACGGGGCGCGCAAGAACGCGCCCGCGATCACTTGCGAGACCACCGCCTGCCCCGAAGGCCGCCCGGTCATCCCCCCCAAGGACGGCGGCATCAACGCGCTGCTCAATTCGGCGCCGGTCCTGCTGGAGCGGCTGGCGACGCTGACCGAGAATCTCAACACCTTGCTGGGCCCGGAAAACCAGCGCGAGATCACGAACATTCTCTACAACACGGACCGGCTGACCGCCGGGCTCGCCGATGCGACGCCCGAACTGAAAGCCAACCTGGAGGAATTCCGGGTCTCGATGGAGGAATTCAACGAGACAATGGACGCGATCGAGGACTTGACCCGCAGCACCGACGCACTGGTGCAGGACGAGGGCGGATCGCTGGCCAAGAAGCTGCGCGAGACGCTCGATTCGGCGGACCGTGCGGCCGGCGCGCTCGCGGATACGCTCGAGGACGTGCGCCCGGCGACGCGGCAATTGCGCGAAGGCACGCTTCCGGCCGCGGAGGCGACGCTGCAGGACCTGCGCGCGACCAGCCGGAGCCTGCGCTCGATCAGCGAAAAGCTCGAAAGCGAAGGGCTCGGCTCGCTGGTCGACGGGCGAACCCTGCCCGATTACGAGGATTAGGCGATGATGCGACACAGGATTACCGTTCGCTCCAGGGCAATCGCCGCTCTCGCCGCGCTCATGCTTTCCGGCTGCGTCAGTCTCGGCGGGGGCGAACCGCCTGAAAGCCTGCTGACCCTGACCCCGACCGCCACCGCACCGACGGGTTCCGGTTCGGGCGCGCGCACCGGGGGCGAGGCCGGCGCGGGCGCGATCGCGGTGATGACGCCCGAGGCCCCGGCCAAGCTCGACGTGCTGCGCGTGCCGGTAACGGTCAGCGCGACCGAGATCGCCTATCTCAAGGACGCCTACTGGGTCGACAAGCCCGCACGCCTCTTGCGCCGCCTGCTCGGCGAAACCTTGCGCACGCGGACCGATGCGCTGGTGATCGACACCGACGATTCCCCGACCGAGCCCGAGGTCAAGCTGCGCGGCACGCTGCTCGACATGGGCTATGACGCGCCGAGCCGCTCGGCCGTGGTGCGCTTCGAGGCGATCCGGACGACGGCCGAAGGCGGAGCCGTCAGCCGCCGTTTCGAGGCGACCGAGAGCGGGATCCCTGCCGAGGCGAGCGCCGTCGGCCCGGCGCTCAACCGCGCGGCGAACCGCGTCGCCGCCGATGTCGCGGACTGGATTGCGGGCGAAAGCTGAGTGGGGGGTCCGACCCTTCAAACAAGCCGCGAAAACCGCCACGCAGTGAGGAAATCGGCTTCGCGCCGGGCGCGCCGCTCCTCCGCCTCGCGATCGCGTCCCCATAGGTCCGCCTGCCATTCCTCCTCGAGGCTCGCCGCCCGCCAGAGCGCGCGCGCTGCGTCCTCGTCGCCGCTGTCCTCACCCAGCGCCGACAATCCGATCACCAGCGAAGCGGAGAGCGATGTCATGGCCTCGAGCGCGGCGAGGCGGAACGGGTCTTCGGCCAGCATTCGCTGGTACAGCCGCTCCATCTGTCCGGGGTCCTGCGGCCGGTGGACGATCCCGCTCACCCGCACCAGCACCGCGCCTTCGCGCGCCTCGAACGCGGACAGCAGCGGCTCCCAGACCTGCTCCTGCCGCTCGAACAGGGGCTCGTCCGGCTCGGCGCGGTAGCACAGCGTGTCGGTCTCCCCATAGGCCAGCAGCTTGCCCGCAATCGCTTGCGGGGCGGGGGCGACCGCGTCGATCGCGTAATCGGCGAGGTCGCGAAAGGGAAATGCCCCGGGATCGATCGTCTCGCCCGCCGCGTCCCATTCCGCCGAGAGCGCCTGTGCGAGCGGCTCCGAAGGCACGACCTGCTGTGCGCCGCCCTGGGTGCGGACCTTGCGCCCGTCGAGCGTGACCTGCCAGCCGCCCTCGGTCCCGGCCAGCGCGACTTCACGATAAAAGCGCTTCACTGCCCGCGCTCCCCGTCCGCGCGCTTCCAGCGGCGCACCATGAGAGTGGGCAGGAAGAAGAAGGCGAGCAGCCCCGCGACAGCCAGCGCCGCGCCGAGCCACCATGGCCCGTCCAGAACCCGGCGCGCGATCATCAGGCCGACCAGCAGCACCGCGATTGCGCCGATCCGCACTGCGTTCATCGCGATATAACGTGTGCGGGCAATCTCCTCTTCGCGGTTCACCCGCCGCTCTCCAGCAGGTCGCCAAGCTCGGCCACCGATCCCGCGACCCCGCGCGCGCCTGTGGCCCTGAGCTCCGAAGGGCTGTGATAGCCCCACGCCACCCCGATTGCGGGCACGCGCGCGGCGGCGGCCATCTGCATGTCGAAACTGGTATCGCCGATCATCACCGCCTCTTCCGGCTGCGCCCCGGCCTCGAACAGCGCGGCTTCGAGCATGGCGGGGTGCGGTTTCGAGGGATGGCGGTCGGCGGTCTGGAGGGAGACGAACAGGTCCGCGATCCCGTGCACGGCGAGACAGGCGGCAAGCCCGCGATCCGACTTGCCGGTTGCCACTGCGAGGCTCCACCCGCTCTCGTGCAGCCGGGCCAGAAGTTCGGCGATCCCGTCGAACAGCGGTTCGTCGAGCAGCCCCTCCTCGCGCCGGGCGCGAAAGCTCGACTTGTAGAATTCGGTGACGTCGCGCGCGCGGGCCTCGTCGATGCCGGGGGCGAGTTCGCGCACCGCGACCGACAGGCTCAGCCCGACCACCCGGCGCACCAGCGCCGGCTCGGGCGGGGCGAGCCCGGCGCGGGTGAAGGCGCGCTCCATCGCCCAGCAGACATCGGCCTGCCCGTCGACCAGCGTGCCGTCGCAATCGAACACGGCGAGCCTCGTCCCGGAAGCGCTCACTTGCGCCGCCCTTTCGGCTTTCCCCTGCGACCCTTGGGCGCGGCCTTCTTTGCTGCCCCGCGCGCACGCCGCGGCGTGCGGCTTTCCTTGCGGGCCTGCTTGAAATGGCGGCGGGCGGCGAGCTTTTTCTCGGCCGGGGTGCGTTCGGGTGGTTCGTCGCGGATCGGCGCGGCATCGGACAGCGCGGGGTCGAAGCCCAGCGCCTCCATGCTCGCGGCGAAATGGTCGGGCAGGTCGGCGGTCACGTCGAGCTTGCCGCCGCCGGTTTCCTCGCCCGCGCCCTTGCGAGCCGGCTCGGCGATGATCAGGCGGCGCGCATGCAAATGCATCTTGCGGGAGATCGCCCCGGTGAGGAACGCATCCTGCCCGCCATATTTGCCGTCGCCGACGATCGGGTGGCCGATCGCGGCCATGTGGACGCGCAGCTGGTGGGTGCGCCCGGTGAGCGGTTCGAGCTCGACCCATGCGGCCCGGGTCCCGGCGCGTTCCACCACGCGGTAGCGGGTTCGCGCGGCCTGCCCGTTTTCCTCGTCGACATGCATCTTCTCGCCGCCCGTGCCCGGCTGCTTGGCGAGCGGCGCGTCGATCGTGGCTTCGCGCAGATCGGGCACGCCGACGATCAGCGCCCAGTAGATTTTTCGCGCGCTGCGGCTCGAGAACCGCTTGGAATAGCTCGCAGCGCTGCCCGGGGTCCGTGCCACCAGCAACACGCCGGAGGTGTCCTTGTCGAGCCGATGGACGAGGCGCGGGCGCGGTTGGTCTTCCCGCACGAAGGCATCGAGCAGGCCGTCGACATGGCGCGTCGTCTTGCTGCCGCCCTGCGTGGCGAGGCCGGGCGGCTTGTTGAGCACGAGGGCAGACGGAGTCCCCCGGATCAGCATCGCGCGGGCCTGTTCCATGTCGGTCTCGGTCAGTTCGCGGCGCCGGGGCGCGGCCTTGCCGCCCTTCGCCTCGCCGCCGGGCGGGACGCGCAGGACCTGCCCGGCTTCCAGCCGGTCGTCGACCTTCGCGCGCTTGCCGTCGACGCGCAGCTGGCCCGTACGCGCCCAGCGCGATACGGTGGCGAAACCGACGCGCGGCAGGTTGCGCTTGAACCAGCGGTCGAGCCGGATACCGTCGTCGTCCGCGGCCACGGTGAACTGGCGCACGTCGTTTGCGGGGCCGCCCGTTCCGTCGCCGTTCATGCCGCACCCCGCATCACGAGCAGGCCGAGATAGAGTGCGGCGAGACCCGCCCCGACCGAGACGGCGGCATAAAAGACCGCGAGCCCGGGCGCCCCGCGCTCGATCAGGAGCAGCATTTCGAGGCCGAATGCGCTGAATGTCGTGAACCCGCCGAGCAGGCCTACGCCGAGCAGGAGGCGAAGGCTTTCGCTGCCGGCACCGTTTCGCGCGAGCCAGCCGAAGACCATCCCCATGCCGGCGCAGCCGATGACGTTCGCGGCCAGCGTCCCCCAGGGGAATTGTCCGACCTGTGCCGGGCCGAGCGCTCCCGAAATCGCCCGGCCGAGCTGGTAGCGGCCGAGCGCGCCGACAGCGCCGCCGGCCATGACCAGCAGTGCGGCAAGCAGGGGAGTGGGGGTAGCCGGGTGCATCGTTCTCGCCCCCTTAGCGCCGCGCGGTCCCGATGCCTAGCGGTGCCGGGGCCTCGCCTGTAGGAAACCTTGCAATTCCGCCGTTCATCGAGTACTGGATGAGCCATTGAGCGCGCTTCCCAGGCACAGCCGTTGGAATCGCGCCCGTTTTTAGCGTTCAACTTGCGCGCATTCCCGCCGATTCGGGCGGGCTCGGCGTGTTTGAAAGAGGTAGTGACCGTTTATGCAAATCATCGTCCGCGATAACAATGTCGACCAGGCCCTGCGTGCGCTCAAGAAGAAGCTCCAGCGCGAGGGCGTTTATCGCGAGATGAAGCTGCGGCGTCACTACGAAAAGCCGAGCGAGAAGCGCGCCCGTGAAAAGGCCGCCGCCGTGCGCCGTGCGCGCAAGCTCGAGCGTAAGCGGGCCGAACGCGACGGGGCGAAGTGACGCGCGCTTCAGCCGCGTAAACGACGCGCTGCTTTGCGTCGTCCCCGCGAAAGCGGGGGCCTCGTCCGACAAGGCGACAAGCCCGCCAATGGGTGTCGCCTAACGCTTGAATCCGAAAACCGAATGAGCCATCAGGGCGCGGCATTTCCCCGCGCCCTTTTGCATGTGCAAATGTGCGGCTCGCCTCTCGATAGCAGGAACCACGCTCAATGGCCGAAGTAACCCGTGTTCCGATCCAGCCCGTCGCCAAGGGCTCGCTCACCAAATTGTGGCTCGGCGTGATCCTCGCCGTGCTGGTCGGTGGCGGGCTCGCATGGGCCGCCATGCCCAAGGGGCTCGACATCGACGTGATCGCCCAGGGCGAAGGCCCCACGATCGCGGTCGGCGACGTCGCCTGGGTGAAATACACCGGCAAGCTGGCCTCGACCGGCGAAGTGTTCGACCAGACCCCCGACCTCCCGCCGCAGATCGCCGATACGGTGCGCTCGATCTTTCCCGAAGGTTCGCCCTGGGAAATGCAGGAAGGCGCGATGATCCCCGGCTTCTTCAACGGCCTCCTGCAGATGAAGAAGGGCGGGACCTACGAACTCTACATCCCCTCTGACCAGGCCTATGGCGACCAGCCGCCGCCGGGATCGCAGATTCCGCCGAATGCCGACCTGATCTTCGAGATCGAGGTGACCGACATCATGAGCCAGGAGAAATACGAGCGCGACATGGCGATCCTGCAGCAGATGATGCAGTCGCAGATCGGCGGGCCTCCCGGTTCAGGCCCCGGACCCGGTCCCGGTCCGCAGGGTCCTCCGCCGGTCCTTCCCGAAGGGCAGTAAGGGGGCACCGATGTCCGTCACCCGCGAAGAAGTCGCCAAGATCGCCAGCCTCGCCCGGATCCGCATGACCGAGGAGGAGCTCGCCCGCATGGCGCCCGAGCTTTCGGGCATCCTCGACTGGGTCGAGCAACTGGGCGAGGTCGATGTGACCGGCATCGAGCCGATGAGCGCGGTCATCCCGAACACGCTGCGCCTGCGCGCGGACGAGGTGGATGCCGACCCGCTCACCGGCGGCAATCGGCGCGAGGACGTGCTCGCCAACGCGCCAGTCGCCGAACACGGCTTTTTCGGCGTGCCGAAAGTGATTGAATGACAATGACCGACCTTACCCGACTTGGCGTGAAAGCGATCCGCGACGGCGTGCGCGCGGGCGATTTCAGCGCGCGCGAAGTGGCGGAAGCCTTCAACGCCGCAGTCGCCGACGCGGCCGAATTGAACGCCTTCATCGTCACCACGCCCGACCACGCGCTCGCCGCGGCGGACGCAGTCGACCAGGCGCGCGCCGCCGGGAACGAACTCGGCCCCATGGCGGGCGTGCCGATCGGGATGAAGGACCTTTTCGCCACACGCGGGGTCCAGACCAGCGCGGCGAGCCACATCCTCGAAGGCTTTGCGCCCGAATATGAAAGCACCGTCAGCCAGAACCTCTGGCGCGCGGGCGCGGGGATGCTGGGCAAGCTCAATCTCGACCAGTTCGCGATGGGTTCGTCGAACGAGACGAGCCATTTCGGCAATGTCGCTTCGCCCTGGCGCAAGGCGGGGTCGAACGCCGCGATGAGCCCGGGTGGCTCTTCGGGCGGTTCGTCGAGCGCAGTCGCCGCGCGCATCGCGCCGGCTGCCACCGGGACCGACACCGGCGGTTCGATCCGTCAGCCCGCCGCCTTCACCGGCATCTGCGGGATCAAGCCGACCTATGGCCGCTGCAGCCGCTGGGGCGTCGTCGCCTTCGCGTCCAGCCTCGACCAGGCAGGCCCGATGGCGCGCAGCGTCGAGGACTGCGCGATCATGCTGGGCGCGATGGCGGGTTTCGATCCCAAGGATGCGACCAGCCTCGACATGCCCGTGCCCGATTGGGAAGCCGCGCTGTCCTCTGACCTGCGCGGCAAGCGCGTGGGCATCCCGAAGGAATACCGGATGGAGGGGACCGACCAGTCGATCCTCGACAGCTGGGAACAGGGCAAGGGATGGCTGAAGGACGCAGGCGCCGAAATCGTCGACGTCTCGCTGCCGCACACCAAATACGCCCTGCCCGCCTATTACATCATCGCGCCGGCCGAAGCCTCGTCCAACCTCGCGCGCTATGACGGCGTGCGCTACGGCCTGCGCGAACTGCCGGACCCCGGCTCGGGGGCCGGGACAAGCGGCTCGGCCCTGCAGGACATGTATGCCGAAACGCGCGAAGCGGGCTTCGGCGACGAGGTCAAGCGGCGGATATTGATCGGCACCTACGTGCTGTCGGCGGGTTTCTACGATGCCTATTACAACCAGGCGCAGAAGGTCCGCACTCTCGTATCGCGCGATTTCGAGCGCGCCTTCGAGGCTTGCGACATGATCCTCGCGCCCACCACGCCGACCGCGAGCTTTCCGCTGGGTTCGATGAACGAGGACCCGCTGACGATGTACCTCAACGACGTATTCGCGGTCCCGGCGAGCCTTGCGGGGCTTCCGGCGATGAGCGTGCCCGCCGGGCTCAACCCCGACGGCCTGCCGCTGGGCCTGCAACTGGTCGGGCGGCCGTTCGAGGAACAGGCGGTGCTCGATGCGGGCCTCGCGATCGAACAGCGCGCGGGCTTCACCGCAGCGCCGGAGAAATGGTGGTGAGCGACGAACTCGCGCTTACCCTTGCCGGGATCGGCATACTTCTCGCCGTGCCGCTGACCTTCATGGTCGCCAACTGGGTGCGCAGACACGTCGATCATGGCGAAGCGCGGTTCAATACCAAAAATTCGAGCGAAAGAGAGAAGAATGGGGATTAGCGCTATGATCGATCCATTGATGGTGGGGTCGAGCAATTTCGACATAACTTTATAGTAGCCAAAATCGCGAAGCTGTGCGAGCATCTGAGCCTTTGTTTTTGCTGCGCTGGAGGTGAAATGAAAAAGGCGGTTTATCGTGTGCGAGATAGCTTCGGAGCCTATTTGAATTGGCCGTTGAATCAAGAAATCGCCCTAGGCGATGTAGGTTATTGGTATAACAAGCGTGCAAAGTTCGAGCGTCGTACCACCCTTAGTGAGCTCGGGATCGATGTAGCCAACCCCGCTGCTCAACTAAGAATGGATGAAATGCTCTCGGATAAATCCGATTGCGAATTTGACGCTGGTGCTGGTACTCCATTGTGCACGGCGAGGTTTGTGTTTGGAAACAGCTATTCTTTCGTTGCTCAGTCAAAAGGTTCGGCTGTCCTAGCGCTGTCGCTGGACTCACTCCAATCCAAACTGCGTTCAGCCATCGATAATGGGCTAGATTGGGACCGGCACTGGGTTATAGTAACTCGGCTTTGGCAAGCGGACCATTTCTCAATGCTAATTGCGGGTGCCCGACGAGCGGAAGGGGTTATTTCGGCCCAATCCGCTGAAGCACTTCCGTCGTTTAATATTGCAGATCCAAGCCTCAAGGTGGGCATCTCCGTTAGCAAAAATCTTAGCTACAACGGGGTCGCAGAGAGGGGCCTGACCCCCTTCTTTGATATGCACAAACTAATTTTTGACCCCTATCGCGCGAGCTACCTAAGGCTATACGGGCAACATGATCGAGCGTACAATTGACGACCGCATCCAGGGCGCAACGGGCGAATGGGAGGTCGTGATCGGCCTCGAGGTCCATGCGCAGGTTACCAGCAACGCCAAGCTGTTCTCCGGCGCCTCGACCGCTTTCGGGGCGGAGCCGAACACGCAGGTCTCGCTGATCGACGCGGCCATGCCCGGGATGCTCCCGGTGCCGAACCGCGAATGCATCCGGCAGGCGGTGCGCACCGGCATGGCGATCGAGGCGGAGATCCACAGGTGGAGCCGGTTCGACCGCAAGAACTATTTCTACGCCGACCTGCCGCAGGGCTACCAGATCAGCCAGCTCTACCACCCGCTGGTGGGTGAGGGGCAACTGCTGATCGAGGCGGACGAGAAGGCGGGGATACCGGAAGACAAGGTCATCGGCATCGAACGCATCCATGTCGAACAGGACGCGGGCAAGCTGATGCACGACCAGCACCCGACCATGTCCTATGTCGACCTCAACCGCTGCGGCGTCGCGCTGATGGAGATCGTCTCGCGCCCCGACATGCGCTCGCCCGCCGAGGCAGGGGCATATGTGCGCAAGCTGCGCAGCATCCTGCGCTATGTCGGGAGCTGCGACGGGAACATGGAAGAAGGCTCGATGCGCGCCGACGTCAACGTCTCCGTGCGCCGTCCGGGCGAGGAATTCGGCACGCGGACCGAGACGAAGAACGTCAATTCGGTGCGCTTCGTCATGCAGGTCATCGAATACGAGGCGAACCGCCAGGTCGACGTGATCGAGGGCGGCGGCACTGTGACACAGGAAACGCGCCTGTTCGACCCCGGCACCGGCATGACGCGCACGATGCGCAGCAAGGAAGACGCGCACGATTATCGCTACTTCCCCGACCCCGACCTGCTGCCGCTGGAGCTCGACGACAGCTTCCTCGAGGAATGCCGCGCTTCGCTCCCCGAACTGCCGGACGCCAAGCGCCGCCGTTACGAGGAAGAGCTCGGCCTCACCCCCTACAATGCGCGCGAACTGACCGCCGAGGTCGAGACCTTCGCCCGCTTCGAAACCCTGCTCGCCGCCACCGCTGCCAGGATCGGCAAGTCCGAAGCCAAGGTGGCAACGCAGGTCGCCAACTGGGCGCTCTCGGTCGCGCCGGGCGTTGCCAAGGGGCTGGGCGAGGAAGCCGACACGTCCAACGCCACCGCCGAGCGCCAGGCCGCCATCCTCGCCATGCAGGACAAGGGCGAGATTTCCGGCGGTCAGGCCAAGGAGATATTCGAGATCGTCCTCAAGGAAGGCGGCGAGCCCGAGAAAATCGCCGACGAACGCGGGCTCAAGCAGGTCTCCGACACCGGCGCGATCGAGGCCGCCATCGACGAAATCCTCGCCAATAACGAAGACAAGGTCGAACAATATCGCGGCGGCAAGGACAAGCTGTTCGGCTTCTTCGTCGGCCAGACGATGAAGGCCATGGAGGGCAAGGCGAACCCGGCGGTCGTCAACCAGATCCTCAAGGACAAGCTCGGCTGAGCCGTCCGGCGAATTCACCCAAGAGAGAGAACCCAGACATGACCCGCAAGCTTTGTGCCGCCGCGCTTCTCGCATCGGCCAGCCTCACCCCGCTGTCCGCCCCCCTAGCCGCCAAGGAAGGCATGTTCACCCCCGACCAGTTGCAGGAAATCGCCGGCCAGCTCGAAGAGGCGGGGCTCGAGATCGAGGCGGAGGAACTCGCCGATCTCACCGGCTTTCCGATGGGCGCGGTCGTGTCGCTGGGCGGGTGCTCGGCTAGTTTCGTCTCGCCCACCGGGCTCGTTGTCACCAACCATCACTGCGCGCGCGGGTCGGTGCAGTACAATTCGACCGCCGAGAACAACTATCTCGAAAACGGCTTCCTCGCGAACGCGCTGGCCGAGGAACTGCCCGCCGCGCCCGGATCGCGCATCTACGTCACGACGCAGGTGACCGATGTCACCGACCGGATGCGTGAGGGCGCCGGGGGCATGGAGCCTTTCGAACGCTACGAGCTCGTCCAGCAGCGCCGCAAGGACATCACCGCCGAATGCGAACAGGATGCGGGCTACCGCTGCCAGGTCGCGAGCTTCTATGGCGGGGCGGAATACAAGCTGATCAAGCGGCTCGAAGTGCGCGACGTGCGGCTCGTCTATGCGCCCGCCGACTCCATCGGCAAGTACGGCGGCGACATCGACAACTGGATGTGGCCGCGCCACACCGGCGATTTCGCCTTCTACCGCGCCTATGTCGCGCCCGACGGATCGGCGGCGGACTTCGCCGAGGAGAACGTCCCCTATGAGCCCGAACATCACCTCAAGGTGAGCGCGGCGGGCCTCGAGGAAGGCGATTTCGTCATGGCTGCGGGCTATCCCGGCTCGACCAGCCGATATACCCTGATGGCCGAGGTCGAAAACACTTTCGGCTGGACCTATCCGACCTTCCAGAGCCTGCTGACCGACTGGATCGCGACCATCGAAGAGGCCGCGCCCGAAGGCACCGATGCGCGGGTGAAATACGAGTCGCGCCTAGCCGGGCTCAACAATTTCGAGAAAAACCTGCGCGGCCAGATCGAGGGCGCGCGCCGCGTCGGCCTCGTCGAGCGGCGGCGGACACGCGAGGAGGCGCTCGCGGCGTGGATCGCAGCGGACCCCGCGCGCGCGGATTATGGCGACGCGATTGCCGAACTCGCCGACCTTTCCGAGGAAAGCGCGCAGGCGAGCCGGACGAATTTCTGGTACAACAACGCCACGCGCCCCGCGCTGCTGGGCGTGGCCGAGCGTCTCTATCGCCTCTCGAAAGAGCGGCAAAAGGACAACGCCCTGCGCGAACCCGGCTACCAGGAGCGCGACATGGGTTTCTTCAGGCAGGGCCTCCAGGCGCTCGACCGGCGCTTCGACCCGGCTGTGGACAAGGCCGAGTGGGAACTGTTCCTGACCGGCTACCTCGCCCAGCCCGCCGACGAACGCGTCGCGGTGCTCGACGAGGCGCTGGGTATCACCGCCGACACCTCCCCGGCCGACCTGCCCGCGCTGCTCGACAGGTTCTATGCCGAAACCGCGCTGGGCGATGCCGAAACGCGCCTTGCGCTGATGGAAGCGACGCCGGAGGATCTGGAGGCCTCGGACGATCCCTTCATCGCGCTCGCGGTCGCGCTCTACGATTACGGTTTCGAGCTCGAGACAGAGGCCAAGACCCGCGTGGGCCGCGCGCTCGCGCTGCGCCCTGCCTACATGGAAGCGATCACCGCCTGGCAGCGCGAAAGCGGGGTGCTGACCTATCCCGATGCCAACTCGACCCTGCGTGTCACCTATGGCGAGGTGATGGGCGGGTCGCCCAAGGACGGGATGGCCTATTATCCCTTCACCACGCTCGAAGGCATCACAGAGAAGGATACCGGCGAGGATCCTTTCAACGCGCCGCAGGACCTTTTGAACACGATTGAGGCGCGCGATTACGGGCCCTACGGGCTGGAGAGCATCGGGTCGGTCCCGGTCAATTTCCTCTCGGACCTGGACAGCACGGGCGGCAATTCCGGCTCGGCCACGCTCAACGCGCGCGCCGAACTGGTCGGCCTGCTGTTCGACGGGACTTTCGAGAGCGTGAATTCGGACTGGGATTTCGACCCGCGCACGACCCGCACGATCCATGTCGACACGCGCTGCATGCTGTGGGTGATGGACAAGGTCGACGGAGCCGAACGGCTGCTCGAGGAAATGGACATCGTTCGGTGATCGAACGGGGCAAGAACGTGCGCTGATAAAAGCGGGGGCGGGCCGCGAACTCGGCCCGCGCCCGCTTGCAAGCCGCGCCGCTTTCCTTGAGACAGCGTCTCATGGAATCCCACATGCACATCCCCTTCCTGCGCGAGGCGCTGGTCTTCCTCGTCGCGGCGGGGCTGATCGTGCCGGTCCTGCAGCGTTACCTGAGCCCGGTGCTCGGCTATTTCCTCGTCGGCAGCCTGATCGGCCCTTACGGCCTCGGCCTGCTTGCACAGCAGTGGGAGCCGGTCGGCTGGTTCGTCATCACCGACCTCGACGGGGTCACGGCGCTGGGCGAGCTGGGCGTCATCTTCCTGCTTTTCGTAATCGGGCTCGAACTGTCCTTCGAGCGGTTGTGGACCATGCGGCGGCTGGTCTTCGGGCTCGGCAGCGCGCAGATACTCGTCACCGGCGCGGTGATCGCCGGGATCGCCTTCGCCTTCGGCAATGCGCTCTCCACCGCGATCATCCTGGGTGCGTGCCTTGCCCTGTCCTCCACCGCGATCGTAACGGCGCTGCTGGTCGAGGGCGGCCGGCTCGGCACGACCGGGGGGCGCGCGACTTTCTCGATCCTCCTGATGCAGGACCTTGCCGTGGTCCCGATCCTGTTCGCGGTCAGCGTGCTCGGTTCGCTGGCGGTGGAGAACGCCGCCCTTGGATTCGGCATGGCGCTGGGCGAGGCTGCGCTGACCATCGCCGTGATCTACGCGGTGGGCAGGTTTTCGCTCAGCCCGCTGCTGCGCCTCGTCGCGCGGGCCGACAGCCGCGAGAGCTTCGTTGCGATCAGCCTGCTGGTCGCGGTCGGGACGGCGGCGGTGACGGGCTATGTCGGGCTGTCGATGGCGCTGGGCGCGTTCCTTGCCGGACTACTCATCGCCGAGACCGAGTTCCGTCACCAGGTCAAGGTCGATATCGAGCCGTTCAAGGGGCTGATGCTGGGCCTGTTCTTCCTCTCGGTCGGCATGGGGATCGACTGGCGGGTTGTGCTCGACGAGCCGCTGCTGATCCTGTCCTCCGCGCTCGGCCTCATTCTGCTCAAGGTTGCGATCAATTTCGTCCTCTGCCTCGCCTGGCGCCTGCCGCGCCACCGCGCGGGAGAGGTGGCGATCATGCTCGGCCAGGCGGGCGAATTCGGCTTTCTGGTGGTCGGCCTGTCTGTCACGGTCGGGCTGCTGGCGCAGGATATCGCGCAGTTCATGCTGATCGTGGTCGGCCTGACCATGCTCGCGACCCCGGGGCTCGACTGGCTCGCGCGGGCTGCCTCGCGCTGGCTCGAGCCGGTCGAGGGTCTCACCGAGGACGAACGTGACCTGATCGACGACGAGATCGAGGGCCATGTCATCATCGCCGGATTCGGACGGGTGGGAGAAATGATCGCCGCCGTGCTCGACCGGCAGGATATCCGCTATCTCGCGATCGAAAACGATCCGGGTCTTGCCCGCGCCGCGCAGCAGGCGGGCCGCCCGGTGCGCCTCGGCGATGCGGCGCGGCTCGACGTGCTGCGCGAAAGCGCGCTCGACCGGGCAAGCGCGCTCGTTATCACGATCGGTGACGAGGCCGCCACCGAGGCGCTCGCCCACGAGGTCCGCCGCCATGCGCCGGGCCTGCCGGTTTTCGCCCGCGCGCGCGATGCGGGCCATGCCGACAGGCTGGTCGAATGCGGGGCGAGCTTCGCCGTGCCCGAAACGGTCGAGGGCTCGCTGCGCCTTGCCGAAGTGCTGCTGCGCGATTTCGGGATCGACGAGACGGTGATCGAACGGCGCATCGCGCTCGAACGGCAGGGCGAGGATGCCTGAGGCGCAGGAGGAGGGAGTTCGGAGCCATGTATGACAATGTGGTGGTGGCGATCGATCTTGGCGACGAGGCGGGCAGCCGCATGCTGATGCGCCGTGCGGGCGAGATCGCGCGCGAGGGCGGCGCGCGGCTGACGCTGGTGCATGTCCGGCCGGATCTGCCCCATTCCTATGCCCGCGCCCTGCCCGAAGGGTGGGATCTCGAACAGCAGGAGGAGGCCGAACGCGCGCTCGAAGGGCTCGCTGCGGCGCATGGCTGCGGGGAAAGCCTGGTCGGCGTGTTCGCGCCCGTCGGCAGCACCGCGCGCGAGGTCACCGCGCTCGCCCGCAGGCTGGATGCCGACGCGATCCTCGTCGGCGCACACCGCATGGGCCTTGCGCGGATGGTGCTGGGCACCCAGACCGCCGCGATCACTCGCGATGCGCCGTGCGACGTGGTGGTGGTGCGCGCGGAGGAATCCACAGGCTGAAGGGATATGCCCGCCGCGAGAATTCGGCGCCTCGCCGCTCCCGCGAAGCTCCCAGCGCTCCTCCGAAAAAAAAGCCGCCGAAGCGTTGCGCTCCGGCGGCCTTTTCCCGTCCTTCCAAAGTAAGGCTCTCAGCCCTCCTTTTCGGCCGTCAGCGGCATCGCGCCGAACGCGCCGGCATTGACCGTCCCGGTCATCTGGTCGCCGTCGACCGTCGCTTCGCATTCGAGCGTCATCGGCATGGGCACCGTCATGTTCATCTTCCAGGTCAGCGTGTTGCCGTCGATCTTGCCTTCCTCGACGTCCATCTGGCCCATGCCGCCGGCCATCGTGCCGGTGAAACTGTTGCCGTCATCGCCGGGGACGACGGTGAGCGTGCCGGTCTGGTCGCCCATCGGGCTCTTCACGAGGGTCTTGTAGGTACCTGCAACGGACATTCCTGGTCTCCTTGGCTTGATGCGGAGACCCTTTTCGTCCCCGTCATGTGTATCGCAAATGTGTCTCGAACTGGCTGGCCCACCCGGCCTTGCTCGCTCGGGCTTTTCCTTGCACGGCGCGCGGCCGCGTTCAACCGGAAACGGGCGTGAGAGAGGCACGAAACGGGCGCGGGATGGGCTGATGACGGCCCTTCCCCGCGCCCTGATTCGCAAGCGAGGCGAGCGTGCCGTAGCGTCAGCCGCCGGCCGCCTCGCTGCCTTCCATGGGGCGGACCTCGACCGGCAGGCCGAGCTGTTCAAGCTGCGGCTTCACCTTGGAGGCATCGCCGACCACGATCCACACGAAGTCCTCGACATCAAGCGCCGCGCGCGCCGCCGCGTCGAGGCTTTCGGGGGTCTGCGCCTCGTACTTGCCGACGAGTCCTTCGTAGTAATCGTCCGGACGGCCATAGAGCGTAAGCGACCGCATCGCACCGAGCACCGCGCGGCTCGTTTCGAACCGGCCCGGCAGCGCGCCCACTTCGGAGGCGACATTGCGGGTCAGCTCTTCCTCGGTCACGCCATTGGTGGTCAGGAATTCGCTCGTCTCGCGGATCATCTCGGCGATCGAATCCCCGGTGCGGTCGGCCTGCACGCCGCCGCCCATGAAATAGACCACCGCGTTCTCGCGCGCCTGCGGCCCGCCGCGCACGCCATAGCTCCAGCCCTTCGTCTCGCGCAGGTTCATGTTGAGCCGGGCGAGGAAGTTGCCGCCCAGTGAATTGTTGGCGTTGGTGAAATCGACCCAGTTCTCATCGCTCGCATCGAGATCGGTGCGCTGTGCGGCGTAGATCACGCTCTGCGGCGAATTGGGCCGGTCGATAAGGACGATCCGATTGCCCGTAACCTCGGCTTCGGCAAGGCTCGCGAAGTCCTTTTCGCCCTTCGCCACCGCAGGCGCGGTCCAGTCGCCAAAGGCGCTGTTGAGCGCCGCGACGATCTCGGCCAGTGGCTTGTCCGAAACGACGAAGACCTCGCCGTTGTCGGGCCGGATCCAGCGGTCCTTGAAAGCGAGCATGTCGTCGCGGGTGATGCTCTCGACGCTCTCGATCGTGGTGACGCCGCCATAGGGCGTGTCGGTCCCGAACAGCTCGATCCCGAGCGCGCGGCGGGCGAGGCCCTGCGGCGATTTCATCTGCGAGCGGATGCCGGTCACGGTCTGCGACTTGAGCCGCGCGATGTCCTTCTCGTTGAAGGCGGGTTCGCGGATCACCTGGCTGAACAGTTCGAGCGAGGGCGCAAGATTGGCCGACAGCGCCGACAGGGTGAAGGTCGAACGATCGTCGCCCCCGCCGGTCGAGATCGAGACGCCGAGCCGTTCGCGCGTTTCGGCGATTTCCTGCGCGGTCAGCTGCTCGGTCCCTTCGTCGAACAGGCCGAGCGTGAGGTTTTCAAGGCCGCGCATATCGGCCGGGTCCGCCGCGCTGCCCGCGTTGAAGCTCATGGTGACATAGGTCGCCGGGACCACGTCGCGCTGCGCGTAGGTCAGCTGCATCCCGTTCGCCAGCGTCGTGCGCTGAAGCTCGGGGAAGTCGAGCGAGGCGATCGTATCGATTGGCGGGGCCGGGCGCTCCTTGGAGACGGTGATCTCCTCGGCTGCGCGGTCGCGCTCGCTGGCGTTCTCCTCGTCCGCCGCGACGCTTGCGGCTTCCTCGTACTGTTCCTCGCGCTCGCCAGGTTCGAGCACCAGCGTGAAGGCGGGGCGGGTCAGCCACTTCGCCATCGCCGCCTTGACCTCGGCGGGGGTCAGGGTGGCGAGCGTCTCGAACTGCTTCGCGTAGAATTCGGGCGTGCCTGCGAGCACTTCGCCGCGCGCCAGCGTCACCGCCTTGCCGCCGAAGCCGCCGACCTGTTCCAATCCGCGGATCGTGCCGGCAAGCTGGCTGGTCGCCGCGCGGCGGACCTCGTCCTCGGTCGGGCCGGTCTCGATATACCAGTCGATCAGCTGCTTCAGCCGCGCTTCGAGCTGGGCGAGCGGCACGCCGTCCTTGAGCGTCGCGCTGACATTGAGCAGGCCGACCCGCTGGAAGTCGTAATTGCCCGCACCGACCCCGACCGCGAGCTGTTCGTCGCGCACGAGGATCTCGTCGAGCCGCGAGGAGGCGAGCCCGCCGAGGATGCGCGTGCCGACGTCGAGCGCGGTCAGTTCCTCGCTCGTGATGCCGGGCGCGGGCCAGTAGATCGAGACCGAGGTCGCCGCGACCTGGTCCTTCATCACCTTGCGTACGTCCTTTTCGAGCGTCGGCACGTCGGCGGCGGCGGGGATGTTGTCCGGGCCGCGGTCGATGTCGCCGAACCACTTTTCGACGAGCGGGCGCGCTTCGGCGGCGGACACGTCGCCCGCCAGCACGAGCGTCGCGTTGTTCGGCCCGTAATTGTCGATGAACCAGCTGCGGACATCTTCCATCGAGGCCGCGTCGAGGTCGGCCATCGAGCCGATCACCGAGTGCTGGTAGGGGTGGCCTTCGGGAAAGATCGTCTCGAGGATCTCGTAGAAAACGAGCCCGCCCGGCTGGTTGTCGCCCTGGCGCTTTTCGTTCTGGACGACACCGCGCTGGTTATCGAGCTTTTCCTGCGTGACCGCGCCGAGGAGGTATCCCATGCGGTCGGATTCGAGCCACAGCGCGCGTTCGAGCGCGGGGCGCGGCACGGTCTGGAAATAGTTGGTGCGGTCGAAATTGGTCGTGCCGTTGTAATCGGTCGCGCCCATTTCCTGGAGGTACTGGAAATAATCGTTGGGCGCGTTTTCCGAGCCGTTGAACATCAGGTGTTCGAACAGGTGGGCGAAACCGGTCTTGCCTTCGGGCTCGTCCTTGGAGCCGACATTGTACCACACAGCAACCCCGACGATCGGGGCCTTGCGGTCCTCGTGGACGATCACGGTGAGCCCGTTGTCGAGCTGGAACTCTTCATAGGGAATGGCGACCTGATCGACGAGCGATTCAAGGTCGGCGCCCGCTTCGATTTTCGGCGCTTCGATTTTCGGCGCTTCGATCTCGGGCGCGTCCTGCGCGGCCAGGGGCGTTGCCGGCGCTGTCGCGGCAAGGGCGAGCGCCGCGCCCAGAGCGAGCGGGCTGGCGGCGAAAAAAGTCGATTTCATGGATGAATGCTCCCCGAAAGCATGATTGCAGGGGCGTAAGCCTACAGCCGCGCCGCCCGCGATCAAGCGTTCGGACAGTGCGTTCGACGGAGCGCCCGCTTCACTCGACCAATGCGTAGCGCCGCGTTCTCACGGCGCGTTGGTGACGGTTTGACGGCTCTTGGCGTGGGCGAGCACGTCCTCGCGCCAGAAATGCACGGGCTTGAGCCGTTTCGCCGCGTACAGCTCCATCTGGTCGGTATGGTGCGGGCTGTCCGGCCGGGTCGTCGCCGCGCCGAAGGGCTGGATCGAACGCGAGCGGACCTTGCCCCCGTCCGCGGGCCATTCGGCCCACTGGATGAAGCTGTCGCCGTGGACGAGGGAAAGCCGTCCGTCCGCGTCGACCTCCCACGTGGTCGAAGCCTTGAGCGTGTCCGAACCGCCGTCCAATGGCAGGTCCGCGTCGCCCTGGCGCAGGCGCAGCAGCTCGCTCATCGGCGGGTCGATGCGGCCGAAATGTTCTTTCAGATGCGCCACATGTTCGGCCAGCTTCTCGCCCGTATCGGGCCATTCGGCTTTGTTCTGGTATTCCGCCGACATCCAGTCGCGGATCATCAGCAGGGCGAGCGCATCGGCGGCGCCTTCATTGTCGGCGGTGAAGTCCCAGCCGAGCAGCAGGTCGCGCGCCTGTGCCAATTCGCCCTCGGCTTCCAGCCGCTCGAGCGAGTCCCACAGCACCGCGACGTAATTCGCGCGCTCATAGGTCATGTCGTACTTGATCCGCTCCAGCGCTGCGCGGTCGAGCAGTTCGGCCTCGGAAAGCAGCTTGTAGGCGCGGCGCGAGCGATTGGTCTGCTTGCGTTCGATCCCGAGCACGGGGGAGAAATCCTCCGGCGACAGGTCGCTGCCTTCGCCCGCAGCGGTGAAGGGTTCGTTGTTCGCGTTGTAGATCCACCCGCTGTCCGGGTTCACCAGTTTGGGGATCTCGGAATAATCGACCGCGCCGTCCCAGATCAGGTCCGACCGGTCGCCCGGCAGCACGCCGCGCCAGTTCGCGCGCACGTCTTCCGGCCGGTCGGGGATCGCGGCGTTGTAGACATAGGCGATATTGCCCCGTTCGTCGGCATATATGAAATTGGTCGAGGGGATCGCCATGCGGGCGAGCTGTTCCTGCCATTCGGCCAGCGTGGTCGCCTTGTTGAGGCGATAATAGACGTCGAGCTGGTCGATCCGGCCGATCCCGCCATAGCGGATGGCGAAGGCTTCCTGCGCGCCATCCGCTCCCTCGCGCATGATGACCGGGCCGTGGACGGAGCGATGAACCGCGCGGCGGATCGGCAGGACGACGGGCCCCATGCGGACCGGGAGCGTGACCCATTCCGTCTCCAGATCCCGCCATTCCCCGTCGAGGCGGTAGGCGGTCGCGTCCTCGTTCAGCACGAGTTCGTAGACATCGACCATGTCGGGCCGGTTGACCGTGTTGGTCCAGCCCAGATGCTCGTTATGGCCGAGGAAGGGGAAGGGCGAACCGGGGAAATTCGCGCCCGTGAAATGCCAGCCTTCCTCGCTTTCGACGCTGAATTCGTACCACGCGACCCCGCCGCGCAGGGGCTGGTGCGAATTGGAGATGAGCGTGGTTGGCCCGCCGGATTTCTCCGGCGCGACCGCAAAGGCGTTGGAGCCGAGCAATCCCGCGTCCTCTCCCAGCGGCAGGACAGGCCGCGCGCGCCGGGCGACGTCTTCGGGTTCGGCCTCTTCGCCGGGGGCGCTCGCGGGCATGGTCGGCGAAACTTCGCGGGGGAATCCGGGAATGTCGGGCCCGAACTCACGCCTGAGCGGCTTGCCCGACACCAGCGGTTCGATCACGTTGCCGAGGCCGAAGAAGAACGGCTGGCGCAGCGCGAAACCGGCGGCGACGTCCTCGCCGTTCACCGGGAAGAGATTGCCGAGCTTGACTTCGTCCGGGTTCGCCTCGGCGAACTGGTTGAGCCCGCTCGCATAGGCTTCGAACAGGGCGCGGGTGTCCTCGGGCAGTTTCGGATATTCACGTTCGGCCGTGCCGCGGGCATCGAGCAGGTGGTAGATGTAATCGAACTGCGCGCCGTCCTCGCCCGCAATCGCGCCGTAGCGGCCCTTGGCCATGGCGACGACGTCCTGCAGCGTGGCGAAATCGTCCTGCGCGTGAGCGACCGCGACGCCGAAAGCGACATCGGCATCGGTCTTCCCCAAAATATGCGGCACGCCGTATTCGTCGCGCACGATCTCGGCGGTGTAGACGCGCTCGGGCGGGGCCACCGTCTCGCGGGCGAAGAAAGGTTCCCACGTCGCCAGCACGACGAAGGCGAGGACGATGATCGCGGCGAGCGCAAGCCCGCCTCTTTTCAGCCACTTCATGTGCGCTTCCCGAAGCCTTGAGACCGTTTGGCGGGTCAATGCGGGCGGGGGGCGTTGGGGTCAAGGGAAAGAGGTCTTGCCGAGCGCGCCGGGCGAACCCACCTACTGGCCTAACACACCGGGCGCGGCTGCTCATGGGATCGGCGGGGATGCGCAAAACCGGGAGGACGGCACTTGTGTTGCACAAATGCAACACTATGTGGATAGGGTAACACGATTATCCAAGTGAGGGGTCTTTCATGAATCTCGACAAGTTCACCGATCGCGCCAAGGGTTTCCTCCAGTCCGCGCAGACCATCGCCATCCGCATTAACCACCAGCGGATCACGCCATTGCACCTGCTGAAGGCGCTGCTCGAGGACGAAGAGGGCATGGCCGCCGGCCTGCTCCAGCGCGCGGGCGGCGAGCCGGCCCTGGCGATTTCCGCCGTCGATGCCGGGCTGGGCAAGATCCCGGCCGTCACCGGCGGCGGGGCGCAGGATACGCCCGGGCTCGACAACGATGCGGTGCGCGTCCTCGACAGCGCCGAACAGCTCGCGGACAAAGCGGGTGATTCCTTCGTCACGGTCGAACGCCTGCTCACCGCGCTCGCGCTTGCTCCGGGCGAGGCGGGCGAGGCGATCAAGTCCGCCAGCGTCACCCCGCAGGCGCTCAATTCCGCGATCGAGGACCTGCGCGGCGGGCGCAAGGCCGACAGCGCGAATGCCGAAAGCGCCTATGACGCGATGGAGAAATTCGCCCGCGACCTCACGCAGGCCGCGCGCGACGGCAAGCTCGACCCCGTTATCGGCCGCGACGAGGAAATCCGCCGCACGGTGCAGATCCTCGCCCGCCGGACCAAGAACAATCCCGCCCTCATCGGCGAGCCCGGCACCGGCAAGACCGCGATCGCCGAGGGTTTCGCGCTGCGCATCGCCAATGGCGACGTGCCCGACAGCCTCAAGGGCCGCACGCTGATGGCATTGGACATGGGCGCGCTGATCGCGGGGGCGAAATATCGCGGCGAGTTCGAGGAGCGATTGAAGTCCGTGCTCGACGAGGTCAAGAACGCCGATGGGCAGATCATCCTGTTCATCGACGAGATGCACACCCTGATCGGCGCGGGCGCGAGCGAGGGTTCGATGGACGCCTCCAACCTCCTCAAACCCGCCCTGTCGCGCGGCGAGCTGCACTGCATCGGCGCGACCACGCTCGATGAATACCAGAAATATGTCGAGAAGGACCCCGCGCTCCAGCGGCGGTTCCAGCCGGTTTTCATCGAGGAGCCGAGCGTCGAGGACACGGTGTCGATCTTGCGCGGGATCAAGGACAAGTACGAACTCCACCACGGCGTGCGCATCACCGACGGCAGCATCGTCGCCGCCGCGCGCCTGTCCGACCGTTATATCCAGAACCGCTTCCTGCCCGACAAGGCGATCGACCTGATGGACGAGGCGGCGAGTCGGATCCGGATGGAGGTGGAATCGAAGCCCGAGGAGATCGAAGCGCTCGACCGGCGCATCATCCAGCTCAAGATCGAGGAATCGGCGCTCGAGAAGGAAGACGACGAGGCCTCGAAGGAGCGGCTGAAAGCGCTGCGCGAGGAACTCGCCAATCTCGAGCAGGAGAGCAGCGAACTGACCACCCGCTGGCAGAACGAACGCGACAAGATCGAGGCGGAAGGCCGGATCAAGGAGCAGCTCGACGCGGCAAGGCTCGAACTCGAACAGGCCCAGCGCGAGGGCGACCTCGCCAAGGCGGGCGAGCTGTCCTACGGGCGCATCCCCGAACTCGAAACAAAGCTCGAGGAAGCCGAGGCGATGAGCGAGAACGCCCTGCTGCGCGAGGAAGTGACCGAAGAGGACATCGCCGGTGTCGTCAGCCGCTGGACCGGCATCCCCATCGACAAGATGATGGAGGGCGAGCGCGACAAGCTGCTGCAGATGGAGCAGATCATCGGCCAGCGCGTGATCGGCCAGAGCCAGGCGGTCGAGGCGGTGTCGAAGGCGGTGCGCCGCGCGCGTGCGGGCCTGCAGGACCCGAACCGGCCGCTCGGGAGCTTCCTGTTCCTCGGCCCCACCGGCGTCGGCAAGACCGAACTGACCAAGGCGCTCGCCGAATTCCTGTTCGACGACGACCAGGCGATGGTGCGCATCGACATGAGCGAATTCATGGAAAAGCACGCCGTTGCCCGCCTGATCGGCGCGCCTCCGGGCTATGTCGGCTACGAGGAAGGCGGCGTGCTGACCGAGGCGGTGCGGCGCAGGCCCTACCAGGTCGTGCTGTTCGACGAGGTCGAAAAGGCCCATTCCGATGTCTTCAACGTGCTGCTGCAGGTGCTCGACGACGGGCGGCTGACCGACGGGCAGGGCCGGGTGGTGGATTTCAGCAACACCCTCATCATCCTGACCTCGAACCTCGGCAGCCAGCACCTCTCGAACATGACCGACGAACAGACTGTCGCCGATGTCGAACCGCAGGTGATGGACGTGGTGCGCGGGCATTTCCGACCCGAATTCCTCAACCGGCTGGACGAGATCATCCTGTTCCACCGTCTGGGCCAGGAGGACATGGCCCCGATCGTCGCGATCCAGGTCGAGCGGGTGCAGAAGCTGCTCGAGGACCGCAAGATCACGCTCGAGCTGACCGATGCGGCGCTGCGCTGGCTCGGCCGGGTGGGTTACGATCCGGTCTACGGCGCGCGGCCGCTGAAGCGGGCGGTGCAGAAATATCTGCAGGACCCGCTCGCCGACATGCTGCTCGCCGGGAAGGTGACGGACGGCACCGTGCTCCATGTCGAGGAAGGCGACGGCGCGCTCGAAATGACCCCGCAGCGCGACTGAAGCGGGCGGAGGCGGGATGCGATTCCCGCCCCCGCCGCGCACCCGGCGAATATGACCATCGTGCGAAATGATCGGTTCGTTTCGCCCGATGGGCCATTGCGGCAGTTATAGCAAAGCCCAACGCCACATTCGTTGCCCGCGATTTCCGTGAATGTGGGATTAACGCAACACAGGCATGAAAAGTTGTGCGGCGCTTTCGTGCAATGATGACATCCCGGTGTCGCTATTGCACAAAAACCACATCGCAGGGGCTACTCGTCTGTCAACGGGGACCGTGCTGCATGCCTGTCTGGGGACATCGAAGGCGCGCAGGGACGGTTTGGTGGGCGGGGGTTCCGGTTGTCGCAACTGGAGTGATCATGAAAACCTTTCACCGCACCACGATGAAGGCGCTCGCCTTCTCCGCATCCGCCATCGCGTTCTCCACCGCCATGCCAGCGCTCGCGCAGGACGGCGAGCCGGGTGAAGACTGCGTCGACAATAACGTGCCCGGCATCATCAATGCCGACGGCGAATGCATCACCACGCAGGAAGGGCCGACCGGCACCACCACCTCGCAGGGCGAGGAAGTCGAAATCGCCACCGGCGCGAGCGGTGAGGTCGACCCGAACAGGGGTATCACCGTGACGGGTTCGCGCATCGTGCGCGACACCTAATTCCTCGATCTCGCCGCTGCAGGTCCTCTCGACCGAGAACCAGCAGGCGGTCGGCGCGTTCGACCCGGCGCAGATCCTGCAGCGGTCCGAAGCCGCGGCGGGCCAGCAGATCGACGCGACCTTCCAGGGCTTCGTGCTCGACAACGGTCCGGGTTCGCAGACGGTCAACCTGCGCGGTCTCGGTGCGGACCGCACCCTGCTTCTCGTCAATGGCCGCCGGCTTGCGCCCGCGGGCGTCGAAGGCGCTCCGGCCAACCCGTCGATCAACCTCATCCCGGCGACCCTGGTCGACCGTTACGACCTGCTGCTCGACGGCGCTTCGTCGGTCTATGGCGCGGACGCGGTCGCGGGCGTGGGCAACATCATCCTGCGCAAGGACTTCGACGGCCTCGAACTGCAGGCCAACGGCAACCTCAACGAACAGGGGGCTGGCAACGATTACAGCGTCAGCGCGGCGTGGGGTTTCAACACCGACCGCGGCTTTTTCGGGATCGGGGCGGAATATTCCTACCGTGACGAGGTCCTGCTCGAGGATCGGGACTTCCTGCGCGGTTGTAACCGGCATTACGAAATCGACCAGGACGGCAACATCCTCACCACCGATCTGCGCTCGCGCGCCGATATCCTCGTCGAATCGGGTGGTGCCGTCGATTTCGGGACCGACGATTGCAAGCGTGCCGGCATTGCCGGCCTGATCCAGGTTCCGACCTTCTACGGCTTCCTCTACCGCGCCGATGGTCAGGGCAACTCGGGTATTCCCGGCTTCGATGACGACATCAACGCCTTCGGCACTCCCGTGGATGCCGATGGCGACGGGATCCTCGACGTCAACTATTACGAACGGAACATCAACGGCGTCGAAACCGACGTGACGTTCATTTCGCCGCAGGACACCTACAACGTCTTCACCTACGGCGAATACACCTTCCCGGGCGAGGCGAACATCACGCCCTTCTTCGAGGCGAACTATTCGCGCATCGACGTCTCGGTGCAGAATGGCGGATCGGGCCAGTTCTTCCCGTGGGTTCCGGCGACGAACCAGTTCAACCCCTGCAACTTCGTCGGCAATCCCAATGGTGTCGACTGTTCGCGCCAGGACAACCTGTTCAACGGGCTCGACACCTTTGCCGGCGGCGCCTTCGCCCTCCCGGAAGGTCGCCTGCTCTCGGTCCGTCCGGTTCCCAGCATCCGCGGCGACCGTAACAACGTCGAATCGACGCTCGAGCAGTATCGCGGCGTTCTCGGTGTTCGCGGCGACCTGCCCTTCATCGGGTCGACCTGGACCTTCGAGGTGGCCGGTGTCTATTCGCGCTCGGAAGGCCGCTCGTCGCGTCTCGGCGTGCGCGAAGATCGTCTCGCCCTCGCGCTCGGCATCGACCCGACCGCGGACTTCAACGGCGACGGCGTGGTCGACAATGACGGCGACGGCATTGCCGACGACTATGTCAGCCAGCAGAACTCGCCGCTTCTCCCCGGCGGGCCGTGCGATGCGGCGAACCTCGCCAATCCCGGGCTCGCTCCTCCGGGGCTGTCCGAGGGCTGCGTTCCGGTGAACCTGTTCGCCCCCTCGGTGCTCGACACCATTCCGGGCGATCTCGCCAGCCAGGCCGAGCGCGATTACCTGTTCGGCGCCCGTACGTTCGACACCACCTACGAGCAGACGCTGCTTTCGGGCTTCGTCACCGGCGACCTGTTCGACCTTCCGGCCGGCCCGGTCGGCGTGGTGGTCGGCGCCGAATGGCGTGAGGACTCGATCGACTCGCAGCCCGACTTTGTCGCGGCGAACGGCCTTTTCTGGGGCTTCTTCGCCGATGGCGGTGCGACGGGTTCCAAGTGGCTCCGCGAAGTTTTCGGCGAAATGGACATTCCCCTGCTCGCGGGTGAAACGCTGGCCGAGGAACTGACCGTCAACATCTCGGGCCGTCTGACCGACGAGGAGTTCTACGGGACCAACGGCACCTACTCGATCAAGGCGGGCTGGCGGCCGGTCGCCCCGCTGCTGTTCAAGTTCAGCTACGGCACGTCGTTCCGTGCCCCGAACCTGCGTGAGAACTTCCTGCGCAGCCAGTCGGGCTTCGGCAACCTTGCTGACCCGTGCGCGGTTCCCAATGTCGCCTTCGACCCGCTCGGCGGCGGCTATCAGCCCAACCAGGACCCGCGCGACAACGCCACTCTGGATAACTGCCGCCGCGAAGGTCGCGATCCGACCCGCGTCGGGATCGACCAGGCCGGCAACGATGTCGACACGGTGGCGAGCGTCGAGATCGCGACGGGCGGGACCTTCGACCTCGAACCGGAGACCTCGCGTTCGATCACGACCGGTTTCGCGTTCGAGGAAAGCTGGGCAAGCGGTTTCGATTTCTCGTTCAACTTCAACTATTACGACATCAAGTTGACGGACTCGATCGTCGAGCCGAACCCGCAGTTCATCATCAATGACTGCTTCACTCGCCAGGACGAAACCCGCAGCCCGTTCTGCGACGCCCTCGCGTTCGGCCAGACGCCCGAAAGCCGCTTCCTCGTCAGCGGCATCACGGCCGGCTTCATCAACTTCGACACCGAGTCGGTTCGCGGGATCGACCTCAACGCGGTCTTCGGCTATCCGGTGATGGTCGGCGGCGAGGAATTCGACCTGACTCTCGCGATCCGGGCCAACCACCTGATCGAGCGTTCGAGCACCTTCATCGACGACACGGGCGCCGTGGCCTTCGACGAAGATGCCGGTGAATTCGGTTTCCCGAGCTGGACCGGTCGCGCGACCTTCAACGTGCGTTGGGAAGACCTGCTGTTCACCTGGCAGACCCGCTATATCGGCGATGTCGAACAGCAGGCCGAAGGGATCGACCCGCTTTCCGACGCCTTTGGCTTCGGCCCCGACGGCACGGACACCGGCTTCTTCGGCGACACCTGCCTCGGTAATGGTTCGCCCGGCGGGGTCGTTGCGGGTGACGGGGTGTTCTGCCGCGACGTCGGTTTCGCCGAGGAATGGTTCGAGCACACCGCCTCGATCCGGTACGACGCGGACTCCTTCCGCATCATCCTCGGCGTTACCAACATCTTCGACAACGCCCCGCCGCTGATCGACACCAACGAGGTGTTCGGCATCTCGAACACGCCGATCGGCAACGGCTACAACCTCGATGGTCGCGAATTCTTCGGCCAGATCCTCTATCGCTTCTGATCATTCCGGAAGCGGCTGAAATACGCCAGAAAGAGCGGCCTCTCGCCCTTGTCGGGAGGCCGCTTTTTTGGTTTACTCACGTGGTTCGAGCAGCGCGGACGGGAGGCCGCGCCGCAGGGCTCATCGAACGACCCTTCAAGCAAGCTGGAAGACACGACCCATGAAATTCCTCAAAGCTCCGCTCGTGGCGGCCATGGCCGGCGTTTCCGTTCTCGGCCTCTCCCTCGCCGTCAATCCCGCCGATACGCAGGCCCAGTCGCAGACCTCGGTCCCGATCGATGTCTGGGCGCTGCGCGACGTCGTCAATGCCGTGCAGGTTTCACCCGACGGAAAGCACCTGCTCGTCCACAAGATCACCAGCAAGGAGGGTGAATACCTCCTCGAGATCTACGAAACCGACAACCTGTCCGAACCCCTGCGCCGGCTCAATGCCGACCCGATGGAGATCATCGCGGCGCGCTGGGTGAGCGACAATTACATTTTCGGAACGGCCTGGCAGCAGAAGCGCAAGACGGTGAAGCGCCCCGAACAGGACACGCGCGACTACCTGACCTATTCCTACAATCTGGAAGAGAACGAGTTCAACACGATCCGCGACGGCTTCCAGATCATCAACACCTTGCCGAATGATCCTGAGCACGTGCTGGTGGCGACCGGGAACGCCATTCCGAACAATAGCGGCGTCGATCCCCTCGCCGCGTTCCGCCCGCGTGCCTATTACAAGTTCAACCTCGAGAAGGGCGCCAAGTCGCTCATCCTCAAGGGGAACAGCGAATTCCCGGTCGTCCAGGCCTTCGATAACGAAGGCAATCCGCGCTTCACCAGCCGGTTCGATACCTCCGACGAAAAGCAGAAGACCTATTATCGCAAGCCCGGCGATGGGTCGTGGACCCTGGTCAACGAATATGATCTGGAAGACCCGTCGAACCTCTACCGCATCCTGTCGGGCCTTCATGGCGTTCAGGGCTTCGATCCCGACAATCCCAATATCGGCTACATCATCGAAACCCTGCCGGGGAACGACAAGGCGGGTCTCTATGAATTCGATTTCGACACCGGGAAAATCGGCAAGGAGCTGTTCAAGCCCGAGGACGCCGACGTGATGGGCATCCAGACCCATTCGATCCCCGGCAACAACAAGCTTGTCGCAGCGCTCTATCCGGGTGCGAAGATGGAGCGGCACTGGTTCGACGAGGAGGAGAAGGCGCTTTACGAAGCGCTCGAGCAGCAGATCCCCTATGCCCACCAGATCTCGATCTCGAGCCGGTCGGTCGACGGCAAGACCATGATCGTGTCCAATCGCGGGCCGCACGATCCCGGCTCCTACTGGCTGGTCAAGGACGGCAAGCTGGCGAAGCTCGGCAGCCGCAATCCGCTGGTCAACCAGGACATGCTCGCGGATGTGAAATATATCCGTTATCCGGCGCGTGACGGGCTCAGCATCCCGGCCTATGTCACCGTGCCCAAGGTCGGCGAGCCGCCTTTCCCGCTGGTGGTGCAGCACAATGGCGGCCCGCACGTGAACGGCATGGTTTCCTATGACGAAATCGGCCAGTTCCTCGCCAGCCAGGGCTACATGGTGCTTCACCCGGAGAACCGCATTTCGGTCGGATGGGGCAAGAAGCATTTCGATGCGGGCTACGGCGAACACGGCCTGGCCATGCAGGACGACAAGGATGACGGCGTCCTCTACCTGATCGAGCAGGGGCTGGTCGATCCCGACCGGGTCGCCTTCATGGGCTGGTCCTATGGCGGCTATGCCGCGCTTGTCGCCGCGAGCCGCGAGCCGCAACTCTACCAGTGCAGCGTCGCGGTTGCCGCCGTCGCCGATGCCGAGAAGCAGTATTACGGCCGGCGCAACTCCGATCTCAAGGCGCTCGACGAATGGTCCAAGCGGCGCGGCATGATCGGGGTCAACCCGATCAACGAGGTCGACAAGGTCAATATTCCGCTGCTGATGGTGCACGGCGATGTCGACCGCCGCGTGATGTATTACCACTTCAAGGACTACAAGGAGGCCTTCGAAGAGGCCGGCAACAGCCAGGGGCAGTTCGTCACGCTGGAAAAGGCGGACCACTTCTACAACACGCTGATGTACAACCACCAGCAGCAGCTTTACACCAAGCTCGCGGATTATCTCGCGAACGATTGCGGCCAGGGCGGTCTCTGATCGGACGCGAAGGTGAACGAGGGGGCCCGGTCGTGATGCGGCCGGGCCCCTTTCTTTTGCCTGCGCCTGGCGAAGAGCCCCGCCGACAGTCCGAGAGGTGCTGCGGGGCTCGATGCGCGCAATCGGCCTGACTGTGTGCTGTCGGGGTGCGCCATGATGGCGGGCAGGCGCGCGGCGGCAAGCGCGGGTCTTACTCGATCCGCTTGCCCTTGACCCCCATCTGCCCGTTGATGCGGATGAAATAGGTCCCGAGCGAGGCCTTCTTGAATTCGACCTCGTCGCCCGGTTCGATATCGGCGAGCCGCCGGGGCACCTTGAAGATTTGCCAGCGTGCGCCCTCTGCGGTGGTGAACTCGGCCCTGCGGCGCGGGCGGTAGCGCACGCTGGTGATCCGCGTCGTCAGCGTATCGGTCGCTTCGCGGTCCTTCTCGTCGCCTGCAAGGATTCCGACATCGGGCACGGAGAGGCCGAACAATTGCCGCCGCGTGCGCCGCACGTCCTCGCGGTCGACCAGCCGCACGTCGCCTTCCTCGCTCGCGGCGAGAAGCGCGCCGACGCTGGCGTCGAAACAGGCGAGCCGCTCCGTGTCATCGACACGTCGTCGACATGACTTCAAACTGTCCAATATTTCCGCCTCTGTCCGTGCTTTCCCGGCCTCCGGCCCCGTCTCCTGGGCGTTGGCGGGAGGACTCGCCGACAAAACAGCTAGTGCAGCGCCGACACATATTCCGAGGCTGTAGCGCACGGTTTCGCTTTCGAGTCGCTCCATTCTATTGTTCCTAACATATCGTAATATAACCCAGTTTAACCGGGACGGCAGAGATTTGCACGATCGGCTGCCGCACCACTCATGGCCGGAAAAGCACCATTCGCCGCACAATGATGCGCTTTTGCAACAGCCCTTCGCCAACCGCTCTCGCAGGCTTTTGACGACAATTGCTCTGGACAGGCTGTCTGTCTTAGAGGCGCAACCCGGCGGACTTCGATCCGTCATAATATCATGCGTCATAACGGCGTATGTTCGTAAGGGGACACAACATCATGCGTTTTAACAAGGGTTCGCTGCTTGCGGGCACGATCATGGCCAGCGCCATGTTCGCCGCGCCCGCAGCCGCACAGGTAACACAGGACAGCGAGGTCGATCCGGCTATCCAGTCGGGCGCCGACCAGGAAACCGATGCCGACAATTTCATCACCGTCACCGGCTCGCGCATCCAGCAGCGCAACGTCGAAACCGCCGCGCCGATCGCGGTGGTCGAGGCCGAGGAATTCCAGCTGACCGGTACGGTCAACGTGGAAAACGTCCTGAACGCGCTGCCGCAGGTCGTGCCGGGTTTCGGTTCGGCCTCGAACAACCCCGGTAACGGCACCGCCACGGTCGACCTGCGCGGCCTTGGCGATACCCGCACGCTCGTGCTGGTCAACGGTCGCCGCTGGGTTTCGTTCGACCCCACGCAGACGGTCGACCTCAACACCATCCCGAACTTCCTTATCGAAACGGTCGATACCGTCACCGGCGGTGCCTCGGCGGTTTACGGTTCGGATGCGCTTGCGGGCGTCGTCAACTTCAACCTGCGTCAGGTCGAAGGCGTCGAATTCGGCGGCCAGTACTCGCTGACCGAGCGCGGCGACGCGGCGCGATACCAGCTTTACGGTGCGATCGGCACCAGCTTCGACGATGGGCGCGGCAATGCGACGGTGTTCGCCGAATACTTCAACCGTGAATCGCTCTTCCAGGGCGACCGCGGTTTCTCGACCTTCGCGCTTTCCGAACTGCCCGCCAATTTCGGTCCGCCGCTCCAGCAGGGCGGTTCCTCGACCCTTCCCCAGGGCGTGCTGCGATATCTCGGCGGCGCCCAGGGCGATGCGACCCTTCCTGCCGGGACCGATTTCGGAGCCGCCGGCGAAAGCGGGTTCGGCACCGGCGTGAACTTCGCCGGTCAGCCGGGCGTGATCTCGCCCACCATTGGCGATCCGTACAACTATGCGCCGGTCAACTACCTGCAGATTCCGCAGGAACGTTACCTTATGGGCGGCTTCGCGGACTACGAATTCACCGATGGGCACACCGCCTATACCGAAGTGACCTTCGTCAACAACCGCGTCGCGCAGGAACTGGCCGCGACGCCGGTAACCGGCACATTCTCGGTCGATCTCGACACCGTCCAGCCCTTCTTGGATGCGGCCAGCTTCGCGCAGCTGCAGGCGATCGACGCCGAGGAAACCGCGGTCAATACCGGGGCCGGCGCGATGGACGATCCGGGCGTGGTCGACTTCTTCGTTCAGCGTCGCACGATCGAAACCGGTCCGCGCAACACGCTCGACGAGCGGAACGCCTTCCGCGTCCTCGCGGGGGTCCGCGGTGAAATCACCCAGGACCTGAACTACGACCTGTACTACATGTATGCGCGCACCCGGAATGCGAATATCCAGGACGGGAACATCTCGCGTTCGGCATTCCAGGCCGGTCTCGACGGCACGGGCGCTACGCCGATCAACATTTTCGGTGGCGGCACGCTGACGCCGGAAATGGTCGACGCGATCTCGATCCGTGCGCAGAACGGCGACATCTCGACGCTCGAAGTCGCGAGCGGCGTGGTCTCCGGCTTCCTCGGCAATCTCGGCTTCGGGGCGAGCGACATCGGCTTCGCGGTCGGTGCCGAATACCGCCGGGTCGCCGCGCAGTTCATCCCGGACACGGCGCTCTCGTCGGGTGACGTGATCGGGTTCAACGCGGGTGAACCGACCGCCGGCAATTACGACGTGAAGGAAGTCTTCGCGGAAGTCGTGGTGCCGGTCTTCGAAACCGACAATGGCATGGCGCTCGAGGTCACGGGTGCGGCGCGTTACTCCGACTACTCGCTCGAGAATGTCGGCGGCGTGTGGACCTATGCGGGCGGCGTCGAATTCGATGTCATCGACGGGGTCAAGCTGCGCGGTCAGTACCAGCGCGCGGTGCGTGCACCGAACATCGGCGAACTGTTCGGTGGCCGGGCGATCGGCTTCCCGGGCGTGGTCGATCCCTGCGCCCAGGATACCGCCGCGACCGATACGACGATCCGCGACCTGTGCATCGCGACCGGCGTTCCGGCCGGATCGGTGGGCGATGCCGACCTTCAGCCGAACCCCCAGACCCCCGCGATCTTCGGCGGCAATCCGAACCTGGGCGAGGAAACCTCGACCAGCTGGACCGCCGGTGCGGTTCTCCAGCCGGCCTTCGTGCCGGGCCTGACGGTCACCGCCGACTATTTCGACATCGAGATCGAAGATGCGATCGCGGCGTTCGGCGGTGGTTTCAACAACACGCTGAACCTGTGCTACAACGTGGTGCAGGACATCAACAGCGCGTTCTGCCAGGTGCTGATCGGGGCGCGCGATTCCGGTACGTTCACGACGGCCAATCCGCCGCTGATCGTCCAGGAGAACGTCGCTTCGTTCCGCGTGTCGGGTGTCGACCTGCAGGTGAACTACAACACCTCGGTGCCGTTCTCGCTGCTGACCGATACCGGCGAATCCCGCATCAATGCGAGCTTCCTGGGGACGTGGACGGAACGCAACGACACCTTCCCGGTGCAGGGCTTCGACACCGTGATCGAATGCGCCGGCCGGTTCGGCAACAATTGCGGCAACCCGATCCCGACCTTCAGCTCGGTCGCGCGTGTGTCGTTCATCGACGGCCCGCTCACGGTCTCGACCCGCTGGCGGCACCTGTCGGGCGTCGAGGATGACGACGACGGCACGGATTACGCCCAGTTCAACGGGATCGAACAGATCGATGCCTATGACCTGATCGACCTCACGCTTTCGGTCGCGGCGACCGAAAGGCTGACGATCACGGCCGGCATCAACAACCTGTTCGACACCTTGCCCGACACGCCGACTTTCGATGCGAATGGCGTCGTGCAGGGTCGCCCGAACAGCCTGCTGCTCGGCGACAACCAGGAACAGGCGAACACCTTCCCGAGCGTCTACGACACGCTCGGCCGGGACTTCTTCATCTCGGCGCAGTTCTCCTTCTAGGAGGAGTGTTCCGCGAAAGCGGTCCAGACAAGGGGCGGCGGACTTCGGTTCGCCGCCCTTTTTCGTGCCGCTGCGACCCGGCCTTGCGACAAGCAGGACGGGCGCAGCGGCTCAGGAAAAGGTCAGGAAATCGGCCAGTGCGCGGCCCGACGGCTCGGCCACCGTGCTCGTTCCCGTCAGGGTGAGGCCATGCGCGGCGAAGGCGGCGAGGATGTCCTCGCGCGCATCGGCCCGGTCGCAGGCGCGCGCGAGCGAGGCTATCCGGCCGAGCTCGTTTTCCGCCTGTCCCGAAATCGCCTCGATCGTGGCGGCGATGGCGGCCGCATCCGCTCCGCGCTCGGCCCCCATCAGGATCGCGCGCCGGATCGCTTCGGGAATCTCCCAGGCCGGCGTGTCGCGGCCGTGCGCCTTCGCTCCCAGCATGGCGAGCGCGGCAGCGACCTGCGCCGCCGCATCCACCCCGCCGCGCGGATCGGTCAGCGCGCGGATCGCGGTTGCGGGGACGGCCTTTTCCTCCATCGCCCAGCCGATAGCCGCGCGGCGGGCCCGGTTGTGTTCGAGGATCGGCCCGTCGCCGCGATGGACCATCAGGCCCACGCGCCCGCTCTCGCCCAGCACCCGCGCGATCTCACCCGCCACCGCGGCCACGTCGCCATATTCGAAGCCGAACTGGCTCGTCACCGCGTCGAACGTGCCGCGGTCGAAGGGCAGGTCCTCCATCGCCACGCCGCCGCGGGTCGTCGTGCCTTCGGGCGCAGGGGGGAGTTCGGGGGCGCGGTCGATGCCGGTCAGCGACAAATCGCCTCTTTCCGCGCGCAGCCAGCGCAGCACCCGCCCGTCTCCCGTGGCCAGATCGAGCAGCCGCGCCCCTTCGGCCAGGCTCTCGGCAAAGCCGCGCCACGCCGCGCGCTGCGCCGTCTCTATCGCGGCCCAGCGGTCGGGCAGGCAGCCGGTCGAATCCCCCCCGGCATTGGCTTTCCAGAATTCGCCCCAGGCCTGTGCATCGTCCTGCGTCCCGTTCATGCGGCCCTTCCTGCGTCCGAGGCAATCACGTCGAAGGCGACGGTCATTCTTTCGGCGCCGCCGAAGGGTGTCGTGCCGTGATAGAGCGTCGAGGGAAACAGCGCGAGGTGCCCTTCGCGCGGCGCGATCGTGGCGAGCGGCGGCAGGTCGAGCCCGAGATCGGGCGGTGGACGGCCGATTTCGAGCCAGCCGGGCGGCAATGCGCCCTCGGCGACGGGCGCGTGCGCTTCCTCGGGCACGACGAGATAGAGCGCGCTGGAGACGATGCCTTGGGGATGGATATGCGCGGTGTGATAATCGCCTGCCCCGGGCATACCGCCCCCGGCGAGACGGACCGACCACGACCCGAGCAGCTCCCACGGCGCTTCGCGGTGACGCAGCAGCGGATGGCTCCTATCCGTCGGCGGCAGTTCCGCGCGATGCGCCTCGAGCGTCGCGCGGATCGCCTCGTGCAATTCGGCGAGCACCGGCTCGGTTCGGTGAAACAGGATCCCGCGCGTCTGCGTGCCCCCGCGCAAGGATTGGCCGAGCGGCATCGTGGAGCGCGCGTGGATGGCGCGCAGTTCGGCCACGGCATCGGCGATCAGACCCTCGCGCCCGACCAGCTCGCGCAATTCGACGAGCCCCGCCTGCTCGTGCAGCCACGCCGCCCGCGCGCGCGCCTCCTCGTCCTCGCCCAGCCGCCACGCGATCCCGCGCAGCGCCCAGGCGGAAATGTCCCACGGATCGGCCTCGATCGCCCGGTCGAGGCAGGCATGGGCACGCTCGAGGTCGCGCGCGCGCAGGGCATGGCGGCCCTCATGCAGGAAACGCATCGCCCGCTTGTCGGAAAGCCGGGCGAAGATCGCCTCGGCCCGCTCCCATTCACCGGCCGAGCCGGCATGCACCGCCTCGATCAGCGCGAAATGCATCTCGCTCGGGAAACGCCGGCGCGCTGCGGCGGCGACCTCGGCGGCTTGGGCGGCATGGTCGAGCCCGGCGAGGACTTCGCCATGGGCGGCCGGGATATTCGGGTCCTGCGGGACCTTGCTCGCGGCTTCGGCGAAGGGGGCGGTCCAGTCGGCCTCGCCCGCCGCGTGTTTCAGCCCGGCAAGGAAGGTGAGCGCGGCGATGAAGCCGGGGGCCTGCGCGCAGATCTGTTCGGCAATCACGCGCGCACCGGCAATGTCGCCCGCGACCTCCAGCGCCTGCGCCTTGCCGAGCCACAGATCCGCATCGCCCGGATTGACCGCCAGTGCCGCATCGAAACGGGCCGGCGCGTCGCTTTCGCCGCGTTCGAGCGCGACCCGGGCGCGGCCGTGGAGCGCGCGCGGATGGTGCGGTTCGGTGCCCAGCGCCGCCTCGTACCAGCGCGCCGCTTCGGCGGGGTGGCCGAGCGAGCGGTGCGAAAGCGCGGCGACGCTGCCATAGCGCGCCACCGTGCGGCCTTCGGTTTCGTGCGGGGCGATCGCGGCGAGCGCGTCCGCGTGCCGCCCCAGCCGCTGCAGCGCGATGGCATGGTTGAGCGCGTAATCCATCATTGCAGGCGCGATCTCGCAGGCGGCGGCGAAATGGCCCGCCGCGGCGGCCGCATCGCCCGATTTCAGCGCGATGTCCCCCGCCGCATCGGCGAGCGCGGCATCGCCCGGATGGTTGCGCCGGGCCTCTTCCGCGATCCGCCGTGCGCCCGCCAGGTCGTTGGCCTGCATCGCCATGCGAACGCGCACCATCGCCTCGGGCGCGGAGAGGGTGGGGGAAGGCGCGCTCATTTTGTGCGCAGCCAGCCGGTCACTGCCATGCGGCCCATCGGCGCGAAGGGCGGGACATAGCTGACCATGTGCGATGTCGGCACGCGGAACAGGTTGAGGGCATTGAAACGCGGGCGGAACCCTTCGACCACGTCGCCGTCCTCGTCGAGGAAGAGCAGGTAGCCGCCCCAGTCGGGATGCCAGTCCTCGCGCGCGAAATTGAGCACATAGGCCACTTCCCAGCCTTCGGCGACATGGCTGTCGATATGGCGGCCGAGATAGTGGCCCGGCGCATAGAGGGTCGCCTGCCCGTCGGCCTTGAAGAGGGTGTCGATCCCGGTGATCTCGCGCGCGAGGGCCATGAATTCGGGTGCATTTATGTGTTCGAGCAGGATTTCATGCGCCTCGTTGCCCACCCAGCCTTCCTGCACGGCGGTGAGGATCGGGTAATGGGCGAAGCGAAAGCCGTAATCCCCGCGCGCGGTGTGCTGTTCGGCGGCCTTGAACGCGGAACCGAGCGCCTGCTGGCCCTGCGGCGTCTTCGTTTCCTCGGCGCGGAAGCTTTGCGGCCTGTCCTTGCCCGCGCCCACCGCCATGCCCCAGGGTGTGCCGCGCGCAAGCACGGTGAGGATTTCGCGCGCGCTTTCGGCGGTCAACACGTCGCGCACCTGCACCCGCCCCCGCTCGGCAAAGCGCCGCGCGAGCGCCGCCCGGTCGAGCGCGGGATTGATCGCGAAAAGCGTCCGTGTCCCTGCCGTGCTCACGCCCGGCCCACTGCCAGCCGCTCGCCCCGCTGGCAAGGGATAGTCGGCCGGGCGCAAGCAGGCGCGCGCGAGCCGTTTGCCCGCTTGATTCCCGCTCGCGCGTCCCATAGTCGAGTATCAAACCGCAACGGGTTTTGGGGATCAAAGGAGAGAGACAGACATGAGCACAGCCTATATCGTCGAAGCCGTCCGGACGGCCGGGGGCCGCCGGGGCGGGCGGCTGGCAGGGGTCCACCCGGTCGACCTGCTGGCCGCGTCGCTGGATGCGATCGTGGATCGCAGCGGGATCGATCCGTCGGCGGTCGACGATGTCGTCACCGGCTGCGTGACGCAGGCAGGCGAACAGTCGATGCAGGTCGGACGCATGGGCGTGCTCGCCTCGAACCTGCCGGATTCGACCCCGGCGGTGACGATCGACCGCCAGTGCGGCTCCTCCCAGCAGGCGATCCAGTTCGCGGCGCAGGCGGTGATGAGCGGGACGCAGGACGTCGTCATCGCGAGCGGGGTGGAAAGCATGACCCGCGTGCCCATGGGGTCCAACGCGACGCTCCACATGAAAGAGGGGCTTGGCCACTACAAGTCGCCGCGGCTGGAGGAGAAATTCCCCGGCGTGCAGTTTTCGCAGTTCATGGGCGCGGAAATGATCGCGGAAAAGCACGGCTTTTCAAAGGACGATCTCGACCGTTTCGCCCTGTCCAGCCATGAAAAGGCCATCGCTGCGACGCAGGCGGGCGCCTTCGAAAGCGAAATCGTGCCCGTGGAGATCGAGACTCCCGAAGGCGAGGAGATGCACACGGTCGATGAAGGCATCCGTTTCGATGCGAGCCTCGAGGGCATTGCGGGCGTGAAACTGCTCGCACCCGACGGCAAGATTACCGCGGCCTCCGCCAGCCAGATCTGCGACGGATCGAGCGCGGTGCTGGTCGTTTCCGAAGAGGCGCTGAAGAAGTACGGCCTGACGCCGATTGCGCGCATCCACAATCTGACCGTGACCGCGGGCGATCCGGTGATCATGCTCGAAGAACCGCTTTTCGCCACCGACAAGGCGCTGGAGCGTAGCGGCCTGAAGATGGACGACATCGACCTTTACGAGGTGAACGAGGCGTTCGCCCCCGTGCCGCTCGCGTGGCTGAAGCACACCGGCGCGGACCCCGACAAGCTCAATGTCCACGGCGGCGCGATCGCGCTCGGCCACCCGCTGGGCGCGAGCGGAACCAAGCTGATGGCGACGCTGGTTCATGCGCTGAAGCGCCACGGCAAGAAATACGGCCTGCAGACGATGTGCGAAGGCGGCGGTGTCGCCAACGTGACCATCGTCGAATCGGTCTGACATCTCCTGAAACCGGCGTGCCCGAAACGATCGGCGCGCGGGTTTCGCGCAAATTCCAATCAGAGAGGAAACCATCATGGAAGTATCCGCCAACACCCCTGCCGTCGTCACCGGCGGCGCCTCCGGCCTTGGCCTTGCCACCGCCCGCGCGCTTGCCGCGAAGGGCGCGAAAGTCGCGATCTTCGACCTCAAGGAGGACGAGGGCGAGAAAATGGCGGCCGAACTGGGCGGCGTGTTCTGCAAGGTCAACGTGACCAGCGACGAGGAAGTGGACGCCGCCTTCGCCAAGGCGCGCGAGGCGCACGGGCAGGAGCGCATCCTCGTCAACTGCGCCGGCATCGGCAATGCCATCAAGACCGCCAGCCGCGACAAGCAGTCGGGCGAGATCAAGCATTTCCCGATCAGCGCGTTCGACTTCGTCATCCAGGTCAACCTGATCGGCACATTCCGCTGCATCGCCAAGTCTGCCGCCGGCATGATGAGCCTCGACCCGCTTTCGGACGACAATGATCGCGGCGCGATCGTCAACACCGCCTCCGTCGCGGCCGAGGACGGCCAGATGGGACAGGCGGCCTATTCCGCGTCCAAGGGCGGGGTGGTCGGTATGACGCTGCCGATCGCGCGCGACCTGATGAAGGAAGGCATCCGCGTGAACACGATCCTGCCCGGCATCTTCGACACGCCGCTGATGAACGCCGCCCCGCCGCAGGTGAAGGAAGCGCTCGCCGCGTCCGTTCCCTTCCCCAAGCGGCTCGGCCTGCCCGAGGAATATGCCCGGCTCGCCATGACGATGATCGAATGCGGCTATTTCAACGGCGAGGACGTGCGCCTCGACGGCGCGATTCGCATGGCGCCGCGCTGAGGCGCGGCGCGGGCCGCATGGCGCCGCGTTGAGGCGCGGCGCGGGCCGCATGGTGCCGCGTTAAGGTGCGGCGCGGGCCTCGTGGCGCCGCGCCGAAATTGCAAAAGCGCGCCTGACGCGCGTGAAAGGGCCCCCGCCGCCCCAGGGCAGCGGGGGCCTTTCGTTCAGCGCCCGCATCGGGTGAGGATGCGGCAGGCCCGCTCGCCCGCGCTCGCTTCGCCCGTACGAGACGGTATATTGTGACCGGCGCGGCGCGAATCGCCCCCGCAAAGCGCCTCTGCAACCCCCGGCGGCCTCTATCGTCCTTGTCCGAAGGCCGCCTTTTACGGAGCCTTGCCATGACAAAACCCGTCCTTGCCGCCCTTATGGCCTGCGCGGCGTCACTGTGCGCCGTTTCCCCGGCTCTCGCCGAAGCGCCCGCCGCCGCGGCGCAGGGCGCACCCGAATGCATCACCGAGGCCGAAGTCGTCGCCGCGCAGCAGGCGTGGGGCGAAGGGATCGTCGCCATCGGCAGGGTCCACGGCGAAGGCGGCGATTACGTGGCCGCCGCGCGCGATCATATCCAGACCCATTACGGCTATGACCAGGGGCTCGTCCTGTTCAAGCCGACGCTGGCGGCGCAGGAACAGTTCCGCACTTCCTTCGATGCCGCCCTGTCCTATTTCGTCGGCGGCAACCCGTCCTTTCCCGAAGACAGCGGCTTTGCGATCAAGCCGTGGACCAGGGTGCGCTGGATGAATGCCGGGATCATAAACGACGGCTGCACCATGGCGGTGGCGATGGGCAATTACTTCTTCACCCCCGCTGGCGGCGGGGCGGAAGTGAAGGTCGAATACACGCTCGGCTATGTCCGCGACGATGCAGGCCGGTTGCGGATCGTCGTGCACAAATCCTCCCTGCCGTACAGCGAGGGCTGAGCACCGCTTTCACCGCACGCCCGCGCGGTTTTACCCGAGGTTCACCTGCCGCGGCTAACCTGACCCGCTCTCGGTCCGGCTTTCGGGACGACGGCAAGGAAGCGATGATGCGTAATAACGTGACGGACCTGTTCGTGGTCTTCGCCGGGATCGGCGCCGGGCTCTGGCTACAGGATGTCGTGGCGGAGCTCACCGAGGCAAGCGGGGCCAAGCTGCTGTTCGGCCAGGCTGCGATCTGGAGCGCGGTGATCGCGTTGACCGGGCTGTGGCTCATGCGGGCGCGGCTCGCCGGACTGGCGGATCGCCTCGCGGTCCGGCTCGAGGCGGGGCAGGCCGCGCCGCTCGACCGGCGCGCGCAGGCCGGCCGGGGCGAGCGCGCTGCCGGAGCCGTGTTCGCGCTGGGCGCGGCGGCGCTTACGGGGCTTGCAATCGCCGATGCGGGCACGTTCACCGGCCTGTTCGTCGAGGACGGCCCGTTCGAATATGCCTCGGCGCTGCTCTATTTCAGCGCCGCAGCGGCCTGCCTGATGTTTGCCGCGCGGGCGCGGGGACGCGGGCGGCTGCGCTTCTGGCTCGCCGGGCTTGCCGGATTGTTCGTCTTCGTCGGCGGGGAGGAGATCAGCTGGGGGCAGCGCCTCGTCGGCTTCGGCACGCCGGAGGATCTCGCGGCGGTCAACGTGCAGGGCGAATTCACGCTGCACAATGTCTGGTCCAACTCGCTGTTCGTCTATCCCGGCCTGTCCGTGACGGCCATGATGCTGTGCGTCCTGCCGCTGCTCCATCGCTACAACGCTCCGCTGCGCCGCCTGATGGACGCGCTCGAATTTCCCGTGGCCCCGCCGCTCGCCGCCGGGCTCTACGGTTTTGCGGTGCTGTGCTACGCCATCGCGGGACTGGCGCTGGGTACGCCGACACCGCTGCCGATCAACTGGTCGGACCATTTGCCGCATTACGACGATGAATTGCTCGAATTCCTGATTTCCGCGCTGTTCGCGATCCATGCGGCGGGATTCTGGCGTATCGCGCTTCCCGCGCCGGACAATGCGCGCGCGGCAGAGGCCGGTCCGCCCGCTTCGCTATCCCTTAAGCGCGACATGCGTTAGGAGACGCCCGGAGCATCTCGGTTATCTAAGGCGGGCTTTCCCATGATCGCATTTCGGGTGCGGACGGTTTTCGTCGCCATGATCGCGGCGGCGCTGTCGGCCTGCGCCGGCCTGCCCGAACGCCCCGAAATCACCGCCCAGGCGCAGAGCCAGGCCGTCATACCCGGTCTGGGCGAGGTGCGTTTGTGGGAAGATGCCCCGGCCAGCGCATGGAATGCGTGGCGCGCGCGCATGGAGCAGGAGCGCAGGCGCGACGGGCGCAGCGGGCGGCTGGAAATGCTCGCCATCTCCGCCGGTGCGGACAAGGGCGCGTTTTCGGCCGGCTATCTCGGCGGGTGGAGCGAGGCGGGCACGCGGCCCGAATTCGATATCGTCTCGGGCGTCAGCACCGGCGCGCTGATCGCGCCTTTCGCCTTCCTGGGCGGGGATTACGACGATGAACTCGAAGCGATCTATACCGGAATCGATGCGCGCGATGTCTATCGCCCGCGAACGGTGCAAGGCCTGCTCGGCGGCCCCGCTCTCGCCACGACCGAGCCGCTCGAGGAGCTGATCGCGACCTATGCCGATGCCGAACTGATCGAAAGCGTGGCGCGCGAACATGCGCGCGGGCGGCGGCTGCTGGTGATGACCGCCAATCTCGATGCGCAGCGCGGCGCGGTGTGGGACATGGGCGCCATCGCGGCGAGCGGGCATGACGAAAGCCACGCTTTGTTCCGCAAGGTTCTGCTCGCCTCGGCCAGCATTCCCGGTTTCTTCCCGCCGGTCATGATCGAGGTCGAAAGCGGGCAGGTGCGGTTCGGCGAACTTCATGTCGATGGCGGGGCGGTGTCCAGCATACTCGCGATTCCGCCCGCCGTCGCGTTCGATGACCAGGCCAACGGGACGAGGCTCGATGCGCGGCTGACACTGCTTTACAACGGGGCGCTGGAGCCGACCTATCGGGTTGTCGAACCCGATGCCTTTTCGATCATCGAGCGCGCGCTGTTCACCGCGATCAAGCAGGCCGACCTGCGCGAAGTGCTGATTCTGAAGGATTATGCCCGCGAGACCGGGCTGGTGCTCGATATCGAAAGCATCGCGCCGGAGGCGGTGAAGGGCGAACAGGACTTGTTCGACCAGCCTTTCATGCAGGACCTGTTCGCGCGCGGGCGCAAGCGCGGGCTCGCCCGGTAGCCCGTCCGCCGAAAAGCCGTCTTCGGCCGGGAGGGCAAACTGTCCGGGCGAACCTTTCCCGGATCAGGCGAGGAGGCCGGGCTTTGCCGGGACGATCGCATAGGCGAACAGGATCGCGGACAGCGTGACCGAGACGGCGGCGGCGACGAGTTTCTGGCTGGCGGCGGGCATTTCGAATGTTCCTTTGAAAGACGAGGTGAAGCCGGGCGATCAGGCAACCAGCGCGGGGCTGGCGGGGATGATCGCATAGGCGAAGAGGATGGCGCTGACGCCGAGCGAGAGGGCGGCGGCGAAGAGGTTGCGGCTGGTGTCGGTGTTGAACATGATGGGTCTCCTTGGGTGGTCGTTTCGTATTGTGCGGAAGCTTTCCGCTTCGTGTCCTATGCTTTGCACAGGCCGTGCCAAACTCGCGAAATGGCGGAAATCCCGGGGTTGGGCAGGGCGGCTGTCGAAAACTGCCGAGCCGCGATGCGCAGGTTCGGGAATTTTGCCCAACTCTTGGGATCGCTATTCATCCCCGCTTCATCGCTGCGTCAATCTGGCAGGTTTTTCTTTGGCGAAAGCCGTGCCATCGTGCGCAGCGAAGGAGAGACGCACGACATGACCAACCCCACCCAGATCACGGTCGACAAGGCCGACGGCATCGCCACCATCACCCTGAACCGCCCGGACAAGATGAACGCCTATACCGGCACGATGGGCGCCGAGATCATCGCGGCGATGGACGATATCGACGCCGATGATGCGGTGCGCGCGGTGATCTTTACAGGCGCGGGCGACAAGGCGTTCTGCGCGGGCGCGGATCTCACGCCCGAAGGCGGCGGGCAGGTCTTTTCCGACGGCGCCGAAGTCGAGGACCTGTCGGACGAGCGGGTGCGCGATGGCGGCGGCCTGCTCACCCTGCGCCTGTTCGAATCGAAAAAGCCGCTGATCTCGGCCTGCAACGGGGTCGCGGTCGGTGTCGGCGCGACGATGCAGCTTGCCATGGACATCCGGCTTGCCAGCGAGACGGCGCGCTATGGCTTCGTCTTTGCGCGGCGCGGGATCGTGCCCGAGGCCGCTTCGTCCTGGTTCCTGCCGCGCATCGTGGGAATCAGCCAGGCGCTCGAATGGTGCTATTCGGGCCGGATCTTCGACGCGGCCGAGGCCAAGGCGGGGGGGCTGGTGCGTTCGGTCCATGCGCCCGGTGACCTGATGCACGCGGCGAAGGACCTCGCGGGCGAGATCGCGCAGAACACATCGGCCATTTCGGTCGCCATGACCCGGGCGATGATGTGGCGTCTGATGAGCGCGGACCACCCGATGGAGGCGCACAAGATCGACAGCCGCGCAATCTATCGCCTTTCGCGCGGGGCCGATGCGAAGGAGGGTATCGCCAGTTTCCTCGACAAGCGCCGCCCGGCCTATCCCGGCAAGGTCAGCGAGGACATGCCCGATTTCTATCCCTGGTGGGAGGAACGCGCCTACGAATGACGGCGGCGCAAATTCGGCGATCGCGCTGAAGCGCTGGGCGGCGCGCGCGACGTGACGCTTGCATGACCGACAGGTTTCATTAGAAACCAGTTTATCATGACCGAAACGCTCAGCGCCGATGCGCCCGCCATCACCACCGACCCGGCCACCGATCCCGGCGAACCCTGGGGGTTGGGCGGCTTCCTGCCCTATCGCCTCTCGCTTGCCTCGAATGCGGTGAGCAGCCTGATCGCGGAGCGTTATCGCGTGCGGTTCGGGCTGAAGATCGCCGAATGGCGGGTGATGGCCGTGCTGGGCGACACGGTTCGGGGCGCGGCGCACGCGAGTGTCCCGGCAGGCCGCACCCAGCGCGACCTCACCGAGGCGACCCTGATGGACAAGGTCGCGGTCAATCGCGCCTGCAAGATGCTCGAAGAGCGCGGCCTTGTCGCGCGCGCGGCGAACGAGGCGGACGGGCGCTCGCACCTGCTCGAACTGACCGAGGAGGGGCGGCGGATCCATGCCGAGATCATGCCGCTCGCGCTCGCCACCGAAGCCGAGCTGTTCGAGGGGTTCACACCGGACGAACAGAAGCAGGTCAAGCGCCTGCTGCGGCGGCTCTACGAGCGCGCCATGACGTTGAGCGAGGACGCGCCCGGCGTCTGAGCGCGCCTGGACAAAACCGCGAGGACCGCCTGTAACGGCGAACCGGCCGGACCTGCATGGGCGCGGGTCCGGCCGGTTCTCGTTCGGGCCTGCGCGGCGCGGCGCGCCTATTTGATCATCGCATCCGAGATCGAGCAGGCGGCCGGGCCGAGGATGACGATGAACAGCACCGGCAGGATGAACAGGATCAGCGGCACCGTCATGATCGCGGGCAGGCGCGCGGCCTTTTCCTCGGCGCGCATCATGCGTTCATTGCGGAATTCGGCCGAAAGCACGCGCAGCGCGCTGGCGAGCGGCGTGCCGTAACGCTCGGTCTGGATCATGGTCGTCACCACGCCCTTCACCGCTTCGAGATCGACCCGGTAGGCGAGGTTGTCGAAGGCGGTCTTGCGCTCGTTGAGGAAAGACAATTCGATCGCGGTCAGCGCGAATTCGTCGCCCAATTCGGGATAGGCCCGGCCCAGTTCCTTCGCCACGCGGTTGAACGCGGCATCGACGGTCAGACCGGCCTCGGCGCAGATCACCAGCAGGTCGAGCGCATCGGGCAGGCCCTTCTGGATTTCCGCCGTGCGCTTGGACGACTTGTTGCTGAGATAGATTTCCGGCCCCTTGTAGCCGAGGAAAACCGTCCCGGCGAAACCCATGAGCTGCATGAAGGGGCCGTTGTCGAAATAGTTCGCATAGTAGAACACGAGAAAGCCGAATGCCCCGAACACGATCGGCAGGATCGCGCGCAGGCCGATGATGACCACCGCCATTTCCTTGTTGCGATAGCCGGCATGGGCGAGCTTCTGCTGGACCGCTTCGACCTGGCTCTGCTGCAGGACCTTCATCCGGCTGAGCTGGTCCTTGACCTTTTCGGTCGTGTCGGTCTTGCGCACCAGGCTGGCGCGTTTCTTGGCGGTGTTGTTGACGATCCCCGCCTTCAGTTCCTCGCGCCGCGCGTTCAGCGACTTCACGCGCTTGGCCATCGGGTCCTTGATCGTGATCGCGGTGTAGATCGCGAACAGCACGGCCAGCGCGGCGACCCCGGCGAGGATCGAACCGACGAGCACGACATCGAAGCCGAGCAGGGTGGGTCCGGGAGGTTGGTTCGTCATGATTGCGTGTCCCGGCCGTTAGATTTCGAAGCTGACCATCTTGGCCATGACGAAGGCGCCGATCCCCATCCACACGAGCCCGCCCAGCCCGGTGACGATCAGCCGGTCATCGGTGAAGAAACCGCCGAGATAGGCCGGATTGATCCAGTAGATCATCACGAACACGATGAAGGGCAGGGCGCCCACGATATAGGCCGAGGCCTTGGATTCCGAGCTCATCGCCTTGATCTTGAGCTTCATCTGCGCGCGCTTGCGCAGCACGTCGGCGAGGTTCGAGAGCGTTTCGGCGAGATTGCCCCCGGTCTCGCGCTGGATCGCGAGCGTGATGCAGAAGAAGTTGAATTCCGGGATGTCGAGCCGGTCGGCGGTATCCTGGAGCGCGTCTTCCATCGTCTTGCCGATCTTGATCCGCTCGGTGATGCCGCGAAATTCCACGCCCACCGGGCCGGGCACTTCCTGGGCGACCACGGCCAGCGTTTCGGTTACCGGCAGGCCCGAGCGCAGGCCGCGCACGAGCAGTTCGATGCCGTCGGGAAACTTGGCGTTGAAGGCATTGGTGCGCGCCTTGACGAAATGCCCCACGACAAGGTGCGGGATCCCCGCGCCCAGCAACAGGCCGATGCCGAGCGAAAGCAGCAGCGCGCCGGACTGGATATACATCACCACCGCCACCGCGATCCACAGGCCAAGGCTCGAATAGAGATATTGCGACAGCGTCCAGCCCTTGCCGGTCCGGTCGAGCCTCATTTCGAGCGCCTCGATCCGCGACCCCGCGCCCGCCCTGCGGTAAAGCTTGGGCTTGCGCTGGGCGATCGCGCGCTTGAGCTGCGACTCGACCTTGGTATCGACGCTTTCGGAATGGCGATAGCGCAGCGCATCGAGCCGGCGCTTCTGCGCCTTGCCCGCGCCCGCACCCTCGAGCAGGAGATAGCCGACCAGCAGCACGGCGAAGATCGCGCCCGTGATGAGCAGGGTCTGGAAAAAACTCATGCGCTTGGCTCCTGCCTTCTATCCTGTGCCGTTCCGTTCGCGTGCCGAGACGCAGCGATCAGGCGTGCGCGCCGGGCCGTTCCCGGGCCGGGTGCCGGCCCCGCCGCGCGGCACGCGAGCCGCACGCGGCGCGCCTAACCGGCCTCCTGGGTCTCGGTCTTTTCCTTCTTCGCCAGCAGCGACTTGAAGTCGAACCCGCCGAGCAGCGATTTCTTCTCCTCGGTCACGCTTTCGAGATCGTCCTCGCTCGCGCCGACCACGCGCTCCGCGATCTGGCGCATCACCGCGCTCGCCTTGCTCGACCGGTTGGCATCGACGAAGACCTGGCCGAGCTTGGCCGCATTCGACGCGGCCTTGATGTCATAGGGCACGGCAAAATCGATCTTGCGCTCGATCGAGGCTTCGAAATCCGCCTTGGAAATCTCGGCCAGGGCCGGCTGGACCTTGTTCGCGACGATCATCGGGTGCGCATGCGCGGCGTTCGTCTTGAGCCAGGACAGGATGCGGATCGCATCGCGCGCCGAGGCGAGCGTCAATTCGCAGGTGACGAGCACAAGGTTCACATCGCCCAGCAGCTGCGGGAAATTGATCAGCATGTTGCGCGGCATGTCGATGACCGTCATTTCGAAGGCCTGGCGGAATTCCTCCTCCAGTTGCACGAAAGCCGAACCGTCGGTCATCAGCGGCTGGTTGATCGGGGCCTCTGCCGACAGGATCGACAGGTTGTCGTTCGCCCGGATCATGGCGCGTTCGATGAACAGGCCGTCGATGCGGCTGGGATTGTCGATCGCGTCGGTCAGGCCGCGGCCCGGTTCGAGATCGAGCGCGAGCGCGCCGGTCCCGAAATGCACGTCGAGATCGAGCAGCGCGGTCGGTGCCTTGTGCTGGTCGGAAAACAGCCAGGCGAGCGAGGTCGCCAGCGTCGATGCGCCCACGCCGCCGCGCGTTCCCACGACCGCGGTCGAGATGTGGCGGCGCACCGCGTCGCCGTCGCCCGCGCGCGGCGCGGTGAACACGCTCAGCGCATTGTTGAGCGCATCGTGCACCGCTTGCGCCGAAAGCGGCTTGAGCAGGTAATCGTGAATGCCGCTCGACAAGAGGTCGCGATAGAGCCGCACGTCATTGACCTGGCCGATCGCGATGACGACCGTGCCCGGCTCGCACACTTCGGCGAGCGCGTTGATGTCATTGAGCGGATCGCCGCTTTCCGACAGGTCGACGACGAGGATCGCCGGCGAAGCGCTGACCGAAAGCGACTGGATCGCGTTGCGAAGCCCGCCCTTGTTGCACTTCTCCGGGGCCCAGCCCATTTCGATCACCACCGGACGGAGCACGTCCAGCGCGGTGTCGTCGCAGATGAAAGCCGCGAACGGATCGCGATTGCCCGGAAGGCCGTTTTTCCAAGGTGCATTCATGGCTCAGTTACTCCCTCCGCCGCCGCCGGCACCACCGCCGCCGCCGCCGGCAGTTGCATTCATCAGACCCCGTGCGCCTGTCGGCGCGGCTTCTCGCAGCGCGCCGATTGCCTTGTTCGAAGTCTGGATGACCGTTTCGCTGTCACCTTCCCTGCCTTCGAGCAGGTCTTCCGGATCTGCCACCATGGCCGCGATATTGCTGTTGGTCGCGCAGCCGAAATTGGGGCTCGTGGCGTTGGCATAATTGGCATCTGCGGGCGCCGACCAGTCGGGACAGCCGGGCACGCGCGCCTCGGAACGGGTGATGACGATGCGCGCCTGCCCGGGCTCGAGATAGCCTTCGGTCGTCGGCGCGGTCTCGCTCACCATAAGGCCATAACGACCCGCAAGGTCTTTCACCGCATTCGTCACCGCCGGATTGGCGGACGGGTTCTCGATCGAGACGCGGTCGCCATAGCCAAGGTCCATCGCCTCGAACCAGCCGTTCACGCGCTGCTGTTCGGAAATCGGCAGGCCGGAAGACGCGGTGTTCACGTCGAGCGTGAAATTGTTCCGCTCCACAACCGGCTGCTTGACCGAATAGAGCGTGCGATTATCCGGCATCCCGGCGCATCCGCCGAGCGCGAGGCCCAGCGAAAGGGCGAGGGCAAGGCAAGGGGCGGCACCGAGGGCGCGGGCCTGCTTGCGGTTTGGTCGTGCGGTCATTGGGCTACCTTTCCTTGGCGCTTACAGGCTGAAACCAGGCGCGGCGGCGTCGGCGCTGCGGTCGGTCCTCCCGCGCGAGCGATCCTTGGCCCGCTGCGGTTTGGGAGTCTTCGGCACGTTGTTCGGCACGATCGCAGCCGGATCGGCATTGCTGATGTCGGGCGAGGGCGCCTCGTCGCGTGCCGCGGCCGTCGGGCCGGGCCGCTCGGCGCCCGAGACCCCGGAATGGTTCTGGTAGGCGATCAGCTGTTCGAGCTCGTTCGCCGAACGATAGCCGTCGGTCGGCAGGGCGATGTCCTTCGCATCGACCGGCTTGACCAGGTAGGGCGTGACGACGATCACCAGCTCGCTTTCGCCGCGGCGGAATTCCCGGCTGCGGAAGAGGTTGCCGAGGATCGGCACGTCGCCGAGGCCCGGTGCCTTGTCGAGCGCGTTCTGCGAATTGGTGCTCATGAGCCCGGCGATCATGAAGCTCTGGCCCGAACCCAGTTCGACCGTCGTTTCGGTGCGCCTCGTGGTGAGCGCGGGGACCTGGAAGCCATTGAGCGTGATCGAGCCCTGGGTCGAAAGCTCCGACACTTCCGGGCGCACCCGCATCGAGATGCGGCCATTGGACAGCACGGTCGGGGTATAGGACAGGCTCACCCCGAACTGGCGGAACTGAACCGCCACGTTGCCGAGGCCCTGCGCGATGGGGATCGGGAATTCGCCCCCCGCAAGGAAGGTCGCGGTTTCGCCCGACAGCGCGGTGAGGTTGGGCTGCGAGATCGTGGTGATCAGGCCGAGCCTTTCGGACAGGTCGAGCGCGCCGAGCGTGTCGATCCCGAACAGCCGGCCGAGCCCGGCAAGGGTCGTGCCGTCCTGCGCATTGACTGCGGGCCCGGGAATCTGTGTTCCGTCGGGAAGGATGAAGGCCGACTGGGCGACATCGGTGCCCACTCCCAGCGGGCCGTTGGTCTGCCATTCCGCACCGCCCAGCTGGCGGCCGGAACCCACGCCGAAGCGGAAACCGCTCGACCCGTCGATCTGGGTCAGGTTGCCGCCGATCTCGCGCACGAGGCTGCGGCTGACTTCGGCGAACTTGACCTGCAGGTTGACCTGCAGCGGCGTTGCCGTTTTCATCCGGCTGATGACGTTCGCTTCCTCGCCGAGAAAGGCCTGGACGAGCCGTTCGGCCTCGGCGGCGTCCTCGGGGGCCTTGACCGTGCCGGTCAGCAGCACCGTGTTCGTGCCCATGGTGGCGACGTTCACCTTCGCTTCGGGCATGGCCAGTGCGAGCATCTGGTCGATGCTGGAGATGTTGTTGCCGACCCGGATATTGGCCGAGAAGATCACGTCGCCGCGCGCATTGCTGGCATAGATCGTGGTCTCGCCGCCGGCGCGTCCGAAGACGTAAAGCTGGCGCTGCGACTTGATCTGGACGTCGGCGATGTCCTCGTTGGCGACGAACACGTCGGTCATTGCACCCGGCACGGTGACAAGCTCGCCGCGACCGATCGACAGGACGATCTCCTCGCTGGGCTTGACGACCTGCTGCGCGGTGGCTGTGGTCGCCGGGACGCCCGCAAAGGCGGGCGCTATCGCCAGGCTGGCCAGCAGCAGTTTCGCTTTCACTCGGCGTTTCATGGTCTTGCCCCTCAGGATGGTCCGATCGTCGCGCCCGGTTTCGGCCCCCGGCGTCGTCGTGGATCGTGTGTGTGCCCCGGTCATTGTCTGTCTCCTCGCCGCCGGCTCAGCGGGTCGCCCTGGCGATGCCCCCTGCGACGGGGACCTCGACGGTCGTGTTGCCGCGGGTCACGCGCACGCTCGGCCCCTTGTTGACGCGCGCGCCGTTCATCTTGGCCGAGACGCCCGGTGCGGGCGGGGTGTATTTCGGCTTGCCCTCGCCATCGTCCTGCGGCGGGATGGACTTGCGCTGGAAGCGCGACACGTCGCCGCCGGTGGCATAGGTAGACTTGCTGTCGATCGGGCGGCCCATCGCGGCGCGCAGGATGCGCTCCTCCTCTTCGGGGGTGGCATCGTCGGGAATGGTCACGTCGCCCGCCGCGATCGCGCGTTCGAGCTCGGCCTGGTTGTCCGCGATCGAGCGCAGGACGAGGCTGAGCGTGCCGACGGTCTGGGCGACGGCGATTTTTTCCGCGATCTTGGGCGTCACCTCGATCGTCACCGTGCGGAAGGCGCGGACCACGGTCTTGCCCTCTTCGTCGGTGACCTGTTCGGTCGACTGGTCGGTGGCGAGCACGCGCAGGTTGCGCAGCACGGTCTCGGCGGCCCTGAGCGGACGGCCATCGCCTTCGACGGTCTGGGTGAGGACGAGATCGACCCGGTCGCCCGGAAAGACGAAGCCCGCGACCCCGGTGCGCGCCGAGACGGGCACGGTCACCGCGCGCATCCCCGGGCCCAGCGCCGCCGCCAGGAAGCCGCGGTCGCCCGGGCTCACCAGCGAGCCCTGCGTGACCGGCTCGCCCGCGGTGACGGGATAGCGCACGACCGTGCCGAGCAGCTTGTTCACGTCGCTTTCGCCGTCGAGGAAATAGGCGTCCTGCACCAGTTCCTCGGGCCATTGCTGGTAACCCAGCGCTTCGGCGGTGATGATCGTGCCCGAGGGCAGGGCGCGCTGCGCGACCAGAACTTTCGGACCCGTCGGTTCGGGCGCGGCGACCGCTTCGGGCGCGCCGCCGCCGCCTGCGAACATGCTGCGCGCGGCAAAGGCCGTGCCCACCGCGATGATCAGCGCGCCGAGCAGCAGAACCAGCTTCTTCCTATCCATGGCTAATCTAGCCCCCTAGTAAGTGCCCGTATCCAGTCGGCGGGCGGGTATGGTTGCGATGCGTAAGCCCGGAACGGTTAAGATCGGGTTGACCCGGGAAACCCTGCGGGGTCCGAAACCGCGATCCCGGCCTGGTCGACCCCGCGATCGCTTGCGTAGATCCCGGCATAGGCGCTTTCGGGCAGGTAATTCGCACCCAGCACCCACAGCGCGCCGATCGCGATGGCCACGCCATAGGGAATGGCGAGTCGCTCGCGTTCGCGGCGCAGGAAATGCAAGGTGCCCATGACGATGGTCAGCAGCCCGCCCGCGACCGCCATGACGACGAGCAGCTGGAGGAACAGCATCGGTTCGATCCACAGGGCGAGCGCGGTCAGCAGCTTGACGTCGCCTCCGCCCATCACCCGTAGCGCGAACAGGCCGGCGAGCAGCGCGAAAGCGGCCAGCGCCACGCCCAGCTGGATCGCCACGCCCGGCCACAGCGACAGGCCCGACGACCACCAGAACAGCGGCGCGCCTGCGGCGATGGCGAGATTGAGCCAGTTGTCGATCTGGCGGCGCTGGATATCGGTCGCGGCGGCGAAAATCACCGCAAGCGCCAAGGCTGCAAGCAGCCCGTAATGGAGATAGGTTGCGAACATGTGGCCCCCTGTCGTGATGGCGCATCGTGACGTTTGCGCGCACGCCGCCCGCTGCGGGCAGCCTGTTGCTTTTGCGGGTGCTACAGGTCAGGACTTACCAAATAGTAACCAAACACTCGGGCGGAGATCGGCGGAAATGGGCGAGGCGGCAGCGCGGCGCGGCGGGCAGGAGGGGGACCACCCCCCGATAGACCGGCGCGCGATCCCCGCCCATGCGCGCGAAACCGTCTGGCGCTCGGCCGACGGACACGCAGTGCGGCGGATCGACTGGCCCGGCGATACAAAGCGCCCGCGCGGCTCGATCCTGTTCCTTCCCGGGCGCGGCGACCATTACGAAAAATATCTCGAGGCGCTGGAGGAATGGCATCGCGCCGGCTGGCGCGTCACCGCCTCGGACTGGCGCGGGCAGGGCGCGTCGGGGCGGCTGGGGCGCGACGATGTCACCGGCCATATCGAGGATTTCGCCCATTGGGTCGACGATCTCGCCCATTTCTGGGCGCGCTGGACGGCCGAAACCCCCGGCCCCCACGTGCTCGCCGCCCATTCGATGGGGGGGCACCTGGCGATGCGCGCCGTGGTCGAGCGGCGCGTCGCCCCGGATGCGCTGGTCCTGTCCGCGCCGATGATCGGCATGAACGGCCCGCCTTTGCCGCTGCCCGCGCTGCATGCCATCGCAAAGACCATGACCCGGATCGGCGATCCCGCGCGGCAGGCGTGGAAATGGAGCGAGAAGCCCGGCGCATTGCCCGCGACGCGCAACATGCTGCTCACCCATGACGATGACCGATACGAAGACGAGGTGTGGTGGCGCGGGCATCGCCCCGAACTCGTCATGGGCCCGGCCAGCTGGCGCTGGCTCGAACGCGCCTATGCCTCGTGGCGGGGGCTGGAGGAATCGGGCGCGCTCGAAACGGTCGAGACCCCGGTCCTGATCCTGTCGACCAGCGCCGACAAGCTGGTCAGCCATGCCGCCAATGTCCGCGCCGCGCGCCGCCTGCCGCGCGCGCGGCTGGTCGAATTCGGCAGCGAGGCGCGCCACGAAATCCTGCGCGAAGCCGATCCCGTCCGGGCGCAGGCGATGCAGGCAATCGCCGCTTTCCTTGACGAGGTGGCCCCGGCGCGGGAATGAGGCGCCCATGACCGGGACTCGTCACGATTTCATCGTCATCGGCGCAGGCATGGCCGGCGCGAGCATCGCCGCCGAACTCGCCCCCCATGCGCGCGTGCTCGTGCTCGAGGCGGAGGATGCGCCGGGCTATCATTCGACCGGGCGGTCCGCTGCATTCTGGGAGGAATGTTACGGCGGGCCGGGTGTCGTCCCGCTCACCCTGCCCTCGGGCGATTACTTGCGCGAACATGGCTTTCTGAAAGGGCGCGGCGCGCTCTATATCGGACGCGCCGGCGACCGGGCGAAAATGGACGATTTCGTGCGCTCCTTCGAGGGGACGGGCGTGACGATCGAACGGCTGGGGCGCGAACGGCTGGAGGAGCGCGTCCCGCATCTGCGCAAAGACTGGGTCGATGCGATCTGGGAACCGGCCTGCGCCGATATCGATGTGGCGGGCCTGCACCAGCATTATCTCGGGAAACTGCGCCTTGCCGGGGTAGAGATCGCCTGCCGGGCGCGCGTTTGCGGGTTGGGGCGGGAAAGCGGCGGGTGGCGCATTGCGTGCGAGGACGGGCGCGAATTCCGCGCCGCGCGGGTCGTCAACGCGGCCGGGGCGTGGGCGGACACTCTCGCGCGGCTGGCGGGCGCGCAGTCGCTCGGCATCGATCCCAAGCGCCGCACCGTGGCGCAATTGCGTGTCTCCCCGGCCGCGCCCGACGACCTGCCGCTGACGCTCGACATCAATGGGGGGTTCTATTTCAAGTCCGACAATGGTCGCCTGTGGTTGAGCCCGCATGACGAGGTCCCGACCGTGCCCTGCGACGCCGCGCCGGAGGAAATGGATGTCGCGCTCGCCATCGACCGCTTCGAAAAGGTCGCCGACTGGCGGATCGAGGCGGTCGAGCATCGTTGGGCCGGGCTGCGCAGCTTCGCCCCCGACCGCCTGCCGGTCTATGGGCCGGACCCGGGCGTGCCCGGCTTTTTCTGGTTCGCCGGGCAGGGCGGTTTCGGCATCCAGACCGCGCCTGCCGCCGCGCGGCTGGGGGCGCAGGTCATGCTCGGGCTGGGGCCGGACGCGATGACGGCGCGGATCGATCCGGCCGCCTATTCGCCGGCGCGTTTTCATGTCGGGAAAACCGCGCGAACCGGCTAGCCATCGCAGGCGCGGTCTGTAAGATGGTGTTCGCCGCATTGGTCACACAAGAGGGGAAATCGAATGGCTCACAAGTTCGAAATCTACAAGGACAAGGCCGACGAATACCGCGTGCGCTTCAGCTATAATTCCGAAGTGATGTTCTCCACCCAGGGCTATTCGAGCAAGGCGAGCGCGCAGAACGCAATCGATTCGATCAAGAAAAACGGCCCCGACGCACCGGTCGAAGACAACAGCTGAGCCTTTGCGAAGATTGCCGGGCGGGCGCGTCTTTAGGATATTTGCCAAGGCGTGTTGGATATTTCGTGTCGGGTGCGCGCCGCAAACGGAACGCCCCCGGCTGACTTTCATCAACTAACCCCCGGCAATCGCCCTACACGGCCCCGCCGCCGGCGTGATCGCCCCGCGCGATCCGCTCCGCTTCGTCGCTGGCGAGGCGATCGACCCGTTCGTTTTCCGGATGGCCCGAATGGCCCCGCACCCAGTGCCATGACACGTCGTGGCGTGCGGCGACATCGATCAGTTCGTGCCACAGATCGGCATTGCGCACCGGCTTCTTGCTGGCATTGACCCAGCCGCGCTTTTTCCAGCCCTCGACCCACTTGGTCATGCCGTCGAGGACATATTTGCTGTCGGAATAAAGGTCGACGCGGCACGGCTGCGTCAGCGCCGCAAGGCCGCGGATCGCGGCGGTCAGTTCCATGCGGTTGTTGGTCGTATCCGCCTCGCCGCCGGACAGTTCCTTTTCGCGGTCACCCATCCGCAGCAGCACGCCCCACCCGCCGGCTCCCGGATTGCCCTTGCACGCGCCGTCGGTGAAGATTTCGACCTGTTTCATCGTGGGTTCCATCGCGCCCCTGTCGCCGGGTTCGGCCTGCGGGGCAAGGGGAAGGGTGCCGACGGGCTGGCGAGGTCGTCGGTTCCTCTCAGGCGACGAGGTCGTCGCCGTGCTCCGCATAGAATCGCCACCGGCGCACGAACTGCATCGGGTCCTTGCGCGTGACCAGCGCATCGCCGGGCGTTTCGTGCCAGTCCTCCGCCCGGCTCGCCACGAAGCGCAGCGCCGCGCCCTGCGCGATGGGTCCGAACAGGCGGCGCTCGGCCTCTTCCAGCGGGCGGACCCGCCGGTAGGCCGAAAGCAGCGCCTCGCCCCGGCTTTCGTCATAGGCGTTGGTGTCCGCATCGAAGCACCAGGCGGCATGGGTCGTCGCAAGGTCGAGCGCGAGGCAATCGGTGCAGGCGAAGTAGAAGTCGATCATGCCCGTTACTGCCTCGTCCAGCATCAGGACATTGTCGGGAAACAGGTCGGCATGGATATTGGCCCGCGGCAATCCGGATAGGTCGAGCCCGGCGGCCTCGCGCGCGGGGGCGACGATCGCGGGAAGCTCGGGATGGATCGCGCCGAGGGCGTCCTTGCCGCAGGCTTCGAGCGCGGCGAGATTGTCGGCGAAGCCCATCGTGTTGGCCCGCGTGAGCGCGAAGTCGCGCCCCTCGATATGCACCCGCCCCAGCGCCTCGCCCACGGCGGCGGCCTGCGCCGGGCTGGGGCGGGTGGGAGAGACGCCCGGCAGGTATTCGATCAGCGCCAGCGCCTTGCCCCGCTCCATCCGATAGGCCGCGCCGCTGCGATCGTGGATCGTGCGGGGAACGGGACATTCCCGGGCGGAAAGATGGTCGAGCAGGCCGAGAAAATAGGGCAGGTCGCCAAGGTCGATCCGGCGTTCGTACATGGTCAGGATGAAACGCCGGGGACCTTCGCCCGCGCCTGCCGTTTCGACCAGCCAGTTCGAATTGGAAACGCCTTCTGCGATGCCTTTGGCCGAGACGAGCGCCCCGACATCGTATTCTTCGATCAGCCGGGCGAGCTCCTCCGCGCCGAGATGGGTGTAGACCGCCATGTCGATCGCGCGCGCCGGGCAGGCGGGCTATTCGGTGAGCTGGCGGGGCAGCTTGAACACCATCTTCTCCTCGGCCGCGGTGATCGTCTCCTCCGCGATCGGGCGCATCCGGCCCAGAGCCTCGACCACTTCGCGCACCAGCACTTCGGGCGCGGACGCGCCCGCCGTGATGCCGAGCGTGGTGACGCCTTCGAGCCATGCGGGGTCGATTTCGTCCGCGCGCTGGATCAGCCTGGACGGCGTGCCCAGCCGCTCGGCGACTTCGACCAGCCGCAGCGAATTGGACGAATTGGGAGCGCCGATGACGAGCACGAAATCGCAATCCTGCGCGATCTCCTTGACTGCGGCCTGGCGGTTCGAGGTCGCATAGCAGATGTCTTCCGCCTTCGGCCCCTCGATATTGGGATAGCGCCATTCGAGCGCCTCGATCACTTCGCGCGTATCGTCGACCGAGAGCGTCGTCTGGGTGAGATAGGACAGCGGCTCGTCGCTGTCGAAGGGGAGCTTGTCGACGTCCTCGATCGTTTCGACCAAGGTCATCTGGCCGGGTTCGACCTGCCCCATCGTGCCGATCACTTCGGGATGGCCTTCATGGCCGACGAAGATGATGTGGCGTCCCTTTTCGATCTGCCGTTCGGCCTGGCGGTGGACTTTCGAGACCAGCGGGCAGGTCGCATCGACATATAACAGCTTGCGCCGATCCGCTTCGGCCGGGACCGATTTGGGCACGCCGTGCGCGCTGAAGACGACCGGCGCATCGTCGGGAACCTCGTCCAGTTCCTCGATGAAGATCGCCCCTTTCGCCTCGAGCCCTTCGACCACGTATTTGTTGTGGACGATCTCGTGCCGAACATAGACCGGCGCGCCATAGCGTTCGAGCGCTTTTTCGACGATCTCGATCGCGCGGTCGACCCCGGCGCAGAAACCGCGCGGGGCAGCGATCAGGAGGTTGAGCGGGGCGGCATCGCGAGCATCAGCTTCGCCTTCGGCCACGGGCGGATTCGGCAAGGACGCGTTCATACCGCTCCCTCTAGCGTTTTGTGACGCGCATCGCTAGGGCTCTGGGCCAATTTAAGGGACAGCCCGGCACGAAGCCGTGCGCCCTTGCGCATTGTTCGACGCGATTATCGAGGACGGCCCTTCACGATGTTCAAACGCAGCCCTGTCCTGCCCGCTGCCGCTCTTGCCGCCATCGCCGCGCTCGGCGCGTGCTCCCAGGAGGGCGAACTGGTGGTCGACCAGGGCGTCGGCATCACCTCCGTCCTGACCTCGTGCCCGGCGGTCGGCATCCCCGACTATACCGGCGACATCACCCTGTTTTCCGGCGCGGGAAAGACCACGGCCGATCTCGACATGAGCGCGGCGATGACCAATCTGCGCTCCACCTGCGACGACAGCGGGGAGAAGGTCTATACCAGCGCCACTTTCGACGTGGTCGCCCGCCGCGCCGATGCGAGCGGGAGCCGGACGGTGACACTGCCCTATTTCGTGACGGTGCTGCGCGCAGGCTCGGCGGTCGTTTCCAAGCGGGTGGGCGAGGTTACCCTGACCTTCGCCGACGGCGAGGAACGCGCCATGGCTAGCGGGACGGCGGCGAGCTATGTCGACCGCTCGGCCTCCTCGCTGCCCGAGGATATCCGTGAGAAGATCACGCGGCGTCGACGACCCGGCGATCCCGAAGCCGCGCTTGACCCGCTGGCCGACCCCGAAGTGAAGGCTGCGATCGCGCGCACCCGTTTCGAGATGCTGGTCGGCTTCCAGCTTTCCGAGGACCAGCTGGCGTACAACGCGACGCGTTGATGTGTATGGCAGCCCATCCGGGCTGCCTCCTCGCCGCTGTTCCTCCCCCCGGACCAGGTCCGGTGTCCGGGCGGCTGCGGGCGCCCGCTCGGGCTTGCGGTCGCGGCGCGACCGGTTATCGCCACTTGCACATTTCGCCAGTCCCCGCGAAGGCGGGGACCTTCATCCTCCGGATGAAACGCCCCTCATGGAGCGCATAGGATACATGGAACACACCACTCTCTACGCCGAATACGCAGGCCGGATCGAGGCCGCGCTCAAGGCGCTTGTCGCTGAAGGCGCGCTGCCCGCCGATGCGTCCTTCGCCAATGTCACGCTCGAACCACCGCGCGATGCTGCGCACGGCGACCTTGCCACCAATGCCGCGATGGTGCTGGCGAAGGCGGCGAAGACGAATCCGCGCGCGCTGGCCGAGGCCATCGTCGAAAAACTTGCCGCCGACCCCACCGTCACCAGCGCCGAGATAGCCGGACCCGGCTTCATCAATCTAAGGCTCGATGCGGGCGCATGGCTCGGCGAGCTCGCCGCGATCCACGAACTCGGTGCGGATTACGGGCGTTCGGACATCGGCGCTGGGAGGCGGGTCAATGTCGAATATGTCTCGGCCAATCCCACGGGGCCGATGCATATGGGCCACTGCCGCGGCGCGGTGGTGGGCGATGCGCTCGCCAGCCTGCTCGAATTCGCCGGGCACGAGGTCACGCGCGAATATTACATCAACGATGCGGGTGGCCAGGTCGACACGCTCGCCCGCTCGGCGCACCTCAGATACCGCGAGGCGTTGGGCGAGGATATCGGCGCGATTCCCGAAGGCCTTTATCCCGGCGATTACCTGAAGCCGGTCGGCCAGTATCTCGCCAGCGAACTGGGTGACCGGTTCCGCGATGCTCCGCAAGAGGAATGGCTCCCCGTCTTCCGCGCCGAGGCGGTCGAAAAGATGATGGACCTCATCAAGTCCGACCTTGCCCTGCTCGGCATCCATCACGACGTCTTCGCCTCCGAAGCCGCGCTCCACGCCGCGGGCAAGCCCGCCGAGGCGGAAGAGTGGCTGCGCCAGCACGATCTCGTCTACGACGGCGTTCTCGAAGCGCCCAAGGGCAAGGCCCCGCCCGAAGACTGGGAGCCTGTGGAATTGCCGCTGTTCCGCTCGACGAAGTTCGGCGACGACCAGGACCGGCCGATCCGAAAATCGAACGGGGCGTGGACCTATTTCGGCGCGGACCTTGCCTATCACATGCAGAAGGCGGCGCACGCGGACGAGCTGATCGACATCTGGGGCGCGGACCATGCGGGCACGGTAAAGCGGATCAAGGCCGCCGTTCAGGCGCTGTCCGAGGGCGAAGGGCGCGCCATTCCTTTCGATGTAAAGCTGGTGCAGATGGTCCAGCTCATGCGCGACGGCGAACCGGTGAAGATGTCCAAGCGTTCGGGCAATTTCATCACCATCGCCGACATGGTCGGGGAAGTGGGCAAGGACGTGGTTCGCTTCACCATGCTCACGCGCAAGCCCGAGGCGCAGATGGAATTCGATTTCGCCAAGGTGGTGGAGGCGTCGAAGGACAACCCGGTTTTTTACGTGCAATACGCCCATGCGCGGATCCGTTCGACCCTGCGCAAGGCGGGCGAGGCGGGGTTCGCGCCGTCGTCGGACGCTCTGGTGAGGCTGGGCGAGGCGGAGCTGGCGCTGGTGAAGCTCGCCGCCCGCTTCCCGCGCGAGATCGAGGCTGCCGCCCGCGCGCGTGAACCGCACCGGATCGCCTTTTATCTCTACGATCTTGCTGCAGAGCTTCACGCTTTCTGGAATCTCGGCAATGATACGCCCCAAAAACGCTTCATCGTGGAACAGGACACGGAGCTTACGGGCGCGAGGCTTTTCCTCGGGCAGGCGATCGGGCAAGTCATCCGGGGCGGGCTGGCAGTGCTCGGGGTCGAAGCGGTTGAATCCATGTGACGCGCCATCCCGTATACGCCTCGCGAGGCGCGGCGAAGGGATGAAAGGGACAAGGTGCACGACAAGGTGATGGTCGAGGCGGAATACGAAGAGATCGGCGAAGAGGACGAGGAACTCGCCCTGTCCGGCGACGACAGCCTGCCATGGCTCGAATCCGATGAGGAGGACGATGACGCGGGCGGCATCGACACCGCGCAGGTGGTCGGTTTCGTCGCGGTCCTGCTCGCCCTGCTCGTCATCGTCGTTGGCGGAATCTGGTATTTCGCCGGGCGCGGCGACGGGGACGAATTCGTCGCCGACGGGAGCACGATTGCAGCGCCCGACACGCCCGTGAAGGTCAAGCCCCGGGATCCCGGCGGCAAGGAATTCGAAGGCACCGGCAAGGTCGCGCCGGTCGTGGGCGAAGGCCAGACCCGCGAAGGGCGCGTCGCGACCGAGGAGACCGCCTCACCCGCTGCGCCTGCCACGCAATCCACCACATCGCCCGCCACGCCGGCCTCTGCCGCCGCGGATGGCTCGGTCGCTGTCCAGCTCGCCGCCTATTCGAGCCGCGCCCGCGCCGAGCAGGGCTGGAGAGATCTGTCCCGCCGCACCGATGTCCTGTCCGGCGTGCGCTACCGCGTGGTCGAGGGGCGGATCGACATCGGGACGGTCTACCGCCTGCAGGCGCTGTCCCCCGACCGCACGAGCGCCGATAGCCTGTGCGCCGCGCTCAAGGCCGACGGGCTCGATTGCCAGGTAAAGCCCTGACCATTGCCCCGGCAGGGTCGCGGCGTTTTCCCCATGGCGGGACCCTTGCCGCCTTGCGCGACGTGCCCGCCGGTGCAAGTCTCGGCCCATGACCCCGGCGATTTTCGGATGTTCCGGCCCCGTCTTGACGGCCGATGAGCGCGCCTTTTTCCGCGATGCGGCTCCGGCGGGCTACATCCTGTTCGCCCGCAATTGCCGTGACCGGGATCAGCTGCGCGCCTTGACCGACGACCTACGCGGCCTCCACGGGCGCGCGCAGCTGCTCGTCTCGATCGACCAGGAAGGCGGCCGCGTCGCCCGCCTGCGTCCGCCGCAATGGAGCGCCTATCCGGCGGGCGAGGCGTTCGCCCGGCTGTACCGGATCGCACCCGCCAGCGCGATCCAGGCGGCCCGGCTCAATGCGCGGGCGATGGCGCTCGAGCTTTCCGTTATGGGCATCACGGTCGATTACCACCCGCCCCTGGACCTGCGCCTTGCCGGTTCGCACGATGTCATCGGGGATCGTGCTTTCGGCGAAGACCCGGTGCAGGTCGCAGCGATCGGGCGCGGCGTTCTCGAAGGGCTGGCCGAAGGCGGGATTGCGGGCTGTATCAAGCACATGCCGGGCCATGGCCGCTCGATGGTCGATTCGCACCGCGAAATGCCGACCGTGCACGAAAGCGCCGAGGAACTCGAGAATGACCTTGCCCCCTTCCGCGCGCTCGCCTGCTCGGCGCGGATCGGCATGACCGGCCACCTGCTTTTCCCCGCCTGGGATGCGCACAACCCGGCGACGCTTTCGCCCGCGATCATCAGTGACGTGATTCGCGGCGAGATCGGCTTCGAGGGGCTGTTGCTCACCGACGATATCGACATGGAGGCGCTGAGCGATACGATCCCGCAGCGTTCGGCTCGCGCGATCGCTGCAGGGTGCGACATCGTGCTCAATTGCTGGGCGAAGATGGACGACATGGTCGGCATCTGCGAGGCGCTGCCCGAAATGAACGAGGCCGCGCTCGCCCGGCTCGATCATGCGCTCGAGGAAACCCGCGTGGCCGACACGATGGGACCCGAACACGCCGAATTGCTCGCCGAGCGCGACGCACTGCTGGCGCTTGCCGGAGAGCACGCATGAGCGGCAGCGCGAATATGCCGGGCGAGGCGCAAGCGACGCGCCGGGAGCAGGCGGAAAATCCCGCCGCAAGCGAGTTCATGCTCACCGGCGAGGCGGCGGGGGCAACGGAACCCACGGCCGAGTGGCCCGAGGACGAGGTCGCAAGGCAGGGCGCGAAATCGGGCGACACGCCGCTGATCCTCGAGCTCGATGGATGGGAGGGACCGCTCGACCTGCTGCTCGACCTCGCGCGCCGGCAGAAGGTGGACCTGCGCCAGATATCGATCCTTGCTCTGGTCGACCAGTACCTGACCTATATCGAAAGGGCCGGGGAATTGCGGCTCGAACTGGCAGCCGATTACCTCGTGATGGCGGCGTGGCTGGCCTATCTCAAGTCCGCCCTGCTGCTGCCCAAGGATGAGCAGGAGGACCCCAGTCCCGAAGAACTCGCGCTGCGCCTGCAATTGCGCCTGCAGCGTCTTTCCGCGATGCGCGAGGCGGGCGCGAGGCTGATGGCGCGCGACCGGATCGGGCGCGAGATCTTCCTGCGAGGGAACCCCGAGGGCCTGCGCACCGACCGTAAGACCGTTTGGAAAAGCGATGCCTATGCGCTCATCCAGGCATACGGTCAGGTCAAGGCGCGCACCGCACCACGCATTTATCACGTTGCCAATCGCCCGGTGATGACACTGGACAGCGCGCTCGAGCGGGTTTCTGCCATGCTCGGCGTGACGCTCGAATGGATGGAAATCCGCGATTTCCTGCCGCCGCACGCGGGGCCCGAATTGCGCAAGTCGGCGCTCGCCTCGAGCTTTGTCGCGGCGCTGGAACTGGCGAAGATGGGCCGTGCCGAACTCGCCCAGGACGACGCCTTCGCGCCCCTGCGCATCCGGCGCCTGAAGCAAGGCGCATCGCAGTGAGCGAGGAGGAGCCGGATACGGCATCGGTCGAGGCAGCAACACCCGACGCCATCGACCGCGCGCTCGAGGCGACTTTGTTCGCGGCCGAGGAACCGCTGACGGTCGAACGGCTCGCAGCGCATCTGGGCGGGATGGAAACGGGCCGGGTGCGGGAGGCATTGCGGCGGCTGGCCGAACACTATTCGACCCGCGGCGTGCATCTCGTCGAGCGCGCCAGACGCTGGCATTTCCAGACCGCGCCGGATCTTGCCCACCTGCTGCGCCGCGAGCAGGAACAGGTACGACGCCTCAGCCGTGCGGCGACCGAGGTGCTCGCAATCGTCGCCTATCACGAGCCGGTCAGCCGGGCCGAGATCGAATCGATCCGCGGTGTGCAGACCAGTGCGGGCACGCTCGACGTGCTGATGGAAGCGGGCTGGATCAGGCTCGCCGGGCGGCGCGAAGTGCCGGGGCGTCCGGTGATCTATGCGACCACGCCCGAATTTCTCGACCATTTCGGGCTCGAATCGCGCCGCGACCTGCCCGGCCTTGACGAATTGCGTGCCGCCGGGCTCCTCGATCCGGTAGACGAGGCATTCGAGGAAGCGATGGAGGCGCTAGGCGCGGCCGAAGAGGGCGAGGGGGATACGGGCGACGAATCGGCCTGAACGGGCCGTCTGGCTGCGCCTTCGCGGGCAAACGCCACCGGGTGACTGGCGCGAGCGAAGGATCGCCCCTATATTTGTCTCAACAGTCCCACACGGGCGGAAAGAGAGCATTACATCATGGGCGGCATCGGCATCTGGCAAATCCTCATCATCGCGCTAGTCGTCCTCGTCCTGTTCGGGCGCGGGCGCATCTCTGAAATGATGGGCGATTTCGGCAAGGGCATTTCCAGCTTCAAGAAGGGCATGAGCGAGGAGGAATCGTCCGCCGATCCGGCCCATGCGAAGCGGATCGAGGCACCGGCGAGCGACGCTTCGGCAAGCGAGACGAAATCGGCGGAGACAAGCGAGAAAACCGGCTCCTGAAGCAGGAAGTCGCGCTTTCGCGCCGACCGATCAGCCCGCGATAAGGAGGCGCGCGCCGCTTTTTCATGTTCGACATTGGCGCAGCAGAACTCTTGGTGATCATCATCGTGGCCGTCCTCGTGATCGGCCCGAAGGACATGCCGCGCGCAATGCGCACGGCGGGGCGATGGATCGGCAAGGTGCGCCGCGTGTCGGCCCATTTCCGGACCGGGATCGACGCGATGGTGCGCGAGGCCGAGCTGGAGGACATGGAGAAGAAATGGAAGGCGCAGAACGAGGAGATCATGCGCCGCACCGCCGTTTCCGCCGAGGGCAAGGCGGGTGAGCCGGTTATGACCGGCCCGCCGCCGATCGACGATGGGAAGCAGGCGGCTCCGCCCGATCATCCGACCCACGACGACCCGCCGGCGTCCGTGACGCCCGAGGATATCGCCGGATCGGGCGTGCCGGGCGACGACCAGCCTGCCAAGCGCGCTTCCGAAATGCCGAGGGGCGAATAGGCGCGCCATGGCTTTCCAGATCAAGGATATCGACGAAAGCCGCGCTCCGCTGCTCGACCACTTGATCGAGCTGCGCACCCGCCTTGTGCGTTCGGTGATCGCGCTGGTCGTCGCCTTTGCCGTGTGCCTCTATTTCGCCGATCCGATCCTCGGCTTTCTCGTCCAGCCGTTGAAGGATGCGTTTCCCGAAGGCGAGGGACAGCTGATCTTCACCGAGCTGCCCGAAATCTTCTTCGTCGAATTGAAAGTCGCCCTGTTCGCCGGTTTCATGGCGAGCTTTCCGATCATTGCCAACCAACTCTGGGCCTTTGTCGCCCCGGGGCTTTATGCGCGTGAGAAGAAAGCGTTCCTGCCATTCCTGATTGCGACCCCCGTCCTGTTCATCGGCGGGGCGGCGCTCGCCTATTACGTGGTGATGCCCACCGCATTCCTGTTCTTCCTCGGCTATGGCGGGGAGACCGGGGGTTTGTCGGTGCAGGCGCTGCCGTCGGCCGGCCGTTATCTCAACCTCGTCATGCAGTTCATCCTCGCTTTCGGGATGACGTTCCTGCTCCCGGTGCTGCTGATGCTGCTGCACCGCGCCGGAATCGTAACCCGCGCGCAGCTGGCGGCGGCGCGGCGCTATGTGGTCGTGGGCGTGGTTGCGCTGGCCGCGATCGTGACACCGCCCGACCCCGGCAGCCAGGTGATTCTCGCAGTGCCGCTGCTGCTGCTGTTCGAAGGCTCGCTCCTGCTCATGCTGCTGCAGGAACGCACGATGCGCGCCAAACCGGACAAGGATAGCGTGGACGAAGCGAGTCCTGTCGAGCCGGAAGCGGACAAGAGCGGGTCCGAGTGAATCGGACATGCGGACGGCGCGCATTTCCAGCGAAGCCCCGCGCGCCGCAATCCCTGCCGTCGGGTCCTTGTACCCGGCCAGTTGCTTTGTTTTGAGGCGCGCGGCTGCGGAATGATCGGGCGAGACCGACGCACATCTTCCGGGCGATGGTCGAAATGCTGATGCCCGATGCGGTCGGGGGCGAAGCCGGGTGAGGGAGTCCGCGGGCCGACAATCGAGCCATTCTGCCTTTCGAAGAACCCGCGCCGAACAACCGTCGGGGTGTCGGGCACAAAAAAGGCCTCCGCAAAGGAGGCCTTTCATGACTTTTTGGAAGCGGCCTGCCTTACGGGCTGACAGCGTCGTCGTCGTCACCATCGGCAGCGATGATGATGCCGCCGATAACCGCGCTAGCAGCCAGGATGGCAAGGATAATGCTCTCACCGCCAACCTTGCTTTCGCCTTCGACCGGAGCGACCGACCGTTCGAACGCGGCTTCTGCAATGGCAGGCGAGGCAGCGAGCGAAACCGCTGCAGTCGCCAGCACGATATTCCGAAACTTCATCGATACGTCTCCTGTGAGCTTCTTTCTTATTCCAATCGGGGTCCGCAATATGTCAGATCGCGCCGTTTGACAACCCCCGTATTTCTCCCGGGTATCGCGAGTGCCCGGGAAAATCGTCTCGCCTAATCAACGCATTGCGAACGGCCTTCGCGGCCGTAACGGTTAGCACAGGCTGATGGTAGACGACGCGTCGCGCGGACCGTGGGCAGGCAGTGTGTTCCAAGGTCTCAACCGATCCGACCCGCTGTCGAGCGATTCGGAGGCAAGGGCAGGGGCTTGCACGTGGCCGACGGAAAATCGTCGGGATGCCGGGCAACGCACGATGCCATTCGAACTTTATTGTTCCAAGCGGGATTCGTCACCGGTTACTTCGTCAGCACACGTTGGCCGCCGATCCAGACCTCATTGATCCGGGTTTCGCGAATCTCGGAGGGCGAGGCGAGCAGCGGGTCGCGGTCAACCAGGAGGAAGTCCGCTCGCTCGCCCGGCAGAAGGCGGCCGAAGCGACCCTCGGCAAAGCCGGCATAGGCTGCATCGGCGGTGAACCCGGCAAGCGCCTGCTCGCGACTCACCGTTTCCTCTGCCCGCCAACCGCCGAAGGGCTTGCCGTTTGCATCGGTGCGGCTGATCGCGACCGCCATTCCTGCAAAGGGATCGGCCGGCTCGACCGGGGCATCGGAGCCGAAGGCGAGGCGACCGCCGACATCGAGGATGCTGCGCCAGGCATAGGCACCTGCGAGCCGATCCTCGCCCAGCCGGGCCTCTGCCATCATCATGTCCGAGGTTTGGTGGAGCGGCTGCATCGACGCGATCGCGCCGTGCTTGCCGAAGCGGGCGAGGTCGACCGGATCGACGATCTGCGCATGCTCTATCCGCCAGCGCCGGTCGCCGTCATAGCTGGTCGAGAGTTCCTCGATCGCGAGCAGCACATCTTCGTTCGCCGCATCCCCGATCGCGTGGACTGCGGTCTGGAAACCGTCCATCGCGGCGCGACTCATCAGGTTGCGCAATTGCGTGGGCGTGAGCAGCGGCAGGCCATGCGTGTCGGGCTCGTCGGCATAGGGTTCCTTCAGCTTCGCCCCGCGCGACCCCAGTGCGCCGTCGAGATAGAGCTTGACCCCGGCAAGCCGCAACCTGTCGTCATAGAGCCACGGGGTCGGGCCCGGGCCGCCGATCAGCTCCATCGCCTCTACCCCGCGGGCATAGGCCATGATGCGGATGCGCAGGGCGCCGGTGTCGCCCGCGCGGCGATAGGTCATCCAGTCGACGACGCTCGTTCCCATGTCGGCCACCGCGGTGACACCGTAGCCGAGCAGCACCTGCTGCGCCTGTGCGAAAGCGTTGTCGCGGTCCTCGGGGCGCGGCTCGGGGACGACCTTGCCGACGAGGGCGATCGCATTGTCGACGAAGACGCCCGCGGGCGCCCCCTGCGCGTCGCGAATGATGCGTCCGCCTTGGGGATCGGGCGTGTCGGCCGTAATTCCCGCCCGTTCCATTGCGAGGCTGTTGGCCCAGTTGGCATGATTGTCCGCCCGTTCGAGCCAGACCGGGCGGTCGGGGACGATCGCATCGAGATCGGCCGCCGTCGGGAAACGCCCGAGCCCCCATTTTTCCTGGTTCCAGCCGCGTCCGAGGATCCACGGCCGCCCCGGATTGTCCTGGGCAAAGCGGCGGACCTTCTCGAGCGCTTCGTCGAGCGAATTCGTGTCCGACAGGTCGAGCGTCAGCGCCGCGAAGCCGATATCCATGACATGGACATGCGCGTCGATCATTCCGGGCAGCATGACCTGCCCCTTTCCGTCCACAGCATAGTCGACCTCGGGGCGTTCTTCCCCGCGCTCGACCAGATCGGTGATGATTCCATCATCGTCGAAGACGAGCCCGGTGAAGCGCACGACCTCGCCCTTTTCGCCGATCGTCACGCCATCGACATCGTAGACGAGCGTATCGGCGGCCGCGGGCGCGCCGACAAGCGCCGCGGTCGCGGCGAGAAGCTTGCGGAGCATGGTCATGTGGCCGAGTTACCTTTGGGAAGGCGCGTGATCAGCGCGCTTGTGTCATACCTGCTGCCGCCTGCGGCCTGCACATCGGCGTAGAACTGATCGACCAGCGCGGTGACAGGCGAAGTCAGGCCCAGCCGCTTCGCCTCGTCCAGCGCATAGCCGAGATCCTTGCGCATCCAGTCGATCGCGAAGCCGAAATCGAATTCGCCCGCGCACATGGTTTTCCAGCGATTGTCCATCTGCCAGCTCTGCGCCGCGCCGCCCGAAATCGCTTCGTAAGTCTTATCGAGATCCAGCCCGGCCGCTTCGGCGAGGCGCACCGCCTCGGAAAGCCCGGCGAGCACGCCTGCAATGCACATCTGGTTCGCCATCTTGGCGGTCTGGCCCGCGCCGACGGGGCCGACATGAACGATCGCCTTGCCATAGGCTTCCATCACAGGCCGGGCGCGCACCATATCCTTTTGCGACCCGCCGCACATGACTGCGAGCGTGCCGTTCTCGGCACCCGCTTGGCCGCCGCTTACCGGGGCATCGACGAAGCCGATTCCGCGCGCCCCACAGGCCTCGCCGAGCTCGCGCGCCATGGCGGCCGAAGTGGTGGTGTGATCGACCAGCAGCGCGCCTTCGCCGAGGCTCGATAGAACGCCGTCTTCGGCCAGGGTGATGGCGGCCAGATCCTCGTCATTGCCGACGCAGGTGAACACGATGTCGGCCCCGCGCGCTGCCTTGCCGGGCGTATCGGCAAAAGCCACGGGGAGATTTTCCTCCTTCCATGCGCCGCGCCATTTGGCGGCGCGCCCGGAAGAGCGGTTATAGGCGGTCACGCGGTGCCCGGCGCGCGCGAGGTGGCCGGTCATCGGTCCGCCCATGACGCCTAGACCGATAAAGGCAAGCTGCATTGTCCCTGTCATGGGCCGGTTGACTAATCGCTCGCGGCGCGCTTGCCAACGCATTCGAGCGAGCATTGCAGGAAGCGATTGCCTCCCATCGCATCGCGCCCTAGGGCTCGGCGGGTCATGACTGCGCAACCAGCCCCCGAGAAGGCCCACGGTCCGGAATTGCATCCGGGCTCGCATCCGCCCGCGCCCGGTCCCGATGCCCTGACCGTCGACACCGTCCGCGCCGCTGCAAAGGCGATCGAAGGCGCAGTGGTCAGAACGCCGTTGATGCATTCGATCACGCTCTCGCAGATCACGGGCGCCGACATCTGGCTGAAATTCGAGAACCTCCAGTTCACGGCTGCCTACAAGGAGCGCGGCGCTCTCAACGCGCTGCTCGCTCTTTCCGAGCAACAGCGCGCGCGGGGGGTCATCGCGGCCTCGGCGGGCAACCACTCGCAGGGGTTGAGTTATCACGGCACCAGGCTGGGCGTCCCGGTGACCATCGTCATGCCGCGCACCACACCGACGGTGAAGGTGATGCAGACCGAAAGCGTCGGCGGCAAGGTCGTTCTGGAGGGAGAGACCTACGACGAAGCCTATGCCCATGCCCGGGGACTCGAAGCCGAACTGGGCCTGACCTTCATCCATCCCTTCGACGATCCGCTGATCGCATCCGGGCAGGGGACGGTCGCGCTCGAGATGCTCGAGGCGAAGCCGGACCTCGATTGCCTGGTCGTGCCGATCGGGGGAGGCGGCCTGATTTCGGGCATGTCGACCGTGGCGCGCGCCCACGACAGCGAAATCGAAGTGGTCGGCGTGCAGTCCGCCCTGTTCCCGAGCATGTTTGCGCAGATAAAGGGCGAGGACCACGATTGCGGCGGCGACACGCTGGCCGAGGGGATCGCGGTCAAGAAGCCCGGAGCGTTCACCGCACAGGTCATCGCCGAAAGGGTCGACGACATCGTGCTGGTCGACGAACCTAGCCTCGAAAAAGCGGTTTCGCTGCTGCTGCAGATCGAAAAGACCGTGGTCGAGGGCGCAGGGGCAGCGGGACTGGCGGCGGTGATGAGCTATCCCGACCGATTCCGCGACAAATCCATCGGCCTTGTCCTGTGCGGCGGCAATATAGATACGCGCCTGCTTGCCAATGTCCTGCTGCGCGACCTCGCCCGGCAGGGTCGGCTCGCCCGGTTACGCGTGACCCTTCAGGATCGACCCGGCGCCCTGTTCAAGGTCATGCGCCTGTTCGATGCGCACAATGTCAATATCATCGAGATCTATCACCAGCGCATTTTCACCACGCTTCCGGCCAAGGGCCTGATCACCGATATCGAATGCGAGGCGCGTGACGCGGCGCAGGTCGATCAGCTCGTCACGGCGCTGCGCGAGGCCGGCTATGCGGTGCAGGCGGTCGAGCTCAACTGACGCGGGCATCCCGTCCGCGTTTCCCGGCACCGCAAGATCGTTGCTCAATTGCGTCGCGATCGGTCCGCTTCGGTCCGGTTTCATACGCCAAGCTGTGCAAACTAAGCCATTATTCACCCTGATTCGTGGTTAAGGGACTTTTACCGGACCCTTCGAGGAGGCATAAGATTGTCTTAACACGAGCCCCAGCCGATTCCCCTTGCCAGAGGACCCGACCAGACCCGTGACGGCCCCCATCCGCTTCCCCCGCTTCTTCGTGACCTCGCCCGCTCCCTGCCCCTATCTGCCGGGCCGGCAGGAGCGGAAGGTTTTCACCGAACTCAAGGGTGCGCATGCGGACCAGCTGAATGAGGCGCTGGGCCGGATCGGTTTCCGTCGCAGTCAGACGGTCGCATACCGGCCTTCCTGCCTCGATTGCCAGGCCTGCGTCTCGGTCCGCGTCGTGGCCGAGGAATTCCGCCCGTCAAACACGCAGAAGCGCGATATCAAGCGCAATGCCGATCTCGTCGCGACCGAATGCCGCCCCTGGGCGACCGACGAGCAGTTTGAATTACTGGCGCGCTATCTCGGCGAACGGCACCCGGATGGCGGCATGTCGCAGATGGACGAACTCGATTATGCCGACATGGTCGAACACACGCCCGTCACCACGAATGTCGTCGAATATCGCGAGCCAGGCGAGGACGGCGAGCCGGGCCGACTGGTCGGGTCCTGCCTGACCGATCGCCAGGGCGACGGCCTGTCGATGATCTATTCCTTTTACGACCCCCGCCATCCCACGCGTGCGGGGCTCGGCAATTACATCATCCTCGATCATATCCGTCGCGCGGCGGAACTGGGCCTGCCCTACGTCTATCTCGGCTATTGGGTCGAGGGGTCTCCGCGCATGCAGTACAAGGTGCGCTATCGCCCGCTCGAAAGGCTCACTCGCGAGGGCTGGCAGGTCATGGACCCGGACGAGCAGAGTCGGCTCATCGCCAAGGCAACAGCCCCGCGTGGCGAAGACAAGGACAACATAGCCGCAGCGCGCGGCAAGGACGGCCAGCCGCTGCGCTTTCACTCTTCGGACTAATTCTGGCCCGGACCTCTCTTCAGGACCGGTAGAGCGCGGCTTCGGCAGCGCGGCGCCTGACAAGTCCCTTCATCACGCGCCCTCCCGCCTTGTTCCAGCGGGCGAACTCGCGCGCGGCGCCTGCATGGTCTCCGGCGCAGTGTTTGCGCGTGAGGGTCGCGCGGGCGATCGCGCCGGTATTGTAGTGAAAGCTCACCATGGCATCGAACTGCGCCTGCGTGGTCTGTGCATCGCCGATCGCCCGTTCGACGTCCGCCGCATAGCGCTGGAGATCCGCATCGAGCCGGGCATCGCATTGCGCCTGCGTCCAGACGGTTCCCGGCCCGATCCGCGTTCCCGCCTCCAGCCCAGGACCGGTCGCGCCCCAGCCGATCGTCCAGGGTTCGCCCCCGCTCGCCGGATCGGGATAGGCCTCGACGAGGCCGTCGCCGCGCAGCCGCGCACATCCTTCGAAACGTTTGATGAGAGCGACTCCCTCGCGTCCGATCCGGCGCGCCTCGGCTTGCTCCGGCGGCTGACGGCGCCGGATGCACGGCACGCTCACCCCATGGTGTGGCGATCTGACAGGGGCGGTGTTCGGCGACCCGCCCGCCTTGGTGCGGACGCTTGAGGAAAGCGTTTCGTCGATGGCGTGATCCAACCGCTCGACCTCGCGTCGGCGAAAGCCGCGCCGCAGGATGTTCCGCACCGTATCGAAGATCGGCTTGCGCGGGCAGGACTGGGATTCGGGACCGGTCATAGCGGGGACTCTTTCGCGTCTGGCAGCAAAGGCCCGGCAAATAGGCACAGGCAGGGCGAGTAGGAAAACGAAAATCCGCCCAGAGCTCCTAGCTCCGCCCAAGGCTGCGCACGACGCTCGCCGCAGTGCCTGGTCCCGGACGCGCCATGCGACCAATTCGCCATTGCTCGAAAATGGCTGCACAGTAACGCATCGCTCCAATCCCAAAGCGCTCGGCGAGTGCCGGTTGAGAGGTCGATAAGGCCCATGAGAATCCGTTTCGGAACTGGCGCTTGACCATGCTATCGCAAGAACATGCACAACGCGTGCTTTGATCGCGTCAGACCGCCAGCGGAGGATCCGGGCCCCATCAGCAATGTGAAATCCATCTGGCGCACGGTCACCGCGCACATGGAACCGGCTGTCTTTTTCGGTTCGGCTTTCATGGTCGTCGGGTTCGTCGTCGTCGGGGCGGTCTGGACCGATGTCGCGCGCGGCGCATTCGCCGCATCGCAACGATTCGTCAGCGGTGCTTTCGGCTGGTGGTACATGGCGCTGGGCACGAGCCTGCTTGCCATGGGGGCCATCCTCGCGATCGGACCATGGCGGCGCATCCGGATCGGCGGCCCCGATGCCAAGCCGGAATTCGGCCGGGCCAGCTGGATGGCGATGCTGTTTGCCGCAGGCATGGGGACGGGGCTCGTCTTCTGGTCGGTGGCCGAACCGCTCACCCATTTTGCCGAGCCGCGAGACGGGATCGACCCGCGAACCGCCGAGGCCGCGCGGGAAGCGATGCGGATTACCTTTTTTCACTGGGGCCTCAATGCCTGGGCGATCTACCTGGTTTTGGGGCTCGCGGTTGCCTTCTTCCATTTCAACCGGGGCCTGCCGCTCGCCCCGCGATCGGTATTTCATCCTTTGATCGGCGAGCGTATCCACGGGCCGTTCGGACACGGGGTCGATATATTGTGCACCGTGGGAACGCTGCTCGGCGTGGCGACGACGCTCGGCCTTGGGGCGATGCAACTCAATCTCGGGCTGGGCGAATTCTTTCCCGTGCCACAGGGTCCGCAAACACAGATCGTTCTGATCGCCGTCATCACCGTGATTGCGACAATCTCTGTCGTTCTCGGGGTCGAGGCCGGGATCCGCCGCCTTTCCCTGTTCAATATCGCCGTCGCAGCCGTGCTTCTCGCCTTTGTATTCCTCGCCGGACCGACGCAGTATATCCTCGAGACCTTCGTTTCGACCACCGGGCTCTACCTCCAGCAACTGCCTCGTTCGAGCCTGTTCGTCGATTTCGCCGGCGACGAGGAATGGCAGGCGACCTGGACTTTCTTCTACTGGGGCTGGTGGATTTCGTGGTCGCCTTTCGTCGCGATCTTCATCGCGCGCATTTCATGCGGGCGCACGATCGGCGAATTCGTGCTGACGGTCCTGGTCGTCCCGACGTTCGCCACTTTCGCCTGGCTCGCGACATTCGGCGGCGGCGCGCTCGAAGCCGAAATGCGCGGCGGGTCCCAGCTGGCAGCGCGGGTCACGGACAAGCCGGCCGCCGGGCTCTATGCCCTGCTCGAAGCCATGCCGCTTGCCGGTGCGACGATGATTTTTGCGACCTTCGTCATCGTCCTGTTCTTTGTCACCAGTTCGGATTCGGGCTCACTGGTCGATGACATGGTGACGGCCGGCGGCGACCCAGATCCGCCCCGGGCGCAGCGCGTGTTCTGGGCTGTAAGCGAAGGAGCGGTCGCCGCCACCCTGCTGCTGGTGGGAGGCCTGTCGGCGATCCGGAATGCCGCGATCACGCTCGGCCTGCCGATGTCGCTTGTCCTGGCCGTATCCGCGATCGGGCTCCTGCGTGCATTGCGGCGCGAAGTGCGCGACGACGAGTCAGGACGCGCTACGGCGTGACGATGTCGAATCCGCCGGGCATCGGGTCGAGCGCATCGAGCAGGGCCCCTAGAGCGTCCTCGTCACCCTCCACCGCAAGGCCCGCCGCCTTCATCTGCGCCAGCGGTAGCTTGAGGAAAAGAAGGCCGAGCACCATTTGGCGCGGGCCCGTAACGATCACGTCGGGCGGGGTCGCCTCGTCCTCCATCCGCGCGATCATGACGCTGTCATTCGCCTCGACCAGCACCTCTTCGCCGCGGTCGGTCAGCCGGAAACGCACCGCCACGCGCCCACGCGCAAGCTTTCTCGGGTCATAGCGGGTCGCCGCAGAATCGAATAGCAGCCCCGTCGGCACCGCGGCGATGAGATCCCTGCTCTGGGTACGGAAGTTCTCGGTCGGACCGTTTCTCAGTTCGCGCGCCGCGGCGAGGAACTGGTTGCGCCAGATCGCGCTTTCCGACTGGTAGCCCTGCTGTTCATAGCTGTCGGCCAGCAGGTCCTTCGCCGTCGTGTTCGCGGGCTCGGCGAAGACGAGCTGCTGGAGCAGGTCCGAAGACCAGCGATAATCGCCTTTGGCCATGGCCGTGCGGGCGAGCGCGATGACGCGCTGCGTCCCGCCGATCGCCTCGACCATGCGGCGAGCGCGCGCGACAGGTGGGTGTGCATGGAGATTGGCCGGGACCGCGTCGTACCAGCCGAGATAATACTGGTAGATCGCCTTGGAATTGTGGCTGTACGTCCCGTAATAGCCGTGGTTCGACCATTCGTCGGCCAATTGCGGCGGCAGCGGGATAGCCTCGGCGATTTCGGCCATGGTCGCCCCACGATTCATGAGGCGGACGGTCTGGTCGTGGAGATAGCGGTAATTGTCGCGCTGTGCGGCAAGCCACTGGGCCCCCGCCTCGCGCCCGAACTGGGGCCAGCAATGGCTCGACAGCACGACATCGCTGCGCGATGCGTAATCGGTCACCGCTTCGTCGAGAAACTTCGCCCATGCCCGCGCATCGCGCACCTTGGCCCCGCGGGGGGTAAGGATATTATGCATGGTGCAGGTCGCGATCTCGGCGGCGAGAAAAGCGCGCTGCGGGGCGATATAAACGTTGAGTTCGGCCGGTGCTTCGCTGCCCGAGACGATCTGGAATTCGAGCGGGACGCCGTCGATCACGCGCGTCTCGCCGGTCTTGGCGATGCTGTCGGTCGGTTCGATAAGAGTGATGGTCCCGCGTGAAACCGCCATGCCGATGCCGCTGCCCATCTGGCCGGTATCGCCCGGCACGAGTGCGGCGCCGAACTGGTAGGCCGCGCGCCGCTGCATCGCGCCGCCGGCGAGCACGTTTTCCGAGGCGGCCTCCTCCATGAAATGTTCGGGCGCGATCACGGCCACGCGGCCCGCCGCGACGTCCTCCGCGCTCGTGACCCCGCGCACGCCGCCGAAATGGTCGGCGTGGCTGTGGCTGTAGATCACCGCGACGACCGGTCTTCGCCCGAGCGTTTCGTTGACGAGCCCGATTGCGGCTGCGGCCGTTTCCCTCGTTGTCAGCGGGTCGATGACGATCCAGCCCGTCTCGCCCCGGACCACGGTCATGTTCGACAGGTCGAAGCCGCGCACCTGCCAGATGCCGTCGGCAACCTCGAACAGGCCGTGGCGTCCGAGGTAGCGCATGTGTCGCCACAGGCTCGGATGGACGCTCGGCGGGGCCTTACCCTCGACGAAGGCATAGGCATCGAGGTTCCAGACCGGCTCGCCCTTCGCATCCCGGATGATAGGGTCGCTGCGTGTCGCAAGATAGCCGCGCGCGGCGAAATCGGCATCGCGCTTCCCATCGGGGGGGAGCGAAGCGGCCGCTTCGCGCTGCGCGGCGATCGTCGCGGGGGAAGCGGGTTTGGGCTGCTCTTGCGCTTGAAGCGGCATCGATATCGCAGCAGCGGCCAGCGCGCCGAAAAGGACGCGAACATTCATCTTTGTCTCCCTCTCCCTCGTTGGTGTGAAAGATAGGCGAGGGGCAATCGCCGTGGCAATCGTCCATCCGAACAAAGGGGCGCTCTACCCTGTGGTGAAGCGCCCCTGCTTGCCGTTCGATCATGGGGCGATCAGAAACGCCAAGTCGCCTCGGCGCTCCAGACCTGCGTGTTCGCCGTGCTTCGACCGATAGTCGCATCGAAGCCGAAGCCGAGCGTCACCGGGCCGTCACCGATGGTCGCGCCGATGCCGACTTCGCCCCACGTCCGGTCCGCTCCGTCGACCACGAAATTCGCCGCTGGGCCGTTGCCGCGCACGAACTGGGCCGAGAGAAGCTGTGGGCCGTCTTCGAATTCCCAGACCATCTGCGCGGTGGCATTCACCTGGAACATCTCGCCCGACGTCTCGTAATCGAGACCGCCGCGAGCCTGTGCGCTGCGATAGCTTTCCCGATTGACCTGCAGGCCGAGCGGACCGCCCAATTCCTCGACCGAGGACAGATCGACGCTGGCATAGCGCGCCTCGACCCCGGGCGAGAGCGTGCCGATCCCGCTTTCGAGATCGTAGGATGCGCCGATCGCGGCGGAGAACAGGGTGTCGCTGTCATCGCTCGAAAGGGTCTGACGGGTGCCGAGGAATTCGACCCGGCGATCCGTCGTCAGGTTCATCGACCCCATCGTCACCTGACCATCGAGAATCAGGCCGCCTTCGCTGCGGTGGCGGGCATAAAGCGAGCCGGCAAAGGTATCGGCCTCTGCCTGCTGGCCAAGCGCGGTGTCGGCCTCGATCGAGGAGAACCAGCTGGAAACGCCCATCATGGTGCGTTCGCCGAGATAGAATTCCAGCCCGCCCGCGACATAGAGCCCGTCCATCTCGCTGTTGCCCCGATAGCCGGGCAGCGGATCGGCCTCACCCGAGACGATGCCGCCGGCAAGGAAGATCGCGACGTTTTCGGGCAGGTCGGCATCCATCACCTCGGTGTCGCCTTCGCCGCCCTGCAGCGCCATCGCACCGGCGCCGACCGGCTGGCCGAAACGCTGCACGCTCGCCTGCGTGGCTTCGAGCGGGGAGCCGATCTTGGCGATGGTACCGCCCGCTTGCGAACGGTCGGCGGTGCGAAGACGGCGGTCGTTGAAGTTCTGCAGCAGGTTGACCGATTGCTGGGTCAGCGAATTGACCGCTGCCTCGGCAACCGGCGCGAGGCCGGTGAAGGTCGAGCGGATCGTTTCGCTGTCAGCGAAGTCGAGCGCATAGATCTCGGACATATTGGCATTCGAGCGGTTCTGGTCGAACAGCTGGGCATAGGCCGACTGAACCGGGTCGCTCCCGTCGATCACGCTGGCATAGCTCGCCGCATCGATCTGCATCAGCACCGCATTCTCGGTGTAGGAGAAAGATTGGCTGAGGATCGCGGAAATCGTGGTTTCACTGAACGCACCGCTCACCCCGCCATCGGCAGTCAGGATCGTGTAGGTGCGGCCATTGCCGTTGACCTGGTTGGTGATCCCCTGGCCGATGCCGACGATGCCGCCGACATTGGCAAGCCCCGTAACCGCGAGCGTGTCCGAATTGCCTGCCGCGTCGATGTCGGCGAGCAGGGTCGCGCCAGAGGACATGACGAGATTGCCGTCGATCGTCAGCGTGTCGATGGTCCCCATCTCGCCCGGCGAGATCGCGCCCATGATGCTGGTGACGAAGGGGGCTTCGACCCTGCCGGCGCCCGAGAGCATGCCGGCAAACAGCGTGTAGTCGCCGATGCTGGTGATCGTGCCGTCGACAGCGACATTGCCGCCGAACTGGCTGACATTGATCAGCGAGGTGAGGTCGCCATCGGCATCGATCGCAAGCCCGGCTGCATCGCGCACGGTCAGGCGATCGATTTCGACCGTGCTCGAAAGCGTGGTCGTCCCCGTGCTGGCAAGGGTCACGTCGAAATAGCGTCCCTGCACGGCAAGGGCAGGATCCGCGCTGACTACGGGAGCGATGTTGTCGGGCACGAAGCCGCTCGCCCCGGGCAGACCGTTGGCGAGCGTCGGGGCGGGCAGGCCGGGAGCATTGTCGCCCTCCACCGCTTCGTTGGCGATTGCATCGCCGTCCGGCGCGGTTGCAGCCCGCCGGAACTCTTCAAGGTCTAGATCGACCCAGCCGCGATTGTTGTTTTCCGCCGCATTGCCACCCCGTTCGAGAGTGACCCAGCCGCGATTGTCGCGCACGGCGATCGAAGTGTCGTCGCCCGGAACAGCGGCGCTCGCGCCGCCGTCGAAAGTCGGCGTGGTTATTCCCGTCGCAAGATCGGTGCAGAAATCGCCCGGCGCCTCGATCTCGAAGCACACCGCGCCGAAATCGCCTTCGGTCCCGTCGAGGCCGAGTTCGGGCGTCGAGGGCAGGCCGCTGACGACCTCGCCATTTTCGTCGATGATGCGATAGGCCGGGTCGAGCAGGGTGACCCAGTGCTCAGAATCCTCCCACGCGCCGTCACCGCCCTTGGTGCCGACGTAGCGATAGGGATTGTTGGCCGCGATATACTGCCAGTACAGGAAAAGCGGCTGGTAGAAGCTCTGCGTGCCGATCGAGCTGAACGGAACGCCGAACACGCGCGAGCCCCCGGAAAGAAGCCCGATAACAAGGTCCTCGTCAGTCAGCGCGTTCGTGTCCGCATCGAGGATCAACGGGCCGCCGGAATCGCCGCCGGCCGTCGTGCCTTCGTTCGGGCGGGCATCGTCGCGCGAGACGTTGATGTCGAACAACGCTTCGGGGGAATTGCGGTCCTGCGCGTCAAAATCGGTGAAATAGAGGTTTTGCGGCACGACATCAGGCCCGGGCCCGAACAGGACCGCATTGCGATCGTCGATTGAGAAGAACCCGCCGAGAATGTTTTCTGCCGCGCGGCGGCGAAAATCGATGCCGAAGCTCGCTCCCGTTGTTGCCGTGCCCGTGCCGCCATAGCCCGCGATGTCGACGAAATAGCCCGTTCCGGTGACCGGGTCGATCGCGCCAGGGTCTGGCAGGGGAGAAAACAGCAGCGCCCAGGTCGGGATGTCGGCAGCCGGCGTGTCGAGCGTGGCGAGCGCGATATCCGCTTCGATGAAGCCGCCCGCCGCCGGGTTCGCCAGCGAACGCGGATCGTACTGGATCTGGCTGACATTGAAGACGGCGAGATCGGGATTGCTGGTAAAGGCATTCGCGAACCAGTCCTGGAAGCCGGGCAGCGCGTCGACATTGAAAGACCACGCTGCGGGCAGGCCGTCCGGACCATATTCGGAGGCATCCCTGTCATTGACGCAGTGCGCCGCGAACAGGACGGTACGCGGATTGATCAGCGAGCCGGTGCAGACCGAACCGTCGGCCCGAAAGAACATGCCGACCCCGTCGAATTCACCTTCGGTATCGATGATCTGGTCGGAATCGGTCGTTTCGTTCGGTACGACCATGAGATCCGGTGCGGAGGGCGCGTCCTGTGCCTTAGCGGGCGAGGCGATGCCGGCCGCGGCGAGGACAAACGGAGCGGATCCGGCCAAGAGGTCGGGGAGGCGCGATGTGGTTGTCATAATTCGACCCTGTTAATGCTCAATCGGTAAGAGTTAGAAATCTAACCCAATGAGTTTAAATGTAAATCCATGTCCTGCGTCGGGACTGACTTCTGCGACAATGTTGTAGAACTGTCACGATCGCGCGCACGAAAAAGGCCGCCCGGATTGCTGCCGGGCGGCCTCGTTCGCGTCCCTATGACAAGCGCGCGGGGCGCCGCTGCTGGGTCAGGCGCTGTAATACATGTCGTATTCGACCGGGCTCGGCGTGGTTTCGAGCCGCAGCTGCTCTTCCCATTTGAGCTCGGCATAAGCCTCGATCTGGTCGGTCGAGAACACGCCGCCCTTGAGCAGGAATTCGTGATCCGACTCGAGCGCTTCGAGCGCTTCGCGCAGGGAGCCGCAGACGGTAGGCACTTCGGCCAGTTCGGCCGGGGGCAGGTCGTAGAGGTTCTTGTCCATCGCCTCGCCGGGATGGATCTTGTTCTCGATCCCGTCGAGCCCCGCCATCAGCAGCGCCGAGAAAGCGAGATAGGGATTGCAGATAGCATCGGGGAAACGGAATTCGACCCGTTTGGCCTTCTCGCCCGCGCCGTAAGGGATACGGCAGGACGCCGAACGGTTGCGCGCCGAATAGGCGAGCAGGACCGGCGCCTCGAAGCCGGGGACAAGCCGCTTGTAGCTATTGGTCGTGCCGTTGGTGAATGCGTTCACGGCCTTGGCATGTTTGATCACACCGCCGATGAAGTGCAGGCAGCTTTCCGACAGTCCGGCATATTCATTGCCTGCAAAGGTCGGTGCGCCGTCCTTCCAGATCGACATGTGTGTGTGCATGCCGCTGCCATTGTCCTCCTTGATCGGCTTGGGCATGAAGGTCGCGGTCTTGCCATAGGCATGGGCGACCTGGTGCACGACATACTTGTAGACCTGGACCTGGTCGGCGGTCTTGGTCAGCGTCGAGAAGGTGATACCGAGTTCGTGCTGGGCGGCGGCGACCTCGTGATGGTGCTTGTCCATGTCGAGGCCCATTTCCATCATGGTCGAGACCATCTCGCCGCGAATGTCCATTGCGCTGTCGACCGGGGCGACCGGGAAATAGCCGCCTTTGGCGCGCGGGCGGTGACCCATGTTGCCGGCTTCGTATTCCTTACCCGTATTGGTCGGCAATTCGATGTCGTCGATCGCGTAGCCCGAACCGGCATAGCCGTCCTCGAAGCGGACATCGTCGAACATGAAGAATTCCGGCTCCGGTCCGACAAAGATCGTGTCACCGATGCCCGTGGACTTGAGATAGGCCTCGGCGCGTTTGGCGGTCGAACGAGGGTCGCGCTGGTAAAGCTGGCCGTCGGACGGTTCGACGATGTCGCAGAACACGGCGAGCATCGGGGTCGCCGAAAACGGATCGGTGTACACCGCGTCCATGTCGGGCTTGAGGATCATGTCGCTTTCATTGATGACCTTCCAGCCCTCGATCGACGAGCCGTCGAACATCAGGCCATCCTCGAGCGAGTCCTCGTCCATCGCGCTCGCCGCCATGGTGAGATGCTGCCATTTGCCCTTCGGATCGGTGAAGCGAAGGTCGACCCATTCGATTTCCTCGTCCTTGATCTGTTTCAGGACGTCTTTCACGCTTGCCATTGTGTCACTGCCTCCACTGGTTGTTGCTGGTGGTTGGAGAGGTACCCGCCGGGACGGCAGGCGAGGATCTTGAGCCGCTCAGATCGCATCGTCGTCGGTCTCCCCGGTGCGGATGCGCAATGCGGAATCGATCGTGCTGACGAAGATCTTGCCATCGCCGATGCGACCCGTCTCGGCAGCCGAGGCGATGGCTTCTACCACGCGGCTCGCCTGGTCTTCGGCCACGACCACTTCGAGTTTCTTCTTGGGCAGGAAATCGACGACATATTCGGCGCCGCGATACAGCTCGGTATGGCCCTTCTGGCGGCCAAAGCCCTGCACTTCCGTGACGGTGATACCGGACACGCCGATTTCATGGAGGGCCTCCTTCACCTCGTCGAGCTTGAAGGGTTTGATGATCGCCTCGATCTTTTTCACGTGATCCCCTGTCACTCGCGGCCCGTCATTCGACCCCGGCTCGCTCCGCTCAGGCGAAAGCGCAAGGAATCGGAACGTGTGCCTACGGAATTAGCAAGATTGTGACAGGCGGCGCAACAGGACTCGTGAACCTTTCGCAAGCTGCCCGAATTTTGGGCAGCAAGCCCGCTCACAGGCGCAATCCGGTGGTTTCGGGAAGGGCGCACATCAGGTTGAGATTCTGGATCGCGGCGCCCGATGCGCCCTTACCGAGATTGTCGAGCCTGGCGACGAGCCGCGCCTGCTCATCATTTCCGAAGACAAGCAGTTCCATGCAGTCCCGCGCGCCTGCGCTCTGCCGCAGAAGGATTTCGTCGGGAACGTCATCGGTTGGGTCCACCGCGATGACTTCGCCCTCGCGGTAATGCTCCCCCAGCGCCTCACGCAGACTGTCGATCGGGCCAGCGCCCTGCATGGCGGCCAGGGGTAGCGGCACGTCGACCACCATGCCGCGATGGGCCGGAACGACCGACGGCGAGAAAACCGGCCGGTGGACAAGGCCCGCATGGACCTGCATTTCGGGAAGGTGCTTGTGCCCGAGGGCAAGACCGTAGGCGCGAAAGGCGATGTCCCTGTCAGCCTCGAACCGTTCGATCAGGGCATGGCCGCCGCCCGAATAACCGCTCACCGCGTTGATGGTGTAGGGCCAGTCGGAAGGCAGCAGCCCTGCGCGCACGAGAGGCGCGACAAGCGCGATAAAACCGGTGGGATAGCAGCCCGGATTGCTGACGAAGCGCGCATTCGCGATCGCCTCGCGTCCGACGATCTCGGGAAAACCGTAGGTCCAGCCTTGCGCCACGCGATGCGCGCTCGAGGCATCGATTATCCGCGTGTCCGCGCCTTCCGCCAATTTCACCGCTTCGCGCGCGGCTTCGTCCGGCAGGCACAGGATAGCGACATCGGCTTCGTGGAGCGCGTCGCGTCGTGCGGCCCCGTCCTTGCGCCGCGCATCGTCGAGCACAATCAGCTCGAATTCCTCACGCCCCCTGATCCGGTCGCGGATTTCGAGCCCGGTCGTACCCGCCGCCCCGTCGATGAACACGCGCGTCGTCACGCGCCGCCTGTCTTTTCGGCGAGTTCGCCGACGCGGCAATAACCGCTGGGTCCTTCGGGCCCGAGACAGCCCCAGATCCACTCGCCAGCGCGGTCGAGCACCTCGAAGCGGGCACCGGCCGGGAGCGTAAGGAGCACTTCGCTGTCCTCATGCGGGAGCAGGCGCAGGTCGGCCCCTGACAAACCCAGAGTGCGGATCTCGGGAATGACGTAATGCGCGGCAAGGTGCCGCCCTGCGAGAGCGATATGGGCAAGGTCGCCGCGCAGCGGAAGCGTGCCGGGCGCGGGGCTTTCGACCGGGCCATAAAGGCCGAGCACGCCCGTCGGCACGCTGTATGCCGCAGGGCTTGTCACGCTGTCCGCTCGCGCGCCGTTCATCGTATTCGTCGCAATCCTTGCCCGGTCGGTAAGACGAGTGAACCCGCGCGCTTAGCCGCAAGCATAGCCCGGAGCAAGCGAGGCCGGACGGGGCATGGCCTGCGATTGCCCGGCCCGTCCGCTTGCCCCGACCGCTCGATGCCTGTGCCGGTCCCGTTCAGTCGGAATAGCGCAGCTTGAGCGCGTGCCAGCTCGCGCGCAGGCCAATGGCCCCGCCGCCCTTGGCCCGTCCAGGCTTGGCCGAAGGACGCCATGCGAAGGTATCGAAATGGATCCAGTCGATTCCTTCCCCGACGAACCGATCGAGGAAAAGGCCCGCGACGCTCGCCCCGGCGAACGGGTTCTGGTGGGCGTTGGAGAGATCGGCGATATCGCTCGACAGCCATTCGCGATAGCTGTCGGGCAGCGGTAGCCGCCAGGGCGCGTCGTCATTGGCCTTGCCCGCTTCGAGGAAAGCCTCCGCCGTTTCATCGCGCCGCGCCATCATCGCGGCGAAATCCGGGCCGAGCGCGACCCGCGCAGCGCCGGTGAGCGTCGCGAAATCGACGATCAGGTCGGGCTCCTCCTCGCTCGCCCGGGTCAGCGCATCGCCCAGGATCAGGCGCCCTTCGGCGTCGGTGTTGTGGATCTCCACCGTCAGCCCCTTGCGGCTTTTCAGCACATCGCCTGGACGAAAGGCGGGACCGGAAATCGCATTCTCGACTGCGGGAACAAGCAGGTGCAGCTGCACCTTCAGCCCCGCGCCCATGACAAGCCCGGCAAGCGCGATCGCATGCGCCGCGCCGCCCATGTCCTTCTTCATCAGCCGCATGCCCGTAGCCGGCTTGATGTCGAGCCCGCCCGAATCGAAGCACACACCCTTGCCCACAATCGCAAGCACCGGGTCGCCCTCCTTCCCCCAGGTCAGGTGCATTATGCGCGGCGCATGGTGGCGCGCGGCGGCACGGCCGACCGCGTGAACCATGGGGTATTCCTGTTCGAGCGTGTCGCCGCGCGTCACCTTGAGGCTCGCTCCATGCGCCTTCGCCAACGCCTCGCATTCCGCCTCGAGCGCTGCGGGGCCCATGTCCTCGGCCGGCGTGTTGACGAGATCGCGGACCTTCATCTCCGCTTCCGCCTCGGCCCGCAGCGCTTCCATCCGCGCGATTTCGGTGGTGAGCAGCACGCGCGGGCCGACCGGCTTTTCCTCTTCGCGGTAGCGGGTGAAGCGATATTGCGCCGTCATCCAGCCGAACATGGCAACGCCGGGGGCGCGGTCTTCGGCAAGACGATACGTCCCCCCGGGAAGCGCCTCCGCGAGCGCGGCGAGACACCAGCTCGACAGCCTTTCCGTATTCGCCACCCCGCCGACGGCGAAGAACCCGTCGCCATCGGGCACGATCCCGACCTGGTAGCCGCTCCCGTCGAATTTCTGCCCCGCGAGGCTTGCCCGCTGGCCAGCGGAGAGGGTCTTTGCGAAATCCTCGAAACCGTCCTTGTTGACGAGGTGGATGGGAATCGCGTCCTGGCCGCGATCGGGCTGGATCAGGTCCTTTGAATCGGTCATAAAGGGCTACTTAGTCGCGCCTTGGCGCATGTCACGTTTCAATTGGGAAGGGGCGTATTGAAGGGGGAGGCTGTGATGCGTGCTGTCTGGGTGGCGGGGGCGTGTGTTGCTCTCGTCAACTGTTCATCGCCCGAGGAGATGGGCGAGGCCGTCGGGCTCGATGACAGCGACATCGAGCTGACCGTGTCCTCGACAGCGGATCCGCGCGCGGTCAATTTCGAGGACAGTGCCGAAAGGGACGGCGGCACCCGCGATTTCACCTATGCCTGGCCCGCCGAGGTCTCTGCGATCCCCGATCTCGCCGCCCTGCTCGAGCAGCGGCGCGAGGCGGCGCTCGCCGAACAGAAGGCCGATTGGGAAGAGGCGCTGGCCGAATTCGCCGGGGAGGAGTGCACATCGTGCAAGTCGCGCGGCTACATCAAGGGCTGGGAAGTCACCGCCGACACGCCGCGTTTCCTTTCCCTGAAGGGCGAGGCGAGCCTCTACGCGGGCGGGGCGCATCCCAATTCCGCCTTCGACGCGCTCGTCTGGGACCGCAAGGCGGGCAGGGCGCTCGCACCGCTCAACCTGTTCACCTCGCCCGAGGCGCTCTGGCAAGCGGTCCGCACGCCCTATTGCGAGGGCTTGCTGGTGCTGCAGGAGGAACGGCGCGGGGAATATTTCGTGCCGCCCGAGGATCCGCTGGCCGAATGCCCGTCGCTGGACGATCTCGTCCTCGTGCCCGCCAGCAATGGCGGCGCGTCGGTGGATGAACTGCGCCTTCTCGCCGCGCCCTATATCGCCGGGGCCTATGCCGAGGGGCCCTATATGGTCCGCCTGCCGGTGACCGATGCCCTGCTCGCAGCGGTGAAGGAGGACTATCGGGGCGCTTTCGCCGCGCCGTAATCCGCCGCGCCAGGCCGGGACTCGCAACCGCGCCCGTCTCTCGCTATATAATCGGGATGACCGAATACCAGCTCGTCGACAGCAAGGACACCGTCTACCGCGACGGTACGATCAAGCTCCACACCGAGGAAGGCTTCGAAGGGATGCGCAAGGCCGGAAGGCTTGCCGCGACCATCCTCGACGAGTGCGCAGAGTGGGTGCAGCCGGGCGTGACCACGGAAAGCATCGACACGCGCATTCGGGAGATGATGCTCGATGCGGGCGCGGTTCCGGCGACGCTCGGCTATCGCGGCTACACCCATTCCTCGTGCATCTCGATCAACCACGTGATCTGCCACGGCATCCCCTCGGACAAGGTGCTGAAAGAGGGCGACATCCTCAACATCGACGTTACGCCGCTCTTGGACGGGTGGCACGGCGACACCAGCCGGATGTTCTTCGCGGGCGAGCCGTCGATCAAGGCGAAGCGATTGGTTGATGTCACCTACGAATGCCTGATGCTGGGGATCGACGCCGCGTCGAAGCCCGGCGCGCGGCTTGGCGATATCGGCGCGGCAATCGAAGCCCATGCGCGCAGCTTTCGCTACGGCGTGGTGCGCGAGTTCTGCGGGCACGGATTGGGGCGCCTGTTCCACGACGCACCCGAAGTCGTCCACGCGGCGAAGGCGGGCACGGGGCCGGAACTCAAGCCCGGCATGTTCTTCACGATCGAGCCGATGATCAACCTCGGCAAGCCCTGGGCGAAGGTGCTGGGCGACGGCTGGACCGCTGTAACGCGCGACAAGTCGCTTTCGGCGCAGTTCGAACATTCCCTCGCAATCACCGAGGACGGGGTGGAGATTTTTACAAAAAGCCCGATGGGTCGGGACAAGCCGCCATATTCTTGAGGGCGGACTTAGCCGGGAAATAAACCGCTAAGCCAGCGGCATTTTTTATTTTTGCCGGGCAACCGTTTTAGTGCTATCCCCAAAGAATGGGTTGCGTTCTGATCGACGAGCCCAGAGTCCTGTCTTGGCCGTTGGTCAATGGGGAGGATGCTTTGATATGAAAAATCTTATACTTGCTGCGACCGGGGCTTTGGCTGTCGTCTTGGCCGGACCCGCTTTGGCGCAATCCTTCACCTACGATGTCACATGGGAACCGGTGGAATCCGTGGGTGGCCTGACTGGTCGTGATGGGCCGCAGTATGGCGGTGGTTCCGTCAAGGGCACCTATGTGACAACGTTCGACGACGGCAATGTCGTCAATGGTGCGGTAAATTGCGTGGGGATGGACCAACCTGACGGAGGTGTCTTTGCAATTCATCTCACCTGCACCGCAAAAGACGAGCAAGGCACATACTCGCTCGCATACGGGTGCAATTTCCTCGGGGAGCCCGGCCCGGAGACGCCATTGGGATGCATTGGAGCGATGGAGGCCAGGGATGGCGACGCAAAGGGCACGCGCGGCGGTCTGACCATGCACTGGTACTCGAACGAGATGTCCGTGGGCACAGGTCAATGGTACACTGCTGAATAAACCAAGCTTTTACTGCTGGACAATTCATGGGCGGCCACGAAACCAAAGGTGTCGTGGCCGCCTCAATTCTGTTGAACCTGCGCAGACGACCTCACATAAACCACACCGCCAACACCCCCACCATCACCGCAATCACGCCGAGCGAAAAGCCGAGCATCCCGATCACCGGCTGCGACACGCGGCCCAGCACCTTCCATTCATAGCCGAGCGCGATTCCCAAAGTGATCGGCACCTGCACCGCGATCGCCACGGGATCGGGCAGGCCTGCCACCTGCACCACGCGCGCATAGGCCGGCGTCATCAGCGCCAGCGTCCCGATCAGCATCGCCTGCCGGTGCGCGTGCATGTCGAGCCTTCGGGCAAAATGCAGCGCGGCGAAATAGAGCGGGAGGAAGGTCACGAAGGCGGCGAGGTTCACCACCGTCACTTCCGGGCGGCCCAGTTCGCGGCCGATATTGACCGAGATGATTGCGCCCGAGACCGCCATCGCGCCTACCAGCGCCATCGAGGCGCGACCGAACGTCTTGTGCAACTCGAACCGATGCTCCGCCGCGAGCCAGGCCTGCGAGGCGAGGAGGCCGAGCCATGCGACCATGCTCGTCGCATGAAGCACCACGATCGGCGTGTAGCGCGCCTGCACCGCGGGCTCTGCAATCGCCTTGGCCGCGAAGGCGATCAGGGTGAAGCCTAGCAGCCCTTGCGCGATGCGGCTCAACAGCAGGTTCGAATGGCGATGGCTTTCGGGGGCGCGCATCAGTTCTCCCTCGCGGCGCGAATGGCGGCTCCGGCTGCGAAGGGCGCGATGGCGACCAGCAGCAGGCTTGCCGCTCCAACGAAGCCGAGGCTCGCCGGGTCCTGACGAGCCAGCGCTCCGGCGCCGAAGATAAGGATGGGGAGCGCCAGCGGGACCAGCAGCAGGCCCGACAGCGCCGCGCCCGAACGCAGGCTCGCGGTGAGCGCGGCGATGATGAGGCCGATTGCGGCCAGCCCCGGCGTGCCCGCCAGCAGCCCGAGCAGGAGCAGGTGCAATGTCGGCCCGTCCAGCGCCAGCAGCGCGGCCGCCGGGAAAGTTGCCAGCACCAGCGGCGGGCCGAAACTGAGCCAGTGGGCCAGCAGCCGTACCGCCATCATCGCCTCCTCGGACACGCCTCGCAGCCGCAGCTGGTCGAAGGTGCCGCGCTCGATGTCTTCTGCCACCAGTCGGTCCAACGGCAGGATCGCGGCGAGCAGCGCGGCGATCCACACAACGCCCCCTCCCGTGCGCGCGAGCAGGGCAACGTCCGGCCCCACCGCGAAGGGATAGAGCATTGCCACCGCAACGAAGAACACCACCGGCAGCGCCGCCCCTCCGCCAGCAAAGGGGAAGAATGTCGCAAGGTCGCGGCGGAGCAGGGCAGCGATCACGCGGGCTCTTCCCGCGGGGCAAAGTCCTCGAGCGCAAGTTTCCGAAGGCCCGGCACGGCGAGCGGCTGGTGCGATGCGATGAGAGCGATGCCGCCCTGTTCGAGATGTTCGGTCACAAGCCGCGAGACGGTTTCGATCGCCCCTGAATCGAGACCCGAAAGCGGCTCGTCGAGCAGCCAGACCGGAACGCCGCGGCCCACCAGCACGGCGAGCGCGGCCCGCTTCCTCTGCCCGGTCGACAGGAAACGCACCGGCACGTCGAGCAGGCTGTCCAGCCCCAGCCGCGCATGGATCGGCGCGGTGTCGTCAACGCCGTCGATCCGCGCCCAGAAACCGAGCGCGCGGCCGAGCGGCAGGTCGGGATCGAGCGCAGGGCGTTCGTCGACGAGGCCGACGCTGCCCGCCGACTCGATCTCTCCGGCATAGGGCCGCGAAAGTCCCGCCAGCGTGCGGATCAGCGTCGTCTTGCCGGTCCCGTTTGCACCGGTGACATGCAGCGCCTCGCCCGGCCTCAGCGCGAAGGACAGCTTCCGGAAAAGCAACCGCTCGCCCCGGCGGCAGGCGAGCGTGTGCGCGACGAGACGACTATCCGGCGGGAAACGGTCAGAACCTTCCATTGACCTCGTGCGTTAGGCAAAACACAGGGGCGCGACAAGCGACGAGAAATCCCAATCCAGCCACGCCAGACAGGGAGCGAAACCATGGCCGTATCCGAACTCGACGAAAACGACCGCAAGGCGCTTTTGCAGGATCATCCCGAATGGGAACTGATCAATGACGGCAAGGCGATCCGGCGCACTTTCCAGTTCGACGATTTCTCGCAGGCCTGGGGCTTCATGAGCCGGGTCGCGCTGATCGCCGAGGCGCAGGACCACCACCCCGAATGGTTCAACGTCTATGCCAAGGTCGAGATCACGCTGACGACGCACGACGCGGATGGCCTATCGGTGCGCGATGCGACGATGGCGCGCGCGATCGATCGGTTGGTTTGATGGCGCAACCGCTTGGGCGGGTGTGCCATCCTAGCTCATACGGCCTGCCGCCCGGGTGGCTCCGGCCGCCTACGACTCCGCGGCGGGCGCGCGGTCGCGCTTGCAGCGGCTACGCCGCCGATTGTTCCGCGTCGCCTAATATCTCTCGCTATTTCCCGAGTAACGCCGTGCCCGCGCGATTTTGCTTTCGGACCTTGTTCGGGAACCAGCGCTTGGCGAAATTCAGGCGGCGGGCGGTCTTGCCCACGAGGTAGTGCAGGTCCTCACCATGGACCGCATTCCAGACGGCCTGGGCCACTTCTTCGACCGGCGTGATCTCGAGGCCCGCCGCCTTGACCCGGTCGCGCACCATTTCGTTCGAGCGGCGATTGCCGGTCCCGTCCAGGAGCGGCGTCTCGATGAAGCTGGGGCAGATCGAGGCGACCTTGATCCCGTCCGCCGCCCATTCGGCATCAAGGCTTTCGGCGACCCCGCGCACGGCGAACTTGGTCGCGGAATAGACGCTCATGCCCGTGCCGCCCGCAATGCCCGCCGCGCTCGCGATGTTGACGAGCGCCGATCCGGGCGCGGTTTCGAGCAGGTGTGGATGGGCCGCCTGCGCGCCGTAGAGCACGCCCTTGAGATTGATGTCGAGACAGCGGTCGATCTCGTCGGTGTCGAGTTCGGCAAGCGGGCCGCCCGTGCCGATCCCGGCATTGTTGACCACGACATCGATCCGGTCGCCCGCTGCGGTGCGAAAGGCAGCCAGCGCCTCGTCCCATGCGGCGCGGTCGCGCACGTCGAGCCGGTGGGCATATTTGAACCCGCCAGGGATCAGTCCGAGCGTGTCCTCCATCCCCTGTTGGTTGACGTCGCCAATGCCGACGAACCATTCGCGCTCGCCGAAATGGCGCGCGATGGCCCGGCCGATGCCCGACGCCCCGCCGCTGATGAAAATGCTGCGCCGCTGTGCCATCCGATCCCTCTCTCATGAATAGCGTTTCCTAACTGCCTATAAGGGCCGGCGGACTTTGTCAGCCCGGTTCAGCCCGGCACACTCGCAAGCCCTTTGACGTGCTCCTCGCCCTCCACGATCTGGGTGGTCGACGGCTCGAGCACGTCGCCCAGCGGCTCGGCCCGCCCGCCGAGACATTGGGCGAGGAAGTTCTCGGCCAGGGCGAAAAAGGCGATGGAGTTTTCCGGCCGGGCAAAGCCGTGGCCCTCGTCCGGGTAGAGGACATAGGTGACGGGTATCCCCGCCTGCTTCATCGCGCCCACGATCTGGTCGCTTTCGGCCTGTTTGACGCGCGGGTCGTTGGCCCCTTGCGCGATCAGCAGCGGCTTTGCGATGCTCTCGGCCTTGTGGAGCGGGCTTGCCGCGCGCAGCAGCGCGAGGCCTTCCTCGGTATCGGGATTGCCCATGCGTTCGTGGAAGATCTTCACCATCGGCGCCCAGTAGGGCGGGATGGTCGAAAGCAGCGTTTCGAGGTTCGATGGCCCGACGATGTCCACCCCGCAGGCAAAGACGTCGGGCGTGAAGGCAAGCCCGGCAAGCGTCGCATAGCCGCCATAGGAGCCGCCCATGATCGCGACCTTGTCCCTTTCGGCGATGCCCTGATCGATGGCCCATTCGACCGCATCGATGAGGTCGTCATGCATTTTCAGACCCCATTGCTTGTTGCCGGCATTGATGAAGTCCTTGCCGAATCCGGTGGAGCCACGGAAATTCACCGAAAGCACCGCATAACCGCGATTGGCGAGCATTTGATGGACCGCGTCGAAGCCGAAGCTATCGCGTGCCCAGGGGCCGCCATGGACCAGCAGCACCGTCGGCAGCGGGCTGTCCGGGCGCCCGCTGTGCGTCCCGTCGCTGCCCGGCGGAAGCGTGAGATAGGACGGCAGCGTCAGCCCGTCCCGGCTCGCGATTTCGAGCGGGTGCATCGGCCGGAGCGGCGCGCCTTCGAGTTCGGGGCGCGAGACGTAGAATTCCTCCAGCGTTTCCGCGTCGCGGTCGAATATGAAGGTGCGCACCGGCGCGGTCAGCGGATCGTTCCACACGATCCATGTCCGGTCGTCATCGGTGCGGCTGGAAATGCCGAATTCCCCCTCCAGCCGGTCTCCCAGCCATTCGAGCGCCGCTCGGATCGCAGGGTCGATCGCGGTCCATTCGGTAGTGAGATATTCGACCGAATAGGCCTGCACCTTTCCGGTTTCCTGGTCGCGGATCGTGCCGCCGATATCGGCCTTGTCGTCCTGTGCGACGAGGGTGCGCGCGCCGGTGGCGGTGTCCTGCGCATAAAGGGCCGCTGTGTTCCGCCCGCGGCTGTCGAGCCAGTACAGCACCGACCCGTCGGTGGTGTATCCGGCGGGCGTCGTCGTCAGCGAATCCTCCATCGCCGTCGTCTCGAACGGTTCGTCCTCGACCCGGCCGTCGTCGAAGCGGAAATAGTCGGTCCCGCCGGCCTCGTTCTGGCGCATCGCCATGCGCAAGGTGAGCGTGTCGTCGGCCATGAAGCCGGCGAAGGAATGGTTTTCGTAGACCAGTGTCAGGTCACCCGTATTGAGATCGAGCCGGTAGACATCGTGGAACTGCGGATCGCGGTGGTTGAGCCCGACGAGGATCCGGTCCTTGATCGTCTCCGACGCGCCCACGATTTGCACACGGGTATGCTCGAACGGGGTCAGCGTCGTCTCCTCGCCCGTTTCGAGATCGATCCGGTAGAGCAGGAAGTTCTCGTCACCGTCCTTGTCCTGGACATAGAGCAGGCTTTTGGCATCGCCCGGCCAGAAATGCTGGCGGATCGGGCGCGCGGTCGCTTTCGTCATCGCTCGCGCACTCGCCGGATCGTCGGCCGGCGCGAGCCAGATGTTGAGCACGCCCTCGTAAGGCGCAAGCCAGGAGAGCCACTTGCCGTCCGGGCTGATCTTGCCCTGTGCGCGGGTCGGATTGCCGAACAGCGCCTCGCGCGGGATGATCGGAAAAGTGTCGGCTTCGGGCATGGTCTCTTCCCTTTTTGGTGTCGGTTGCGGGGCCATGTATGCGCCATGCGCCCGATTGCCAGAGGCGGTTTCGACGAGCGCGCTACAGCGCCGGATTGGCGTAGAAGTGCCAGGTGAAGATCGCCATGGCCCCGCGATGCGGTGCCCAATCCTGCGCGATTTCGCGGGTCCGTTGCTCCTTCGGCCGCTCCCCCATTCCGACAAGCCGCCGCACCCCTTCCTGCACGGCAAGGTCCCCTGCGGGCCAGATATCGGGGCGGCCTTCGGCGAAGAGCAGGTAAATCTCCGCCGACCAGCGCCCGATTCCCTTGACCTGCGTGAGCAGGGCGATCGCCTCCTCGTCGTCTTCGGGCAGGGCATGAAGGTCGATTGCGCCCGCCTCGACCAATTCGCACAGCGAGCGGGCATAGCCCTGTTTCTGGCGCGACAGGCCGCAGGCGCGCAGCGCGTCGAAATCGCGCGCCAAGAGCTCGCCGGGCGCGAAATCCGCGCCGAGTTCGGACTCCAGTTTCGCCCACATCGAACTCGCCGCCGCGACCGAGACCTGCTGGCCGACGATCGTGCGCAGCAGGGTGCGAAAGCCGCGCTCGCGGATGCGCGGGGCGGGATAACCGACGCGCTCGAGCTCGCGCGCTACCCGTTCGTCGCTCGCGGCGACATCGTCCAGTGCGCTTCGCAACTGCCTTTCGCTCAGCCCCATGCCGCCTCGCCCACTCTCAAATCCCCTAACTTGCTTCGCGCGGGAAACTCGCCTAGCAGCCCGCGAGTTTCCCGAACAGCGCGGGAGCCTTGTCCCGCGCTCCCATTCGAACGGCAGGAGAACGAAAGCCCATGCCCAAGCTGGTCGTCACCAATCGCGAAGGCGAAACGAGCGAAATCGACGTCGAGGACGGTCTGACGGTGATGGAAGCCATCCGCGACAACGGCTTCGACGAATTGCTCGCGCTGTGCGGCGGGTGCTGTTCCTGCGCGACGTGTCACGTCCACGTCGATGCGGGCGCGATGGACAAGCTTCCCGCAATGAGCGAGGACGAGGACGACCTGCTCGAAAGTTCGGATCACCGCACCGAAACCTCGCGCCTGTCGTGCCAGATTCCCTTCACCGACGCGCTCGACGGGCTCAAGGTCACGATCGCGCCCGAGGACTGAGCGCGGTTTAGGGGACCGATCGGTGTTGCGGGCGGGGCGATCCCGCCCTAGGTCACGTGTCATGAATATCACGGCGCCCATCGGCGACACGCTTTCGCTCATCGGCAACACCCCGCTCGTCCGGCTTGCGGGCCCCAGCGAGGCGGCTGGCTGCACCATCTGGGGCAAGTGCGAATTCGCCAATCCCGGCTCCAGCGTGAAGGATCGCGCGGCGCTCTACATGATCCGCGGTGCGGAAAGCCGCGGCGAGCTTGCGCCCGGCGGAACGGTGATCGAGGGGACGGCGGGCAATACCGGGATCGGCATCGCGCTGGTGGCGAATGCTCTGGGCTATCGCACCGTGATCGTGATGCCCGACAACCAGTCGAAGGAGAAGATGGACACGCTGCGCGCATTGGGCGCCGAGCTGGTCCTCGTTCCCCCGACGAAATATGCCGACCCCAACCACTTCCAGCACGTATCGCGCCGCATGGCGGAGGAGACCGAGGGCGCGATCTGGGCCGGGCAGTTCGACAATATCGCCAACCGCAAGGCCCATATCGAAGGCACGGCACAGGAGCTGTGGCACCAGACCGAGGGGCGGATCGACGGTTTCACCTGCGCGGCGGGGACTGGTGGCACGATCGCGGGCGTGGGTATGGGGCTCAAGGAGAAGAACCCCGATATCCGCATCGCTCTCACCGATCCGCATGGCGCGGCGCTCTACAATTATTTCGCGCATGGTGAATTGAAGGGGGAAGGGTCCTCGGTCGCCGAAGGGATCGGGCAGGGCCGCATCACCGCCAATCTCGAAGGCGCGCCGATCGACACGCAGTTCCGCATTTCCGACGAGGAAGGCCTCGTCTGGGTGGAGCGCCTGCTGCGCGAAGAGGGGCTGTGCCTCGGCCTGTCCTCCGGCATCAATGTGTCGGGCGCGATCGAACTGGGCCGCCAGCTCGTCGCCGAAGGGCACGAGGCCCCGCAGGTCACTACGATCCTGTGCGACACGGGCTTTCGCTATCTTTCTACGCTCTACAATGCCGAATGGCTGCGGTCCAAGGGACTGCCGGTGTTCGAATGGTTGGAAGGCGGCACGGCGGCGCACGAAGACTCGCGGTCATGAAGATGCGCAGGCTCTTCGCCGTGGAACCCCCAGGATCGGGCGAGGACCCGCCCGCGGGCGCGCCGCTCGGGGGAACGCGCACGGAGGCGATGCAGCGGGTGCAGGTCGGCGTGGTCGGCATCTGCGCCATGATCCTGCTGGTCGGGCTTGCCAGCATCATCGGCAGCCAGGCCGACCTCGTCGAGGAGGCCGCCGTGCCCGATGCTGCCCCCACGACCGAGCCGAGCCCCGCACCGCAGCAGCGCGACCCGCTCGCCGATGCGGGCGTGGTTCCGCCGACCGAGCCCGAGCCCGACCTGCGGCCCGAGCAAGCGTCGGACCCCCATATGCGCCCCGGCCCCGCGCCCGCCAATGGCCCGGTGCCGGGTCCGGCTCCCAACGACGCAGGGACCCCGTGATCGCCCGTCCGGCGCGGAGGCGGCGACGGGCGCACGGATGAGCGGCCCGAGTGCCCGGCCTTTCCTGATCGGCGGCCTGCTTGCCGCGCTCGCCGCGGCTTTCGCCCTGCTGCTGCCACGCCTGTTCCTGCCCGGTGGTTCGCCCGATGCGTCAGCCCCGCGCCCGGGTGCGGCTGCGCCCGCGGCGGCGGTGCGCCCCCGCCTTGGCCTTCACACCGGACTGCCGCTTTACCGCCCGCTCGGGCTCGGCGTGGCCGAACTCGCCCGGGGCGAGGGCGCGGTGCCGTGGCAGAGACGCGCGCTCGAGCGGACCTACGATCTCGTCCCGCTCGATACGCTGGCGCCGGCCGAAGGGCCGACGGGCGAGGGCGCGGCAAACGATCCGCTGGAGGATATCGGGCGGCTCGCCGTGATCCAGCCGCGCGGGCTTTCCCCGGCCGACAATGTCGCGCTAGACGATTGGGTGACCGCGGGCGGGCGACTGCTGCTCGTGCTCGATCCCGCCCTGACCGGTGAATACGACCTGCCGCTGGGCGATCCGGGCCGGCCCAATACGCTTGCGCTGATCCCGCCGGTGGTGGAGCGTTGGGGTCTCGAGGTCGCCTATGTCCCCGGGCAAGAGGCGGTCCCGCACTTCGCCGCGCATCCCGATGGCACGCTGGCCCTGATGCTCGCGGGCGAGATCCGCGCCGGGCCGGAGCGGGCGGCCTCCTGCATTGTCGCTGCCGAAAGAGCGCTCGCCCGATGCCTGGTGGGCGAGGGTAGTGTCACCCTGCTCGCCGATGCAGCCCTGTTCGAGCATGAGGACCTCGCGCGCGAGGCGGGGCAGGGCGGCTCAGCGATCGGGGCGCTGCTCGATTTCGCCTTCGCCTGCGCGCGGCCCGGGGACGATGCGGGAACGCTGCCCCGCTGCACCGGGGATGATGCGGGAATCGACGGGAAATCAGGCCCTGACCCCCCTTAAGTTGATAAAAGTCATTCGGGGGCGTCTCCGTGCGAATGCGAGGTCCGGGAAAGAAATATCATCTAAATCAAATATTTACCAAGTAATCCCGCGAAATCCCGCAAATTCCCCTTTTCACCCGCCTGGTTCCCGGATATTACCGGGCTCCATCAAACATGCCGAACCATCCCGCGTCGCCGCACACAGCGCGGCGCGCCGCCCGAACGCGCGCTCGGGCGGCGGGGGGAAGGCGTGTCGCGGACGGGTGCAGGCGAGAGGGGGTCAGGCGGCCAGTGGCGGGTTTTTCGGGATATAACGGACAGGCCTTTTCGCCCGCGGGCGACAAGGGCCGTTTCGTCCTGCCCCCGACCTTCCGCAAGGCGGTGAAGGAGAGCTCGGGCGGGACGAAGACGCTCTGCCTTGCCGTGCATGACAAATACGATTGCCTCGTCGGTTTCGGCCTGTCGCGCATGGACGAACTCCACGAGCAGCTCGACAAGGAGGAGGAGCGCGCGATCCGGCTCGGCCTCACCGATTTCGATCCCGACGTGCGCGCCCAGCAATTGTTCGGCTTCGAGCAGATCCCGTTCGACGATTCGGGCCGCTTCGTCATGCCCGAGCATCTCAAGGATCTCGGCAAGGTCGACGACGCGCTCTATTTCCACGGCGCGGGCAAGTTCTTCTTCGTCTGGAACCCGGCCGAACTTGCCCGCATGGATGCAAGCTTCAGGGGCGCGCAGGCAACCTGCCGCAGCCTGATGGCGAAGGCGAAGGGGGGCGGCAAGTGAGCGCACCCCATATCCCCGTCCTGCTCGATGAAGTGTTCGCCGCGATCGCGCCTGCGCCCGGCATGAGCATCGTCGATGCGACTTTCGGTGCGGGCGGCTATTCGCGCGCATTGCTCGATGCGGGTGCGCGCGTCTTCGCCTTCGACCGTGATCCGCATGCGATTGCCGAAGGTGAGGCACTGGTCGCGCGCTACGAAAGCCGCCTCTCGCTGCATGCGCGGCGCTTTTCCGAAATGGCCGACGAACTGGCCTCCCTCGGGGTCGAACAGGTCGATGCGGTCGTCATGGATATCGGCGTGTCCTCGATGCAGCTCGACCGGGCGGAGCGCGGCTTCGCCTTTTCAACTGACGGCCCGCTCGACATGCGCATGGGCGGCGCGGGCGACGGCGAAAGCGCCGCCGATTTCCTGAACACGGCAGATGAAGCCGCCATCGCCGACGTGCTCTATCACTATGGCGAGGAGCGCCAGTCGCGCCGCGTCGCCCGCGCGATCGTCGCCGCGCGCCCGCTCGCGACCACGGGCGACCTCGCCCGCGTGGTGCGCAAGGCGTTGGGCCACAAGCCGCACGAAAAGAAGGACCCGGCCACCCGCACATTCCAGGCGGTGCGCATCCATGTGAACGACGAATTGGGCGAGCTGCGCGCAGGGCTGGCGGCGGCGGAGGTGCTGCTGCGCGAGGGCGGCGTGCTCGCCGTGGTCAGCTTCCACAGTCTCGAGGACCGTATCGTCAAGCGGTTCCTGCGCGAGGCCTCGGGCGCGGGCCGCGCGGTGTCGCGCCACCTGCCGGGCGAAGTGCCCGGCCCGGCCCCCACGTTCACGAAGCTGTCGAGGGCGATCCGCGCGAGCGAGGCCGAGATCGCCCGCAATCCGCGCGCGCGTTCCTCGATCCTTCGCCATGCCGTGCGCAGCGCGGCCCCGGCGCGGGGCGAGACGCGCGCGCCCGATCCGGGAGAGGCTCCATGATGGTCACTCATGCACGCATGCGCTCGCTCGGCTGGGCCGCAGTGATGGCGCTGTGTCTCGCCCTGTTCGTCCTGCTCAGCCTGCGGGTCCACGCGGTCAAGAGCGAGGTCCTGCTTGCCGAGCGCGAGATCATCCGGCTCGAACGCGAGACGCGGCGGCTGGAGACCGAATTCCAGGCCCGCGCCAACCAGCGCCAACTGGCCGAATGGAACCGGGTCGAATTCGGTTACGAGGCACCTCGCGCCGACCAGTATCTCGATGGGGAGCGTCAGCTGGCAAGCCTCGGCCAGCCGCGCGGCCCCGATGCCCCCGCGCCGATCCGCGTCGCCCGGGCCGAGCTGCCCGCTTCCGCCGGTCCGGCGCCGGGCGATGGGGTGCAGGCCGATCGAAACGACGAGGCCGGCGGCAACGGGGCGGAAGAGCCGGCCATGGTTTCCCCGGTCACCGGCAGGCCGGTCGCGCTCGCGGCCACCAGGACCGCAGGAAGCGACGATGTTCCGGCGCGCTTCGCGGACGCTTTCGGCGATTTCCTGCTCGAGGCCTCGCCGATCCGCCCGGCGCGCGCGCAGCCCGTCGTTGCAAGCGAGCCGAAGGATAGCGCGCAATGACCGCGAGGGCCCCCGGCCTCGGACGCGTTTCGGCAAGGGGGGCTGCGTCCGGGACCGGAACACGCCCGGCCCAGCACCAGCTCCCGCTCGGCTTCGACTGGCCGGGTCCTTCCATGGGGGCCGCGCGTCTTGCCGCACCCGCGCCCGCTCCCGCCTTCTCTCCCGCCCCATCCTCGTCGCCCGCCACCGCTGCGCGCCCGGCGGTTCCTGCCGGGCCGGGCCGGCTCGTCAGCCTGCGACAGGAATTGCTGCTGACCGCGCGGGCCCGGCTGCTGGTGATCGCGCTGCTCTTCGTCGCGCTCGCGGCCCTGGCGATTGCGCGGCTCGGCTGGCTCGGCCTTGCCGGCGATAGCCCCGCGCGCACCAGTCTCGATGCCGCGCTGCTGCCCGACCGCGGCGAGATCACCGACCGCAATGGCGTGCCGCTGGCGCGCGAGTTCGAACCCTACGCGCTATGGTACAATCCGCGAGCGATGGGCGATGGCAATTCTCCGCTGGTGCGTTCTGCACAGGAAGTCGCGGCCGAGTTGAAGACGATTTTTCCGGATCTCGACGAGGCCCGCACCGCGCGTCAGCTGGCGAGCGGGCGAGGCGCTTACCTGCGCCGCCGGATCCTGCCCGAAGAGGCCAACGCGGTCTTCGACATCGGCGAACCGGCGCTCGAAATCCCGCGCGAGCCCGACCGTCACTATCCGCAAGGCAGGCTCGCCGCGCATGTCCTCGGCTACGTGGTGGAAGCAGACGACGGCACGCGCCGCGGGCGGGTCGGGATGGAGCAGGTGCTCGACGAACGCCTGTCCGACCCCTCCCTGCGGGCAAGTCCGACCGCGCTTTCGATCGACCTGCGCGTCCAGGGCGCGCTCGAGGACGAATTGCGTTCGGGCATGCTCGCGACCGATGCGATCGGGGCGGCGGGCGTGGTGCTCGATGTCGACACGGGCGAGGTCATGGCGCTCGCCTCGCTGCCCGATTTCGACCCCAACCGGATCGCCGAGGAAGACGTGCCGAACATGCTCAACCGGGTGACCAACCAGGTGTCCGAACTGGGTTCGGCATTCAAGCCGCTGACGGTCGCTGCGGCAATCGATGCGGGCGTGGTGCGCGACCTGACGCGCGACTGGGACGCGACCACGGTCGAGATCGGGCGAGCGCGACTGTCGGATCATACGAACAAGGGCGCTGCGCTCAACATCCCGCAGGCGCTGGCCCATTCGTCGAACACCGTGACGGCGCGGGTTGCCGACAAGCTCGGGACCGAGCGATTGATGCGGATGCTTGAAGATCTGCATATGCGCGAGCGCCCGCGGATCGAATTGCCCGCGCGCGCGCGGCCGATCTGGCCGAAGGGCAAATGGAGACGTATCCGCACGATGACGGTCGGCTATGGCCACGGCATCGCCGTCACCCCGCTGCATCTTGCTTGCGCCTATGCCGCGATGGTCAATGGCGGTATGTGGCGCCCGGCAACTCTGCGGCGGCTCGAGGCGGGTGACGTGCCGCGGGGCGAGCGCGTGTTCAAGGCGTCGACCTCGGCCCGGATGCGCCAGCTTCTGCGGCTGGTCGCGCTTTACGGCACAGGGAAGAGCGCCAATGCAAAGGGCTACCGCGTGGGCGGCAAGACTGGGTCGGCGGAAAAGATCGAGGATGGGCGTTATTCCAAGACCAAGCTGATCAGCAACTTCGCCGCCGCTTTCCCGTTGGACCGCCCGCGCTATGTCGTGGTGGTCGTGCTCGACGAACCGCGCGGGACGATCGCCAGCAGTTACCAGCGTACGGCGGCGTGGAACGCGGCGCCGATCGTGGGTCGACTGGTCCCGCGGATCGGCCCGATGCTGGGGGTCCGCCCGGACGACACGCGCGACGTCGACATCTCGGACCTGCGGCATCTGGTGGACAAGGCCGGCAAGGGGAAGGAGACGTGAGGCTGTCGGCGTTGCTGGAGGCGGCGGGGCTGGAGGCGGCGGGGCTGGAGGCGTCGGGGCTGGAGGCGCGCGGTCCTTGGGAGGACGCGGCGGTGAGCGGTTTTGCCATCGATCACCGCAAGGTCGCCCCGGGTACGGTATTCGGCGCGTTCAAGGGCGCGCGCTTCAATGCCGAGCAATTCATTCCCCAGGCGATCGAGGCGGGTGCGATCGCCGTCGTTGCGTCGCCCGAAGCGCGCATCGAGGGCGCGGCCCATGTCGCGAGCGACCAGCCGCGCCGCGCCTTCGCGCAGCTCGCGGCGCGTTTCTTCGAGCCCGTGCCCGAAGCGGTTGTCGCGGTGACGGGGACCAACGGCAAGACCTCCACCGTCGAAATGACCCGCCAGATCTGGCGCATGTGCGGCCTGAGCGCGGCGAGCATCGGGACATTGGGCGTGACGACGCCCGACGGGAGCGTCTCGACCGGGCTGACCACCCCCGATATCGTCACTTTCCTTGCCAACATGGCCGGGCTCGCGCGCGAGGGCGTGACCCACGTCGCCTACGAGGCATCGAGCCACGGCCTGGCGCAATATCGCAGCGAAGGCCCGACCCTGGCGGCTGCGGCCTTCACCAATTTCAGCCGCGACCATCTCGATTATCACGGCACGATGGACGCCTATTTCGAAGCCAAGATGCGCCTGTTCACCGACATCGCGCAGCCCGGCAGCCCGGCGGTGATCTTCGACGGGGGGCGCGACCCTGTCTGGATCCCGCAAGCCATCGAACGGGCAAGCGCGCGCGGGCTCGATGTGCGCACCGTGGGCGAGCGCGGCAAATTCCTGCGGCTGACCGCGCGCGAAGCGACGCAATTGGGGCAAGTGCTGACCGTCGAATTCGAGGGCAGCGCGCGCACGGTCAATCTCCCGCTGATCGGCCAATACCAGGCCGCCAACGCGCTGGTCGCAGCAGGCCTTGCCCTTTCGACCGGCTGCGGGGCGGGGCAGGTCTTCGACGCACTCGGCAGGCTCCAGCCGGTACGCGGACGGCTCGAACGCGCCGCGATCACGCCTGCGGGCGCGCCGGTCTATGTCGATTATGCCCACACGCCCGACGCGCTGGAGGCCGCCATCGAGGCCCTGCACGGCCATGTCGACGACGCGCGCGGCGGCCGGCTCGCCGTGGTCTTCGGCGCGGGCGGCGACCGCGATCCCGGCAAGCGCGCACCCATGGGCGCAGTCGCCGCGCGCACGGCCGGGCGCGTGATCGTGACCGACGACAATCCGCGCGGCGAGGATCCCGCCGCAATTCGCGCCGCCATCCTCGATGGCGCGCGCGGGGCGGGCGGCGCGGCGGAAATCGTCGAAGTCGCAGGGCGCCGCGATGCCATCGCACAGGCCATCGGCGGGGCGGGCGAACACGACATCGTGCTCGTGGCGGGGAAAGGTCACGAACAGGGGCAGATTATGGGGGCGGGAGCGGATATGCGCATTCTACCGTTTGACGATGTGGAAGCCGTGCGCGAATGCGCGGCCGCAACAGGGCAGGACCCGGGTCGATGACGCGACACACCACTGCGCTCCTGAAGAGCTGGCCGGTCGCCCCGCGCGATGCGCTCCCGCTCGCCCTGTGGGATGCGGCCTCCATCGCCGCGGCCACCGGCGGCGCGGCGAGCCATGCCTTCCAGGCGTCCGGCATCGAAATGGATTCGCGCGACGTGCGCCCGGGCGACGTCTTCGTCGCGCTGAAGGGTGAAAGCATGGACGGCCATCGCTTCATCGAACAGGCCTTTGCCCAGGGGGCGGTCGCCGCGATCGTCGACCGCCCCATCGATTTCCCCCATGTCCTCGTCGAGGATACGACACGCGCGCTCCACACCCTCGCCCATGCCGCGCGCGAACGCAGCGCCGCCGTGCGCATCGGGATCACCGGATCGGTCGGCAAGACGGGGATGAAGGAAGCGATCTTCGCCTGCCTCGACCGCGCGAGCCGGGGCGCGGCGCATCGCAGCGTGCGAAGCTACAACAACCATGTCGGCGTGCCGCTTTCGCTCGCGCGGATGCCCGCGCGCGCGCGCTTCGGCGTGTTCGAGATGGGCATGAACCATGCCGGCGAAATCGCCCCGCTGTCCGATCATGTCCGCCCGCATGTCGCGCTCATCACCACCATCGCGCCTGCGCATATCGAGAATCTCGGCAGCATGGAGGCGATCGCCGACGAAAAGGCGCAGATCTTCACCGGCCTGATGCCGGGCGGGACCGCGATCATTCCGGCGGACAGCGAATGGGCGGGTCGCCTGACCGACCATGCCGAGGCATTGGGTCACCGCATCGTCACTTTCGGGCGCAGCGCGCATGCCGATGTGCGCCTGCTCGATGCGATTCCTTCGGCCAATGGCGGCTCGCTCGTCACCGCCGAGCTTTGCCACCCAGACTGGGGCGGGGCCGGCGAGGGCGGGGCGCGGCTGTGCTTCTCGGTCGCGGAGCCCGGCGAACACTGGATCGCCAATGCGCTGGGCGTGATGGCGGCGGTGCGCGCTGCCGGAGGCGATCTGGGCGCGGCGGGCCTCGCCCTCGCCGAAATGGGCGGGCTGAAAGGTCGCGGCGCGCGCCTGAGGATCGAGGTGCCGGGCGGCAAGGCGCTGTTGATCGATGAAAGCTACAATGCCAATCCGGCCTCGATGCGCGCCACTTTGCGCGCGCTCGGCCAGACCCCCGCGCACCGGCGGGTGGCCGTGCTGGGCAGCATGAAGGAACTCGGCGATTTCGCCGAAGGCTTCCACGCCCAGCTTGCCGAGCCGCTGGCCGAGGCGAAAATCGACCACGCGATCCTTGTCGGCGACGAGATGCGCGCGCTGGCCGACCAATTGGGCAAGGGAGCCGCCAATTCGCTTGGATTCGCATGCGGTTTCGAGCATTGCGCGGGACCTGCCGAGGCGATTGCAGCGCTCGAAGCTTACGGTCTCACCCATGGCGATGCCGTTCTGGTAAAGGGCTCCAATTCCATCGGGCTCGGCGCGCTCGTGTCACATTTTACCAGAGGGCCGGCCTGACTGCGCCGGGTACGCATCCATGCTTTATCTTCTCGCGGAATGGCTGGGTTACGAAGGGGCGCTCAATCTCGTGCGCTACCAGACCTTCCGCTTCGGCGCGACGCTGATGACCGCGCTCGTGATCGGGCTGATCATCGGGCCGCGCTTCATCAACATGCTGCGCGTGCGCCAGGGCAAGGGCCAGCCGATCCGCGAGGACGGGCCGCAAAGCCACCTCGCCAAGCGCGGCACGCCGACCATGGGCGGGCTGATGATTCTCGTCGCGCTGACATTCTCGCTGGTCCTCTGGATGGACTTGTCCAGCCCGTTCGTGTGGGCCTGCCTCGCGGTCACGCTGGGTTTCGGGGCGATCGGTTTTCTCGACGACTATGCCAAGGTGTCGAAGGCGACGAGCTCCGGCGTTTCGGGCCGGGTGCGCCTGCTGATGGAATTCGCGGTCGCCGGGCTCGCGAGCTGGATCATCGTCAGCCAGATCAGCACCAATCTCTACCTGCCCTTCTTTTCCGAGGTCGAGATCCCGTTGGGACCGGCCTATTACGTCTTCGCCGCCTTCGTCATGGTCGGGGCGGGCAATGCGGTGAACCTGACCGACGGGCTGGACGGGCTCGCGACCATGCCGGTCATCATCGCGGCCGGGACCTTCGCGATCATCGCCTATCTCGTCGGCCGGGTCGATTTCAGCGACTATCTCGGCATCCCCCATGTGCCGGGCGCGGGCGAACTTGCCGTGTTCTGCGCGGCGATCATGGGGGCGGGTCTGGCTTTCCTGTGGTTCAACGCGCCGCCCGCGGCGGTCTTTATGGGCGACACCGGCAGCCTCGCATTGGGCGGCGCGCTGGGCGCGATCGCGGTCGCGGCGCATCACGAGGTCGTGCTCGCCATTGTCGGCGGGCTGTTCGTGGTCGAGGCGGTTTCGGTCATCATCCAGGTGTTCTGGTTCAAGCGCACCGGGCGGCGGGTCTTTCGCATGGCGCCGATCCATCACCATTTCGAACAATTGGGCTGGAGCGAGAGCAAGGTCGTGATCCGGTTCTGGATCGTCGCCATCGTGCTTGCGCTGATGGGCCTTGCCACGCTCAAGCTGCGGTGAGGGTGCGCGCGTGATCACTTCGGCCGCCTTTGCCGGGAAACGCTATGCGGTGCTGGGCCTCGCACGATCCGGCGCGGCGAGCGTCGAAGCTCTGCTGGCGAGCGGCGCGGTGGTGACGGCGTGGGATCGCGACGAGGACCGGCGCGCCGCGTTCGCGGGGCGCTGCGACCTCGCCGACCCGCTCGAGCTCGATCTCGCCGGCTTTGCCGGCGTGGTCGTGTCGCCAGGCGTGCCGCTCAACACCCATCCGATCGGGCTCCATGCGGCGAAATCCAGCGTGCCGGTGATCGGCGATATCGAGCTGTTCGCGCTCGCCCGCCGTGACATGGTGGAGCACCGCGTGATCGGCATTACCGGGACCAACGGCAAGTCGACCGTCACCGCGCTGACCCACCATATCCTCGCCATGGCAGGCCTTCCGGCCGTGATGGGCGGCAATATCGGCGAGCCCGTACTCACGCGCGAGCCGCTCGGCCCCAACGAGAACGGGCTGGGTGTCTATGTGCTCGAACTGTCGAGCTTCCAGATCGACCTCACTTTCAATCTCGACGCGGATGTCGCGGCGCTGACGAACATCACGCCGGACCATCTCGATCGCTATGCCGATTACGCCGCCTATGCCGAGGCAAAGGAACGCCTGTTCGACATGCAGTCCGCGCACCGCCGTGCCGTGTTCGGGACGGACGAAGGTCCGGCGGGCGCTATCCGCGCGCGGCAGGTCGCGCGGCGCGGGGAAGGCCGAACCCTGCTCGCCGATCTCGCCCGGTTCGCTCCGTTCCAGCACCAATGGCCGTCCCTGCAGGGGCCGCACAATCTCCAGAACGTCGCCGTGGCGGTGGCGCTGGCCGAAGAGCTGGGCGTTACCGAGGCGCAGTGGCGCCATGCCTTGCCGCGCTTTCGCGGCCTCGCACACCGGATGGAGCGGACCTGCGAGGCGGACGGCGTGCTTTACATCAACGATTCCAAGGCGACCAATCCCGCCTCCGCGGCCCCCGCGCTCGCCGCCTTTCCGCCCGACCCGGCAATCCGTGACGGCAGGGCGCGCATCCACTGGATCGTCGGCGGCCTCGCCAAGGAGGACGGCCTTGCCGAATGCGGCGACCATCTCGGCCATATCGCGGCGGCCTATACCGTGGGCGAGGCGGGTCCGCGTTTCGCCGAACTGCTCGAAGGGCGCGTGCCCAAGGTCGAACGCTGCGAGCTGATCGCCGAGGCCGTTGCCCGCGCCCAAGACGCGGCGCGGCCGGGCGATGTCGTGCTGCTGTCGCCCGCCTGCGCGAGCTATGACCAGTTCCGCGATTACGAGAAGCGCGGCGAGCATTTCCGTCATCTCGTTGGCGTGATCGCCAGATGCGACACCTGCGCGCCCGGAAACCGTGCGGACGGGGAGCTTGCGTCGTGAGCACGCCGGGTGCCTTTCATGCCCCGCGCCGGAGCGCCTCGGCCTTGCCGCCCGCGCTGATGCGGCGCGGATGGCGCGAGGAGGTGCGCATCTGGTGGCGCGAGCTCGACCGCTGGCTGCTCGGTCTCATCGTGCTGCTGATGGGTCTCGGCACGCTTGCGGTCGCCGCCGCGTCCCCCGCCAGCGCCGACCAGCTCTCGACCGCGCAGGTGACGCTCGATCCGTTCCTGTTCCTGAAGCGCCACCTCGTCTTCCAGCTGCTGGGCCTTGCGCTGATGGTGGGCCTTTCCTTCCTTTCGCGCGACGAGGCGCGGCGGCTCGGTATTCTCGCCTTCGCCTTCATGCTTTTCCTGCTCGTGCTCGTGCCGTTCGTCGGGGTGGAAAAGAACGGTTCGCGGCGCTGGCTTGAGGTCGGCATGAGCCTGCAGCCGAGCGAGTTTCTCAAGCCCGCTTTCGCCATCATGCTCGCCTGGATTTTGTCATGGCGCCTGCGCGATCCGCAGCTTCCGGTGCTCGCTTTCGCCAGCCTCGTAATGGCTTTGATCGCGGGGCTCTTGATGATGCAGCCCAATCTCGGCGAAGCGGTGCTGTTCGGCGGGATCTGGCTGGTGCTGGTGACGCTTGCGGGCGTGTCGCTCAAACGCATTGCGGGCGTCGCGGGGCTGGGGCTTGCCTTCCTCGTCGCGGCCTATTTCTTCTACGGCAATGCGAAAAGCCGGATCGATGCCTTTATTGGCGGGGGGACCGCCTACGACCAGGTCGACCTTGCCTTTCGCACGCTCACCAATGGCGGCTGGTCGGGGGCCGGCCTGTGGCTCGGCACGCGCAAGATGAACCTGCCCGAGGCGCATACCGATTACATCTTCTCGGTCATCGGCGAGGAATTCGGGCTGCTTTTCTGCGGCCTGGTGGTGGCGCTTTATTGCGCGATCGTGCTACGCGCGCTTATGCGGCTGGTGGATGAGGACGACCTGTTCGCACTGCTCGCAGGGGCCGGCCTCATCGCGCAGGTCGGCGGGCAGGCTTTCATGAACGTGCTCGTCAATCTCCAGCTTTTCCCGTCCAAGGGCGCGACATTGCCGCTCATCAGCTATGGCGGGTCCTCGACGCTGGCGGTGTGCTTTGCGCTCGGGCTATTGCTGGCGATCACGCGGCGCAATCCCTTCCTCAGGCGGGAGGGTGGCGGATTGCGCCAGTTTCTCGAGCGCAAGGAGGAGCGCGCATGACCAAAGCCACGCGCCGGACACCCCGAACGGGTGCAAGTCGCCATTTCGTCCTTGCCGCAGGGGGGACGGGCGGCCACCTGATCCCGGCCTTCGCGCTTGCCGTGGAGCTGGAGGCGCGCGGCCATCACGTCGCGCTTGTCACCGATGAACGCGGGGCCGATATCCCGGGCAAGCCCGAAGGGCTGACCGCGCATGTCCTGCCCGCGGGGCGTTTCGGCAGGAATCCGCTGAAATGGGTCGGCGGCGTGCGCGCCGTGCTCGAAGGGCGGAGCATGGCGCTGCGCCTGTTCGATGCGTTCGAGCCGAGCGCGGTGATCGGTTTCGGCGGCTATCCGGCATTGCCCGCCCTGCTCGCCGCAAGGTCGGCCAAGCTGCCGAGCGTCATCCACGAACAGAACGCCGTGCTCGGCCGGGTCAACCGCCTGCTCGCCGGGCGCGTCGATGCGATCGCGACCTCCTATGCAAAGGTCGACCGGCTCAAGGCGAAGCACCGGCGCAAGGTCCATCTTACCGGTAATCCGGTGCGCGAGGAGGTGCTGGCCCTGCGCGACATGGATTTCCCGCCGCTCACCGAAGAAGGCCTGCTGCGTGTCCTTGTCACCGGCGGGTCGCAGGGTGCGCGGGTGCTGTCGCAGATCGTACCCGACGGGCTCGCCATGCTGCCGCCCGCCTTGCGCAGCCGCCTGCAGGTCACCCAGCAATGCCGACCGGAGGACCTCGAAGCGGTGCGCTCCCGCTACGCGCAGCACGACATCCCGGCCGAGCTCGGCACCTATTTCACCGACATGCACGAAAGGCTGGCCGATGCGCACCTGTTCATCGGGCGCGCGGGCGCATCGACCATCGCCGAGCTTACGGGCGTGGGGCGACCGGCGATCCTCGTGCCCCTCCCGATCGCGACCGACGATCACCAGGCGGCGAACACCCGCGAAATGGTCAAGGCCGGCGGGGCGCGCATGATCCGGCAGGACAAGTTCACGCCCAAGGAGCTCGCCAAGCAGATCCAGGCGCTGGCGCAGAACCCGGCGAGCCTCGGCAATGCCGCGCATGGCGCATTCAATTGCGGGCGGCCCGATGCGACGAGGGACCTTGCCGACCTGCTCGAAAGCTTCGGCGGGGTCGACCTGATGGACGTGATCCGCGTCGGCGAAACCGCTCCGCGCGGGGCGGCGGCGGCGGTGCGCACGCAGCCGTCCTCGCGCGCGTCGAGCGACGAGGACGTGGCGGCATGAGGGCGCGCGCATGAGAGGGGTTCCGACCGATATCGGCACGATCCACTTCGTCGGGATCGGCGGGATCGGCATGTCCGGCATCGCGGAGGTGATGCACAATCTCGGCTATGCCGTGCAGGGTTCCGACATCAACGAAAGCGCCAGCGTCGAGCGGCTGCGCGAACGCGGCATCGCAGTCCATATCGGCCACGCCAAGACCAATGTCGATGGCGCGGCGGTGGTCGTCACCTCGACGGCGGTCAAGCGCGACAATCCCGAAGTCGTCGCCGCTCTCGAATCCCGCATCCCGGTCGTGCGCCGGGCGGAAATGCTCGCCGAACTGATGCGGCTCAAATCCACCGTTGCGGTCGCGGGGACGCATGGAAAGACCACGACGACGAGCATGGTCGCCAGCCTGCTCGATCGCGGCGGGATCGATCCCACGGTCATCAATGGCGGGATCATCGAACAATACGGCTCGAATGCGCGGCTGGGCGACTCGGACTGGATGGTGGTCGAAGCCGACGAAAGCGACGGCAGCTTCCTGCGCCTTGACGGGACCATCGCGGTCGTCACCAATATCGATCCCGAACATCTCGACCACTACGGCGATTTCGACGGGGTGAAGCGCGCCTTTCTCGAATTCATCCAGAACGTGCCCTTCTACGGCGCGGCGATCCTGTGCGTCGATCACCCCGAAGTGCAGACCGTGATCGGCCAGGTGCGCGACCGCAGGGTGGTGACCTACGGCTTTTCGCTCCAGGCCGATATCTGCGGGGTCAATGTCCGCGCCGAGAAAGGCGGTAACACTTTCGACGTGATCGTGCGTCAGCGCGGGGGACGCGATGAAAGGCAGGACCGCCGGATCGAGGGCGTGCACCTGCCCATGCCGGGCCGTCACAACGTGCAGAACGCGCTCGCGGCGATTGCAGTCGCGATCGAGATGGGCTGCTCGGACGAAGTCATCGGCGAAGGGTTCGGCAGTTTCAGCGGGGTGCGGCGGCGCTTTACCAAGGTCGGCGAGATCGCGCTGGCCGGGGGTTCGGTGAGCGTGATCGACGACTATGCCCACCACCCGGTTGAAATCCGTGCCGTGCTCGCCGCGGCGCGCGAGGCGGTCGCCCCCGATGGCAGCACCGGCGGGCCGGCGAACGGTGCCAAGAAAGATGGGGACGGCGCGCGCGTCATCGCGGTCGCCCAGCCTCATCGCTACACCCGCCTCCATAACCTGATGGACGGTTTCCAGTCCTGCTTCAACGATGCCGACATGGTGCTCGTCACCCCGGTCTACGAAGCGGGTGAGGAGCCGATCGAGGGCGCCGATGCGCAGGCGCTCGTCTCGGGCCTGAAATCGCGCGGGCATCGCAGCGCCGCCACGGTCGAAAGCCACGCGCAACTCGCCGAGACGCTCGCCGCGACGCTTCGCCCCGGCGACATGGTGGTCTGTCTCGGCGCGGGGGATATCACCCGCTGGGCGGCTACCCTTGCCGGCGCGGTCGAAGCACATGTGAGGGCATGAGCAAGCCCATGGTCCAGCCCGGCGACACCTGGAACCAAGACGACGGACGGGCCCCGACCTGCGCGGTCGACGGGGCGGTGGCCGCGCCCGTGCCGCTCGACGGGATCAGGGGCGATCTCACCTGCAAGGCCCCGCTCGCAAAACGCGTCTGGTTCAAGAGCGGCGGGCAGGCGGACTGGCTGTTCGAGCCTGCCGACCTTGCCGACCTCAGGCTCTTCATCGAACGGCTGGGCGGGCAGCTTCCCGTCATGGCGCTGGGATTGGGCTCGAACCTCATCATCCGCGACGGGGGCGTGCCCGGCATCGTGGTGCGGCTGGGCAAGCCTTTCATGACGGCGGAGCCGGGCGAGGAGAATACCCTCACCTGCGGCGCGGGCGCGCCGGGCGTGCTGGTCGCTTCCACCGCGCGCGATGCGGGCATTGCGGGGCTCGAATTCCTGCGCGGCATACCGGGCACGGTGGGCGGCTTCGTAAGGATGAACGGCGGGGCCTATGGCAGCGAGGTCGCCGACGTGCTCGAGACATGCGACGTGATCCTGCCGGGCGGCGAATTCGTCACGCTGCCCGCGGGCGATCTTGGCTATAGCTATCGCCACAGCGAGCTTCCCGACGGCGCGATCGTCGTCTCGGCGCGCTTTCGGGGCCGCCCCGGCGATCCGCAAGCGATCGGCGCCGAGATGGACCGCATCGCCGAGGCGCGCGAGGCCTCGCAGCCGATCCGCACGAAGACCGGCGGTTCGACCTTCAAGAACCCCGCAGGCGGCAAGGCGTGGCAGCTGGTCGATGCGGCGGGCTGCCGTGGGATGATGCTGGGCGCGGCGCAGGTGAGCGAAAAGCACACCAATTTCCTCATCAACACCGGCGATGCCACCAGCGCCGATATCGAGGGGCTGGGCGAACTCGTGCGCGAGAAGGTCTACAAGCAGTCGGGCGTGATGCTCGACTGGGAAATCCAGCGGGTGGGGCGGCCGTGAGCGCTGCACCCCTTCACGTCGCGGTCCTGATGGGCGGCTGGGCGAACGAGCGCGAGGTCTCGCTCATGAGCGGGCGCGGCGTCGCCGAGGCGCTGCGTGCAAAGGGCTATCGCGTAACCGCCATCGACATGGGCCGCGATGTCGCCGCGCGGCTTGCCGAGGCCGCGCCCGACGTCGTTTTCAACGCGCTCCACGGCGTACCGGGCGAGGACGGGAGCGTGCAGGGCATGCTCGACCTGATGGGCCTCGCCTATACCCATTCGGGCCTTGCCACCTCGGTCATCGCGATCGACAAGCAGCTGACCAAGCAGGCGCTCGTCCCGCGCGGCATCCCCATGCCCGGCGGGCGGATAGTTCGGTCCGAGGAATTGTTCGAACGCGACCCGCTGCCGCGCCCCTACGTGCTCAAGCCTGTCAACGAAGGCTCCTCGGTCGGGGTGGCAATCGTGACCGATGACAGCGAGTGCGGCCATCCGATCCGCCGCGACGCGCCGGGGCCGTGGAACGAATTCGCCGAACTGCTCGCCGAACCGTTCATCAAGGGGCGCGAACTGACCACCGCCGTCATCGACGGACCCGGCGGGGCCCGCGCACTCGGCGTGACCGAACTCGTGATCGAACAGGGCTTCTACGATTACGAGCACAAATACACTGCGGGGCGCACCGAGCATGTCTGTCCCGCGCGGATCCCGCCCGCCATCGCCGCCTTGTGCGAACAATATGCGCTCCGGGCGCATGACGTGCTCGGCTGCCGCGGCACCAGCCGGACCGATTTCCGCTGGGACGACGAACTGGGCGAGGAAGGGCTTTTCGTGCTCGAAACCAACACCCAGCCGGGAATGACGCCATTGAGCCTTGTGCCCGAACAGGCGAAACAGGCCGGCATCGAATATGGCGACCTCGTGGACCTGCTGGTCAGGGAGGCGCTGCGGTCCCGGGAATCGAGCGCGAAGGACGAGACTCAGCCGAGGGAGAGGGAAGCCCATGGCTAACCGGATCAGGCGGTCGCAGGGCAAGGGCGTGCGGCGCGCGGCGAAATCGCAGAGCCGTGCGGCGGGCGCGCGCCGGGCGAAGGCGACCACCACCGGTTTCGTCGACCGCGCAATGGGCCTGCTGCCTTTCACCGAGGAGCAATGGACCCGAATCTGGCTGTCCGTCATCATCCTTGCGGGCGCCGCGCTCGCCTTCGTTATCGCCAATTTCGCCGGAGTGCCCGCCATGGCCGAGGCCGAAGTGGCGCGCATGGCCTCCGAAGCCGGTTTCGAAGTGCGCCGCGTGCGCGTCACCGGCACGGACCGCATGGACGAACGCGAAGTCTATGCCCGCGCGCTCGCCCAGCGCGACCGTTCGATGCCGCGGGTCGATGTCGGGGCGCTGCGCGCCGAATTGCTCGAACTGCCCTGGGTCGCCGATGCGAGGGTGTCCAAGCAGCTGCCCGACACGCTCGCCATCGATATCGTCGAGCGCGAACCGCATGCCGTGCTGGTCAAGCCCGACAGGCTGGTGCTGATCGACATAGGCGGGCACGAACTCGCCACGATCGCGCCCGAGGACGCGGCCGACGCCTTGCGCATTTCCGGCCCCGGCGCAGGCCGGCAGGTCGCCGCGCTCGACCGGCTGCTCGCTGCCGCGCCCGCACTCGGCCCGCAGGTCGAGGCGGCCGAATGGATCGGCAATCGCCGCTGGAACGTGACCTTCAGGGGCGGGCAGGTGCTCGCCCTGCCCGAAGGCGAGGACAGGGCGGCGAGTGCGCTGGTCACCTTCGCCCGGATGGATGGGCAGAACCGGCTGATCGGCGGGAAAGTGGCAAGCTTCGACATGCGCAACCCGCCGCGCGTCTACATGCGCGTACCCGGTCGCAGCGAGCGGATCGAGGCGGCGGACATGGCCGCGGCCGGGGCCGCGGCGGGAGAAGAGTGATGGCAAAGGCGGCGTCGACCGGATCGGCAAGGGGAACGGCCAAGGGATCGGCGCGGGCGGCGGCGCGCACGCGGATCGCCCGCACGATCGGGGCGGTCAATGTCGGCTCGTTCCGCATTTCGGCGATGGTCATGGGCGAGGCGGAAAATGGCGACCTCGTCCTGCTCGGATCGGGCCATCGCGCCAGCAAGGGGGTGAAGCAGGGCTATATCACCGACATGGACGCGGCGAGCTTCGCCATCCGCGACGCGGTCGAACGGGCCGAGAAAAGCGCACAGACGAGCGTGAACGGGGTGTGGATCGCCTGTGCCGGAGCGGGCCTTGCCAGCGACGTGCGCAGCGTCGAGACGGAGATCGGCGGACGACGGATCGAGGAGGAAGACGTCGAGCACCTGCTTTATCTCGCGCGCGGGGCGATCCAGCCGGACGGGCGCAGCGTGCTCCACGCCCAGCCTGCCCATTACACGCTCGACGGGGCGCATGGCGTTGCCAATCCGCGCGGCCTGCATGCCGAACGGCTGGGTGTCGACGTGCACGTGATGCTGGCCGACGGGGCGCCGGTGAAGAATCTCATGGAAGCGGTGCAGAACGCCCATCTCGATGTCGAGGGCGTGGTGGCCGCCCCGCTCGCGGCCGGCTATGCCTGCCTGTCGGAGGAGGAGCGCGAACTGGGCGTCGCACTGGTGGAAATCGGCGCGGACGTCACCAATGTCTCGGTCTTTGCCGGGGGCATGCTGCTCGGCCTGACCGCGCTGCCGATGGGATCGGGGGCGATCACCGATGCCGTGGCGAGCGCCTTTGCCATCCGCCGCTCTCAGGCCGAACGGCTCAAATGCGTTTCCGGCTCGGCGATCGCCTCGCCCAGCGACCATCGCGAGATGATCGCGCTGACCGGCCCCGACGACGACTGGCCCGTAGCGGGCACGGTCGCGCGCGGTGCCGACGATCGCGGGCGGATCGCGCGGGCCGAGCTCGTCTCCGTCATCACCCAGCATCTCGCCCGGCTCACGACGGAGATCGGCAAGGCGTTGAAAGCGATGGGATTCAGCGGTATGCGCGCGGGACAGGTCGTGCTTACCGGCGGCGGGGCGGAACTGGCGGGCTTGGCCGAATTCGCGCAAGGGGCGCTCGGCATGCCGGTGCGGATCGGCCGTCCGCCCGCTTTCGAGGGCCTGCCCGAGGCGCACGCCACCCCGGGTTTTGCGACGTTGGCCGGTCTGTGTCTTTACGCCGCGAACGATCCGGTCGACATTCGCGCGCTGGGAGGTCGCTATGCACGCACGCGCGCGGCGAGTTCCCGGAGCGGGGCCTTCGCCGTCGGTCGGCTGATGCGCGCCCTGCGGGAATATTTCTGAAACGGGTGCGAGACTGTCGCGCGAGGTGTCGATGTGGCATGAGTTGCAGGCCACGAGAATGCGAGAGGCCTGCGGGGTCGCTGTGGATAAGGGTTAAGACGGTATAAACCGCCAGTCACGAATGTGTCAGAGTATCGCAAGAGGCGCCCGGATCCGCGAAACGCGGCGAGGCTGCCGGAGGAAAAACGGATGAGCATCAATATCGGACCCGCCGCTGCGGAGGAGCTCGCGCCCCGCATCACCGTCATCGGGATCGGCGGAGCCGGCGGCAATGCGATCGCCAACATGATGGCCGCCGAGATCGAGGGCGTGGACTTCATCGTCGCGAACACCGACGCCCAGACGCTCAGCACGTCGCCGGCGGAGAAACGCATCCAGCTCGGTCCGGACATCACCGGCGGGCTCGGCGCCGGGGCCCGGCCCGAAGTGGGCAAGGCCGCAGCGGAAGAAACCGTGGCCGAGATCGAGGAAGCGCTCGACGGCGTGAACATGGTCTTCATCGCGGCCGGCATGGGCGGCGGCACAGGCACGGGTGCGGCGCCCGTCATCGCCGAGGCCGCTCGGCGCAAGGGCGTGCTCACGGTCGGAGTGGTGACCAAGCCGTTCCTGTTCGAAGGCACGCGCCGGATGCGCGCGGCCGAGGCCGGGATTGCCGAATTGCAGGAATCGGTCGACACGCTGATCGTGATCCCGAACCAGAACCTGTTCCTCGTCGCCAAGGCGGAAACCACCTTCAAGGAAGCCTTCCAGCTCGCCGACGAGGTGCTGCAGCAGGGCGTGCGTTCGATCACCGACCTCATGGTCATGCCCGGGCTCATCAATCTCGACTTCGCCGACGTGCGCTCCGTCATGAGCGAAATGGGCAAGGCGATGATGGGCACGGGCGAGGGCGAGGGCGAGAATCGCGCGCTCGACGCGGCGCAGCAGGCGATCGCCAACCCGCTGCTCGACGGCGTGTCGATGCAGGGCGCCAAGGGTGTCATCATCTCCATCATCGGCGGCGAGGACATGAAGCTGCTCGAAGTCGACGAGGCGGCCAACCATATTCGCGAACTGGTGGACGAGGACGCGAACATCATCTGGGGCAGCGCCTTCAACCCCGATCTCGAGGGCAAGATCCGCGTCTCCGTGGTCGCTACGGGGATCGAGCAGGGAGCCGCCGCCGCAGGCGATCGCAACCCCGCGACGACGGCGCTCGGCGGCGGTTTCGGCGCACCGCGCGCGCCCAAGCGGCCGGTGCTCGAACTGCCCGGCGAAAGCGAGCTCGAAACGCCCGATCCCGCCTCCGGAGGGCAGGCGGGGCCCGAGCCCGGATTGACCGTACCTGCCGCGCAGGGCCCCGAACCGCAGGCCGACGAGGGCGAGGAGGATTATTCCGAGGAAGATTACAGCGAGCCCTTCGATCTCACCGGCATGCAGGCCGGCGATGACATGGGCGAGCCCGAGGGCGACGATGTCGACGATATTGTCGATCCGCTCGCCGGGCTGCGCGGTGCGGAGGAAGACGGCGAGCCGCTCGATCTCACGCTCGGCCAGGCCGAAAATGACGAGCCGCAATTCGGCGGCCCGGCGCAGCCCGGTGCCGGCGACCGGCAGAGCGACTTTCTCGCCGACACCGAAGCGCCTGCATCCCCGCCAGGCAATGAGCGTCGCCGCAGCCTGTTCGGCGGCAGCGGCGGTCACGTCGGCGGCGCGGAAGAGGCGAGCGGCGATGACGGCGCGAATGCGCCCGGCGCCGCGGCAGCCGATGGCAATGCGAGCGGGGGAGGCAGCGGCTCGGCCGGAGGCAGCACGCTTTTCGAGCGGATGGCCAACCTCTCGCGCAGCTCGGCCCGGGAGGAGGAGGAGGACGACGAGGACGATGACGACACCACCGCCCTCAGCATCCCGCGCTTCATCGAGAGACAGAAAAACCAGTAGGCCAAGTGTTCGCCCCGGTCGGGCAGGGCGCACAGGCCGCGTTTCGGCATCCGGGCGCAACGCTTCGCCGATTTCCACGCGCCGCCCGGCGCGCTGCGCGTCCCCTCGGTCTGGCGCGCGGCGGGCGCATTGCTAGTTGCCTTGCAATGATGTGTTTGGCCCCTGCCCTTTCGCCCCGCGCCCCGGTGCGCCTCGCGTTCCTTGCCGCGCTTGCATCGGCCGTGTCCGTCCTGCTTGCGGCAAGCCCGGCCGGGGCGCAGGAGGTGACTTCGCGCGAGGTCGTCCAGCCGCTTCCCTCCGCGGACGTGCAGCGATTGAACCGCGCGCTGATGGAACTGGCGAAAAGGCCCAAGAGCCTCGATGCGCTGGTCGAGGCGGGCGATGCCGCGCTCGCGCTCGAAGATCTCGACGCGGCGATGGGCTTTTACGGGCGGGCCGATGACATCGATTCCGCCAATGTGCGGGTCAAGCTCGGGATCGCGGCGGTCTATCTGCGCTCGGGTCGCCCGGTCGAGGCGCTCGAGGCTTACGACCTGGCCGAACGGGCCGGTGCGACCCCGCCCGAATATGCCCGCGACCGCGGCCTCGCCTACGATCTCGTCGGGGATCATGACCGCGCTCGGGCCGCCTATGAGCAGGCGCTGGCGGTCAACCCGGAGGATGCCGAGACCATCCGCCGCCTCGCTCTCAGCCAGGCGATCGCAGGCAACCAGGCCGGTTTCGAGGACATCCTGCGCCCGCTGCTCGACAGGCGCGATTATGCGTCCTTTCGCACCCGTGCCTTCGGGCTCGCGATCCTCGGCGAACAGGCGCGCGCGGCGGCGATCGTCGATGCGGTGATGCCGCGCGATCTCGCCGCGCGGCTGGTCCCCTATCTCGCCTACATGCCGCGCCTGACTGCGTCGCAGCAGGCTGCGGCGGCCAATCTGGGCATTTTCCCCCGGGTGGCCGAGATCGGGCGCGAGGACCCGCGGATCGCCCGCTTCGCCCGAGAGGCCGAGGCCGACCGACGGCTCGAACCGGCGGGCGCGCCGCTCGGCGCGCCATCCGGGGGCGGTGAGGGCTCGGCGCGCGAAGAAAGCGCGCGCGAAGTCCCCGACGTTCCTGGCCCGACCGCGGCGGACGCGGCCGTGACGCTGGCAGAGAGTGCGCCCGTCGCCCCTGCCGCGCCCGAGTCTGCCGCCGCCGATGCGCGGCCCGGCTTCGACCTTGCTGCGACCGCCGGACCAGTCGACCCGCCCGCTCCGGATGCCCCAGGGCCTTCCGATACCGCGAACGGGACGCCGCGCGTCGCCGATGCTTTCGCCGATCTGGACAGCGCCGATCCGCCCATCGCCGAACCGGCCGGCGAAGCGGTCGATCTCGCCGCGATCGAGGTTCCGCGCGAACGGCCCGCCCCGCCGGAGCCGCCCGCCTTTCCACGGCGGGTCTGGGTGCAGGTCGCAACCGGTCGGGACCTTTCTGCTCTCGCCTTTGACTGGCGGCGCATCGCGCGCGCGGCGGATGGGCTGCTCGACGATTACAGCCCGCATACCACGCCGTGGGGACAGGCCAACCGGCTGCTTGCAGGCCCGCTCGACAATGCCGACGCGGCCCGCGACCTGGTCAATGCCCTGGCTGCGAAAGGCCTCGATACCTTTCCCTATACGAGCCCCGAAGGCAGGCAGATCGACACGCTCGAATAGGCCTCCGGCAAGCGAGGGCGAACCGCTGTCCCCGGCTTTCTGTGCACAGGCTTTGAACAAGCCAGAGCGCTTCTCCCCAAGCGCCGCGCGCCGGGTTGTTGCCATCCGGCCCGGCGCATGTGCATCTCTCGCGGCGATGCACAGCCAAGCCCTGATATCGCCCCTCGTATGCGAGCCGCGCGCGTGATGCCGCGCCGCGACTATTCCCGTGCGGGCGAGGACGATGCCGCCCCGCTCGACATGCTCGCCGCCCTGTTCGAGGCGCGCGGCTGGCCTTGCGAGATTATCTCCGACGACGAGATGACCGGCGAGATCGCGGGCGCCTGGGCGAAATATCAGCTGCGCGCAATCTGGCGCTGTTCGGACAATGTCCTGCAATTCCTCTGCCTCCCGGACATCCGCGTGGGGCGCGAGAAACGCGAGGCGGCCTATGAATTGCTCAGCCTCGTCAACGAACAGATGTGGCTGGGTCATTTCGACATCTGGTCGAACGGCGACATGCTGCTTTATCGCCACGGTGCGCTGCTGGCCGACGACGGGACGCTCTCGCTTCACCAGGCGCAGGCGCTGGTCGAAAGCGCGGTGGAAGAATGCGACCGCTTTTATCCGGCCTTCCAGTTCGTGCTGTGGGGGGACAAGCCCCCGCGCGAAGCGCTCGAGGCGGCGCTGGTCGATGCGGCCGGGGAGGCGTGAGCGCGCGCGGTGACTGAAAAGCTGCTCCTGATCGGCTGCGGCAACATGGCGGGCGCGATGCTCGCCGGGTGGCTGCGCGCAGGGCACGGGCCGGAACGCTTCGCCGTGCTCGATCCCGCGCTGGACGAAGCACCCGAGGGCATCGCCCTGTTCCGAACGTCGCAGGAGGCCGAAGCGGCAGGCCACGATGCCGTCCTGCTCGGCTTCAAGCCGCAGCAATTGCGCGCCCTCGCGCCGACGCTCCAGCCCCTCGCCGGGCCGGGCATAGCGGTCCATTCGCTGCTCGGCGGGATTACGTTGGCACAGGTCGCTGCCGCCTTTCCCGATGCGCGCGCCCATGTCCGGGTCATGCCCAACCTCGCCGCGCGGATCGGCAAGTCGCCGGTGATCCTTGCGGGGCGGGGCCGTGGGGGGCAGGGCCTTGCGGACCCCGAGCGCGAGGGCCTGCGCGCCTTCTACGACACGCTCGGCCTCGCACTGTGGGAGGCGGACGAGACGCGCTTCGACCTCGTCACCGCGCTCGCTGGGTCGGGGCCCGCCTTCGTCTACCGCTTCATCGATGCGCTGGCGAGCGCAGCGGTCGATCTCGGCCTCGACGAGAGCGATGCGACCCGGCTCGCCACCGTCATGGTCGAGGGCGCGGCGAGCCTTGCGGCAGCCTCCGATTGTGCCCCCGGGCAGCTCGCGAATCGCGTTGCCAGTCCGGGCGGGATGACCCGCGAGGGGATGGACGTGCTCGATGAAGGCGACGCCTTGCGCCGCCTGCTGGCCGAGGCCCTGCGCGCAACCGCTCGAAAGGGCGCCGCGCTCTCGCGCGAAATCGGCTGAGGTGTATCGTTCATCGGGCCGCAAGCCAGGGTTAACGATCACTCCTGTTGCGCGCCCGGTTTCGCTTGAAAATCGCGGGGCAAGGGCCGATATTGACGAAACAAGGCGCGGGCCGCTGCAAATTCCGCAGCACAATCCGCGCCGCATTTGGAGACAAGGGTTTCACGATGGCTGATTGGAAAGACACACAGCGCACCGATAGCCGCTTCGGCTCGGTGCCGCGCGCGGGCGGCGATGCGGCCGGCCGCGTGACTTATGATGAGGGCCTGCGTTCGCACATGCTCTCGATCTACAATTACATGGCCTCGGCCGTGCTGCTGACGGGCCTCGTCGCGCTGCTCGCGGCGGAAAGTGGGATCACGCTGGCGCTCGCTTCGAGCGGGCTCTGGTTCGTGATCGCGCTCGCGCCGCTCGGCTTCATCCTCGCGATGAGCTTTGGGCTGCACAAGATGAGCCAGTCGACGCTGCAGATCGTGTTCTGGTCCTTCGCCACGGTGATGGGCCTGTCGATGTCGACGATCTTCCTGCGCTTCACCAACGAATCGATCGCGCTGACCTTCTTCGCGACCGCCGGTGCCTTTGCCGGGCTTTCGCTGTGGGGATACACCACGAAGAAAGACCTGTCGGGCTTCGGCACCTTCCTGGTCATGGGCGTGGTCGGCCTGCTGATCGCGATGTTGCTCAACTTCTTCTTCCAGTCGAGCGTGCTGGCGCTGGTCATCAGCGTGCTCGGCGTGCTGATCTTCGCCGGGCTTACTGCCTACGATACGCAGCGACTGAAGAACGAATACCAGTATGTTCGCGGCACGCAGATGGCCGGTAAGGCCGTCATCATGGGTGCGACGAGCCTTTATCTCGACTTCGTCAACATGTTCATGTTCCTGCTCAACCTGCTTGGCAGCCGCGAATAGACGGAGCGGCCAGCCCCCTGACAGGACTGGTGAAAATCGAAACGCCCGGGCTCCTTTTCGAGAGCCTGGGCGTTTTCTTTGTCGCGCAAGCGCACTAACAGGGGCGAGATCACGAGGGGCCGCTTCAGCCCTGCGCAAGGCGGGGTCCGGCATGGGGCAATCATGAGCACGATTGCAGGCGCGAACGACAAGGACACGAACGCCGATATGGGAGCAGAGATGCGAACGCACGTGACGGGTTTCGGCCTGAGGATCGTGACCGTGGCGGTGGCCGCCGGGATGGTGGCCGCCTGCGCCACGCCGCCCCCGCCGCCGCCTCCTCCGCCGCCGCCTCCGCCGCCGCCTCCGCCGGTCGAGACGATCCCCTATCGCCCGCTTCCCCCCGGGGGCGCGGCCTATGTCATGGAAATCCCGCCCAAGGGGCCGGATGGCCGCCGCATGACCGTCAACCGCGAGCTGACCGAGGACGAACTGGTCTGGCATTTCCGTTCGGGCTGGAACGTCGCCGCGCTCAATTGCACTGCGCCGCGCCACCAGCCGATCCTCGATGGCTACAGCGCCTTCATCAGCGAGAACGAGCGCGCCCTGAAGCGTGTCAACGACCGGCTCGAAAAGGTCTATCGCAGCCGCACGCGGACCCGCCGCCAGGCGATGGTCGCGCGCGACGGGCGCACCACCATGGTCTACAATTTCTTCGCGCTACCGCCCGCACGCGCGGAATTCTGTGCCGCCGCGCTCGAAATGTCGAACCGCGCGCTGGCGAACCCGCCCGAGGACGTGCTGCAGTTCGCGCGCGATAATTTTGCCCTGCTGACCGAACCGTTCTTTACGTTCTTCGACCGCTATGAACGCTACCAGCAGCTCTCGGCCGAATGGGACGCGAAATACGGGGATCGCTACGGCCCTTCGCAGCCCGGCTGGGTCGCAGTCCAGGAAGCGCGCGCCAACGGCATCGCGGTCCCGCGCGCGGGCGAAAGCGATCCCGCGACGACGATGACCAATCCGCGCGGGAGCATGACCGTCACCGATGCCGCGACGGGCGACGAGGTGCCGGTCGTGCCGGTCGATGAACGCGTGCTTTCGCAGCCGGTCACCCAGCCGCTGCCCAAGGATGCGAACGAGACCGAGGCCGAGGGGGAAAGCGGCGCGGACAAGGCGCCCGCCGATCCCGGCGCGCGGCTGCGCTGAACCGGCCGCGCCCGCCTGCCGCAGGGGCGCGGAGCGCGCCGGAAGATAGCCGTTGCAAGCGCCAAGCCTTCACGCTAAGGCGCGCGCCTGCCCGGCACGGGGGCGGCTTCCAAGCCCCCGTCCCAGGCAACCTGGACGGGGCCGTAGCTCAGATGGGAGAGCGCGTCGTTCGCAATGACGAGGTCAGGGGTTCGATTCCCCTCGGCTCCACCAGGTGCGTTTTTTCTTTCGCCCTCAAACGCCGGGCGCGGGCCGTCCGGCCCGCCAGGCTTCGCCGCATTGGCGGCCGCGCGCGGTCGCGCTTGCGGCGCTGCCGGGACTTGTCCCTCGACCATGTAACGGCAGGCAGCGACGCGATCCTGGTTAGCGTGAGCGAGGAGTTGCGCTCGCGGCTAGGGACGCTACAACCGATGCCACGCATCGGTAACGGGAATGCGGTGCGCCTTTTCTTGAGGCAAGTCCGCAGCTGTCCCTGCAACTGTAAGCGGTGAGCATCCGTCTCGCGCGTGCCCCACGGGGTGCGCAGCCACTGGGGGAAACCCTGGGAAGGTGAGAGCCGGATGCGCCGACCCGCGAGCCAGGAGACCGACCGGGGCGTGTCGCTCTTTGCCTGGCTCAGGGACTGGCCCGGCGCGGAAAAAGACTTTCGTTCTGAGCGACATTCGCATGGCCGTCCGGGGGACATCCTCCGGCGCGGTCGGTCGCTATGGAACGGGAGGAACCGTTGAGAAAATCTGTTGTTTTGGCCTGCGGCGCTGCGTGCGCGCTGGGTTGGGGTGTGCCTGCATGGGCACAGGAATCCGAGGAGCAGGATCGCGAGGCACCCATCCGCAATTCATCGGTCGCGAAAACCGAAATCCTCGTGAGCGCGCGCCGGGATGACGCTTTCACATTGCGCGAGAATTATACCGGATCATCCACGGTCATCGCCGATTACCAGCTCGAGGACCGCCAGGTGCGCGACATCGCCGAGGCGCTGCGCGACGTGCCCGGTGTCGCGGTGAGCGGGGTGGCGGGCCAGACGCAGGTCCGCCTGCGCGGGAGCGAGGCGAATCACGTCCTCGTCCTCGTCGACGGGATCGAGGTGTCCGATCCCTTCGCCGGTGAATTCGATCTCGGCACGCTGCAGGCCGAACCCGGCGCGCGCGTCGAGGTCCTGCGCGGGCCGCAATCGGCGCTCTACGGCCCCGACGCGATCGGCGGCGTGATCGCCTACCAGAGCGCGAGCGGGCGCGACCTTCAAGGCTTTTCCGCGCGTATCGAAGGCGGCACGCAAGGCACGGCGAACGGCGCGGCGCGCTATGGCGCGAATGGGCAGGGCTGGGACGCGGCGCTGTCGGCGACCGTGGTCAGCACCGACGGCCAGCCCAATGCGCGTCCGATCGACGGGGGCGGCACGCGCGACATCGGGCGCGACAGCTATACCGTTTCGGGCAAGGGCAGCGTCGAGGCGGCCTCCGGCCTCACCTTTCGCGCCGTGGGACGCTATATCCTGACCGAGGGGCGCTTCAACAATTCGGACAACGATCCCGCCAGCCCGACCTTTGGTTTCATCGTCGACAGCCCCGGGACCCGCTTCGAAAACGAGGCGGTCTACGCCCTCGTCGGCGCACGCTACGAGGCGCTGGACGGGGCATGGACGCACGACCTGTCGGCCCAGATCGCCGACATCGCCCGCGATACCTTCGGGGCGGCGGGCCGCACCAACGGGTCGGAAGGCGACCGGCTGAAAGCGTCCTATGTCACCGCCTACGGCTTCGACACGGGCGCGGTGTCGCACACTGTCACATTTGCGGTCGACTGGGAGCGCGAGCGGTTCCGCAACACCGACCCTTCGGGCTTCGCCTTCACCGGGCGGCGCCGGATCGAGAACACCGGCCTCGTCGGCGAATACCGTCTGGACGCACGGCGGTTCGATGTCTCGGCGGCTCTGCGCCATGACATCAACGACCGCTTCGCCGACGAGACGACCTATCGCATCGGGGCGGGCTTCGACCTTACCGACACCACCCGCCTGCGCGCGGCGGCGGCTTCGGGGATCAAGAACCCGGGCTTTTTCGAGCTGTTCGGATTCGTCGACGGGCGCTTCATCGGCAATGAGGACCTGCGCCCCGAGAAATCGGAAGGCTGGGAAGTCGGGATCGACCAGAGCCTGTTCGCCGACCGCGTTACCGTCTCGGCGACGTATTTCGACAGCGAGCTGGAAGGCGAAATCTTCACCACCTTTCCCCCGCCGACTTTTGTCGCCACGCCCGGCAACCGCGACACGGTGAGCACGCAGAAGGGGGTCGAGATCGCGCTCGCCGCCGCGCTCGGGCGGGCGTTCTCGCTGAACGCGGCCTACAGCCACATCGACAGCGAAGAGGACGGGACCACCGAGGTTCGCCGGCCCGAGGATATCGCCAGCGCCGCGCTGACCTGGACCGCGCCGGACGACGCGGCCTCGGCGACGCTGGTCGTGCGACACAACGGGGCGGCGCTCGACGATGCCTTCACCGATCCCAGCTTCGTGCCCGTGCGTGTCCGGCTGGACGATTACACGCTGGTCAATATCAACGCCCGGGTGGATCTGGCCGAGGGGATCGAGCTTTTCGGGCGGGTCGATAACCTGCTCGATGAACGTTACGAGCAGGTCTTCAGCTTCGTCTCGCCCGGTCGCAGCGCGGTGATCGGCCTGGAAGCAAGGTTCTAAACTCTCGCCAAACCGCGAGGAAATGCATAGGTGCAGCCCATGCATTTCCTCGACCAGGCCAAGATCTATCTCAAATCGGGCGCGGGCGGGCCGGGCGCGGTCAGTTTCCGGCGCGAGGCCTATGTCGAATTCGGCGGGCCCGACGGCGGCGATGGCGGGCGCGGAGGCGATATCGTGTTCGAGGCCGTGCCCGGCCTCAATACGCTGATCGACTTTCGCTACGCCCAGCATTTCAAGGCGCCGCGCGGAAAGCACGGAATGGGCAGGAACCGCACCGGCGCCAGCGCGAAGCCGCTCGTCGTCGAGGTGCCCGTGGGCACGCAGGTCCTGTCCGAAGACAAGGAGCAAGTGCTTGCCGATTTCACCGAGGTCGGCCAGCGCCTGACCCTGCTCGAAGGCGGCATGGGCGGGCGCGGCAATGCGTCCTACAAGAGCGCGACCAACCGCGCCCCGCGCCAGCACCAGCCGGGCGAGCCGGGCGAGGACATGTGGGTCTGGCTGCGGCTCAAACTGCTCGCCGATGTGGGCCTCGTCGGGCTGCCCAATGCGGGCAAGTCGACCTTCATCAACGCGGTCTCGAACGCGCGGGCCAAGGTCGGCGACTATGCCTTCACCACGCTCGTCCCGAAACTCGGCGTGGTGCGCCACAAGGGCCGTGAATTCGTGCTCGCCGACATTCCCGGCCTGATTGCGGGCGCTGCCGAAGGCGCGGGCATCGGCGACCGTTTCCTCGGCCATATCGAGCGCTGCCGGGTGCTGATCCACCTGATCGACATTTCCGGCACGGGTGAACAGGATCCGGCCGGCGCGATGCGCGTGGTCGAGGAAGAGCTGGAAGCTTACGGAGAAGGTCTCGCCGACAAACCGCGCCTCGTTGCACTCAACAAGCTCGACCTTGCCGACGAGGAACTGGTCGCCGGCTTCGCCGAGGAATTGATGGCAGCGGGCGCCGGGAAAGTCTTCGCGGTTTCCGGCGCGACCGGCGAGGGGATCGAGCCGCTGTTCGACGCGGTCCTGTCCTATCTTCCGATGAAGACCGCGACCGAGACCAATGCCGCCGAGATCGACAATGACGAGGGCGAGGAGCCGGGCGAGTGGTCGCCGATCTGATCGCCTCCGACCGCATCATCGCCGACCTCGTCGATCCGGCCCGCTGCCGCAGGCTGGTGGTCAAGATCGGCTCCGCCCTGCTCGTGGAGCAAGGCGAAGCGCGCAGGTCCTGGCTCGAAACGCTTGCCGGCGATATCGCCGCCCTGCGCGCGGGCGGGGCCGAGGTCATCGTCGTGAGTTCGGGCGCTATTGCCTTGGGCGCGGCGCGGCTCGGCCTTGCCGCGGGTGGGCGGGCGAGCCTCGCCGAAGCGCAGGGGGCGGCTTCGGTCGGGCAGGTTGCGCTGGCGCAGCTATGGGCGGGCGTGCTCGAGGCACGCGGACTGGTCGCCGCGCAGATGCTGGTCACACTGGGCGATCTCGAAGATCGGCGGCGCTATCTCAACGCGGCGGCGACGCTCGACATGCTGCTCGGCAAGGGCGCGGTGCCGGTGGTGAACGAGAACGACAGCGTGGCGACGGAGGAAATCCGCTTCGGCGACAATGACCGGCTCGCCGCCCGCGTCGCGCAGGCGGCGGGGGCCGAGGGCGTGCTGCTGCTGAGCGATGTCGACGGGCTCTATGATCGCCCGCCGTCAGAGGAAGGCGCGGCGCTGGTCGAGCGGGTCGAGGGCGTCACGCCCGAGATCATCGCCATGGCGGACAGCCGCTCCGGCTCCGGCCTGGGTTCGGGCGGGATGCTTGCCAAGCTGCAGGCCGCGCGGATCGCGGAACGGGCGGGAATCGCGCTCGCCATCATCGACGGGCGCGGCGATGCTCCGCTTGCGCGGCTGCGCCAGACCGGGCGGGGCACCATCTTCCTGCCCGTCCGCACCGACAGTGCGCGCAAGGCATGGCTCGGCGGGCGGCTCGCGCCCGAGGGCGTGCTGACGGTGGACGCGGGCTGCGTGAGGGCGCTGGCCGAGGGGGCGAGCCTGCTCGCCGCCGGGCTGGTGGAGGTCGAGGGCGATTTCCAGCGCGGCGCGCTGGTCAGCCTGCACGGGCCGAAGGGCGAACGGCTGGGCCAGGGACTCGTGGAATACAGCGCGGAGGAATGCCGCGCCATTGCGGGGCTGCGGGCGAGTGAACAGGAGGCCCGGCTCGGCTATGCCCCACGCGCGGCGGTGGTTCACCGTGACCACATGGTGCGTTCGTGAAACGGCTCGCGCTCACCGGGGCGACCGGCTTCGTCGGCAGCGCCGTGCTGGACGAGGCGCTGGAACAGGGCCAAGCGGTGCGCGCGCTGACGCGCCGCGAACAGGGACCGCGCGAAGGCGTGGAATGGATGTCGGGGACTCTGGAGGACGCAGGCACGCTTGCGCGTCTGTGCGCGGGGGCCGACGCGGTGGTTCATGTCGCGGGGCTGACGAACGCGCCCGACCCGGCCGACTTCGAACCGGCCAATGTCACCGGAACCGCGAACATGATCGCGGCTGCGAAGGTTGCGGGAGTCCGACGCTTCGTCTTCGTCTCCTCGCTCTCCGCACGCGAACCGCAGCTTTCGGCCTATGGCGCATCGAAGGCACGCGCCGAGGCGCTGGTGGAGGCCTCGGGGCTCGATTGGACCATCGTGCGCCCGCCCGCGGTCTATGGCCCGCGCGATGCCGACATGTTCGAACTGTTCCGCTCGGCGAAGCTCGGCGTGGTCCCGCTGCCGCCGGGCGGGGCGACGTCGATCATCCATGTGAGCGATCTCGCCCCGCTGCTGGTCGCGCTTGCCCGGCATGGCGGGCGGCAGGCGCTTTACGAGCCCGATGACGGACGCGAGGGCGGCTGGGCGCACAAGGAGCTTGCCCAGGCGATCGGGCGCGCAGTGGGCCGAAAGGCTGTCTTTGCGCCGCATCTCCCGCGCGGCGTGCTCGATCTTGCCGCGAAAGCGGACCGTATGGTGCGCGGCGACAACGCAAAGCTAACCGCCGACCGCGTGGGCTACATGGCGCATCCCAACTGGGTGGCGCGTTCCGACCGCCGCGTGCCTGCCGATGTATGGGAGCCGCGCATTGGTGGCGAGGAGGGGCTGAGGGCGACCGCGGATTGGTACGCCCGCGAGGGGTGGCTGTAGCACCGGTCACCCATTTGAGGTGACGCTCACGCCAACCGGTGCTATGCGGTCGGGCAGGGCGCATATCTGGCGATCGGGCGGGTGACACCGCCAGGCCCATTCTGGGGGAATTCCGAATGAAAAGACTGATTGTGCTGCCCTTGCTGGCAGCGCTTGCCGCCTGCGGTGCTGCTGAAGAGGATGATGGCACCCTCGCAGCGACTGCCGGGGATGAGATCTCGCCCGATGCCACCGCTCTTGCCACCACGGCCGCCGATGGCGGACCGTCGACCGGCACCTTTCGCGTGATCAACGCGGAGGGCGAAATCTCTATCGAGGTGCTCGCCGATGACGGAACCTACACCTCCACCGACGCGAATGGCGAAGTCGAAACCGGGACTTGGGAACAGCGTTCGCCCAATGAGTTCTGCGCCAAGCCCGAGGACGAAGAGGAAATGACCTGCTACGCCGAGGAAGTGAATGCGGACGGGCTGTGGACCTCGACCGATCCGGATGACGGTGAAGTTTCGACTATCGAGCGGGTCGCGGAGATGACAGAAGGTTGATTCTGCGGCAGAATGCGAAAGGGGGCGTCTCGCGCATCGCAGCGAGGAGCCCCTTTTGCGTTGTTACTACAGGAACGGCTCTTCGCCCGGCTTGTGAATGCCGCATTCGGTCTTGTCCCAGCCTTTCCAGCGGCCCGAGCGTGGGTCTTCGCCAGGCGCGACCTTGTGGGTGCATGGCTCGCATCCGATCGAGGGAAAGCCCCGTGCGACCAGCGGGTGGCGGGGCAGGTCGTGCGTGGTGAAATAGGCCTCGATATCCTCGGACGACCAGTCGATCAGCGGGTTGATCTTGAGCCGTCCCTGCGCGTCCGATGTGTCGATCTCGAAACGCGGCAGGGTCGCGCGGGTCGATGACTGGAACGCCTTGCGCCCCGTCAGGCTGGCATCGTAGCCGGAGAGCGCCTCGGCGAGCGGTTTGACCTTGCGGATCTCGCAGCAGCCGTCGGGATCGTAGGACCATCTGAGGCCGCTTTCGTCCTTCGCGGCGAGTTCCTCCGGGTCCGGTGTCAGCACAACGAGATTGAGACCGAGGCGTTCGACCAGCCCGTCACGATAGGTCAGTGTCTCGGCGAAATGCTTGCCCGTATCGAGGAACAGGACGGGAATGCGCGCATCAACCTGGGCGAGGAGGTGCAGCAGGACCGCGCTTTCCGCGCCGAAACTCGACACCACGGCGATGTCGCCCGCAAGATCGCCTTCGATGACGCCTGCGAGCATTTCCTGCGTCGAGGCGCCGCGGAACATGCGATTGAGGCGCACTGCGTCGTGTTCGGTGAAGCGCGGGGCGGCCTCGAGCCGGTCGATCCTGCGGGTCTCGTTCACGCGCTGTCCCCGTGTCGCATTTCGGCGATCGTCGCGCGCGCGCCAAAGCGCGTGTCGGCGGCGTGCTGGTAGACATTTTCCCACGTGGCGAAGGCACGCTTCGCATCTTCTTCGTCGAGCCGCCTGTCGGGTGCGAAGCTGTCGAAACCGCAGCGGCGCATGTGGCTCAGCTGGTCGATCAGGACATCGCCCACCGCGCGCAATTCGCCCGTATAGCCCGCTTCGCGCAGGATGCGTGCCGCCGAATAACCGCGCCCGTCGGTGAAGACGGGAAAGTTGACCTCGATAAGTGCGAGCCGGTCAAGGAAGGGGATCAGCAGGCGAGCATCGTCGCCCGGTTCGATCCGGACGGCGGTCGCATTGGTCTGTTCCAGCGCGGAATCGACCGTGACGGTGCCGTGATCGACCGGCTCGTCCTCGCGGAAACGGAACTGGACGTCGTCGGGGCTGGTGCCGAAATCGGCGGCGTTACCCATAAAGCGCCTCCTTGAACGGCTCCATGCCGAGTCGGCGATAGGTGTCGATGAAGCGTTCGCCTTCGGCGCGGCGTTCGAGATAGAGGTCGGTGACCTTCTCGACCGCCTCGATCACTCCGTCCTCGTCGAAGCCGGGGCCGGTAATGCGGGCAAGGCTTACGTCCTCAGCCTCGCTGCCGCCGAGCGAGAGCTGGTAGTTTTCCTTGCCCTTCTTATCGACGCCGAGGATGCCGATGTGGCCCGCATGGTGGTGGCCGCAGGCGTTGATGCAGCCGGAGATCTTGAGTTTGAGTTCGCCTAACCTGCCGGTCTTGCCCGAGGCGTCGAAGCGTTCGGAAATGCGCTGGGCGAGCGGAATCGAACGGGCGTTTGCGAGGCTGCAATAGTCGAGGCCCGGGCAGGCTATGATGTCCTCGATCGTGTCCATGTTGGGCGCGCCGAGATCGCCTTCGTGAAGCTCGGTCCACAAGGCGGGCAGGTCGGCGATGCGCACATGGGGCAGGACGACGTTCTGCGTGTGCATCACCCGGATCTCGTCGAAGGAGTATTCCTTCGCCAGCCGCGCCATCAGCCGCATCTGTTCGCCGGTTGCATCGCCGGGTATGCCACCGACCGGCTTGAGGCTGATGACGGCGGAGACATAGGCGTCATGCTTGTGGCGATGCGTGTTGCGGTCCACCCAGACGGCGAAATCGGGATCGGAGCGGTCGACGGTCTTCGGCCCGTCCTGGAATGGCGGGTCGGTGAAGAAGCCCCGGATGCGTTCCAGCTCCGCGAAAGGCGGCTCGACGCCCTGCTCGATAAGGTGTGCGAATTCCTCCTCGACCTGGCGCGTGTATTCTTCCGCGCCCAGTTCGTGGACGAGGATCTTGATGCGCGCCTTGTACTTGTTGTCGCGCCGCCCGTAGCGATTGTAGACGCGAAGGCACGCCTCGGCATAAGTGACGAGGTGATCGAGCGGGACGAAGTCGCGGATCATGGGCGCGATCATGGGCGTGCGGCCCATCCCCCCGCCGACGAAAAAGCGCGCGCCGAGTTCGCCCGCATCATTCTTGACGATCTGGATCCCGATATCGTGCAGCCGCATCGCTGCGCGATCGCGTTCGGAGGCGATCACGCAGATCTTGAACTTGCGCGGCAGGTAGCTGAATTCTGGGTGGAAGCTCGACCACTGGCGCAGCAATTCGGCATAGGGGCGCGGGTCGATGATCTCGTCCTGCGTCGCACCGGCGAAATGATCGCTACTGATGTTGCGGATGCAGTTCCCGCTCGTCTGGATCGCGTGCATTTCGACCGTCGCGAGGTCGGCAAGGATGTCGGCCGCGTCCTCCAGTTTCACCCAGTTGTACTGGATGTTCTGCCGCGTCGTGAAATGGCCGTAGCCGCGGTCATACTTGTCCGCGATGTCGCCCAGCATCGTCATCTGGCGCGAATTGAGCGTGCCATAGGGAATGGCGACGCGCAGCATGTAGGCGTGCAGCTGGAGGTAGAGCCCGTTCATCAGCCTGAGCGGCTTGAATTGGTCCTCGGTCAGCTTTCCTTCGAGGCGGCGGCGCGCCTGGTCGCGGAATTCGGCAACGCGCGCATCGACCATCGCCTGGTCGTATTGGTCGTAGGAATACATGTCAGATCACCCAGTCGAGAGCTTCGGGGTCCTGCGGTTTCAATGTCAGGTCGGGGCGTACCGTGGGGCCGAGCGCGCGGACGCGGTCCTTGATATGGGCGGGGCGCACGTGTCCGTCCGCCTCGCGAGTGGCTTCGATCGCGTAGGGCACGTTGACCCGGCGCGCGGCCTCTTCGGCGGCAATGATTTCCTCGGCGCGGTCGCCCACGTCGACCGCCTCATCGACATGCAGCGACCAGAATTCGCCGGTCCACCAAACGACGGCCCCGGTCTTCAGGTCGTTGCCGGTCAGGATCCTCATTGATGCGCCTCCATCGCGAGCCGGGCGAGCGCGGCATTGTCCCGCTGCGTGACTTCGCCGATGACGATGAGCGCGGGGCTCTTTATGCCGTGGCTCTCGACGAGATCGGCCAGTCCGGCGAGCGGCCCGCGCACCACGCGCATCTCGGGCCGCGCGCCGTTTTCGATCACCGCGAGCGGCATGTCCGGGGAAAGCCCGTCGCCCATCAGTTTTTCGGCGATTCTGCCCGCGGTCCTCACGCCCATATAGATGACGAGCGTGCGGCCCTTGCCCGCGAGCCCCGACCAATCCTGGTCGGACAAGCCCTTGCACTGGCCCGCGACGAAGCTGACGACGCTTGCCGCATCGCGGTGGGTGAGCGGGATGCCGCTCGCCGCCGCCGCGCCGTTCGCGGCGGAGATGCCCGGAACGATCTCGACCGAAACGCCCGCAGCGCGCGCCGCCTCGGCCTCCTCGCCGCCGCGGCCGAAGATGAAGGGATCGCCGCCTTTCAACCGCACCACGTCGCGCCCGGCGAGCGCCTCGCGCACGAGCAGGGCGTTGATCTCCTCTTGCGGCAGGGTGTGGCGCGCGCGCTGCTTGGCGACCGAGACCAGCCGCGCATCGGGGCGGGCCATGGCGAGGATCGCATCGCTGACGAGCCCGTCATGGACGATCGTCGCGGCGCGCTCGATCAGCCGCGCGGCGCGCAGCGTGAGCAGGTCCGGATCGCCCGGCCCCGCGCCGACGAGATGGACCGTGCCCGGGACAAGCGCCTGGGGAGTGGGGGTGCTGTGCATGGGCAGGGGGATGCGCCAAACGCCGCCAGCCCGCCAGCGAGAATGAATTGGCCCCGCTCAAGCAGAGCTTGTCGGTCCCGCCTCGTCCCGCTCGCTCTCGCCGCCTGCACCGCCCCCCTCGAGCGCCGCGATCAGCCGGTCGAACTGGTCGGAGGAGCGCACGTTGAGGTCGCGCTGCGGGAAGGGGATTTCGACCCCGTGTTCCTGGAACAGGTGCCAGATCTGCCGGTAAATGTCGGAGCGGATATTCGCCATTCCCTCTTCCGGGTCCTGGATCCAGAAACGCAGCTCGAAATTGACCGAGGAATCGCCGAATTCCATGATATTGACGCGTGGGCGCGGCGTCTTGAGGACGCGCTCGGTATCCTCGGCCGCCTGGTAGAGCAGCTTCGTCACCAGTTCGATGTCGGAATTGTAGGACACGCCCACCGGCGCCTTCACCCGCACATCGCGCGAGGAATAGGACCAGTTGACGACCTGGTTGATCATCAGCGTTTCGTTCGGGATCAGGTATTCGGTCCGGTCGCGCGTGACGACCGAGATCGCGCGGATGCCGATCTTGCGGATCTGGCCGAAGCTTTCCGCGCCCGAGGAATCGTGCACCGAGATGACGTCGCCCGGCTTGATCGACTTGTCGAGCAGCAGGATGATCCCTGAAATGAGGTTCCCGAAGGTCTTCTGCAGGCCGAAACCGATCGCAAGGCCGAACGCGCCCCCGAAGAAGGCGAGCGCGGTGAGATCGATCCCGAGCAGGTCGACACCGATGAAGAAAGCCGCGGTCCAGATCACGATGGTCGCGATCTTCTCGGCCAGCAATTCCTGAGTCCCGTCGAGCCGGCTGACCCCGCGCAGGCCCTTTCGGGTCAGGCGCGTGGCGAACCACGCCGCGCCGAGCACGAGCAGGATCGTCGCCACCACGAACAGCACGTCGAAGGCCGAGATGCGCACCGAGCCGATGACGAAGGCCCAGCTGTCGAGCCCCTCGACCACCGCGCCGACGGTTTCGCTTTGCTTGGCGATGCCTTCCTTCGCCCCGGTTGCAACGCCGATGATCGTCTCCTCGGGCGCTTCTTCGGCGAGGCTCCAGACCTGGCCGGGCCGGGGCGGAAGCGTTGCTGCGCCATCGACGAGTTCGCCGGTGGACGCGGCATCGGGCGATTCGGTCGCGGCGGCGGGGGGTGGCGCGGGCGCGGTCATGACCCCTCCATCCTCACCAGGGCCTGCGTCAGATCGTCGATGAGGTCCTCGCTGTCCTCCAGCCCGATCGACAGGCGAATGGCCGGGCGATCTTCGCCCCCATCGCCATGCGGCCTTGTGGGCGAGGCCATGACCGTGCGATAGGCGTGCGGCGCGATCGGCAAAGCGAGGCTTTCATAGCCGCCCCATGAATAGCCGATCCCGAACAGCCTGAGCGCATCGACCACGCGGCCCGATGCCTTCATGTCCGCGCTCGCCAGGACGAAGCTGAACAGGCCGCAGCCGCCGACAAAGTCGCGCGCGTAGAGCGCATGGCCGGGATCGCCGGGCAGGAGCGGGCAGAGCACCTCGGCCACTTGCGGCTGGTCGGCCAGCCATGCGGCGATCCGCGCCGCGCTTTTCGTCGAAGCCTCCAGCCGCACCTGCATCGTGCGCAGCCCGCGCGCGGCGAGCGCAGCGTCATCGGGCGAGACCACCTGCCCGAGCTGCTGTGCGGTGCGGCGCAGCTTGCGGTAGAAGTACTCACCCGCACTGGCCGAGCCCATCATCAGGTCGGAATGGCCGCCGACATGTTTCGACAGGCTCATCATCGCGATGTCGCAGCCGCGCTCCAGCGCCGGAAAACCGAGCGGGCTCGCCCAAGTATTGTCGATCAGGCTGACGGCCTCGTGCTTGCGCGCAATGCGGGCGAGTTCGGGCACGTCGCACACTTCCATCGTCAGGCTGCCGGGATTCTCGAGCCAGACAGCCTGCGGGCGGAATTCGGCGACCAGCTTCGCATAGGATGCAAGGTCGAGCGGATCGAAGAAACGCGTCTCCACCCCCATGCGTGCAAGCAGGCCGGTCGCCATGCTGCGGCTGGGATCATAGGCATTGTCGCTCATCAACAGGCGGTCGCCGGGCGAGAGCACCGCGAGCAGGCAGCCCGCGATCGCCGCGACCCCGCTGGGATAGAGCACCGTCCCCGCCGCCCCCGGCTCGATCTCGGTAAGCGCCTCGGCGAGCGACCACTGCGTCGGCGCGCCGCGGCGGCCATAAAAGAACTGCCCGTCCTCGTCTTTCGGCCCGGCCTTCTTGCGCTGTGCATCATTGGCATAGAGGTGGGTCGAACCGCGCCAGACCGGCGTGTTCACGACCCGCCCTGTCCATTCGGGGCGCCGCCCGGCACGGGTGAGGCGGGTGCCTTCGCGCAGGTTATCCGGTTCGTCGCCCCCGCTCATGCTTCGGGTCCCTGCGCCTTGGGCGTGTCGGGATCGGCGCTCCATTCCATCCAGCTGCCATCATAGAGCGCGGCGTCGTGCTTGCCGGTCAGGTGGAGCGCGAAAAGCAGCACGCTCGCCGTGACCCCGCTGCCGCAAGTCGTCACAACCGGGCGCGACAGGTCGACCCCCGCCGCTTCGAATGCGGCGCGCAGTTCCGGCGCAGGTTTGAACGTGCCGTCTTCGGCAAAGACTTCGTCGAAGGGCAGGTTAAGCGAGCCCGGGATCCGACCGTTCGCGCCGCCATGGACCGGATCCTCGCCCGTGCCGAAGACGCGGTCCGCGCCGCGCGCGTCGAGCACCTGTTCGGCGCGGCTGTCGCAATTGGCGAGCATGTCGGCTTTGGTCCGGACCCGCCGGGGGGCGTGCAGCACGTCCGTTTCGGCGCGTTCGGCGGCGTGCGGGCCGCTTTCGAGCGGACGTCCCTCGGCGCGCCACTTGGCAAGTCCGCCGTCGAGAATCGCGACCCGCTCGCGCCCCGCTTCGCTCAGGGCGAACCATGCGCGCGCGGACGTTTTGACGGCGCTGTCGTCATACAGAACGATGGCGGCCTGCGGCCCCACTCCGAGCGCGGCCAGCCGCGCCGCGACCTGTTCAGCGGTCGGCAGCGCGGCGGGCACGTCGGACGCCGGGTCGGTCAGGCTGGCGAGGTCGAGAAAGCGCGCACCGGGGATATGGGCGGCTTCGTATTCGGTGCGCGGGTTGCGCCCGGAGGCAGGCAGGTGGCGCGAGGCGTCGAGAACGGCGAGCGCCGGGTCTTCGAGGCGCCCGGCCAGCCATTCGCTCGAGACGAGGCTCGGAAAATCCTGTTGCATATCCCTCTGGCGGTAGCGCGCATGGCGACGCGCGCCAAGGGGGCGTCAGGCCGATGCGGGTTACGTGCGGGCTTTCCGGCAGCGGGAACAAGAAGGTTTTCGCGCACGGCCCGGCGGCACTTGCACGCCGTCTGGACGCTTGCGTGGTCCAAGCTTTCGCGGCAACAGCGCGCCATGGCACACACCCCAGACCACCCGGCCGCCCCCGCCTTCCTCGGCAAGGAAACCCCGCTGCCGACCTCGCCCGAAGAGGCGGTGCTCGATTACGTTCCCAATCCGCGCCCGGGCGAATTGTTTTGCGTGCGCTTTGCCGCCCCTGAATTCACCTCGCTGTGCCCGGTTACGAACCAGCCCGATTTCGCGCATCTGGTAATCGATTATGCACCCGGCGACACGATCGTCGAATCGAAAAGCCTCAAGCTGTTCCTCGGCTCGTTCCGGAACCATAACGGCTTTCACGAGGACGTGACCGTCGGGATCGGCCAGCGCCTTGCACGGGAAATGGAGCCGCGCTGGCTGCGAATCGGGGGATACTGGTATCCGCGCGGGGGCATCCCGATCGACGTTTTCTGGCAGAGCGGCGCGCCGCCCGAGGGGTTGTGGCTGCCCGACCAGGGCGTCGCCCCGTATCGCGGGCGCGGCTGACTCCATAGCAGCCCCGGCTGATCACCCCTTAGCAATCGACACAGGCCTCTTGCGCCCCGGGCGGGACGTTTGGCCCCGGGCGCGGGTCTTCATAGCGGTGTCACACAACAGGCATACCGATCGGTATTGAGGGGGGTGAGACGCGGCTGGCAAGCTGCTCGCAAGGCCCCCCGGGTTTTCGTTTTCCCGCGAAGAGAGAGGCTTGCCATGATCCAGTTTTCGACCCGGTTCCGCGCCATCGGCGGCGCATCCGTGCTTGCCATTTCGACCGGCCTTGTCGCCTCCGTCCCGGCACCGGCCCTGGCGCAGGCCGTTATCGACGAGACGGTGGAGGAACGCCAGACCGTTCCGGGCGGCGGCACGCTCGATGTCACGTCCGAAGGTGCGATCGAGGTGATCGACGATGACGCCGTCGAGGTGGAGGGCGACGATGCCCAAATCACCAATGCGGGCACGATCCGTTCGTTCGGCGGGCGCGCGATCGATGCGCGCGATGTTGACGGGACGATCATCGACAATACCGGCCTGATCGTCGCTGCGGGCCTTGCCGAAGCGCCCGGCGAAATGGGCGAGATGGGC